>JBEKBS010000012.1:0-139164 GCA_050015275.1 Candidatus Aminicenantales bacterium | reverse complement strand
TCGGCCCATGCGAGACCGAAGAGCCGGAAGCCTTCTCCGGCGGCTTCATCGACTGCCTCAGCGAGAATATTTTCATATGGCTCCCGCTCCGGGTCGACCGCCCGGTCCAAAGCTCCGACCTCTTCCAGCGGCTTCGATGACCTCAGTCCTTTATCGTCCTTGATCGCCGTGATCGCGGGATTGACCGCAAATTTTACGAAGTCATCCATAAGCTCGGTTCTCAGCTCCTCCCACGGGTCCGATCCTCGCACCGCGGAAGATTTTTTGAGGAGGTCGGTCACGTATCCTTGAGCCAAATCCTCGGCCCATGCGGAATCCTCTCGCCGTTGAAGAGCGAGGTTGACGAGCCTCCGGCGGAGGTCCGCGGCCTCGTCCGGGGTAAGGAATAGGCCCTGCAAGGCCTCTGCAACGTGCGTAGGGCTGTTTTCTACCTGAAGCCCTGTCTCCGGGCCGTCCCGCGAATCACGCAGTTTCTTACGCCTGTTTTCAGCCTGATCTTTCATCTCGCCCTCCTCCGCCGTAACCGTTCAGCCTCGCGTCTCCCGATCCGGGTCATCCACTCGAAGCCTTCACTACAGAATCCGGCATAGCGGCCAACGACCAGCCAGCAGTTTCGCCACGGCTCTCCCGGTAGGCAGATCGAGCCTCGGAGATCAAAGCCGCGGATGACGATCCGGTAGATCGAGAGGGGATGTCCGGGGCCGATGAAGCTCTTCCGCGTTCGCCAGTATAATGTCTGCCTCTTCACCGGCCATTCCTCCGTCGCCACATCGCTCTCATCGACCGGGCGATCCGGGCACGATGTCTCGCGGTCTTCGGGCGACCGGCGAGCGATCGCGAGACCCAAGGACGGGGACCGTAACGCCGATTGGATTCGGCGATCCGCCGACGCACCGCTTCAGGTCTCACCATGTTCACCCTTTTGTTCACCTATTCGATTATACGACTTTCCCGCAACGAAGTAAAGCAATCCCACCCCAAAAAAATATCCGGGGTATCGATGTTCCTTCGTCCGGACCCCTAATGGACAACTCGGGCCGCTATTTTACCGCCGCGGATCGAGCTTCCGCCCGGAGCGCGATCAGGGTAGAGGTCCCGATCAGTCCGCTTCAGGCTCGAAAACAGGGCGGGATAGATCAGGCCTTTCGAGGCCTTCTGCCGAAAGGTTACAGTTCGAAAAGGCCCGTTTCCGGGCCTCGAACGGGACGCGATCCAGATTCAGGGCCGAAATTCGGCCTGATTTTTCTTCCCCGTTTTTACAGGTTTATAATTCTTTTAGAATCAGCGAGTTTGCAACAGTTTACGTAATACTTTTTTATACGACCAGAGACCCGGCCTTCCGGAGATCCTCGCCGGGGGTCCGGCCCCTCGATCAGACCCCTCGACGATCGCCTCGCCTAGCAGAGCGGGCAGGGCTTCTCGGGCGATCGAGGGCGAGCTGGCGATCAGGGGAGCCTCGGGCGCAGGCGGGCCGGGGCTATCTCCTGCCAGGGAGCGCACAGCGCGGGACAGCCCCTAGCTATTGCAAAGCAATAGCGTCGGGGTCAATCACAGGAGACTCGGGACTCCGGACTTTCCTCTGATAATCGATCTATGGGGCTCGACAACTGCTCCCTGATTCTTTAATCCCCTATTCCCTGATCCTAGCGCACTCCCTCGACTTTTCTCCCTTTTTCCTGACGCCCCGGCATCTCGCGGTATTCTTGCTCGTGCATATTTTCAAGACGCTCTAACTCTTTCTGCCAATTTAGGTGGAATTCAGCATTAAATGTCTTCATGATTACCAATAAAATACTTCTGAACATCACAAGATTTATATCTGGCCTTAAAAGAGGGTTTGGTTGGATCTCTCGTGCCGGTTCGCACTCGTCAACGCTAATATAGTCTCTTCCGAAATACATATCGTGGTGCTCTATGTTCGATGTATAAGCATAAGCTAGATTATAGATATTCGATATTACTTCACTTCTAGAAGCATCTACCCGTTTGCACAGTTTTGGCCACTTCCAATCCTTTTCACGGAACCGCGTCAAGAGTTCGCGCTTCATTTCTTCAAGGTCTTCCTTCTTTTTTTTTAATCGTTCTTCTACATCGAGACCCTCATGCCCGAAGACGCCTTTATTCTTTTCTAAAATATTTTTTTGTTCTCGAATTTCATTCACTAGCAATTTCATCGCCCGGACCTCTTTTGATTCCGGATCGGAATAAATATAGTCAGTATTTATTCCCATCTCACAGAAGCTCCTAAATAGAATAGCGGCGTCGGCGTGCCGGTCGCGCCTAAGCAAGATGAGAAACGACTCGAACCCCTCAGTCGCTCTTTTAATAAAAAAAGAAATTACAGGTCGGCTGTACAAAGCAACCTTATCCTTTTCCTTTCGACAGCTCTCCATCATTTCATTAGCGAGATCGATGAATTCAAATCCCGTGCAAATCATTCTATCAACGAGATCAATCATTAGCCCCTCCTAATGAGAATTATCCAGCCCTATTCTCGTCTCTCCCTATGGGGCGCGTTACCGCAGTGAGCGTCTATTACTCGACCGGGGAGTCCATGCCTCGATGCCCTCTTTCGAGTTAGCGTTTCTTCCAAGCCAAAGAACTGATCGCTTTCCTCATATCCAACCTCAATTCTTTTCTATCAGCTAGGTTTTTACGGAGCCGGGCCCACACGAAATTCATATCCCTCATCAGGCGACCAGCGAACTTGGTCCCAGTCACGTGGGTCAACCGGCGCGAGATGCCGGAGCCGACATCAGGGATATCGAAGCCGTATGCGCGGAGGATAAGGGCTTTCGTTCCTCTCGCCTTCGGATCAATCTTGGCATGGATAACGATTATCTTGCCCGTTCGCTCGATATCGATCAGTAGCCAGCCCGACCCGCGGCGTTGGAAGCCGTATTTGAATAGTTCTCTCTCGGCGCATTCTCTTGCTCTCTTTTCTAACATTTCTGTCTCCTCTCTTTCTCTGCCCCAATTCTAAGTGTTTCGCCTTTTTTCTCTCCGCCTATTTTATCGGGATCCAATACGCCTCCCAATCCCATTCCTTATCAAATCGCGTGTCCATCACATACATTAGAGCCAATGCATCATCCTCAATCCCCATCTTATTCACCTTCTCGACCAGCTCCGCGTGCTCCTCCAGCCATCGCTCGTACCTGCCGCCGCCGCTGAGCTTCGCTTCATACGGGTCCGGGAAAAAACGCCGCCCAAGTTGCTCTTCGCTCGGAACCCAGATGCCGTGAATAACATCATCCCCGTGGGTGACCTCAAGAACGGGCCTGTCTTTTGAGACGGAGTTCGTACCGCAGTAAAAATCTCCATATTGCCATAGAGTATCCCGCCAGAGCTTCTGAATCTCCTCCGCCGCCTTACACATAAACCTGTAGTGGCTCGAAAAACTCTTAGTCATCCTCTTGGCTCCTTTCGGTCTCGCATTCTCCTGACATGACTATGAGTAAATCCCCCAATCGCGCTTCACAATCCAAGGTTTCCTAGTGGTGTTCCATTTTACAAACTCTGAAGGGTTAAAACTTTCTTCAAGGAATTTGATTGTTTCGATTTGCTCCGGCTTAAGGCCGAGGGGGTGAGCCCTCGGCTCGCCTTCATAATCCCATAAGTAGTATTTGTCGATCTTCCTCTTCGCGTCAGGCCGATGGCCGTAGTCCAGGGGAGCACATTTTTTGATTAGGACAGTTTGGTCTTGCTCTGAATAGAAAGAGATGCGCACTTTCTTTTTCTCACGAATCGCCTTAATGAATTCGTCTATCATTTTGCCCCCCCCCTTCCAATAATATTGAGATCATAGATTGCGTCTCTGGCTCCCCCATGCGCTTCTTCTAGGACTCATGGCGTCTCAGGTTTTCTTGTTTCTTCTGTTTTTCTTTTAAGGGAGAAGGAAAAAAGGATAAATGCCAATCCTGCGAGAAGGAATAACACGCCCACGCCTAAAGAGTATCTATACGGGATATCTATTAAGACCTGTGGAGGTTGTAATTCTAATTCAAAGCCCGGTGGCGGAGGTGCTATCTTTCCTCCATCCGGCAGGACTATGCCCCCGTTGTCTGACAATTGGATCCCTAGTTTTGAATACAGTTCGTCAATCTTCTTTTTCAGATAACTAGCCATTTCATATATTGTAAGCTCGTTGTCTGTTAGGCCTTTTTTCTCTTTTTCTTTGATGGCAACCGATAGGCCATTTATTGCCACATTTATGTTCAGAAGCGCCCTGAGAGTGTCTCCCTCCAACTCATGTAACTGCATTTTCAATGTAGGTTTTCGCGCCAACCTAAGGAAGTTGTCATCGGTCTTAAAGAAAAAAAGCACCAAAGGGATTCCAATCCCCGCTAGAGTAAGAAGGATGCCGATCTTCCTCTTCTTGTTCATTGTTTCCTCCCCTTAGTGAGAATATCCCTCATGTCTCCTCAATCGTCTATCTCCTTGAGGCGCCTTACGGCGATAAGCGTCTATTACTCGACCGAGGGGCCATGCCTCTCGCGGGGCCTCCGGCTCCCCGTCCTGCGCCTTATAAACGACCTATCCGATAGCAGTTCAGCCAACGACTATTTTTTACGGAATATTTCGCAGAACTCAAGACCAAACTGCGTGATCCCGACTTGCTCTAGCCCTCCGTAGTGGTGAAAGAAATCTATTAGTCCAAGTCGCCTCAGCTTGTTCAGTATTATGTTAAAGTCAGCGATATTCTTCCCTTTCACGTTCTCAAAAAACTTTTCGCGCAGAGCTTCCCTTGGCGCGACACAATCTTCGTGAATCGCCAATAGACGAATAATTATAGCTTCATCTTCTTCGAGCTTTATCTCAGGCTTCTTCGGTTTTTCGACGGTTCCAGGTTTAGCGGTTCGGCTAACGAAATATGCAGTATAGCCCGCTATCGAGAGAGCCAGCGCGAGGAGAAGCAGAAGAATCCAGTCGGGGATTACCCAAGTTGAGACTTTAAGTTTCACTCCCCATTCGAAGAATCCAAGCACAACCACCAGACCGCCGATAATCTTCCCGAGGAACTTTGCCAGTCCTTTCCAATAGTTCATGAGCTTCTTGCCCTCCCCCTCCGTACCTCCTTAAGCCTTGAACTTACCGTGGAGGAGGTCGTCCCTTCCGCAGAAGGCCCTTATCGCTTCGTCGTTGTCAGTTCGGTGCGCCCCTCTGCTACCCATTTAACTCGTTCATCGCCCGGAAGCGGCGGGTTAAAAATGGAGACGAGGAAATGTTTCCAGTAGGCGGTCTCCGGGTAATTGCCGTTCCCCCGGTTGGCCCAAGCTTCCCTCGAATCGAAAATCGAGATGACCTCCTGGCCGTATTCTGCATATTCATACATTAGCTCATGAGCCAACTGCATTACTTCGCTCTTCGAGGCCGTCGGGGAGACGAGCAACTCCAACCCCGTTCCGGATCGTCCGGGCGTCCACGACCGCAGGACTTCATAGCTCAAGGCGTGCGTCTCGGGTTTTTTTATCTCCGGGACCGACACAGAGACCGCAGAACGGGAATTGAACCACGTGCCTACGGCATAGAAGATGACAATAATCCCGGCGCAGATCAGCACGATCGTCCCACAGCCCGGACGGAATTTTTCTTTCTCCTCGCGATGGAGCCGCGCTTGAGCTTCCAGCCTTGCCTTTTCCTCTTGATAAATGCGGCTTTTTTCTTCCGGGGTAAGTTCGGTCACATTCCCCTCCCCTCATCTCGATTAGTGAATTCTATGCCGGAGAAGGCAGAAGGTCAAGCGCGGCGGCGCGAGGGTTTCAGGGACGTGCTATAATAAAAACAAGCCTGGTACTGGCTGGCTGGCTAGGCAAAAAGGATACCCTCCTTCAATATCCCCCTTAAAATTCACCCAATCCCCTCAGCCAGCCTTTCTCTCTCCTCCTCCGCGGAAAGGCGCGGCTGGGCCAGGGTGACATAGGGCGGGGGAGGCGAGGGGGCGAGCAAGAATCTAACTCAGCGTCCCTTAGGACTCTTATATTCTTATACTCTTATACTCTTAAGCCTACAGGGGAAAACACAAGAATATAAGAATATAAGAATATAAGAATATTATGATAGACGTAGTTATATTCTTAATCTCTTCCCCTGATAAACGATTCTAGAGTTAGCTCGCCCGGCTTGTCCGGCTCGTCCTGGCTCTCGGCCTCTACGACGGCTTCGGAGACTGGGGGCTCGGCGGCCTGTCCGCGATTAGCCCTTTCCTTATCCCTTCTCTCTTTGATATCCGCAATTTGTTCCTTTAGGTCACGTTTCTGCTCCGTCTTCTCTCCCGGAGAAAGCCGCGGCCATATCCACTTTTTACGACGCCCGTCGCCGTAGTAGACCAGCTCGGGTTTGATTCCTAGCTCCTTCCTTGCGCTACAGAGGGTAACGTAATTGATACCTTCCTGTATGGCTTCTTCCCGAAGCTCCCTGGCATCCCTCGGCCCGTTCTTTAGCCGGTCGAGGAGGAAGGCCTTCGCCTCCTCGCGGGGCCGACGGTCCGTCGCCACGGCCAAAAGCTCTGCCGCCTTCGGCACCTCGGCGGCCAGATCGAATCGGACATCGCCTATCTCGGGGTCGATGTAGAACGCGAGGCCAGGTATCCCGGTTTTTAGGTTACTCTTCATATATTGGAAGTAGCGCGGCCCTTTCGGGTCCCGGTCCCACCTGATAAGCCAGACACTCCTCGGCACCCCCATTAGGGCGATCGAGCCGCCGACCCGGTACATCATATCCTTCTGGGCGTCCTTATTCAGGTGGACGAGGCCGATGACGGCGACATTAAGTCGCTTGGCGAACGCCTTCACGGGGCTTAAGATCGTCCGAACGTGAGCATCGACATGAGGGTTAAGCTTGCCGCCGACGCCGACGCCGAAATAGGCTGATAGCGGATCGAGGACGATGAGTTTAACGTTACCCTCGCGAGTAACGAGCTTTTCGAGTCGGCCCAGGTCGATTAGAAGGGAAAAGAG
This sequence comes from Candidatus Aminicenantales bacterium, assembly GCA_050015275.1. Classification (GTDB taxonomy): domain Bacteria; phylum Acidobacteriota; class Aminicenantia; order Aminicenantales; family Saccharicenantaceae; genus DATKJS01. The sequence goes on along the minus strand of JBEKBS010000012.1, from coordinate 132,205 downwards.
CCGATCGCCCTTCTCGGCGGACCGGATGCCGTCAACGTGGATAATATTCTCCCGCGCACCGCCGAACTGAATCACTCGGGGGACCAGCGTATCCTCGGGGTCGTCCTCGTCCTGAAGGAAGACGACCTTACCCGGCTCGGGACGCGGCTTATCTGCAGGAGTGTCAGGCCAAGGGATTGCGCCCGATATATGAGCCGCCATGTAGGCCGAGAAGAGGGATTTGCCGCTTTCGGGGTCCCCGACGATTAGGGATAGCTTGCCGAGGGCGAAGCGGCCTTCCCAAAGCCATTCTAAGTCTTCCGGCTCGATCTCTGACATTCTCCGCCAGGCAAGCTCCTCGGCCTCCGCCCCGATCGAGAGAGCTGATTGAACTTCCAAGACGATTTTGTTAAAGTCGCCGCCCTTCTTCAGAATCTCGCCGCCCTTCAGGATGGCCCTTAGCATCGCTTGATGCCGGGTGAAATCGACAGCCTTCTCGATCGCGTACTCGAAGTGGCCCTCGGTGATCGCGTCCTCTAGCTGTTTCTGGACGGCACGGTACTCGTCGACCGGGATGCGGGAGTCAGAGGTGAGGAGCAACTCGACCTCTGCCGCGAACTCTTCGAGGTCGATCGCCCGCTTGTGCTTATGCTCGAATTTGTAGAGGATTTTCGCGAAGTCGCAGAGGGCGGGATTGTCGAAAAGCTCGGGCCGGAGGTCGGCTCCCGTCTTCCGGACTTCTTCCGGGGCCGCGATCGCCGCGGCGAGAAGCTTGAGCTGGATGTCGGACGAGAATTGGAACGTTACTTCTGCGGGGGACATGATGCCTCCTCCGTCTCCTCGACGAGCCGGAATCTCCGGCCTTGATAAAAGAGGGGGGCGAAGGTCCCGGCGGGTTGCTCGCAGATATAGTACTGCCGCGTACATAGCCAGGACCTTCCGCCATCGTTGCTTAGAAGGATCGCCTTCAGCTTGAGGGGTGGGATCTTTTTCATTCCCGTCATGTTTCTTCTCCTTTCGGTTATTTATCTCCAGGCCGGGCGGTTTAGCCAGACCGGGGATTTGCGATTAGACTGAGCCATTCTTTCTCTCGAAGAGGTTCCCCATGGAAAAGATCAAACGCATCGCCCTCGTGGCCCATGACAATCGCAAGCGAGACCTGAAGGAGTGGGTCGAATACAACTATCGGACGCTCGTCCGCCATAAGCTGATTTGTACGGGAACGACCGGCCGGCTCGTCGAAGAGACGATTCAGAGCAAATTTGACCAGGATGGGATCCCCCAAGAGGAGTTGAAGATCAAGAAGCTCAAATCAGGGCCTTTGGGCGGCGACCAGCAGCTCGGGGGAATGATCGCCGACGGCAAGATCGATTTTGTCATTTTCTTCTGGGACCCCATGGAACCCTTCCCACACGACGTCGACGTCAAAGCTTTGCTCCGGATCACCGTCCTCTACAACATCCCTATCGCCTGCAACCGGTCAACCGCCGATTTCATGATTTCCTCACCCTTGATGAACGAGGCCTATGAGCCCGTGACCAAGGACTATTCAGATTACATCAACCGGCGCATCCCTTGAGCCCGAGCGATCCCACGGGAATAAGTCTCCTGATGCCTGGACCGGAAGACCCGACAAGCTGATCCGGACAGAACCCTGACCGCTAACTTCGGAGCGCCTTTTTGAGTCGTCCATAATCACGAATCCTACGATTCTCCTCTCTAGTCTTAACCAAAATTTGAGCCGTTCTTAATCCTGCCTTAACTTTCTCCGATTATTTTATACGTGGACCATCCGAGTTCCCTCCCAAGAAAGCCAAGCCGAGGGAGGTCAAGGTGCACCGGATCTTGGCAGAAATGCAAAAACGAGGATTTTGAAAGGAGACACAAGTATGGGTATGAGACAAAAGTTGATCCTGGCCCTCGTCTTCGGCACGCTGGTTTTGCCCCTGGCCAAAGCGCTGGCTCAGACGACGACCCCCTCGACGCAGACCTTCAGCGCGACGGTCTACCTCGACTATAGGTTTTATCTGAGCGATGCCGGCCCGATCACCCTGAAGCCCACGGACCCGACCGTTGCGTATCTCAGCAACCAATTCATCTTTAGGCGGGCCTATTTCACCTACGAAAACAAGATCAGTGACAACCTGAAGTTCCGGTTCCGTCTGGATGCCGACAACACGGCCAATGTCACCGGGGTCGCTCTGACCGGCACGCCGGTGTCGGGGACGACCTTGAGTAAGGACGACAAACTGAGGCCCTTCGTCAAGAACCTGTATTTTGAATGGTCGAATTTCCTCATCGAGAATCAGACCTTCAAGGTCGGCATGGAGGAAACGCTGACCTTCAGTCTGTCCGAATCAAAGTGGGGCTACCGGAGCGTGGCGAAGACTTTGCTCGATGGCTACAAAGACATCACGGGAGTTGACATCAATGCCTCGAGCGCCGACATCGGGGCGAGTCTGCAGGGATCCGCGACGAAGTATCTCCGCTATGGCGTTCAGGTCGTCAACGGCGCCGGCTACGCCCACTTAGAAAACGACCAGTATAAGAAGTTCAGCGGCCAGCTCCAGCTCATCCCCGTTCAAGGGTTCTCTGTCGTCGGCTACATCGACTATGCCCGGCAGCTCCCCAAAACCGCCTACCCCCTGGAAACGGCGCCCGGGGCCACAACCTACAAGCTCGACTCCTCTTTCGAGATGGTCAAGAACCTGGTTCTCGGCGGCGAATGGTTCGTCTACAAGAACGACCTCAACCAGACCTCTTCGTTCGTAAAGTACAACGTCTCCGGCTGGTCGGTGTTCGGCCGCTACGGCCTCATCCAGGACAAGCTCAGCGCCTTCGCCCGCTACGATAGCTATGTCCCGAACAGCGAGAACCGGTTGAAAGACATGAACCTGACGATCCTGGGTCTCGATTGGGCTCCGTTGCACAGCAGCCTGAAGTTCCAACCGAATATTTGGTTCTATCAATATAAAGACGGGACGCAGTATAAGGCGACGGCCACCTCGAATTCAGATATCGCCTTCAACATCACGTTTTTCCTGTCATTCTGACAATCGAAAAAGCTATAGCAAAAACATCCACAAAAAACGGAGGAATGAAATGAAAAAGACACTCACCATCGCCCTGGCGGCCATCGGCCTCCTGGCGACCGTCCTCATGGCCGCCCCGGCCAAGAAGATGATCCAGATCAAGGGCTCGGATACCCTGGTCAACCTCGTCCAGATCCTGGCCGAGGAGTACATGGGCAAGAACCCCGGCACGGCCATCGCCGTCCTCGGGGGCGGGTCCGGCACGGGCATCACAGGCCTCATCAACAAGACCTGCGACATCGCCGACCACTCCCGGGAGTGGAAAAAGAAGGAAATCGAGCAGGCTTGGGAAAAGGGCGTCTCGCCCCGGTTCTTCGTCATCGGCGTCGACGGCCTGAGCATCGTCGTCAATGAGAAGAATCCCATCGAGAGGCTCACGATGGCCCAGGTCGGCGCCCTCTACCGGGGCGAGATCAAGAATTGGAAGATGGTGGGCCCTTATGACAAGGCCGTCTCCCTCTACGGCCGTCAGTCCAACTCCGGCACCTACGGTTTCATGCAGGAATTCGTCCTCGGGAACAAGAATTTTTCGACCGACGTGAAGGAAATGAACGGCAACGCCCAGATCATCGAGGGCATCCTCCAGGACGAGGCCGGGGTCGGCTACGTCGGGGTAGGCTACCTCTACGACAAAGATGGAAAGATCCGGAAGGGCCTCAGGGTCCTGAACATCTCCAAGACCCGCGACGGAGAGGCCTTCGCCCCGACGGACAAGGCCGCCATCGACTCCGGCAAATACCCGATCTCGCGGCCGCTCTTCCAGGCCACGAACGGCAAGCCGGGCGCGGAAATCGCCCAGTTCATCGCCTGGGAAATGGGCCCGGAAGGGCAGGCGATCGTTGAGCGCGAAGGCTTCTTCGCCATCAGCGCCGGCCACAAGGCCGAGAACGATAAGAACCTCAAGTGATTTGACGGGCGCCAAGGTAATCACATAGATTAGAGCAGGTGAGAGAGGGCCCTGGTTGACGGATGAAAAAGAGGACATGGGCAAACCTCAAGGAGTCCGCCATCAGGGCCTTCTTCTTAACCTGCGGCATTCTGGCCATTTTGGTCCTGATCGGCATCTTCGTAACTCTTCTCTACACCGCCATCCCCGCTTTTAAAGAGATCCGTCTTTCCGAATTCCTCCTGAAGAAGAACTGGGACCCCACGTCCCCGGAGAAGGGGGAGTTCGGCATCCTGTCCATGATCGTGAGCACGCTCATGGTGACGGGCGGCGCCCTTCTCCTAGCCGTTCCCATCGGCATCGGCGTCGCCGCGTACCTCTCGGATGTCGCCCACTGGCGTGTCCGAGAGATCGTCAAGCCGATCGTCGAAATCCTGGCAGCGGTCCCCTCGGTCGTCGTCGGTTTTCTGGGGATCGTCCTGTTCGGACCGGCCATCGCCAGGATCTTCCACATCGGCAACGGACTGAACGCCATCAACGGGAGTGTCCTGCTGGCGATCATGTCCCTGCCGACGATAATCAGTATCTCCGAGGACTCGTTGAACGCCGTGCCGCCCGCTTACTACGAGGCCTCCCTGGCCCTCGGCGCCTCGCGGTGGCAGACGCTCTTCCGGGTGAAAGTCCCGGCCGCCCTGTCCGGCATCATCGCCGCCTGCATGCTAGGGATGGGCCGGGCCATCGGAGAGACCATGACCGTCCTGATGGCCACGGGCAACGCCCGCACCTTCCCGCACAGCTTCCTGAGCTCCGTCCGGACCATGACGGCCAACATCGCCATCGAGCTCGGCGAAGTCCCGTATTATACGACGCATTACTACGCGCTCTTCGCCATCGGTCTCGTCCTGTTCATCATGACCTTCATCGTCAACATGGCCGCCGACGTCATCCTCCACAAATACCAGGAGCGCGAGCAGTGAAACAGGCCACGCAGAAAAAGATCGCCCAGTTCCTGGGCTTCTTCATGCTCCGCGCCTGTCTCTACGTTGTCCTGGCCGTCCTTCTCCTTTTCCTTTACGACATCGGGCGCAAGGGCGGCGGCGCGATCAGCTGGGAGTTCCTGACCCAGGCCCCGCGAAAAGGGATGACCCAAGGCGGGATCTTCCCGGCCATCTTCGGGACCTTCCTGGTGACTCTCATCACGGCGATCCTGGCCGTGCCCTTGGGTATGTGCGCCGCGATCTACCTCAACGAATATGCCAGGCAGGGCCGCCTGACCCGCCTCATCCGGCTGTCCATCCGGAATCTGTCCGGCGTGCCGTCCATCGTCTATGGCCTCTTCGGAGTCATCCTGTTCGTCAACATCATGCGCTTCGGGACGTCCGTCCTCTCCGCCGGACTCACCCTGGGGCTCATGACGCTCCCCTGGACCATCACGGCCAGCGAGGAGGCCCTGAAAACCGTCCCCAATTCCTACCGCGAAGGCGCGTTGGCGCTCGGCGCGACCAAATGGCAGTCCATCCGGACCAACGTCCTGCCCTACGCCGTTCCCGGCATGCTGACGGGGACCGTTCTCGGCCTGGCCCGGGCGGCGGGGGAGACGGCGCCCATCCTCTTCACGGGGGCGGCCTTCTTCCTGCCCTATCTTCCGAAATCCCTGGGAGACCAGTTCATGGCCCTCCCGTACCACCTTTACATCATGGCCACTCAGCATCATCAGATCGAGCAGGTCCGGCCGCTAGCCTACGGGACAGCCCTGGTCCTGATCGTCCTGGTGCTCGGCATGAACATGACGGCCATCGTCATCAGGTTCAGACTGAGAAGGAAACGCTGATGAGCGACGGAACGACGCCCCCGAAGATCGAAACCAAGGACCTGAATTTTTTTTATGGTCCCGCGCGGGCCCTGAAAAACGTCAGCATCGCCTGCGCCGGGAACCGGGTCACGGCCATCATCGGCCCCTCGGGATGCGGCAAATCGACCTTCATCCGGACTCTCAATCGGATGAACGACGTGATTCCCGGGATACGGATGGAGGGGACGATCCGCCTCGATGGGAAGAACATCCACGATCCGGACGTGGACGTCGTGGAGCTCCGGCGCCGCGTGGGCATGGTCTTTCAGAAGCCCAATCCCTTCCCCAAGTCCATCTTCGACAACATCGCCTACGGCCTCCGGATCAACGGCATGAGGGAGCGACGGAAACTGGAAGATGTCGTCGAGAAGAGCCTTCGGGGATCGGCCCTCTGGGATGAAGTCAAAGATCGGCTGGACAAAAACGCTTTTGCCCTGTCGGGCGGGCAGCAGCAGCGGCTGTGCATCGCCCGGGCCCTGGCCGTCGAGCCGGAGGTCGTGCTTTTCGACGAGCCCTGCTCGGCCATCGACCCCATCGCCACGGCCAAGATCGAGGACTTGATTCAAACGCTAAAAAAAAGCTACACTGTCGTCATCGTGACCCACAATATGCAGCAGGCGGCCCGAGTTTCGGACTTCACGGCCTTCATGATGCTCGGGGAGCTCATCGAGTTCGACGCCACAGAAAAAGTGTTCACGAACCCGTCAAGCAAGCTGACCGAGGATTACATCACCGGCCGGTTCGGATGACGCGGATTGACGCGGCGCCAGGGAGGATCCATGCCAACAACAGAACGCCCCTTTGATGAGGAGCTCAAGGACCTCAAGGAAAAACTCCTGGAGATGGCGTCGCGGGCTGAAGAGCAGATCGGCCTGGCCGTCCGCGGGCTCAAGGACCGGAAGGAAGAGATGGCCTGCGAAGTCCTGAAAAAAGAGGAGGACATCAACCGCCTGGACATCGAGATCGATGAGATGGCTATGCGGCTCCTGGCCCTCCGGCAGCCCATGGCGGCGGACCTCCGGTTCATCACCTCGGCCATGAAGATCGGGAGCGACCTCGAACGGATCGGCGACCTGGCGGTCAACATCGCCGAGCGGACCCTCGAGCTCCTCAAGTTCCCTCAGCTCAAGCCGCTCATCGACATCCCCCGGATGGCGGAGCTGGCCCAGGGGATGGTCCGGGACGCCCTCAACGCCTTCGTCAGCGGCGACGCAGACCTGGCGAAAAACGTCTGCCAGCGGGACGACCAAGTGGACCAGCTCAACGGTCAGATCTTCCGGGAGCTCCTGACGTTCATGATGGAAGACCCGGAGACCATCACTCGGGCGGTGGACCTGATCCTCGTCGGCCGCCATCTCGAGAGGATCGCGGACCACGCGACGAACATCGGCGAGGACGTGATCTACATGGTCAAGGGCAAGACCATCAAGCACCACATCGAGGAAGGCCGGTTCACCGGCCTCAAGGGCTGCCCCGGGAAAGAATAGCTGGGAGAAAAGCGGCCGGGCGCTCAGCTCATCTTCCGGACCCGGACCTCGATCCCCTTTTCCGCCTGAAGGAGCTTCACGAGCTTTGACGTGTCCGTTTCCCCGAAATGGTAGGGATAGAGGATCCTGGGCCTGAAGGCCTTGGCGGCGTCGGCAACCATGCCGGGGGTCATCGTGTAGGGGAGGTTCATGGGGAGGAAGGCGACATCAATGTTTTTCAGGGCCCTCATTTCCGGGGTGTTCTCGGTGTCCCCGGCGATGTACACGCGCTTGTCGCCAAAGGTGACGATATACCCGTTGCCGGCGCCCTTCGGATGGAACGGGTTCCCGTCCGGCCTCTTGTTGACGATGTTGTAGGCCGGGACGGCCTCAATGGCCAGATCCAGGTCGGTCCGGGAATCCCCGTTGCCCATGATGACGGCGTCCTTGACCTTGCCGGCACAGGCTTTGGACGCGACGATGATCGTCTCCGGCTTGAGAATGGCCTGGAGCGCCTTGAGGTCAAGATGATCGTAATGGTCATGGGTGATGAGGACGAGGTCGGCCTTGGGCAGCTGGCTGTAGTCCGCCACCTGGCTGAATGGGTCGACCTGGATGATCTTTCCGCCGAAGCCCATCATCAGCGAACCGTGGCCGAGAAAGGTCAGGACAAGATTCCCTTTTGAGGTCGGGATCGTGTCTTCCTCGAATTTCCCTTTGGCCGCGGCGAGGCCCGCGAAACCAAAGCCTAGGACGAGAACAGCCAGGACAAATTTGCTCATGTTCTTAACCCTCCGATCGTCATTTTCATTATATCCTTGTTCGGAAGCCCGGGCAACCGAATGCAGCATCGGCTACGGGACGAAGGCGGGCGAGACGGCTCGTCATGGGACCAGAGGCGGAGATAGAAACCAATGGCAGGCCATGACGATGTTCAGCGACCCGGCCGCGAAGAGAAGGGATGGCCCCAAACGAAATCCCGACAAGCCCCGATAGCTCGCCACGATCGAGAGGAATGAATCCACCGACGCGACGAGCGAGACGATGACGATCATAACGAATACTGTCCGGCCTCGGCCCTTCAGCGCCTCCCAGACCATGGGGCCGGGATCGGCCATTTTCAGGAATAAAAGGAGAAGGGGGAGAAAGAGGAGGGCGGTGGCGATGCGGGCGACCTTTGCGAGACTGCGGAAGGCCGAATGAAAGCAACGGCGCGCGGCTCGAAAGTCCTCCATGGGTCTTCTCGGCCTTGATCATGGAGGTCCTCTGTTAGCCGCCGATTAAGGAATTGTCCGGGACCAGTTAATATTTCCCCGGGGCAAAAAATTCTCTATATCCCAAGGCAATTTTCTTTTATAATGAGTCCGGCCGGGATGGCCGAAACGGGCCCGAAGATGTCGCTGCTGATCGCCGCTCTGGATGATGAATCCGACATTCTCGAGCTGCTCAGGGTCAACCTCAAGAAAGCCGGATTCCGATTCGAGGGCTTCCAGGAAGCCGAGGGACTCTACCGTTTCCTCCAGAGGGAGAGGCCGGACCTCATCCTCCTCGACCTCATGCTGCCCGACATGGACGGACTCGACGTCTGCAGGCACCTGCGGCAAAGCGAAGGCCTGTCCCGGATCCCGGTGATCATGCTGACGGCCAAGGATCAGGAGACGGACAAGATCGTCGGGCTCGAGCTGGGAGCCGACGATTATGTCACTAAGCCGTTTTCCGTCAAGGAGCTCATCGCTCGCATCCACGCTGTCCTCAGGCGCGGGATCCAGGCCCCCGATGGTCGTCCGCTCGACGTGGGGCCGCTCGTCATCGACCCGGCCGGGCACCGCGTTACCCTCGCTGGCACCGCGATTGACCTCACGGCCACCGAGTTCAGGATCCTTCATCTGCTGGCCTCCCGCCGGGGCCGTGTCTTTACCAGGGACCAGATCCTGGACCACCTTTGGGGCCATGAAAAGGCCGTCGTGGACCGCACCATCGATGTCCACATCCGGAATCTCCGTGAGAAGCTGGGCACCGCGGCGTCGCTCATCAAGAATATCCGCGGCGTAGGTTACAAGATCGAAGAATGAGACCATCGCTTTTTCTGCGGGTCTTCCTTGGCTATGCGGTCGTCATCGTCTTCCTGGCGGGCGGCATCGCCCTTTTCGCCCCGCGATTGATGCGGACGCACTATATCCAGGAGCAGGCCGCCGGCCTGGAGCATCTCGGCTCTCTCCTGGAAGAGCCCGTCCTGCCCTATCTCCTCGGAGAGGGGAAGGGGAATCTTGAAGAGTACGTCTTGACCGCCGGCAAGAAGACCGCGACGCGGATCACAGTCATCCGCAGTGACGGCCAGGTCCTGGCCGACTCCGAGAAAGAGCCGAAGGACATGGAAAACCATCTCTACCGGCCGGAGATCTTCGAAGCCCTCCAAGGCCGGCAACACATGTCCCTCCGCCGCAGCTCGACCCTCAACCGGGAAATGATGTACCTGGGCTTGCCCCTTGTCTCGGGAGGAAAGGTCGTGGGCGCCCTCCGCCTGAGCTTGTTCATGACGGAGCTGGACCTGCTCTTCGACCGGCTCCGGGCCGACCTCCTCAAGACGCTTGGCCTGGTGACCCTCCTGGCCCTCGGGGCCGCTTTCTTTTTCACCCGCAGCATCGCCCGGCCGGTCAGGGATTTTGTCGATGCCTCCGTCCGGGTCGCGGCGGGGAATTTCGACGCCAAGGTCTCCGAGAGGCAGCGCGGGAGAGAGTTCAGGTCTTTCGCCAGGAGCTTCAACACGATGACGGCGGAGCTGAACGCCCTTTTCCTGGAGACCCGGCTCAAAACCGAGGAACTCGACAGCATCCTGGCGTCCATCAAGGAAGGGCTCTGCGTTCTCGACAGCGACGCCAGGATCGTCCTCAGCAACGCGAGCTTCCGGCGGATCGTCCAGAACGACCGGCCGGAGGGCAAGCCCTATTGGGAGGTCGTCCGCAGCTCGAAATTCGCCGAGATCATCAAGAGAGCGGGCGCTGCAAAGTCCGGGGTCGACGAGGAGCTTAACTTGGCCGAGAGGGTCTTCTCCTGCAGCGTCACGCCCCTGCCGTCCCGCGAGCGGTACGTGGTGATGCTCCATGACGTGACCGACTTCAGGAACCTTGAGAAGGTCAAGAAGGATTTTGTCGTCAATGTTTCCCATGAGCTCAAGACGCCCTTGACGGCGATCAAGGGCTTCGTCGAGACGATGGAACCCTTGGCCGGGACGGAGAACCGCTCCTACCTCGAAATCATCAAGAGAAACACCGACCGCATGATTGCGATCGTCGGCGACCTCCTGGCCCTCTCGGCGCTCGAGGAGAAAGGGACGAAGCTCCAGAAAGAAAAAGTCGACGTACGCGCCCTTGTTGAGAACGTCGTCAAGATCTTCGAAAAGCCGGCCGGCGAAAAAGGATTGACGCTGGCCCTGGAAGCGGCCGAGGGCCTGCCCGCCGTCATGGCCGATCCCTACGAGATCGAACGGCTCCTCATCAACCTCGTTGACAACGCCGTCAAGTATACGGAAAAGGGCCGGGTGACGCTACGGCTCGCGGCCGCGGGAGACAGATTCACGGTCGAGGTCGCGGACACGGGCATCGGGATCGACGCGGAGCACCTGCCCCATGTTTTCGAGAGGTTCTACGTCGTCGACAAGTCGCGGTCCAAGAAGCTTGGGGGGACCGGCCTCGGCCTGTCCATCGCCAAGCATATCGTTCTCGCCCACCAAGGCACGATTTCGGTGAAAAGCCGTCTCGGCGAAGGCACGACCTTCACGGTCTCGCTTCCCGTCGTCTAGGCCTGCCGCCTGGGGCAGGGGGCGAGCTCGGGATCGGAGCAGGGCATGGCCTCAGGGTACTCCGAGAGGCACGTTTCGGGGTCACAGCAGGTCTGGCAAACCCTTTTGAAAGCCCGGAAGCGGACGAGCCTGACACGAGGAGACAAGAACTCGGACTTCAACGGCTCCTCCCGCAGGAGGTCCGTGCTGAGGTATTTCTTGTTGTCGTCGGAGAGGACCGTGACCGCGACGGCGTCCCGCCCGAGCTCGTTCTGGACCATGAGGGCGCCCAAAAAATTGGCGCCTGAAGAGATCCCCGCGGCGACGCCGATCTCGGCCGCGAGCCTCTGGGCCATGACGATGGAGTCTCCGTCGTCGACGGCGACGACCTTGTCGAGCTTGGAGAGGTCAACGATCGGCGGGATGAACTCGTCGGAGATCCCCTGAATGCGGTGCCTTCCGACCTTGTGTCCCGTCGACATCGTCGGCGAATTCGACGGCTCCAGCGGATGGAGCCGGATGGACGGATTTTTCTCCTTGAGGAAGCGGCCGGCGCCCATGATCGTCCCGCCGGTGCCGACGCCGGCGATAAAGGCGTCGGGTTTGAAGTTGTGCCAGCGGAGCTGCCACCAGATCTCGGGTCCGGTCGTGCAGGCATGAGCGTCCGCATTGTCTTCGTTGGAGAACTGGCGCGGCAGGAACGAGTTTTCGAGGGAGGCCGCATACTCCTCGGCCAGGCGGATGCTCCCGAGAAAACCGCCCTCCTCTTTCGAGACCAGCTGGATGCGGGCGCCCAGGCTCCGGATGAGGTCCTTGCGCTCTTGGCTCATCCAGTCGGGCATGAAGATGGTCACGGGGTGGCCAAGGGCCCGGCCGATGGCCGAGAAGGCGATGCCCGTATTGCCGCTCGTGGCCTCGACGATCGTCGCCCCCGGCTTGAGCGTCCCGCGCTCGTAGCCGCGGCGGATGATGTGATAGGCCATCCGGTCCTTGATGCTCCCGGTCATGTTCATGTTCTCGGCCTTGGCATAAAGAACGCGCGGCTCGCCGTCGAACGTGAAATCGATCGCCAGGAGAGGCGTGTTCCCGACCCAGTGCCCCAGGCCATTCAGTCTGTTCCGGAGATTGACGTTCTTGCTCATGTCGGGCTTATTATATCGGAACTCGCGGGGTCCGACAATGGACGGCCCGGAGCTATCGACCGGGCCTGCCGCCCCGGGCTCTCAATGGGGGACTTTGACATTCGGGCCGAAGCCCATAGAATAACCTCATGCTCAACGGCTACATCCGGCAGGCCATCTCCGGAGGAAAAGCCCGGTCAGCCCAGATGACGTACTTCCTATCCCTAGGAAGCAACCTCGGCCGCCGGAGGCGGAATCTGGCTCTGGCCCGGCTGTCGCTCGAGAAAGCCGGCGTCACGATCCTCAGGGCGTCGTCGATCTACATGACCGAGCCGGTCGACGTCCCGGACCAGCCATGGTTTCTCAATCAGGTCCTCAAGGTCAGGACAAAGCTCAGTCCACAGGAGCTCCTGGATCTGGCCAAGTCCATCGAAAAAAAAATGAAGCGCATCCCGACGATCGACAGGGGACCGCGCTCGATCGACATCGACATCCTCCTTGCCGGAGATACGGTCATGGACACGCCCGGGCTGACCATCCCGCATCCCCGCCTCGCCCGGCGCAATTTCGTGCTGGTCCCGTTGAAGGAGATCGCCCCCCGGACCGTTCATCCGGTCCTGAAGAAAACGTTCAGCAGGCTTGCGCGTGAGTCGCGGGACACTTCAGCCGTCCTCAAAGATAAACTTCGGCCTTCACGGGGATAAAGGGGCGCGGTCCATTCGGTAGGCCTCAGAAGGCATCGGCGAAATGGTCGATGGCATAACCCGGGCCGTCATTCTGACTGATGGCGATGACATCGAACCGGCAGGGCACATCTCCCAGCCGGCGCTTGAAGAGATAGCCTTGGGCCACTTTCCTGATCTGCCGCTGTTTGGCCGGTGTCACCGCTTCCTCAGGACGGCCATAGGCTCCGCTCGTCCGCGTCTTGACCTCGACAAAAACAAGAGTGTTCCCGTCGCGGGCGATGATGTCGATCTCACCTCGGAACAGGCGGAAGCTGGTCTCGACGATCCTGTATCTCTTGCGGCGAAGGTATTTCAAGGCCATGGCCTCGCCGGTCCGGCCAACGGCGAGCGAAGTTCTTTGGTGAGCGATCAAATTCCCCCGATCCCTCATGGCGGCTGGGCCCGCCGCTGACCTCCCCGACGGTTTCTCAGGACCGCGCCGGACGGACTTTTTTCCAGCGGACGCCGTCCTTGGTATCCTCGAGGAGGATGCCCTGGTCGAGGAGCTCCTTCCTGATCTCGTCGGCGAGCTTGAAATTCCTCTCGGCGCGGGCTTTCTGACGTTCTTCGACCTTCTTTTGGATGGCGGAATCAAGTTCGCCAGAGACGTCGACCTTGAGCACAGCGTTATCAGACGTTAATGCTATTTTTGCTGAATCGACCTTCAGATAGGCGGATGTCGGCTCGATCATAAGGATCTTCTTGTCGATTTCGGTGACAAAATTCCTCAGATCCATTGCATCCGCCTGGGAAATTCGCGCTTTGGCCATGAGACCGTTCGCTTTCTCGATCAGGCTGAAAAGCGCGGCCAGGGCCTCCGAGATGTTCAGGTCATCCTCGAGGGCGGCCACGAATTCCCCTTGGGCCTTTTCGATCAGCCGGGAGACCTCGGGATTTGCTGCGCCTTCGCGCTTGACGTCCCTGAGGTCGACAAGAAAATCGCGGATCCTGTTGCGGCTCGCCCGGGCCTGGTCCAGCGCCTCGAAGGTGAAATTGAGCATCTTCCGGTAATGGGTCGAGAGGAGAAGGAACCGGACCTCCCTCGGGTCATAGCCCCTGGCCAGGACGTCGTTCAAGAGGTAATAATTACCCTTGGATTTGGCCATCTTCTCGCCGTCCACGACCAGGTGGTGGCAGTGGAGCCAATAATTCACGAACTTGACGCCGTTGGCGGCCTCGGACTGGGCGATCTCGTTCTCGTGGTGCGGAAAGATATTGTCAATGCCACCGCAGTGGATATCGAACGTCGGTCCCAGATACTTGGAGCTCATGGCCGAGCACTCGATGTGCCAGCCGGGCCGCCCGGGCCCGAGCTCGGTCTCCCAGAACGGCTCGCCTTCCTTCTTGGCCTTCCAGAGGGCGAAGTCGTGGACGCTTTCCTTTTCGTACTCGTCGGCGTCGCCGCGCTGGCCGGGCCGCAGGTCCTCGAGGCTGATCTTGGACAGCCGGCCGTAATCCGGGAACTTGGCGATGCTGAAATAGATGGAGCCGTCCTTTTTGTAGGCGAACCCCTTGTCGAGGAGGAGACTGACGAGGGCGACCATCTCGGGGATGTGCTCCGTGGCCCGGGGGTAATCGTTTGCCGGCAGAATGTTCAGGATATCGCGGTCCCTGTAAAACGCATCAATGAACGGCCGGGTGTACTCGTCGAGGGTGAGGCCCCGGGCGCTAGCGCCGCGGATCGTCTTGTCGTCGACGTCGGTCAGGTTCATGACATGCATGATCTTGAAACCGCGGAACAGAAGGAACCGCTTGAGCAAGTCCTCGAAGATGTAGGCCCGCCAATTGCCGATGTGTGGAAAATCGTAAACCGTTGGGCCGCAGGTGTAGAGCTTGACCTCGCCGGGCTGGATGGGGACAAAAGGCTCGACCGAGCCGGCGAGAGTGTTGTGGAAACGGATCATCAGGGTCATTATGAAAATTCCCGGGCCTCGAGTCAACCGATTTTACGGCCCCTATCAGGAAAAGGACGGCGAGGGCCCTGGTCAAGTGTCATGGGCTGGAGAATAAAACGGAATTGGGCCCCCCGAGAGGGGAGAGCCCGCGGGGCTCAAACGAGGGGGGAAAGAGTAGGGGAACCCCACTCCCAGGAGGTTGACCCCTTATAGCTTTTTATGAAATAATTATGCTTCAATCTCACGAAGGCAGTCATCATGAAAACGAAGATCGGCATCCGGAGAGAAGACATCAACAAGTGGGAAAAACGCGTCCCCCTCATTCCCTCGCACGCCCGGGACCTCGTTGAAAAACATCCCATCGAGATCCACATCCAGCCGTCCGACATCCGCGTTTTCACGGACGACGACTACCGCCTGTCCGGGATCCCGGTCCAGGAAAACCTCTCGCCGTGCGACATCGTCCTGGCCCTCAAGGAGATCCCCATCGAGCGGCTGGAAAAGGACAAGGTTTACATTTTTTTCTCTCACACGGCCAAGGGCCAGAGCCACAACATGCCCATGCTCAAGAAAATGATGGAAATGGGCTGTTCCATCATCGATTATGAGAAAATGGTCAACGACAAGGGTCAGCGGGTCCTTTTCTTCGGGAATTACGCCGGCCACGCCGGGATGGTCGACACGCTCTGGGCCCTGGGCCGGCGTCTGGCCTTGGAGGGCATCGCGAATCCGTTCATCTCCCTCCATCCAGCCCACCATTATAAAAGCCTCGTGGAGCTCAAGGAGACTGTCGGCGAAGTGGCTTGGAAGATCATCCGGAAAGGTTTGCCGCGGGAGCTCGATCCCCTGGTCGTCGGCTTCTTCGGATACGGTCACGTGTCCCAGGGGGCCCAAGAGATCTTCGATATCCTCCCGGTGGAGACGGTCCGGCCGCGCGACCTTCCCCGGCTTTTCGAGAGCGGGAGCGAGACGCCCCGGACGATGTATAAGGTCGTCTTCAAGGAAGAGGATATGGTGGAGCCGGTCGTCCCCGGCCAGCCGTTCGAGCTTCAGGATTATTATCAGAATCCGCAGCGCTACAGGCCGGTCGTCGAAAAGCTGGTCCCTTACCTGACGGCCCTCGTCAACGGCATCTACTGGACAGCGAAGTATCCTCGGTTCGTGACCAAGGCCTTTCTGAAAAAGCTCTACGGGGGCGATTCCCGGCCGCGCCTCCGGGTCGTCGGCGACATCACCTGCGACATCGACGGGTCCGTCGAATGCACGGTCGAGGCCACCGACCCGGAGAACCCGGTTTATGTCTATGATCCCTTCCGGGACAAGGCCGTTCTCGGGTTCGAGGGCACCGGCCCCGTCGTGTTGGCCGTCTACAACCTTCCCGCGGAGCTCCCGCTCGAAGCCTCCACGTATTTCAGCGGGGTCCTGAAGCAACACGTCCCGGCCATCGCCAAAGCGGATTTCCGGACGAGCTTCGCACGCTGCGGCTTGCCCGACGTTCTCCGCCGGGCGGTCATCCTCTATCGAGGGGAGCTCGCCCCCGACTACGCCTATCTCAGCGGTTTCCTCCAATAAAGCCTAGCAGGAGGGCTTCATGAAAAGGATCCTCGTCTTCGGCGCCGGACTGGTCGCGGGGCCCCTGGTGAAATATCTCCTCGACCGGCCGGACCTTCACGTGGCCGTGGCGGACGTCGAGCCCGGCCGGGCGGCGAAGCTCGTTTCGGGCCATCCGCGGGGCGAGGCGATGGTCCTTTCCATTGAGGACCGGGCGGCCATGAAGGCCGCGATCGATAAGTCCGACGTGGTCATCAGCATGGTCCCCTATACCTTCCATCCCGTCCTCGCATCGGCCGCGATCGACTCCGGCAAGCCCGTCGTGACCGCTTCCTACGCGAGCCCGGCCATGCGGGAACTCGACGGCCGGGCCCGGGAGAAGGGCGTCATCGTGCTCAACGAGCTCGGGCTCGATCCCGGCATCGACCACATGGAGGCCATGAGGATCATCCACGAGGTCCATGGCGAGGGCGGCCGCGTCCTGGGTTTCACGTCCTACTGCGGGGGGCTGCCGGCCCCGGAGGCCAACACCAACCCCTTCGGCTACAAGTTCTCCTGGAGCCCCAGGGGAGTTCTTCTGGCCTCGAAGAATTCGGCCAAGTACCTCAAAGACGGGAAAGTGGTCATCGTCCCCGCGGAGAAGCTCTTCGAAAGCCCGGAGACGGTCCGCCTCCGGGGGCTCGGCGAATTCGAAGGCTATCCCAACAGGGATTCCGTGTCCTACCGGGAGACCTACGGGATCCCCGAAGCCGGGAACGTCATGAGAGGGACCCTTCGGTATCCGGGCTGGTGCCGGACCCTGAAAAAGATCGGGGACCTGGGGCTTCTGGACGACACAGACATCAAGGATTGGACGGGCCTCACATATCGCGACCTCATGGCCGGACTCGCCCAGGCCCCGGCCGGAGGGGACCTCAAGGCAGCTGCCGCCGCCCGCTTGGGGATCGACGCCGGTTCGGACATCATCGGGCGCCTGGAATGGCTGGGCCTTTTCGAGGCCGAGCGGCTCCCGATCAAAAAGGGCTCGGCCCTCGATATCCTGGCGGCCCGGATGGTCGAACGGCTCAAGTATGCGGAGGGGGAGAGGGACATGGTCATCCTCCAGCACGAGTTTGTGACGGAAGACCGGAAAGGACGGACCGGGAAGATCACGTCCACCCTCATCGACTTCGGCATCCCGGGCGGCGACTCCTCGATGTCCAGGACCGTCGGCCTGACGGCGGCCATCGGCGCCCGCCTTATCTTGGACGGCCGGATCAGGGAAACCGGGGTCCGAGTCCCCGTCACTCCGGACATTTATGAGCCCATCCTTAACGAGCTCGCCCGGCTCGGGATCCGCTTCGAGGAACAGCGGCAGCCGATGTGACCTCCTCCTCATCCATCTCGGTTTGACTTTCGTTCGCCCGACGCCTATTGTTGATAGGGGAGGGCCCGATGAAGAGAAAAGCGTGCGTCGCCGGGACATTCTATCCCGGCCAGAGGGACGATCTTCTCGAAACGATCGAGAAGCTGACCGAGCCGAAGGCCGAGAAGAAGCGGGCCGTCTCGGTGGTCGTTCCGCACGCCGGGTACGAATATTCAGGCCCGGTCGCCGGGGCCGTGTTTTCTTCTGTCGTAGTGCCGCGGGCCGTCGTGGTCTTGGGCCCCGGACACCGGGAGATCGGGTCGCTTTTCGCCATTCAGAAAGAGGGCAGCTGGCTGACTCCCCTCGGGGAAACCCCGATCGAATCGGACCTCGCCGGCCTTATCACGCAGCATTGCCCTCTTGTCACGGAAGATGACAGGGCCCATCTTTGGGAGCACTCCCTTGAAGTCGAGCTGCCGTTCATCCAATATTTCGAAAAACAGGCGGCCCTCGTCCCGATATGCATTTCCTACGAGGCCGGATACGCTGACCTGGAATCCTTGGGGCGGGCCCTGGCGGCTGCGGTCCGTGACTACGGCCACCCCGTCCTGATCGTGGCCAGCAGCGACATGAGCCATTATGTCAGCCAGAAGACGGCGGAAAGAAAGGATTCGCTGGCCATCCGGAAGATCCTCGACCTCGACGCCCGTGGCCTTTTCGACACGGTCCGGGGGGAAGGGATCTCCATGTGCGGCTACCAGCCCACGACCTCGGCCATCGTAGCCAGCCGGGAATTGGGGGCGGTCAAGGCCGAGCTCATCAAATACCAGACTTCGGGCGAGGCGACCGGGGACTTCACCCAAGTTGTTGGATATGCTGGAATTAGGATCGTTTAGAGGACGCCCCCTTAACTCTCAGTCATTTGACAATAATCCTCCATTAGTGCTATAAAACTCGGGTAAGAAGCCGATGGTCAAGTCTGCCCTGCGCGATAAAGACAAGAAGGTCCTCCACCTCATTGTCGAGAGCTACGTGCGGGGCGGCCGTCCCGTCAGCTCGGGCTCGATCGCCCAGACAAGGAAGTTCGACGGCTCGCCGGCGACCATCCGGAATATCATGGTCAAACTCGAGGCGCAGGGATACCTATCCCAGCCGCACACGTCGTCCGGCCGGGTGCCGACCGATAAAGGATTGAGGTCTTACGTCAACACGCTCCTCTCGGAAAAGACGTTCGCCCGGGACGACTTTCCCCTGATCCAGGATGAGTTCACCGCCAAGAAGGCCGATCTCGATTCCCTCCTGATCCAGGCCTCCCATCTCCTGGCCGATTATTCCGACAATCTGGGTTTCGTGATCTCGCCACAGGTCTCCCGGGTCCAGTTCGAGCACCTCCGCTTCATCAGGATCTCCTCCCAACGGATCATGTCCATCCTGGTAACTCCGTTCCAGATGGTCCTGACCGAAACCCTGGAGACCCCGCTCTCCATGTCCCAGGCCGAGCTCGACCTGGCCTCCCAGTTCATCAACCAGAATTTCCGCGGGAAGACCCTGATCTTCGTCCGGGACGTCCTGCTCCAGGAGCTTCCTAGGTACAGGACGAGATATGAGGACATCATCAACAAGATCGCCGACCTTGTCCGGGCCGTCATCAACCGCGAGGAGGATGAAAACCGGATCTTCATCCAGGGCACCTCCCGGCTCCTCGGCAAGGCCGAGCTGTTCGACATGGGCAAGCTGCGGTCCCTGTTCGAGAATTTCGAGGAACGAGCCAGCCTGGTCAAGCTTCTGGCCGATTTCATCAGCCTGGACCGGGTCAAGGTCCTGATCGGGGCTGAGGTCAATTTTCCAAACGTCCAGGACTGTTCCCTGGTCCTGTCCCATTACGGGACGAGCCACCAGGTCCTCGGCTCCCTGGGCATCATCGGTCCCAAGCGGATCCCCTATGCGAAGATCATCCCGCTCGTCGACAGGGTCGCCAAGCGGCTGAGCCAGGCCATTACCATCTACGGCAGAGAGGTCGCGATATGACAGACGACAAAAAAGAAAAGCCGGCCGAAGAGATCGAATACATCGCGGAGCCCGGGGCCCCCGGAGAGGACGGACCAAAGGAGCCAGTGGCTGCCGAACCGGAGAAACCAGAGGCCGCCTTCCATGACAAAGAGCCTGCCCAGGCGGTCAAGCATCTGAAGGAGAAGCTCAAGAAGAGGGAGGCCGAGATTAAGCACCTCCGGAAGGAGACAGAGGACCTCAAGGACCAATATCTGAGGAAGCTCGCCGACGTCGAGAACCTCCGGAAGAGGCTCGAGCGGGAGAAAAGCGATTACTTCCAGTTCGCCCTGAGCGAGGTGCTGCTCGAGTTCCTGGGAATCCTGGACAATTTCGAGCGGGCCCTTCAGGCCTCGGGCGGAGACGCGGACGGGAAGACGTTCAGGGAAGGGATCGACCTCATCTACAGGATGTCCATGAACCTCCTTCTCAAGCGGGGTGTTCAGCCGATCGAGATCAAAGACGATCATTTCGACCCGTCGTTTCACCAGGCGATGGCCATGGAAGAGTCGTCGGAGGTCCAGGAGCCCCGCGTCACGGAAGAGCTCCAGAAAGGCTATATGCTCCACAACCGGCTTCTCCGCCCGGCCCTGGTCAAGGTCATCGTTCCCAAGAAGGATTAACGCCATGGATCGCATCATCGGAATCGACCTCGGCACGACCTATTCTTGCATTGCCTATCTCGATGGGGGCAGCCCGATCGTCCTCCCCAACCTGGAGGGTCTGCCGACGACACCCTCCGTCGTCTCGTTCACTTCGGCGGGGGAGAGGCTGGTCGGGACGCTGGCCCTGAGGCAGGCGATCACCAATCCCCAGAACACCATTTTTGCCGTCAAGCGGCTCATCGGCCGGAAATTCGTTTCCGATGAGATCTCGTCGGCGCGGGCCAGGCTCCCCTACAGGCTGACCGAGGCCAAGAACGGGGATGTGCTTGTCGCCGTGGAGTCGAGGACATTCACCCCCCAGGAGCTCTCGGGCATGATCCTGTCCTACCTCAAGGGGTGCGCGGAGTCCTTTTTCGGCGAAAAGGTCGCGGACGCCGTCATCACGGTCCCTGCCCATTTCAACGACCACCAGAGGCAGGCGACCAAGGACGCCGCCCTGATCAGCGGCCTCGACGTCCAGCGGGTCATCAACGAGCCGACGGCCGCCGGCCTGGCCTACGGTCTCAACAGCAAGAAGAACGGGACCGCCGCGGTCTTCGACCTCGGCGGCGGGACCTTCGATATCACCCTGATGGAGATCCGGGACGGCGTCTTCAACGTCCTCGCCACCAACGGCGATTCCTACCTCGGCGGCGAGGATTTCGACAACAGGATCATCGAGTGGCTGGTCGAGGATTTCCGCAAGGAGACGGGGATCGACCTCCACCACGATAAGCTGGCCCTGCAGAGGATCAAGGAAGCCTCGGAAAGGGCCAAGCGGGAGCTGTCCTTCACCCTGGAGACCGAGATCAACCTGCCGTTCATCTGCTCGGACCAGACAAGTTCCAAGCA
The DNA here is from genome assembly GCA_050015275.1 of Candidatus Aminicenantales bacterium. GTDB lineage: Bacteria > Acidobacteriota > Aminicenantia > Aminicenantales > Saccharicenantaceae > DATKJS01. Next base: position 110,973 of record JBEKBS010000012.1, on the reverse strand, counting down.
CCTCAAGAAGATCCTGAACCGTCAGAGGCTCGAGGAGCTGACGTCCGACCTCGTCGAGCGGACGATCCCCCTGATCGAAGAAGCTTTCGGCGCGGCCCGCCTGGACCCCGACAAGATCGACGACGTCATCCTCGTCGGCGGCCAGACCAGGATGCCGCTGGTCAAGAAGAGGCTGACGGAGTTCTTCGAGAAAAAACCGGCCGAGCACATCAATCCGGACGAGATCGTGGCGATGGGGGCGGCCATCCAATCCGGCATCCTCCAGGGCCAGGTCCGCGGGCTAATCCTCCTTCTCGACGTCGCTCCCTTTTCCCTCGGGATCGAGACGGAGAACGATGGCTACGAGACGGTCATCGAGAAGAACTCGACGATCCCCCTGCGGAAGACGAAATCCTTCACGACCGTCGAGCACAACCAGCGCCGGGTCAGGCTGCACGTCCTCCAGGGGGAAAACCCGCTCGCTTCGCTGAACAAATCGCTGGCCGTGTTCGAGCTCGTGGGCATCGAGCCCGCTCCCGCCGGCGTGCCCCAGGTTGACGTGACGTTCGAGATCAACGCCGACGGCCTCGTCAAGGTCTCGGCCAGGGACGTCGCGACAGGGCTGCAGCAGAAGATCGAGGTCAGGCCCTCCTCCGGGCTCGCGCCGAACGAGCTCGAGGCGATCATCGAGAGGCAGAAAGGCGAGGGGGTGAGGTTGGACCCGAATGGCTAAGCGGGATTATTACGAGATCCTCGGAATTCCGCGGAACGCCCCGCCCGAAGAGATCAAGAAAGCCTACCGCCAGATGGCGCTGAAGCACCATCCTGACCGCAACCCCGGGAACAAGGAAGCCGAGGAGAGGTTCAAGGAGGCCGCCGAAGCCTACAGCGTCCTCATCGATGTCGAGAAGCGATCGGTCTATGACCGCTACGGCCAGGACGGGCTGCGCGGCGAAGGCTTTCAGGGCTTCTCCGGATTCGACTCTTCCGTCTTCGAGGACTTCGAGGATATCCTCGGGAATTTCTTCGGTTTCAGCTTCGGGGATTTCTTCGGCGCCGGCGGTAGGCGCCGGGGCGGCCGCGAGCGCGAGAGAGGCCGGGACCTGGCCCTCGAGGTCGAGATCAGCTTGGAGGAAGCCGCGTCGGGAGTCGACAGGGAGATCAAGCTGAACCGGTCCGAGGTCTGCCCGGCCTGTCACGGGTCGAAAAGCAAGCCCGGGAGAACCCCCTCCGCCTGCCCGTCATGCGGCGGAAAAGGCCAGATGCGTTATCAGCAGGGCTTCTTCACGGTGGCCAGGACGTGTCCGAGGTGCCAGGGCCGCGGCGAGGTCATTTCATCACCCTGCGACCACTGCGGGGGGAAAGGCCACGTCAAGGAAAAGCGGGCCCTCAGGGTCCGGATCCCGGCCGGAGTGAGCGACGGCTCCCGGCTGAGGCTGGTCGAGGAAGGGGAAGCCGGGGACGAAGGGATGCCGGGAGGCGACCTTTATGTCGTCACCCGGGTCCTCAAGCATCCGTTTTTTGAGCGGGAAGAAAACGACCTGGTCTGCCAGATCGAGATCTCGTCGACCCAGGCGGCGCTCGGGGCCAGGATCGGGATCCCGACCCTTAACGGGAGTGAGGTCCTGAAGATCCCCGCCGGGACCCAGCCGGGAGAATCCTTTAAGCTCAAGGGCCAGGGCATCCAGGATATCTCCAGCCGGAGAAGAGGGGATCTTTTTGTCAGGGTCCAGGTCAAGACACCCGACGGCCTGTCCAAGGAGCAGAGAACGCTCCTGGCAAGGCTGGCCGAACTCAGGGGCGAAAACGTCGAGACGGTCGACGAGAGTGTCATCCACAAGGTCAAGAACATCCTCCATTAGGCCAGGGACAGATTTGACGTCGAACCAGTTTTATGTTCCCCGGATCGAGCCGGGGGTGTCCCGCGTCACCCTCGTGGGCGCGGAGCACCGCCACTTGGCCAAGGCGGCCAGAATCAAAGAGGGTGACCAGGTCCGGCTTTTCGACGGAGGCGGCCGCCGCGTTTTGGGCCGGGTCCAGTCGGTGAAGAGGGACCGGACGGTCGTCGAGATCCTCGAACGAGCCGATGCCGAGGCCTCTCGCGTCAAGCTGGCTTTGGCGCAGGGGCTCCTGCAGGCCAAAAAGATGGAGTTCATCCTGCAGAAAGCATCGGAGATCGGGATCTCCGATTTCATCCCTCTGGAGACCGCCCGCTCGCTGAAGGCCTCCGTGGAGCGGGAAGCCCGGAAGGCGGAACGCTGGGCCAGGATCGCCAGGGAGGCCACCAAGCAGAGCAAGGGCTGGGCGGCGCCGGCCGTTCATCCGGCCGAACGGCTGGAAGACATCCTCGCCCGGCCGGGTGATGGACTGAGGCTGTTTCTGAGCGAAAACGGAGGGAAGCCCCTCAAGGACTTTCTCCTCGAGGCGGAAAAGAAGGGAGGGCCGCCGGCTCCGGCGGTCACGGTCTTCGTCGGGCCGGAAGGGGGATGGACCGAAGGCGAAGAACGGGCATTCAGAGAGGCCGGGTGCGAGGCCGCCAGTCTCGGGCGGCGGATCCTCAAGGCCGAGACGGCGGCGATCGCCGGGGTCGCGATGATCGCCCATTTTTGGAACGATTGACATGTTTCTCCAGGGCCAGAAGGTCGGAAAATACGAGATCCTCCGCTCGCTCGGCAGCGGCGGCTTCGGCTCCGTCTATCTGGCCAAGGATACCTGGCTCGATATCAAGGTCGCCATCAAGGTCCCCCATAAGCAGTCCGCCGAGCTCTACAAGCTCCTGAAGGAGCCGCGGCTGCAGGCCGCCCTCAGCCATCCGAACATCGTCCGGATGCTGGCCGCCGAAAAAGAGAAGAACGTTTTTTTCATGGTCATGGAGTATGTCAAAGGTCCGACCCTTGAGAAGATCCTGGAGAAGGAGCGGGTTCTCGGCTACGAGCAGGCCCTGGACTACGTCAAGCAGGTCGCCTACGGCATCGACCACGCCCATAAAAACAAGATCATCCACAGGGACCTGAGGCCGTCGAACATCATCATCTCGGAGGACGGGACGGCCAAGATCACGGACTTCGGGACCTCGGCCTGGCTCAACTCCGTGCCGTACGCCTCGACGAGGATCGGGTCTCCGCCCTATATGGCGCCGGAACAGTTCCTGGGCAAGGCCAGCTACGCGTCGGATATCTATTCGATCGGCTGCATCTTCTACGAGATGATCATCGGCCGGCCACCGATCTTCGACCCGGACCCCTTCAAGATCCTGGAAAAGGCCCAGCAGGGCAAGATCACGCCGCCGCGGATCCGCAACAACAAGGTCCCCAAGGAGATCGACACCATCATCATGAAGGCCCTGGCCCCCAAGGTCGAGGACCGTTACCAGAGCGCCGCCGAGATCGTCCGGGACCTGTCGCTTTACAAGGGCAAGACCCCCAAAACATCGGAGATCGACGACATCATGCTCCGGATCAAGGCCCGGGAACAGAAGGCCTCCGGCCAGTGCTGGAACTGCCGCCGGCCTCTCCCGCCCAAGTCCCGCAGCTGCCCCCACTGCGGGGAGAACGTATGAGGGCTTGGGGGGGCCCCGGGGCCCGGCCTCGGCGGTTTGACTTCCCGCCGGCGATTGATATAACATGAGGCCTCGAAAAACCGTGAGGTCCGCTCCGGCAGGAGAGGAGCCTCGAACGAACGATCGAAGGAAGGAGTCGTCGATGAGTCCTTTCCTGGAAAACAGCTTCGTCTGGATGAACGGGCGGTTCGTCCCCTGGAAAGACGCCCACATCCATGTCGCTTCTCACGTTGTCCACTATGGGAGTTCCATCTTTGAAGGCTTCAGGGCGTACGACACGCCCAAAGGGACGGCCGTTTTCCGGCTGCAGGACCACACCCGTCGGCTGTACAATTCGTGCAAGATCTACCGCATCGAGGTCCCGTATTCCCAGGAGGAGTTCAACCGGGCCGTCGTCGAGACCATCAAGGTCAATAAGCTGAAGGCCTGCTATGTCCGCCCCATCGTCTACCGGGGATACAAGACCCTCGGCGTTGATCCCTTCCCGAATCCCGTCGATTGCGCCATCCTCGTCTGGGAATGGGGCCAGTATCTCGGCCCGGAAGCCCTGGAGAGCGGCGTGGACGTCTGCATCTCCTCCTGGTGGCGCATGGCTCCGAACACGTTCCCGGCCCTGGCCAAGTCGGGCGCCAACTACATGAACTCCCAGCTCATCAAGATGGAAGCCAATCTGGACGGCTATGCCGAGGGCATCGCCCTCAACATCCGCGGGCACGTCAGCGAGGGGAGCGGGGAAAACCTCTTCTTGGTCCGTGGGGGCACTGTCTATACGCCGCCCTTGTCCTCGTCGGTCCTGCCCGGCATCACCCGGGATTCGGTCATGACGCTTCTCGAGGAGATAGGCGTCCGGGTCGTCGAAGACACGATCCCGCGCGAGATCCTCTATATTTCGGACGAGGTGTTCTTCACCGGCTCCGCGGCCGAGATCACTCCGATCCGCTCGATCGACAAGATCGTCATCGGGAACGGAAAGCGGGGGCCCGTCACCCGGAAGATCCAGGAAGCCTTTTTCGCCTATCTCAACGGGACGCGGGATGACACTTTTGACTGGCTCACGTATGTGGCCTAGTTTCATGGGAGGAGAGCCTCATGGTTATTGATGAATTCTTGAAAATCGGCATCGAGCGTGACGCTTCGGACCTTCACTTCAAGGCCGGCAACCATCCGATGATCCGTGTCCACGGGACGCTGACGCCCCTGACCGGGTTTCCCCGCCTGGCCCCCGCAGACTGCGAGGAGCTGGCCAACCAGATGATGTCGGATTACCAGAGGGAAAGGCTCCGGGAGGAATTCGACATCGACCTGGCCTACAGCCTCCCGGGCTTCGGCCGCTTCCGCGGCAGCATCTATTATCAGCGGGGATCGCTGGCCATTGCCCTGCGCATCATCCCCCTGGAGGTCAAGACGATCCGGCAGCTCCTTCTGCCCGAGGTCCTGGAGAAGATCGCGTTCTACCAGAGGGGCCTCGTCCTCGTGACCGGGACGACCGGCAGCGGCAAGACCACAAGCCTGGCGGCCATGATCGAATATATCAACACCTTCCGCCGGGAGAACATCATCACGATCGAGGACCCGATCGAGTACCTCCACAAGGACAAGAAGAGCACCATCAGCCAGCGGGAGGTCGGGATGGACGTCACGAGCTTCTCGCGCGGCCTGCGGGCCTGCCTCCGCGAGGACCCCGATATCATCCTCGTCGGCGAAATGCGCGACCTGGACACGATCGAGACGGCGCTACTCGCGGCCGAGACGGGCCATCTCGTCCTCAGCACCCTCCACACTCTCGATGCCCCGGAGAGCATCAACCGCATCATCTCCGTCTTCGCCCCCCACCACCAGAGGCAGGTCCGACTCCAGCTCTCCAGCATCCTCAAGGCCATCATCTCCATGCGCCTCATCCCGAGAATGGACGGACAGGGCCGGGTGCCGGCCGTCGAGGTCATGATCACGACCCCCTACCTCCAGGAATGCATCGCCGACAAGGACAAGTCGGGAATGATCAAAGACGCCATCACGGCGGGCGTTTCCCAGTACGGGATGCAGACCTTCGACCAGTCCATCTACCAGCTCTACCGTGACGGCTATATCTCCTTCGAACAGGGGATGAAATACTCTTCCAACCCGGACAATTTCAAGCTCCGCGTCATGGGCATCCAGTCCACCCTGGACATCGCTACGGAAGAGATGGAGAAGGGGATGGGCAAGGTGGAGCGCGTCGAGGGGGGGGCTGAAGAAGAGCCCAAATGAAGTCCTCCGAGATCCGCGAGACGTTCCTCCGGTATTTCGCGGCGAGGGGGCACAAGGTCGTCCAAAGCTCGCCGCTCCTGCCCAAGGACGACCCGACCATCCTGTTCACGAACGCGGGGATGAACCAGTTCAAGAGCATCTTCCTCGGGCTCGAGACGCGGAGCTACAAACGGGCGGCGACCGTCCAGAAATGCATGCGGGTCAGCGGAAAGCACAACGATCTGGAGACGGTGGGCCGGACGACCAAGCACCACACCTTCTTCGAGATGCTCGGCAACTTCTCCTTCGGCGATTACTTCAAGAGAGAGGCCATCGGGTTCGCCTGGGAGCTCGTCACCGGCGTCTTCGGCCTGCCCAAAGACAGGCTGTACGCGACGGTCTACCTTGATGACGACCAGGCCTTCCGGATCTGGGCGGAGGAGATCGGGGTCCCGCCGGCGAGGATCTTCCGTTACGGCAAGAAAGACAATTTCTGGGCCATGGGCGACACGGGCCCGTGCGGCCCCTGCTCGGAGGTCCACTATGATCTGGGCGAGGACCTTGAGGCCGGCCCTCCCGCCGTCCTCATCGAGAAGGGGAGCGACCGGTTCCTCGAGCTCTGGAACCTCGTCTTCATGGAGTTTGACCGGGATGACAGCGGCCTCCTCCGGCCGCTCCCGGCCCCCTCGATCGACACGGGCATGGGGCTCGAGCGGATGGCCGCGGTCCTCCAGGGAAAGCGGAGCAATTTCGAGACCGACCTGTTCGCCCCCCTCATCGAGGCCGTCGCGGAGCTGGCCCGCCGTGAATATCCTGCGGGCGACGACGGCGACGTTTCCGTAAGGATCATCGCCGACCACGTTCGGGCGGTCTCCTTTCTCGTCGGGGACGGCGTAACGCCGACCAACGTCGGGCGCGGCTATGTCCTGAGACGGCTCATCCGCCGGGCCTACCGCAAGGGAAACCTCCTGGGGATTAATCGTCCCTTCCTGTTCGAGCTCGTCGGCCGCGTCGCCGACATCATGAAGAACGCCTATCCCGAGCTCCTGGCCTCGATCAACTACGTTTCCAGGGTCTGCCTGGCCGAGGAAGAACGGTTCGCGGCCACCCTCGCCTCCGGACTGCGCTTCTTCGACCAGGCCGTCCGGGAGACCCGCGACGAGGGCCGGACAGTCCTTGCCGGCGACAGGATCTTCAAGCTTTACGACACCTTCGGCTTTCCCGTGGACCTTTCCCAGGAGCTGGCCCGCGAGCTGGGCCTCGACGTGGACGAGGCCGGCTTCACGAAGGAGCTCGAGGAGCAAAAACAGCGGGCCCGGCTCACCTGGAAAGGCGGACTCGACCAGAAAGAGAAGAAAGCCCAGGAAGAGCTCAAGGGCGTCAAGATCGTCTCGCGCGTCTACGAGGCGGCCGAGCTCAGCGACGTGACGATCCTGGCCCTGCTCAAGGATGGCCGCAGAACGGGTGCCCTCGGGCCGGGAGAAACCGGAGAGGCCGTCCTGAGCGAGACGCCCTTTTACGCCGAAGCCGGCGGTCAGGTCGGCGACACCGGCTTTTTGAAGGGAGCCCGGTTCTCGGCCCTCGTAGAGGGGACGCATTACATTGCGCCGGAGCTCCCGGCTCACAGGGTCAAGGTCCTCTCCGGCGAGCTGAGGGCGGGCGACACGGCCGACGCGGCCGTGGACCTCGTCCGGCGCCAGGCCGTCTCCAATAACCATACGGCAACCCATCTTCTTCATGCGGCCCTCCGGCAGGTCCTCGGCGACCATGTCCGGCAGGCCGGGTCGCTGGTGTCGGCGGCCCGGCTGCGTTTCGACTTCACCCATTTCTCGCACCTCTCCAAGGAGGAGATCCATAAGGTCGAGTCCCTGGTGAACGAAAAGATCCGGGAGGACATCCCCGTGGGGACCAGGGTCACGACGCTCGAGGAAGGGATCCGGGAAGGGGCCACGGCTATCTTCGAGGAAAAATACGGCGAAAAGGTCCGGGTCATCGAGATCGGCGATTTCAGCAAGGAGCTTTGCGGCGGCGTCCATGTCCACTCGACTGGCCGGATCGGGCTGTTCAAGGTTCTCTCGGAATCGAGCATCGCCTCCGGGATGCGCCGGATCGAGGCGGTCACGGGCGAGGAGGCTTTCCGCTATCTCCGGGACCTCGAAGACATCGTCACCGGTGTCGAAAAGGCGCTGGGCGCATCCCGGAAGGAGCTCATGGCCAGGATCGAGAAGCTTAAGGACGGCCTGGATTCACTGGAAAGAGAGAACCGGGACCTCCGCAAGAAGATGGCGACCGCGGCCGGAGCGGCCGAGACAAGATCACGGACAGAGGGAAAGGGGGCGGTGGCAAAAAGCGTCAAGGGGATCACCCTTCAGGTCCAGAGAATGGACGGATTGACCTTGGCCGAACTCCGGGACGTGGCCGATGTGTTCAAGCAGAAGATGGGAAGCGGGGTCGTCGTGCTCGGAGCGACGGACGGGGAAAAGGTCTCCCTGGTGGCTTCCGTCAGCAGGGACCTCACGGCCCGGATTCAGGCCGGAGCGCTGATCAAGGAGGCCGCCCCGGTCATCGGAGGAGGAGGAGGTGGCCGGGCCGATTTCGCTCAGGCCGGGGGCAACCGGCCAGGGGAGCTCGACAAGCTCCTCGAGATGATGCCGGGAATCGTCGAAAAGCTCTTGGCCTGACCCCTCGATTCACCTCCCGGGGGGATTGCCAAGCGACGGCACCCAGGCCATGATGGGACGCGGAGCAGTCATGAACGCCTGGAAAAGAGGATGGACGGCGGCCCTGGCCATCGTTCTCTGGATCCCGGCCCTTTTTGGGGCCTCTTCCGCTGACCTCAAGAAGCTTTATAACCCCATCGTCGAGCGTGTCGCCGAGAAGCACAGGGTGGACCCGGAGCTCATCCATGCCATCATCCGGGCCGAATCCGATTATGACAACTTCGCCCTGTCGGAAAAGGGAGCGATGGGGCTCATGCAATTGATGCCGGATACGGCCACCCAGTACGGGGTCGGGAACGTCTTTGACGCCGCCCAGAACATCGAGGGCGGGACGAAGTATCTGAAAGACTTGATCCAGCTCTACAATGGCAAGACCCAGCTGGTCCTGGCCGCCTATAACGCCGGCCAGGAAGCCGTTAAGAAATACGGCGGGAAGATCCCGCCCTATCAGGAAACCCGGGACTATATCAGCCGGATCATGGCCAGGTACAACAGATCCGAAATCCGCTCCGCGCGAGCGGTCGTCAAGTTCCGCGATGCGTCAGGGCGGACCGTCCTGACGAACGACCCGGACCTCGCAGCCCAGAAAAAAGAATATTGACGGCCGAAGGCCGTTCGGGGAAGCGGCTTGCCCCGGCCGTCAGTGGAGCTGTCCGAGGAATCCCTTGATGGCCAGGTTCTGCGGGAGGATCTCGAACGTCGCCGGCAAACGCCCGAGCTGCTCGCCGTCGAGCTCGAGAAGGACATCGGTTGTTCCGTCCGGCGGCACCGCCTCGACTTTCCGCCCGCGGATGAGAGAGATCTTCGGGTGGGACAAGTGGCTGCCGTTGATGAGCTTCCAACCGTGGAGGCAGAACTCGAGGAACCTCAGGCTCCGGACGAACACGTTGTCGAAGAGGCCGTCGTCAAGCCGGGCTTCAGGCGCGATCTTCATCCCCTTGCCGAAGATGCGGCCGTTGGCGATGGCCCCGATCAGGTATTCCCCCTGAGGGATATCCTCGCCATCCACCCGGATCTTGACCTTCTTGCTCCGGTACTGGACCATGGTCTCCACGAGGCAGCGGACGTAGGACGAGGCCTTGCGTTCGAGGCGGCGTTGGTTGACCTTCCGGACGACTTCGCCACCCAGGCCGAAATCAGCAACATTCAGGAAAAAGCGCTCCTCGTCCGCGCCCGAGTGATTCTTGAAACGGACCTGACCCACGTCCATCCGGACGGACGGGGCTTCCGTGATGACCTTGAGCGCACCGGCCAGGCCCGGGGGGATGTTCAGGCTCTTGGTCAGGTCGCAGCCCGTGCCCGAGGGGATGACGCCGAGCGTGGCCTCGGGATTGATCATCTTGCGGTCCTCGAAGAACCCGTTGGCGATCTCGTTCATGGTCCCGTCGCCGCCGACGCCGATGACGAGCTCGGTCCCTTCCTTGATAACCTGGCGCGTGATCTCCGTCGCGTGGCAGGGCTTCTCCGTGAACTCGTACTTGTATTCCCGGAGGAAATTCTTCATGGCCTCCCGGATGTCGCCCCAGCGTTTCCGGGTCCGGCCGCGGTTCGATTCCGGATTGACGATGACGTGGGTCTTAAACCGGCGCATCCGTGGGTCCTTGCGGGGGCTGCGGGGAAGCCGCGGTTTTTTTCCGGCCGAAGATGGAAACGCCGATGACGCCGCCGAGGACGCCCACGACGGCGAAGATGGCGGCCGAGAAAAACAGGCTGAAGAGGACTCGGGCTATGGTGAGATGTCCCGGCGCCTCCGGCTGCATCCAGTTCTGCCACCAGGAGGGCATCTGGCTGCGGAACTGGGTCAGGCTTTCGGTGATCCTCCTGAGGAATGCCTCGTTGACGGGCCGGAGGGGGATGCTGATCAGGCTGTCGACCACGGCGGCGGCGATGCCGGTCAGGGCGCCGACGATGGCTCCGTCACCCGCCGTCAGGGGGCCGAGGGTATTTTTGGCGAGGAGGAATGAGGCCAAAATGGCCCCGCCGATGATCCATAGGCAGCACAGGCAGTTGACCAGAGGGATCCCGGAGAGGACGCCGGAGACGGCCCCAGCGATGAGCGCGGGAACGAGGTATTCCGGCTTCCGGTCAGTTATGGAGGCTCCTGGTTCGTTCATGATTCCCTATTCTATGTTTTTTCGCCGGGGATAATCAAGCCTTGGCTCATCAACCCGGAGGGATGGCCCGGCCTTCTTTTTTCCGGCCGGAACGCCAGAGGACGAGCTCTGAGACTCCGGTGATGAAATAAAATGGGAGGAGGACACCCCAGATGGCCCCGACGGCGAACCGGAGGCCGATAGGGGAGGCCCAGAACCGGGCGAATCCGCCAGCGAAATCGAGCCCGACCGGGACAGAGAGAATAAGGAAGAGGCCCGCCGGGGGCAGGGAGATCCTCGAGAATCCGCGAGCGAAGGGATAGATGATGAGGCCGGCCAGAAAGCCGGCGTAGATCCCGAGGCACCTGCCGCAGACCGCCAGCGGGAACCCGCGGAAAAAGAACGAGCGGCTGGGGATCTGGTGGCAGACAGGTGAGAAGAGGGAATAGAGAAAGACGGCCGCGGCGGGAGAGCGGCCTTTTAAGTAGGGCGCAAGATAGATGGCCGAGAGCCAGGCCAACGTCCCCACGAGGGTGAGAGCGAAAACGGGCAGGACGGCCCGGCGGACTGCGGCCTCCGATGTCGGGGGGATCCTGTCTCTCATGGGCCTCATCCCGCAAGCCATATTTTAGTCCTTTCTTTTTTTCCTGTCATCCGGTACCGCCCGCGGCGGTCACGGCTTTCATTTTCGATTTGACAGGCCGGGCGGTCCTTCTGTACATTATGACGTGGCCGCATTCATCTGAACATCCTTGGTTGAGGAGGGCGCACGATGACCGCATTCCGGAAATCTTCCCCGGCCCTGGTCACGATCCTCTTGCTTGTTTCCGCGACAGCCTTCGGCCAGACCGAAGATGCCGCGAAGATCCTGGCCCAGGCGAGCGGCGGAGCGCTGTCGCTCGTGATCTACGGGGCCGACAAGACCGAGGTCGCCAAGGGCTCCGCCATGGCCCTGGCGGAGGACATCCTCGCTACGGCCTACCATGTCATCAGCCAGGCCTATGACGTCGAGGTCCTCACCGTCAAGGGGAAAAAGATCAAGGTCGACGGGATCATCGGGATCGACAAGGCCCACGACGTCGCCCTATTGAAGCTGAAGGGCAAAGTCCAGCCCTTGAACGTTACTGTCCCCGGTCATGAAGCTTTGGCCGCGGGAGCCAGGCTTTTCGCCCTGGGGTCGAACGAATCGGGCCAGATCAGCGTCTCCGAAGGGACCTTCCGTCAGTTCGTCGACATCGGGCCCGAGGAGAAGGTCATGGACGTTTCTCTCACGACCCCCGACCAGTTCTCGGGCGGTCCGGTCCTCGATATCGGAGGCCAGGTGGTGGGGATGGTGATCATCATCGGCCGGGGGGTCAAGGTCGCCCTCCCGGTCGATGTCCTCCAAAAGATCTCCCGGACGGGGAAGGTCGCCGAATTCAAGACATGGACCCGGGAGGATTATTTCGGGCTCTTCGAGGGGGCCTCTTTCGCCGGCCGAGTGGCGGCAGGCCTGGACGAACAACTGGATGCCCGGATGTACCTCGAAAGAGCCGTGAAATTGAACCCCGCCTTCAAGGAGGGCTTCCGGCTCCTGGCCGCCGTTTATGATAAGCAGAGGGATTATTCGGCCGCGATCGAAGCCTATCGACAAGTCACCGCCCAAGACGGGGCGGGGGCCGACGCCTTTTTCGGTCTCGGGAATGTCCTGAAAAGGACGACGAAATACCAGGAAGCCGCCGAGGCTTATGAAAAGGCGATCTCCCTGAATATCGCCAATAAAGAGGTCTATTTCGAGCTCGGGGACACCTACGAGGCGATCCAGAACTGGGCCAAGGCGGCCGACGCCTATGAAAGATACCTGGCCCTCAAGCCGGAGGTGACCTGGATTGGGTTCCTGAGGCTGGGGGCCTGCCGGACCCAGCTGAAACAGTACGACGCCGCCATCGCGGCCTTCCTCGAGGCCCAGAAGGCGCAACCCAAGGATCTGAAGGTGAATACCAGCCTGGCCGATGCCTACGAAAAGGCCGGCCAGCTCGACAAGGCCGAGGAGACATACAATGGCCTGGCGGCGATCAACCCGGCCGACGCGAAGTCGTATTACTCCATGGCCATCCGGATGTACGACGCCGCCGAGAAATACGACAAGGCCATCGGTCCCGCCAAGAGAATCGTCGACCTCGACCCCAAGAACGATACGAACATCTACAACCTGGGCCTCATGTATTTCAAGGCCCAGAAGTTCGACGAGGCCGTCGAAGCCTTCAAGCAGTGCCTGGCCATCAAGCCCGACCTTCCCAACGCCTGGTTCCAGATCGGCTCCGCGTATTTTCAGCAGAAGAAGTACAAAGAGGCCATAACCGCCTACAAAAAATACACGGGCCTGGCCCCCGACGAGGCCAGCGGCTGGCTGAGCCTGGGGGTCTCCTATATGTACGCGAAGGATTTCGAAGGGGCCCTGGAGCCCATGAAAAAGTGTGTCGACCTCAGGCCGGAGAACGCGAGCGCCCAGTTCAACCTGGCCATCGTCTACATCAACCTCAAGGACAACCTCAGTGCCAGGGAGATCTACAAGAAGCTCGCGACGCTGGACCCGGCCTTGGCCGATAGGCTGAAGAAGTTCCTCCGCTAGGCTTGGAGCGGGAATCCGCAGATCAAGAAGATCTGAGACTCGTTTCAGGTATTTACCAGAAATGCAGCTCCGGGCTGCTCCGAAACACTTCTGCTGGCCGCTCCTCAGAATTCGCCCACGCTAAGAAGCGGGACTGCCCCGCCAAGAGACGGGGCTGCCCGGATCTGGACAAATCGGGCGTGAGCCGGGGCTGTCCGCATCCGGACAGATATGGTAAGAGGCGGGACGGCTTCCGGCCTGAGGGCGGTGTGAGGGAGCTTCGGCCCGGCCCGGAAATTGACAGGACGGGCCGTCTGTGTTAAAAAAGAGGCCTGGACATCCACACTGAGAGTCCCCCGCCCAAGGAGGGGGGGAATTCCGGATTCGGCGCCAAATGACCTTTAATTTATTTAAAATGAGATGATTGCTGATAAAGGGCAGGTGGCGGAATTGGCAGACGCGCTAGGCTTAGGACCTAGTTCCTGATGAAGGAGTGCGGGTTCGATTCCCGCCCTGCCTATTCTTGGCGCCCCGGCGTGCCCGCCGGATATCCGGGGACCTCTCCTGCGGGCATGAACCGTGAAAGAGAGCAGCCATGAGCGAACAGGACAAGAAGAACCGCCTCCTCGATAAAAGTCCGAGCCGCAAAGAGATCGAGCTCGAGATCCCGTCCGAGGAGGTCGAGAGGGAATACATGAAGGTCCTCGGCGATTACGCCGGCCGGGTCAAGCTCCCCGGTTTCCGGAAAGGGCATGCCCCCAAGGACATGGTCAGGCGCCTTTTTGACCATGACATCCTTCATGACGTCTACGACGAGCTCGTCCCCAAGGTCCTCGGCGAGGAGCTCAAGGCCCACGGCCTGAATCCGGTCAACGTCCCCGAGATCCGTGACCTCCGCCACGAACACGGCCAAGCCCTGCGCTGCACGGTGGCTTTTGAAGTCCTGCCGGATTTCGATCTCCCCGACTACCGGAGCGTCCAGGTCCAGGAACACCAGGCCGCCGTCGACGAGGCCGAGGTCGAGAAGGCCCTGGAGGAGATCCAGGCCAGGACGGCTGAATATATCCCGGTGGCGGGCAGGGGAGTGGCGGACGGGGATTATGTGGCGGCCGAGATCCATGGGAAGGACCTCAATACCAAACGGTTCCTCCCCGTCGAGAAGGCCGTCGTCGTGGCCGGCCACTCTGATAACGAGCCTGCCCTGAACGAAGCCATCAAGGGCCAGAAACCAGGGGAAGAGCGCGTTTTCCGGGTCTCCCACGGGAAGGACCATGCCAACAAGCGCGTGGCCGGGAAAGAGATCGAATACACCCTGAAGGTCAGCGAGATCAAGGAGAAGAAGATCCCGGAGCTCAACGACGAATTCGCCAAGGCTGCGGGCGATTATGCCGACCTCAGCGACCTCAAGGGAAAGGTCCGGAAGGAGCTCCTGGAAGCCCGGGAGCGGGCTGGCCGGAACGCCACCGCCTCGGCCGTCCTGCGGGAGATCGCCAAGAAGGTCTCCCTGGAGCTCCCCGAGTCCGTCCTCGAACACGAAACCCTGAGTGTCCTCAAGCGGATGCTGAGCGCCGCCCGGCAGCCCCGGATCCCCGCCGACGCCCTTGAGGGACTCAAGGGCCAGGCCAGGGGCCAGGCTGTCGAGCACCTGACGAACCACCTCATCCTGGAGAAGATCGCCCGCCAGGAGGGTTTCGAGGTTTCCGACGAAGAGATCCAGTCGGAGATCAAGGCCCTGGCCCAGGCCAACGGGGTCCCCGAGAAATACCTCGAGGACGTGATCGCCAGGGAGAACCGCCGCGAGGAGATCCAGGAAACCCTGCTCTTCCGCAAAACAGTTGACTTTTTGGTGAAAAACGCTATAATTAAGTGACTTGATCGTTCATATGCTCAGATTTCCCTTGAGCTCAATAGATAACCAATAAAAGCGGGCTCCGATTTGATCTCCTGAGCTCCGCGTCAGAGGCGGTCGGGGGCCCCGGCGGGCCCGGAGCGTAAATCATGCAGGATTCCAGCGAGCATTCCGAGGTCCTCAGGAACATCCCCCTCATTCCCCTGAGGGATCTCGTGGTCTTTCCCGCGACCCTCGTCCCCTTCATCGTCGGGCGCTCCTCCTCCATCCAGGCCCTGGAAAAGGCCGCGGAAAAGGACAAGATGATCTTCCTCGCCGCCCAGATAGACGCTTCGATCGATAACCCGACGGCCAAGGACATCTATTCGGTGGGGGTCACGGCCAAGATCATCCGGACCATCAAATCCGACGAGAAGAACATGAAGGTCATCGTCGAGGGCAAGAGCCGGGCCCGGATCGTTGAATACCTCAGCACCTACCCTTATTACCAGATCCTGGCCAAGGTGATCAAGGAGGTGGACGACCACGCGCCGGAGTCCAAGGACCTCCTGAAAAGGGTCCTGGCCCTCTTCGAGGACTACCTCAAGCTCATCCAGAACGCCAACCTCGACTCGATCATCCCGGCCCTCAGAGAGAATACCCCTGACCGGATCACGGATATCATCGCCTCTCATGTCTATATGCCGCTCGAGGAAAAGCAGAACCTCCTCGAGACGGCCAACAGCCTGGAACGGCTCCGCCGCCTGAACTACGTCCTGGAGAACGAGATCCTGAAGATCCATGCCTCCTACCAGAAAGACCCCCAGAGGGCCAACCGGCGGCGGGTCACCCTGAAAGAACAGGGGCAGAAGGCCTTCCCGCCCGGGGGGGGCCCCAATTTCCGGAAGGAAGACCAGCCGAACGAGATCGAAGAACTCCGCCAAAAGGTCGCCAAGGCCAAGATGCCGCCCGACGCCGAGGAGAAGGCCTACAAGGAGATCGAGCGCCTGGAGGCCATGCCCCCCATGTCCGCCGAGGCGACCGTCAGCCGGAATTACCTGGACTGGCTCATCTCCCTTCCCTGGGTCAAGAAATCACGCGAGAAGCGGGAAGTCAAAGAGGCCGAGAGGATCCTCAACGAGGACCATCACGGCCTCGACAAGGTCAAGGAGCGCATCCTTGAGTACCTGTCCATCCGGCAGCTCGTCAAGAACCCGCGCGGGGTCATCCTGGGCTTCATCGGCCCCCCGGGAGTGGGCAAGAGCTCCCTGGGCAAGTCCATCGCCCGGGCGACCGGGCGGAAGTTTGTCCGCCTGTCGCTCGGAGGGGTCCGGGACGAGGCCGAGATCCGGGGCCACCGCCGGACCTACATCGGGGCCTACCCCGGACGGATCATTCAGATGATCAAGCGGGCCGGGACGAAGAACCCAGTTTTTCTCCTGGACGAAGTGGACAAAATGAGCATGGATTTCCGCGGCGACCCGGCCTCGGCCCTCATGGAAGTCCTTGACCCTGAACAAAATAGCACTTTCCTGGACCATTACATCGACACCGATTTCGACCTCTCCCAGGTCATGTTCATCGTCACGGCGAACATGCTCGACCCCATCCCGAAGCCCCTGCTTGACCGGATGGAGATCATCCGGCTTCCCGGCTACACGGAGGACGAAAAGCTTCAGATCGCCAAGCGCTTCCTCCTGTCCAAGCAGATGGAAGCCCACGGGCTGAGTGAAGCCAACCTGAAGATTTCCGACCAGTCCCTTCTCAAGCTCATCCGCGGCTACACTCGGGAGGCGGGCGTCCGGAGCCTGGAGCGGGAGATCACAACGATCTGCCGCAAGGTCGTGAAGCGGGTCGTCCAGAAAGGCAAGGATTATGCCGAGAAGGTCACGCCCAAGAACCTGGAGTCTTTCCTTGGAGTCCCCAAGTTCCGGCGTTCCGAATTCGATAAGAGGGACGAGGTGGGCGTGTCGACCGGGATGGCCTGGACGGAGTTCGGCGGCGAGCTCCTGAGGTTCGAGGCCAACAAAGTCCACGGCAAGGGGAACTTCACCCTGACCGGGCAGCTGGGCGAGATCATGCAGGAATCGGCCCAGGCGGCTTTCAGCTTTGTCCGCGGCAAGATCTACGAGCTCGATATCGCCCGGGATCTCCACCGCAACTTCGACATCCACGTCCACGTCCCGGAGGGCTCGACCCCCAAGGAAGGCCCTTCGGCAGGCATCACGATCGCCACGGCCATCATCTCCCTCCTGACCGATATTCCGGTGAGCAAGAAGGTGGCCATGAGCGGGGAGATCACCCTGAAGGGTAAGGTATTGCCTGTGGGAGGGATCAAGGAAAAGCTCCTCGCGGCCTTCCGGGAAGGGATCCGGGAGGCCGTCCTGCCTTTGGACAACAAACCCGACCTGAAGGACCTGCCGAAGGTCCTGAGGCTGAATATGGCCATCCACCTCGTCGAAACGATGGACGAGGTCCTCAAGATCGCCCTGACAAGGGAGCTTCCCAAAAAGCCCGAAGGCCGGGAGGCGAAGGCCGCCGAGACCGAGCGAAAAGCCCGGGCAGGGGAGGAGGAGGCGCCCAAGGAGCCGCCCCTGACCAACTGAGCCCGAACGAGTCCCCCCAACCGGCGGCAAGGCCGCAGGTCCGAGCTGAAAATCCATATAGGTTGTTGTAAATAAATATTTTACAGTGAGGTCAACCATGAAAGAGTACAATTTGGTCGAGCTGGAGGAAAAAGACGTTTCCGCCCTGAAGAAGCTCGCCGTCGCCGTGGGGATCGAGGAGCCGGAAACCGAAGAAACCAGCAAGCACCATCTGATCTTCAGGATCCTGGAGGCCCAGGCCAAGAAGCAGGGCCTGTTGTTCTCGGAAGGGGTCCTCGAGTGCCTCGAGGACGGCTTCGGGTTCCTGAGGGCCCCAGAGTTCAGCTACCTGCCAAGCCAGGACGACATCTATGTTTCGCCGTCCCAGATCCGAAAATTCCAGCTCCGGACCGGGGACACGATCTCGGGCCATGT
This sequence comes from Candidatus Aminicenantales bacterium, assembly GCA_050015275.1. Taxonomy (GTDB): domain Bacteria; phylum Acidobacteriota; class Aminicenantia; order Aminicenantales; family Saccharicenantaceae; genus DATKJS01. Next base: position 92,958 of record JBEKBS010000012.1, on the reverse strand, counting down.
CAGGGCCCCGAAAAACGGGGAAAAATACTTCGCCCTGATCAAGATCGAGGCCGTCAATTTCATGCACCCTGACGTCATCATCGAGGAGAGGCGGAACGTCGTCTTCGAAAGCCTGACGCCGCTCTATCCCTTCGAAATGATCAAGCTCCAGGACGGGAACCCGAAGAACATGAACGCCCGGGTCATGGAACTCCTGACGCCCATCGGCAAGGGACAGCGGGGGCTCATCGTCTCGCCCCCGAGGGCCGGAAAAACGACCATCCTTAAGACGATCGCCAAGTCCATCGAAAAAAACCACCCCGAGATCTTCTTGATCGTGCTCCTAGTGGCCGAACGGCCGGAAGAAGTGACGGACTTCAAGAGGAGCGTCAACGGGGAGGTCGTCGCGTCGACGTTCGACGAGCCGCCGACCCGGAACGCCCAGGTCGCGAACATCGTCCTCGAGAAGGCGAAGAGGCTCGTCGAGATCAAGCGGGACGTCGTGATCCTGCTCGACTCGATCACCCGGCTGGCCCGGGCCCACAACGCGATCGTCCCGCCCTCGGGGAAGGTCCTGTCGGGCGGGATCGACGCCAACGCCCTTCACAAGCCGAAGAAATTCTTCGGCTCGGCCCGCAAGGTCGAGGAAGGCGGCAGCCTGACCATCCTGGCGACGGCCCTGGTGGACACCGGGAGCCGGATGGACGAGGTCATCTTCGAAGAATTCAAAGGCACGGGTAACATGGAGATCAACCTTGATCGGAGGCTTGTCGACAAGAGGGTCTTCCCGGCGATCGATATCAGCCGGTCCGGGACCCGGAAAGAGGAGCTCCTGATCGAGGAGGCCGACTTGAACAGGATCTGGGTCTTGAGAAAGGTCCTCAGCCAGATGAACGAGGTCGAGGCCGTGGAGCTGCTGATCGATAAGCTGAGCAAGACCAAGACGAACCAGGACTTCATGGCGGCCATGAGCAAGGCCCTTTAGGTCCCAAGAGACCGGGAACGGGCCGGCGCGGCGGAGACGACCGTGGCCGGCCTTTTTTTTGGCCAAAAAATCGATTTTGGGGGGCAACGATAAGCCAGGAATGGTTTCAGGGCAGGGTCAGATGAGGAACAGTCGAGATACGTGGTGGGCCAGATAAAAAATATCCTTATAGCGCCGTGATCAAGAGGTGGGCTAGCGCTGATCAAGAAAAAGCTGGCGGGTATTTCCACAAATGCACAAGGATTGTTCAGCAGGGATATCCACAGGGTGTGGAGAATTATAAATGGCTGTAGAGGAAATAATTAATGGGGCCCCGCAAAATGAGTCGCATAAGAATTATTATGTCAACTAATATCCGGAATTGCCCAGGGGCACCATAAGAGCGCACGAACCCATCGCTTTTCCCCATATGAAGCGTGTCCCGGGCGCTTTCTTTAACGGATCGTATAAGAGAAAGATCCCCTCCGAGGCGCTTATCCTGCTTTGGCTTTCAGCCTGCGGATGATGTCCTCGAGGACCTCGATGATATCGGTCTTTGAGATCGATTGCTTTTTGAACTCGAGCCTCAATCTGAAATTGTCCGTGTCATCGGGGACAAAATTATAGACATAATATTTGAGTTTCTTCGTCTTGCCTTTGAGGTGCTTGGAAAGATCGCGGGTATCTTCTCTGGTCAGATGGCGATCGACGATCTCTTTGACGAGCTTTTGCATGTCTTCGTCGGTTTTCTGTTTGGCGACCTCGATGATCGTGCCCCGGCTGAAGGCTCCCGAGGACTTGATGATCTCGCGGACGGACGCGGGGATCCTCGTGATCGACAGGATTTCGGTGATCGTCGAGCGGGCTTTTCCGATCTTCTCGGAGACCTGCTGATGGTGATACCCATAAAGGTCGATCAGGGACTGGAGCCCGTCGGCTTCCTCGAAAAGGTCGAGGTCCTTCCGCTGGAGGTTCTCGATGAGGGCGATCTCCATGGCTTCGTTTTCTTCGACGTCCATCTCGATGCACGGGATCTCCTTGAGGTCGATGTTCCTGGCAGCCATGAACCTGCGCTCCCCGGCGATGATCTCGAACCTGCTACCTTTGGACCGGACAAGGATAGGCTCGAGGATGCCTTTGCTCCGAATGGAGTCCATAAGCTCCTGGATATTGCCGAGCTCGGTCCGGGCTTGATGGGGGTTCGGGTCGATATGCTCGAGCGCGATCATCCGAATGCGGGGCCCCATGGACCTGGACGAGAGCAGGTCGACAAAGTGGCCATCATGCCTCATCGTAACGGTTTCAGGAAGACCGGACCGCTTAGCTTTTTGCACGTTCCAATATCTCCTCGGCGACTTTTCGGTATTGTTCCGCCCCGACGGATTCGGGAGCATATGTAAAGATCGATTCCTTATAGGCCGGGCTTTCTTCGAGCTTGACACTCTTCGAGATAAAGGTCTTGAAGACCTTCTTTCCGAAGACGCGGCGGATCCTCTCCACCACGTCCCTCCCGAGGTTAGTTCTCCTGTCGTGAAGCGTGACCAGGACCCCGATGATCTTAAGGCCGGGGTTGGCGATCCGGCGGACCTTCTCGATCGTTTCCAAAAGGTCATCCGTTCCTTCGAGGGCCAGATATGAGGATTGGATGGGGATCAGGATGGCCGAGGCCGCAACGAGCGCGTTCATGGTGATCAAGCCCAGTGTCGGCGGCGTGTCGATTAAGATGAACTGGTATTTGTGTTTGGTGGATTCGAGGGCATCCTTCAGCCGGAAATGACCGTCGATCTCCCCGAGAAGCGATGGTTCCAGCTTGGCCATGGAAATCTTTGCGATAGCCAGGTCCAGGCCCGGCACTGTCGAACGGACGATGATGTTGTCCATCTTCTCATGCTTATTCATCAGGACATCATAGAGCGATTTTTCATAGTTCGACGGATCGGCCACGGTCGAAATCGTGCTGTGAGCCTGAGGGTCCATATCAATGAGGAGGACCTTCTTTCCCATCAAAGCCAAAGCAGAAGAGATATTGATCGATGTCGTAGTTTTCCCTACTCCGCCTTTCTGGTTCGTGATAGCAATGATCACCGGCCTCTCTCCCTCCAGGACGGATTGATTCGAGAGTACATTTATAACGAAAGAGGGGCCGGAATGCAAGCGAATTATCGTCGCGGGAATAGAATAATGTCGGCACGCCGACATTTATTGTAACTATTTGAATACAAATGAATAAATGTGTGTCCGGAATCCGGTCATAAGGAGTTTAGCAGTATCGTAGAGACGGGATTGGGGTCGTGGGGAAAAACTTGTGGGATTAGGAACGACAATAAAGAGATTTCGTCGACACGAGTGAATTGAAAAAAAAGAAAAGCTAAGTAGGTACGCGGGTTTGCAGAAAATGATTTGCGAAAATCGCTGAGGGGCGTCCGGCGGAGGACGAGTGGAAGCGTTTTATGTATCAATTGGAAGCGAACGAAAAAAAGGCCGAATTGAAAGCCCCAGTTCGAAAATAAATAGGCCAAAGCCCGATCCAAGAATAACCGCAATCCTCTATCATGGAAGCTTGGTGCTCTTGATCAGGAAATCTGCGGTTAGACGGCAGGTTAAACAGTTGGGTTCGAGATAGAAAAGGGGCAATCCGGAGAGACGGCAAAATAAGAATGCGTGAAAAAGGCAGGGTGCAGCAAACAGCGTTTTGAATAAGGGCAAGCCGCAAAAAATATTATAAATCATTGATATTAAATGATATAAGTGGATTTGTGATCAGTATGATAAAGGGCCAATAGGATTTTACGTTGATTTTCCATCGTATCATTCCGCGAGAAACTTTGGCTGGGGGGGGGGATGGGTCGATCCCTTTGATCGCGCTCGGGTAACTGTCTCTCTCGGTATCTTTCGGCATTACAAAAATATTCCTCACGCTTGATCCTCTAAATCCCGTACAATGGGGCCTGGCCGAGACCATGAGCCCGGAAACAATCGAACCAAAATTCCTCAGGCGGCTGAACCTCATGGACACGGCCTTCCTCGTCGTCGGTGCCGTCATCGGGTCGGGGATCTTCATGACGCCGGGCTTGATCGCGGCCGGCCTCCCCTCCCCCGGCCTCCTCCTCGTCGTTTGGCTGGCCGGAGGCCTCGTCACGCTCTGCGGGGCGCTCTCGTTCGCCGAGCTCGGAGCGATGTACCCGAAGGCCGGGGGTCAATATGTCTACCTCCGGGAGGCTTACGGCCCGGGCGCAGCCTTCCTCTTCGGCTGGGGCTTTTTCGGGTTCATCATGTGCGGCGGGCTAGCCGCGCTGGCCGTGGGGTTCGCCGAATTCTTCGGCTCCTTCGTTCCCTCACTCTCCATGGGGGTCAAAGTCGCCCAGTTTTCGGCCTTTGGGCTTTCATATTCCCTGTCGGCCGGGCAGGTGGTCGCCGCCGCCTCCATCGTCGTCTTGACCGCCATCAACTCGCTCGGGATCCGGGCCGGCGTCGTCGTCCAGAACCTCTTGACCGTCTTCCGGATCGGGGCGGTCGGGGCGCTCGTCGTCCTGGGGCTCGTTTTCGGGACCAAGGCGGGCGGGACGAACTTCCACCCTCTTTTCCCCGCAGGGCTGAGGTTTCCGGGCGTCCTGAAACCGCTCGGCCTGGCTCTGGTCGCGGTTTTTTGGACGTATGACGGCTGGTATTCCGTCAACTGCACGGCCGAAGAGATCCGGGACCCGGAGAAAAACATCCCTCGGGGGCTGGCCCTCGGCGTCGTCGGGGTCATCGTTTTATATGTCTCGATCAACCTTGTCTACCTTCTGGCCCTTCCGCTGGAGAAGATGAAGGGGGTCGTGCGGGTCGGGGAGCTCGTCACGACGGCTCTCTTCGGCGGCGGCGCGGGAACGGCGATTGCGGCCGTGATCATGATCTCGGTCTTCGGCTGCCTGAACGCCAACCTGCTTTTCGGGCCGCGGGTCTATTACGCCATGGCCAGGGACGGGAGCTTTTTCCGGTCCATGGCCCGGCTCAGCCCGCGCACCAGAGTCCCGACGCGCGCCCTCTGGGGCCAGGCCGCCTGGTCCGCCGTGCTCTGCCTGTCTGGGGGATACCAATCGCTGTACGAATACATGGTTTTCGCCCTGCTCGTTTTCTTCGCGGCGACGGGCCTGGCCGTCATCGTCCTCCGCCGGCGGCGCCCCGAAGCGAGCCGTCCCTACCGGGCGTGGGGATATCCTATTATTCCTATGGTATTTGTAGTAATATGCCTGGCGATCTTCGTCAACATCCTCTCTGCCCAGCCCCTGAAGTCCGCGGCGGGCCTGGCCCTGCTCGGGGCCGGCCTGCCGGCCTTCCTGATCTGGAGAAGGCGTCCTCCCGCGGGCGGCGGGGACCGCAAAAAAGGATAGGCATGGCCGGGGATTTGGTTTAAAATGAAGCTTCTTGTGGCCGGCTGAAGAAGATGACCGACGTGACTAATACCCTCGAGATCCTCCCTGACGGGACCAAGATCCGGGTCCGGGCCGGGGAGCTCCTGGCCGACGCCCTGGCGACGGCCGGCATTCCGGTCAGCCTCTATTGCCACAAGCGCGGGGTCTGCGGGAAGTGCGCCGTCCGGATCCGGGCGGGGCTCCTGCCCCTCCTCGAGGCCCCCGAAAGGGCCGTCCTCGATAAAAGGGGCCTCGGCCCCGACCACCGGCTGGCCTGCCGGTTCGCCGTTCGGGGCGACATGGTCGTGGAAATCCTCCCGGAATCGCGCTTGGGCAAAGTGGCCGTCCTCGAGACCGGCCTTTCTCTGCCTGTCGCCCTTGACCCCCAAGTCAGGAAACTCGCCGTGACCCTCGAAAGGCCCCCGCTCTCAGCCCCTGCGGCCGTGACGGAAAGCCTGGAGTCACTTCTCGGGGCGCCCGGTTTGGGCTTCCCTCTTCCGGCCCTGAGGGGCCTCAAGGAGTTGGACCAGGGCTCGCCTCGGACGGTCACGGCCGTCCTCTACGGCGAACTGGAGGCCCTTGATATCGAGCCCGGCGACACGTCTGCGCAGACGTTCGGGCTGGCCGTGGACATCGGCACGAGCACCGTCGTCGTCGAGCTCGTCGACCTCATCACCGGAAAAAGCGCCGGCCGGGCCTCGGCCCTCAACAGCCAGGCCTCCTACGGCGCTGACGTCGTTTCGAGGATCAGCTTCGCCTTCCAATCGCCGGACAATCTCAAGCGCCTGAGAAAGTCCATCACCCATCTCCTGAACACGCTCGCCCGCGAATTGTCGGAAAAAAGCGGCGTCCCGACCGATCGCGTCTACGAGGCCGTCATCTCCGGCAATACGGCGATGAACCACTTGCTTTGCGGAGTGAGCGTGGACCCGCTGGCCCTCTCCCCCTTCCAGGCGGTCTTCACGTTCGTGCCGCCCTTCCCCGCCGCGGAGATCGGCCTCGAGCTCAATCCGGCGGCCAGGGTCTTCATCGTCCCCAATATCAAGAGCTTCGTCGGCGGGGACATCACGGCCGGGCTGGCCGCCTGCGCCCTGGCCGATAAGCCGGGCACCGCGCTCTTCATCGATATCGGGACCAACGGCGAGATCGTCCTCAAGAAAGGCCCGCAGTTCGTCGCCACTTCCACGGCGGCGGGGCCGGCCTTCGAAGGGATGAGCATCAGCTGCGGCATGCTGGCAGTCGAGGGCGCGGTCCACCGGGCCGAATGGCGGGACGGCTTCCGGCTCCAGACGATCGGCGGCGGGACGCCCCACGGCCTCTGCGGCACGGGGCTCATCGACGTCCTGGCCCACGGCCTGGCCCGCGGCCTCATCGGCCGCGATGGCAAGATCGCCGGGCCGGAGAAAAAACTCCGGCTGGGCGATAAGCTCAGCCTGACCCAGAACGACATCCGGGAGATCCAGCTGGCCGCCGCCGCCATCAAGACGGGGATCCGGCTGTTGCTTCGGGAGTTCCAGGTGGGGCTGAAGGAGTTGGACAGCGTTTACGTCGCCGGTGCCTTCGGCAGCTCGCTCGACATCCGCAACGCCCAGGCCCTGGGCCTTCTGCCGGGGATCCCGGATAAAAAGATCACGTTCGTTGGGAACTCGTCGCTGGCCGGGGCGCGCAAGCTCCTCCTTTCGGCTCCCGCGAGGGCGGCCGCCGGGTCCCTGGCGAAAAGCGTGACCCATGTTTCGCTGGCCGCGAGGCCGGATTTCCAGGACGAGTTTGTCCGGTGCCTGGAATTCGGCCCTTTCCCCGGAGGTGGATGATGAGCCGTTCGATAATGGACCTGATCCGTCAAAGGACCGTTCTCTTGGACGGGGCCATGGGCACGGAGCTCATGGCCCGCGGATTGCCCCAGGGGAAATTTCCCGAAGAGTGGAACATCGAGAGGCCCGACGTTGTCCAGGAGATTCATCGGAACTATTTCCTGGCCGGATCCGATATGGTTTCCACGAACAGCTTCGGCGCGAGCCGGATCAAACTTGCCCACCACGGGCTTGAGGGCCGGACGGCCGAGCTGAATGGCACCGCAGCCCGGCTCGCCCGGGAGGTTGCGCCCCCCGGGAAGTTCGTGGCCGGGAGCATCGGGCCGACCGGCAAGCTCCTCAAGCCCCTGGGCGAGTTCACGGAGGAGGAGTTCGAGTCCGTCTTCGCCGAACAGGCAGGGGCCCTTGCCGACGGCGCGGTGGATGTTCTGCTCATCGAAACCCAGTATGACCTCCGCGAGGCCCTCTCCGCCCTCCGAGGAGCCCGGCGGGCGGCCTCCAGCCTGCCTGTTTTCGTCACGATGACCTTCTCCGCGAATCCCCGGGGGTACTTTACCAGCATGGGCGACACTGTCGCCCGGTGCCTGAAGGAGCTCGAAAAGGAAGGCGCCAGGGCCGTGGGAGCCAACTGCACTCTCAATAGCGAGCAGATGACGGGCCTCGTCAAGGCCATGCGGCAGGAGACGATCCTGCCGTTGATCGCCCAGGCCAACGCGGGCCAGCCCGTTGTCGGGAGCGACGGCCGGGTGGGCTATTCCCAAGGGCTCGAAGACTATGTCCGGTTCGTTCCGGAGCTCATCCGGGCCGGGGCCAATATCGTCGGCGGCTGCTGCGGGACGGACCCGGCCTTCATCAAGGCCATGGCGGAATCGATCTCAAGGAGGACGGCATGAACAAGGAAGAGCACTACCTGCAGATGCGGGAGGCGATCGTCGAGGGCGACGGCGCGGGGGCCGGACGGCTGGCCGGGGAGGCCGTCAAGGCGGGCCTGGACCTTCTCGAAGTCATTGAAAAAGGCTATGTTCCGGGTATCCAGAGGGTCGGAGAACTGTGGGAGCAGGGAGAATATTTCCTGCCCGAGCTCATCTCCAGCGCCGAGGCCATGAAGGCGGCCATGGCCGTCCTCGAGCCCGAGCTCCAGCGCTCCCGTCTCCAGGCCAGGACGGGCGGAAAGGTGGTCATCGGCACGATCGAGGGAGACATCCACGACATCGGCAAGAACCTCGTGTCCTCCATGCTCCAGGCCGGCGGCTTCGAGGTCTTCGACCTCGGCGCCGACGTCAAGCTCGAGAGGTTCATCGAAAAGGCCGAGGCCGTCGGCGCGGATTTCATCTGCCTGTCCGCCCTGCTGACGACGACGATGGTCAACCAGAAACGGTTGGTCGGGCTCCTCAAGGAGAGGAACCTCAGGAATAGATACAAGGTCCTCGTGGGAGGGGCGCCGGCCAGCCAGAAGTGGGCCGACGAGGCGGGTGCCGATGGCTATGCCGAGAACGCAGTGGCCGCCGTCAAGCTGGCCAAGAGCCTGGCCCCGAAGAGATGACGGGAGGCGGACCATGATCGAGACCAAAAGACCGAAGATCGAGCTTCTGAGCCCCGGATTGGTCGAAAAAATCGTCGATGAGGGCCTCGTGCTCCTCGAGAAGCAGGGGGTCTTTGTCGAGAACCAGGAGGCCCTGGGGCTCCTGGCCGCGGCCGGCGCCGGTGTCGACACGGCCACGCAGAGGGCCCGGCTTGGCAGAAAACTCGTCCTGGACTGCCTGTCGTCGACCCCGCCGTCCGTCACGATGTACGACCGGAGCGGCGAAAAGTCTTACCTCGTCGGAGGCGACGAGATCCACTTCGACCCGGGCTCGGCGGCGGTCTCCCTCCTCGACCACGAGACCCAGGAAGAGCGAAAGGCCGCGACGCGGGACGTCGTCGCGTTCTGCCGGCTCGTCGAGACGCTCGAGCACATCCATTTCCAGAGCACGGGCCTGATCTCCTCGGACGTCCCGGCTGCGATCGCCGACTGTTACCGGCTGTACCTGGGACTCCTCCTCTCGTCCAAGCCCGTCGTCACGGGGACGTTCCGGGTCGAGAGCTTCAAGCCCATGAAGGACTTCCTCGTCGCCGTCCGGGGCGGCGAGGCGGAGCTCTCGCGCAAACCCCTGGCCATCTTCGACGCCTGCCCCTCCCCTCCCCTCAAATGGAGTCACCTGACGACCCAGAGCCTGATCGACTCGGCCCGGGCCGGCATCCCCTCGGAACTCATCTCGATGGGCATGACGGGCGCGACATCCCTCGCCACCATCTCAGGGACCCTGGTCCAGCACGTGGCCGAGAACCTGTGCGGCCTCGTCATCTGCCAGCTGGCCCGCCGGGGCGCCCCGGTCATCTTCGGCGGCTCGCCCTCGAGCTTTGACATGAGGAAGGGGACGACGCCGATGGGGGCCATCGAGACCATGATGATCGACTCGGCCTACGCCCAGATCGGGAAACATCTGAAGCTCCCGACGCATGCCTACATGGCGCTCAGCGACTCCAAGGTCAACGACGCCCAGAGCGGCATCGAGACGGCCCTGGGCGCCGTTCTGGCGGCCCTCGCCGGCGTCAACGTCATCTCGGGGCCGGGGATGCTGGACTTCGAAAGTTCGCAGAGCCTCGAAAAGCTCGTCATCGACAACGAGATCTGCGGGATGGCATACCGGCTGGTCGCCGGCATCGCCCAGAGAGAGGACCCGATCGCCCTGGACAAGTTCGAGGGCTTCAAGGCCGATTTTCAGTTCCTGTCCCATCCCCATACGCGCCAGTGGTACAGAAAAGAGCACACGATGCCGGTGATCATGGACCGGGACCCGTACGAGGCCTGGGTCATGGCCGGCCGCAGAACCGCCCTCGACAAGGCCCACAAGGACGTTGAGGACAGGATCGGCAAATATGCCCTTCCGCCGCTTCCTGACGGTTTACGGAAAGATCTGGAAAAGATCATGACCGGCTACGCGCGCTCCCAGGGGCTTGGAGCTCTGCCGAAGACCGGCTTTTAATCGAGGACGCGGGAGCCGAGGTATTCCGGGGCCTCCGCTGTCCAGCCCCGCTCTTGGTGGATCCTTTCGGCGAAGCGTAGGGCCACGTCCGCATCGCCATGGACAACGAACAAACGGCGAGGCGGAGCCTGGAACGCATCGAGCCAACGGTCCAGGGCCTTCCGGTCGGCGTGTGCGGAAAGGCCGTTGATCTTGGCCACCTTGGCCCGCACCGGGAGTGTCTGGCCGAAGATCCGGACCTGGGGCTGCCTTTCGAGGATCTGCCGGCCGAGCGTTTCCTTGGCCTGGTAACCCACGATAAGGATGGTCGACTCGGGCCGGGCGATATTCCAGAGGAGATGGTGCTTGATCCGGCCTCCGGTGCACATCCCCGAGCCCGCCATGATGACGGCCGACCCCCGGATAGAGTTGATGGCTTTGGATTCCTCTACAGTCCGGACGATCACGAGGCCGGGGAAATCGAAGGGGCTCGTCCCGGCCTTGAAAAGCGCCTGCACGTCGTCGTCGAGGTCGCCCTGATGACGGCGAAACGCCTCGGTGACCTCACGGGCCATGGGGCTGTCCAGGAAGACGGGAAGAGCGGGGATGGCCTTGGCCCGAACGAGACGGCTGAGATAGAACATGAGCTCCTGGGCCCGTTCGATGGCGAAGGTAGGGATGACGATATTCCCGCCGGCCTTGGCCGTCTCCACGATCGTCTCGCTGAGGATCTCGTCCACGGCCTTGGGGTCCTCGTGGTCGCGGTCCGCATACGTGGATTCCATCACCACGTGGTCGGCCCGCTCAAAGACGGACGGGTCGCGGACGAACGGCTTGCCCCACTGGCCGATGTCACCCGAGAAAACGACCCTCTTCGACCCGCCGTCCTCCCGGCAGGTCAATTCGATCATGGCCGAACCGAGGATGTGGCCCGCGTCCCTGAACCGGGCGGTGAGGACCTCGGAGAGGGGGATGTCGGTCTCGTAGGGGATCTCCTCGACGAGGGGCATGGTCCGCTGGACATCCTCGACGGAGTAGAGCGGGACCTCGGGATGGGATCCCTGCCGCCCTTCCTTTTTGTGGCGCTTCGCTTTGAAAGCCGCATCTTCCTCCTGGATACGGGCCGAATCCATGAGGGCGATGGACAAGAGATCGGCGGTGGCCTCCGTGGTCAGGATCGTCCCCGAAAAGCCCTCGCGGACGATCTTCGGGATGAGACCCGAATGGTCCAGATGGGCGTGGGTCAGCAGCAGCAGGTCGATCTCTTCCGGCGGCACGGGGAGCGGGTCCCAGTTCCTTTCGAGGAACGGCCGCTCCTGGTAGAGGCCGCAGTCGATAAGGATCTTCAGGCCGCCGGCTTCAAGGAAGTAGCAGGACCCTGTTACTTGGCGCGCCGCTCCCAAGAAAGTGATCTTCATGGCCGTCAATAATGGCTCATCCGATAAAATTCGGCCTGGGCCGCGAAATAGATCATCTTCGTCCACAGGCGGAAGACGATGAACGTCTGTCCCCAGAGGATACCGACCCCGAGCCAGAAAAGGCCTGAGTCCGGAAGATGCGCCCCGATGAGGAAATAGACGGCCATTCCGCCTAGGAAGCCCGCCCCGATAAGGAGGTAAAGGGACCAGGCCCGGAAAAACCGCGTTCCGAGGAAGGCGAAGGCCGCCCTCAGCGCCCGGAGGATTCTCCTCTCGTCCCCGGCCACCACGAGGATCCTCGCGTAATCGAAAACCATGTGGACGAGGCTGAGAAGGAGCAAAGCGATGACGGTCCTGAGGTCGGATATCCAGAAAACCGTCCATTCCGTCCTGGCGTTTTCCAGGACGGGGTTGAAGAGGACCGAAAGGGCTTCCAGGATGATCCCGAAGGCCAGGGCGTAGAAAAGCAGGGAGACAAGGAAAAGCCTGGCGAACCGCCAGAAGTACCGTCCGCAATCCGCGAAAAACGCCTGAGGGGTCGTCGGCCCTTCCCTGTCGAGAAGGCGGCCGATGATCCCGCCATTGAGGAAGACATAGAGGACCGTGTAGATGAGCAGGGAAACCAGGATCATGGCCAGGGCGGCCGGGGCCATGTCCTGGTACTTGTAGATGAAGTCTCCCAGCCATATGAAGTCCAGGGGCTGGAGGTTGCGCCCGAGCAGGGAATGGCCGAGGTCCGCCTTGAAGAGCGCGTAGAGGGGCGCCGCGATGAAGAGGGAGTAGACGATGTTGATGACCCACAAGTCGATGAGGAGCCTGGGGCGGCGGGTCGCCGCTCCGGCCCCGTTTCCGATCGCTTTGAAGGCTGCCATGACCCGCTCCCCCTTCCTCAGCTGAACGAGCTTGCCAATTGCAGGATATTCTGGACCGCCCAGAGGAGCCGCGAGAGGAGCTTGATCAGGCCTCGCCGGACCGGCTGGACGAGGACGGAGTTGTTGGCGAAATTCGAGTCGACGAGCCAAACGCCGTCGGGGTCGACCTCGGCCCGGACCGCTCGAGAGGGCTTCACGAAGACCAGCCGGGCCCAGCGGTCCTGTCCGTCCCAGTAGGCGGTTTCCCTGGTTCCGTCCTCGAAGGCCACGACGAGTTTGATCCGGGCATCTCCACTCACCCGGGCCTCGCCGAAGCGCCGGAGGGTCACCGTCGTCAGGAATTCCTTTTTCTCCGCCGCCGCCCCGCCCCGGGTCTCGTCTTTTGCCTTGGAACTGAGTTCGCGGATCCTCGCCGACGTCATCTCCTCCTTTTTCCCGCCGACGTCAAAGACGCCCCTGGGATTTTTGGGCGCTTCCCGGGAAACAACCGAGGCGATGCCGTAGTCGAAGTTCAGCGTGTTTCCCATCAGCTCGTCGAAGAACCAGGTCATGTCCCGGCCGGATACTTGGTTGACAACCCTGACGAAATCGTCCGTCTTCGGGTGCTTGAACCGGTAGCGTCCCTGGAAGGTCCGCATGACCCGGGCCATCGTGGGCTCGCCGAGGAAGCGTTCGAGCGTGTTGAGGCAGGTCGACGCCCGCATGTATACGTTCGCCCCGTAGCTCCCGCGGTTATAGAAGCGCCAGGAGAAAGTGAGGACGGGGTCGTACCGGACGGTGTTGATAGCGGCCGCCCGGTCGGTGTCTTCATCGAGAACCTTCGGCATCCTGAAAATCGAGGCCAGGGGGATCCCCAGGACGTGGAGGGAGATGGCTCCCGGCCCGTAGGCGTGGGCGAGGACGCGACCGGTCGAATAGGTGTTGATGCCTTCGTCGAGCCAGGCCTCCTCGAACTCGTTGTTGGCGACCATCCCGTACCAGTAGCCGTGGCCGAACTCGTGGACGATGACGCCTTCGAGTGACAGGACGTCGGCGCTGGGCAGGACCCCGGTGCCGGCGGTGAAGAGCGTGGGGTATTCCATGCCGCCGCTCCCGGTCCGGAAAGGAGGGTCGACCATCGTGACCGTTTCGTATGGATAAGGCCCGTACCAGAGTCCATAATATTTTATGGCCGCGGCGAGGGCCTTGAAATGCCTGTCAACCTGGCCCCTGTGTTCCGGAGCGATGAGGAGGATCATCTTGATGTCGGGGAGCCTCACCTCTTCAACCGAGAGGCCGAGGAGGGCGGCCGTCTCCTCGTATTCACGGGGGGTCACTTCCTTCGAGGCGACGAAGGCCCGCTCGACCTTGAGATAGCGCGGGTCGGCCGTCCAGGCGAAATCGTGGATCATCGTCTGGCGGAACGTGTGGGTGACCCGGCCCGGCGCGGGTCCGGGTTCGAGGCCCGTCTCCCGGCCCGACGCCCCGACGACGAAATTCTCAGGGACGGTGATGTGGACGACAAAGTCGGCGAAATCGGAGAAGAATTCGGAGCTCTGGTGGTACTCGTGGCAATTCCAGCCCCTCCCTTCTTCGTAGACGCCGGGCTTGGGGAACCACTGTCCGATGAAATAGGAATTTCGATAGTAGCCGGAGCGGGCCACGGTCCGTGGGATCTTGCTCCGGAATTCCAGGCGGAGCCGGACGTTGTCCCCGGGCTTGACGGGTTCCGCGAAGCGGACCCTCAGGACGGTCTCGTCTCCCTCGTGGACCGGCTTATCGCGCCTGACGAACTCCTTCGTCGGAGCGAGGTCCCGGCCGTCCGCCAGCCGGATGTCCGTGATGTCGACCCAGCCCCAATCGCCGTCTTCCGGCTCGGTCCCGCTGGCGACGAAGGTCTCCTCGGCGGCCTCGCCGAGGAACGTGCTCGTTGAGTTCTTGAAGGCGTTCCAGTAGAGATGAAAGAGCATGTCGGGCACGGCGTCCCGGGTGCGATTGGTCCAGACGATATCCTCTTTGCCCCGGAGCGTTTTCGTCGCGTCCTCGAGATCGACCCAGATCTCGTAGCGCAGCACGGGCGCGTTCGGGACGGGATCCGCGGGCGCCCGGGCCGCCGCCGCGACGGGACGGGGAAAAAGGCCCCAGGCCGCGCAAAGGAATAGGATTCCGAGACGGTTCCTCATGAACCACCTCCGACAGGGGTCAAGACAGCCACTCTTCCCAGCCCGAGCGGCGCGGAAAGAACATGATGACCAGGAGAATGGACGCGGAAAGGAGGATGTAAAAATCGGTATTGAGCCCGCCAAGGAGGAAGAGGACAAGGCCGAGGAGGGCCGGGACCTGCGCCAGGACGAGGGTCAAGACGGTGGCCCGCTCGAGCCTGTGGAGGGCGGTTTTCCTGTCGTCCCCGCGGGGCCTTTTCAGGAGGGCATGGCGGAGCACCAGGATGAGGGCCAGGGCCGCGGCGGCCAGGCCGAAAAAGCCGTAGCGGAGCGGCTGAAGGTGGGCGATCCCGGCAAACCCGTAGAAGGGCTTGAAACGGGCCCTGATGAACTCCTCGAGGCCGAAGTCAAGGAGGAGGCTCGCGCCGATAGAAACGCTGATCAAAGAAACGGTTCTGAGGTGCCGCCGGAGCTCGTCCTCGAAGTCCATGACAGCCTCCTTCCACGGAGTGGCCGGCCGCGGGCCGACCTCGAAGAGAACGATTATATGTATTTCCAGGGGGCCGCGCAATTGTCTCCCGGCGGGGATTGGATTATACTGGCCGGCGGCGCATGTCCGAAGGCCGCGTGTGAGGTCATATCATGGTAAAAAACTGGTTCCTGACCATCTTGGGATTGTGGTTCTTGGCGATGGGGACTCCCTTCCTCAAGGCCCGACCTCCCGTCCAAGCGGAAGACGAGCTGAGCGTCAAGGCCCGCGAATTCCTGGCGGCTCTCGAAAAGGGCGATTTCAACCTGGCCGTCCGAGATTTTGATGAGACCATGCTCAAGGTCTCGGGTCCTGAGAAGCTGGCAGTGTTCTGGAAAGAGCAATTCCCGAAGCAGGTGGGCGCGTTCCGGAAACGGACGGGAGCCCGGCGCGACAAGCTCGGGGGCTACGAGATCGTGCTCGTCACCTGCGAGTTCGAAAAGGCGACCCTGGACGCCAGGGTCGTTTTCGACAAGGCCGGCAAGATCGCGGGGTTCCAGTTCGTGCCGTCCCTCCCCCCCGCCAAGTACGAGCCGCCGGCCTATGCCGACGCGGCCAGATTCGATGAAAAAGACGTCACTGTCGGCTCCGGCGAATGGCAGCTTCCGGGCACGCTCACCATGCCCAAGGGGGACGGCCCGTTCCCCGGGCTGGTCCTTGTCCACGGGTCGGGTCCCAACGACAGGGACGAGTCGCTCGGCCCGAACAAGCCCTTCAAGGACCTGGCCTGGGGCCTCGCCACGCGCGGCATCGCCGTCCTCCGCTACGACAAGCGCACCAAGGTTTACGGGGCCAGGATCGTCGCCGACCCGAAGTTCGAGGCGGGGCTGACGGTCAAGGAGGAGACGATCGACGACGCCTTGGCCGCTGCGGCCCTGCTCCAAGCGACGGTAAAGATCGACAAGGCGAAGGTCTTCATTTTAGGTCATAGCCTGGGCGGTTTCCTCATGCCCAGGATCGCCCTCGCCGCAAAACCTCTGGGCCTTGCGGGATTCATCAGCCTGGCCGGCCTGACCCGGCCTCTCGACGACACGATCCTCCGCCAGATGCTGTATCTGTCCGGGGGTGATACCTCAGAGGAGACCAGGAAAAGGCTCGAAGGCCTCAGGGCGGATGTCGGCAGGCTCAAGGCCCTTGTCCCCGCCGACAAGGGTTCGACCGTCAAGATCCTGGGGGTCATGCCGGCCTACTGGCTTGACCTCCGCGGCTACAATCCTCCCGAACTGGCCAAGTCGGTGGCCAAGCCCATGCTCGTCCTGCAAGGCAGCCGCGATTACCAGGTGACAACCGAGGATTTCGAGAACTGGAAGACCGCCCTGGGTTCGCGTGAGGATGTCGAGCTCCACCTCTACCCCAAGCTCAACCACCTCTTCTTCGAGGGCCAGGGCCTGCCGACGCCGAATGAATACATTCAGGTCCACGGCAGTGTCGCGCCCTACGTCATCGGGGACATCGCGGCCTGGATCCTCAAGCACTAAGCACCTTATCTCCAGGTCGCGGACTCGGGGAGGTCCCTTCGAAAGCGTGGGATTCCCCAGCGAGGAATCCCACGCTGTGATCGTTCCGCACCCCTCGTCCAAGGGACGAGGGACCGTGCCCGCGTCGTGCTTAGCGTTATCTCCGGGACATCCCCCCTGCGTCCGCATCTCAATTAATAATCGCTTCCAAAAGGCTATCCTCGGCACCTTGCGCTCAGTCGACGTAGAGCAGGAGGCCTTTGAGGTACTCGGTTTCCGGGTGGAAGATATTGACGGGATGATCGACGGCCTGGCGGTGGCGTTGGAGGATCTTGACCCGCCGGCCGGCTTCCTGCGCGGCCTGGAAAACGACCTGTTGGAAGAGCTTCTCGTCCACGAAATGGGAGCAGGAAAAGGTCAGGACCAGGCCCTGCGCCTTGACCTTCTGGATGGCCAGACGGTTGATGTCCTTGTAGCCGCGGCAGGCCTGGACGACGTCCGTTTTCTTCTTGGCGAAGGCGGGTGGGTCGAGGATGATGAAGTCGTAGGCGAGTCCGGGCTCCCGCAAAAACTCGAAGACGTCGGCTGTGAAGAAGACGCCGGAATCCGCCGGCAGGGCGTTAAGCTCGAAATTCTCCTGGGCCAGGGCCAGGGCGCCTTCGGAAGAGTCCACGGAGTCGGCCCGGACCGCCCCTCCCTTGAGGGCGTAGACCGAAAAAGCCCCGGTGTAGGCGAAGGCGTTGAGGATGTGGCGGCCGCGGGCGAAGGCCCTGACGAGCTTCCGCATCTCCCGCTGATCGAGGTAGAACCCCGTTTTCTGGGACCGGACCAGGCTGATTTCGAACGGGAGGCCCTCCTCGAGGATCCGGACCCTCTCCACGGACTCGCCGAAAATCGTCCCTTCGAGATCATTCAAACCCTCTTCCCGCCGCGCCGGGAGGTCCGACCTCTCGCAGACGCTCCGGGGCTTGAGGGAGGAGACGAGGATATCGAGGACGAAGGCCTTGAGCTTTTCCATACCGAGCGTCGCGACCTGGAGGACGAGGACGTCCCCGTAGAGGTCGGCGACCAACCCGGGCACGAGATCGCCCTCGGCGTTGATCAGGCGGAAGGCGTTGGTCACGGCCGGGTCGAAGAACCTGCGGCGGAGGCGGACGGCCTGCTCGAGGCTCTGCCGGATGGCGTCCTCGGGGGCCGATTTTCCGAAGCTGACCATCCGCCCGGTGATCGACGAGTCCCGGTTGAAATAGGCGTGGCCGAGGAGGTCACCGTCGGCGCTCCTGACCGGGAGGATGCTCCCATTGTCGAAATCCGGCATCGACCGGACCGCGCCGGAGAAGATCCAATGGTGCCGGTTCCGGACGGCCTTGTCCTTCCCCGGTTTGAGAATGACGCTATCCATGAGGGCTCCTTGACAGGCCGCTCTCATCGGCCGGGGCCCGGGCCCCCCAGACCCTGAGTCGTATCGCCCGCCTTGAGCAACCGGACCACGGGCCGGTCGGGCTCCGTGAAGGCCGATTCATCCAGCCCGGCCGGCTCCACCCAGCGGATCTCATCGTGGTCGATTGGGATGAGCTCTCCCGAGACATGGGCCACCCTGTACGCCAAGAGCTCGATCGACAGGAATGGAGCACGGTACGGGACGAAGCAAAAGAACGTCTCGACCCGCGCTTGAATGCCGAGCTCTTCGGCCAGCTCGCGTTCGAGCCCGGTCTCGGGGTCCTCGCCGTCCTTGAGCTTGCCGCCCGGGAACTCCCAAAGGCCGCTGAAGCGGATGCCTTTCCGGCGGCGGGCGACGAGGACCTTCCCGTCCCGCTCGATGATCGCGGCCACGACCTTGGGAAGGCCCTCCGTTCCCGTCTTTTTTTTCATCGGATCTTTCTCGGCCCCATCTTATTCCAAGCTGGGATGATTCACAAGCCTCCCTGAAAGGGCCGGATTGTGCTAGAATAACCGAATCATGAAAATAGCATTCCTTGCCTCAGAAGCCATCCCCTACGCCAAGACGGGCGGCTTGGCCGACGTGGCCGGCGCCCTGCCGAAGTTCCTGGCCCGGCTCGGGGCAGACGTCCGGGTTTTCATGCCTTTTTACCGGGAAGTGCGGAAAAAGGGCCTCCCTCTGCGGAACGTCGTCGAAGATCTCTCCCTGGATTGGGCCGGGGCCAGGGCCGGCTTTTCCGTCCTCGAGCATCGGGCGGACGGGTTCTCCGTGTATTTCATCGTCCGGGATGAATATTTCGACCGGGACTGCCTTTACGGGACCCCGGCGGGCGATTATCCCGACAACGGCGAGCGCTTCGCCTTTTTCGCCCGGGCCTCGCTCGAATCGATGAGAGCCCTGGGCGTCTCCCCCGACGTCATCCACGGCCATGATTGGCAGGCGGCCTCCGCCTTCGCGTACCTGAAGTACGTCCACGGCGACGACCCGTTCTTCAAGGACACCCGGTCCCTCTTCACGGTCCACAACCTTGCCTACCAGGGTCTTTTCGAGGAAAAGGTCCTGGCGGCGGTCGGCCTTCCCGGGCGGCTTTTCAACATGAATGACCTCGAGTTCTTCGGCAAGGTCAACTACATGAAAGCCGGCATCCTCTATGCGACGGCCGTGAATACCGTGAGCCCCCGCTACAGCCGCGAGATCCAGACGCCGGAGTTCGGCTGCGGCCTGGACGGGCTCCTGCGATGGCGCTCCCAAGCCCTCTCAGGCATCCTGAACGGCGTCGATTACAGCGACTGGGACCCCGCGACGGACCGGCTGATCCCGGCCCGCTTCTCCCCCGGCGACCTTTCCGGAAAGGCCCGCTCGAAAGCGGGCTTGCTCGAGATGTTTGGGCTAGGAAACGCTGGCGGTTCCCCGGTCGCAGGGATGGTCACACGCCTGGCCGGGCAGAAGGGCGTCGACATTGTCTGCGACGCCCTCGACGAGGTCTTCCGTCTGGGCGTCACGGTCGTCATCCTCGGGACCGGCGACCAGAAGATCCAGGACTTCCTGAAGAATGCCAAGAAAAAACACCCCCGCCGCCTCGGCCTGATGATCGCCTTTGACGAGAAGGCGGCCCACACGATCTATGCCGGGAGCGACATCTTCCTGATCCCCTCACGCTATGAGCCGTGCGGCCTGACCCAGATGTACGCCCTCAAGTACGGGACCGTCCCGGTCGTCCGGGCCACGGGCGGGCTCGACGACACTATCCAGGAGTTCGAGCCGGGCTCGGCCGAGGGGAACGGATTCAAGTTCGAGGCCGCGTCGGTCGAGGCGCTCTTGCTCTCTCTCCGCCGAGCGCTCGACACGTATTCCCGGACGGACCTCTGGGGGGCCCTCATCCGGAACGCCATGGCCTCCGATTTCTCGTGGACGAGATCGGCCGCAGAGTATCTCGGGCTCTACAGAAAGATCAAGGGACTCTCTTAGGGGTGGGGCCGTCACGGGTTCGCTGGCGAGCCCGCTCAAAGGGACAGCCCCTCCGAGGACAGTCCCTATTCTTTTCTGAGGAACCCCGCCGCCGTTTCCGGCGGGACCGGATTGATGTAGTAACCCGTCCCCCACTCGAAACCCGCCACCTTCGTCAGGATCGGGAAGATCTCGATGTGCCAGTGGTAGTTGTGGTCGATATCCGGCCAGTTCTTGAGGGAGAGCGCCGGGTTGGGCGCCTGGTGAAGGACCATGTTGTAGGGTGGGTCGCCGAGCGTCGTCTTCAACTTGGTCAGGACGGTCTTAATGGTCTCGGCCATCGCCTCCAGCTCCTCCCCCCGTGGGGAGGTGAAGGACGGCGAATGGCGGAGCGGGAAGATGGCCATTTCAAAAGGGAAACGAGAGGCGAATGGCGCGATGACGGCGAAGTGCCGGTTCTCAAAGACGAGCCTCTCGCCCATGGCCTGTTCCTCGCGGATGATCCGGCAGAAGGTGCATTCCTTGAGGCCTCGGAACAGACGTTCGGCCCCGTAGATCTCCTCCTTGACCCGCTTCGGGACGATGGGGGTCGCCACGAGCTGGGAATGCGGGTGGCTGAGGGATGCGCCGGCCTCCTTTCCCTTGTTCTTGAACAGTTGGACGTACTGGTAATGAAGGTCCTCCTCGATGGACCGGATCCTCTGCTGGAAGACCTGGAGGACGTCCCGGACATGCCCGGGAGGGAGGTCGCCGAGCTCCTTGTCGTGGTCGGGGTTTTCGATGATGACCTCGTGGACCCCGATGCCCTCCATCCATTCGAATACGCCCTTGGTGTGCTTGGGAGGCGTTGTCCCGCGGTTGAGGGCGGGGAACTTGTTGGGGACGACCCGGACCCGCCATCCCGGCGAGTCAGGCAAGGTCCCGCTTCGTCTTAGGGCAAAGACCTCGGGCGGCGTCTTCCCCTCGTTCCCCTCGCAAAAAGGGCAGAACCCCCTGGCTTCCACGACCGGGGCCGTGCCGCCGGCCGGCCGGAAATCGTCCGGTCGCTTGCTCCGCTCCGTGGCGATGATGACCCAGCGTCCGCTGATCAGGTCTTTTCTGAGTTCAGACATTATTCACCGATGAGTTCCTTGATCTTGAGCTTGAGTTCATCGAGCGAGGACGATTTCACGACGTAGGCGTCGGCGGCCCAGGTCATGAAATCCTCCTTGTGGCTCTGGTAGGCTGAGTTGATGATGATGGGGATGTCCTTGCGGAGCCCCATGATCTGGGTGATGAGCTCGATCCCGTTCTTCCCCGGCATCCGGATGTCGGTGATGATGAGGTCAAAGGTCGTTTTCTTGAGCTCCCTCAGGGCGGCGTCGGCGTCGTAGGCCGTCGTGACGGCGTAGCCGGCTTTGCCGAGCTCCTCCCCGTACAGGAGACAGAGCGCCTTCTCATCTTCGACGACGAGGATCTTCTTCATGGCGAATTACTCCCTTTCACGGCTTTGAAAGATCAGCTTGAACAGGGCCCCTTTCCCGGCCCGGCTCTGGACCTCGATTTTTCCGCCGCAGGTATCCATGACCCTCTTGATGAACGACAGACCCAGCCCCATCCCTTTCTCCTTGGTGGTGAAGAAAGGCCTGAAGAGCTGGCCCTTGTCGGGGTTGGAGATGCCGTGGCCCGTGTCCCTCACCGAAAGGACGAACGATGCCTTGTTCTTCCGGTAGGCCCTCAGGGAAACCGTCCCTCCAGGGGGCGTCGCGTCGAACGCGTTGTCCAGGAGGTTTCGCAGGACCTCCCCGAATGAGGTCGGGTCGCAGAGGACCTGGGGCAGGCATTCCTCGATCTTGACGTTGAGGGCATAGCCCTGGCCTTTGGCCAGGACCTCGGGGCTGCGGAGGACGGATTCGATCGCCGGCCCGACGCTGAAATAGACGGGTTCTTTCAGGCTGACCTTGAGGAAGTGGCCCATCTGATAGACGATATTCTCCAAGCGCTGGATCTCGTCCCGGATGATCCTCAGGTTCCGCTCCCTCTTGTCGTCGGAGACGCCCGGCTGGAGGAGCTGGTCGGTGAAGCCGCCGATGGTCACCAGCGGGTTCCTGAGCTGGTGGGTGACGAACATCGCCATCTCGCCCATGGCGGCCATCTTTTCCGCGTCGAGGAGCCGCTCGTGGAGCGTGGCCGAATAGATGTAATTGCTGGCGATCAGGCCGCAGAGGCTAGCGAGCTTGATGTCCCCCGGGCTGATGGGGACGCGGGTGAAGGCGTTGTCCAGGATGATCTCGCCGAAGACCTCGTCCCGGGCGAGGAGCGGGATGCAGAGGAACTCGTCGACCTGGATGAGGTCGAGGAACTTCTTGTCCACCATCGGGTCCTTCGAAGCCTCGCGGACGAGGTAGGTCTCCTTGTTGCAGGCCGCGCAGGCCGGGATCAAGGCGCAGGTCTCCTCGTCCATGGTGAAAACAAGATTCTTGATGCGGCGGCTGAGGGTGTCCTCGTTCTTGCTGACGAGGGTCCGGTTATGCTCGATGATCTCGACGTAGCCGATCCCCGGGGTCGAGAGAACCTCCCAAATGTAGCCGGCCTCCTCGGAGGTCCGCGGGCCCAGCCAGGTCTCGCCCCGGAGGCTGTCTCCGTCCCGGAGGAAGAGCATGGCCCTGTTGAAACCGACCCCCGAGCCGGAGGTCAGGGCGGTCATGATGACGAGGAGGTTGTCTTCCAGGGAGAACGGCTGGAAGAAGCTCTGGGAGATGATGGACAGGAGCATCATCTCCTTAGGGGCGTTCTTCTCGAAATCCGAGGCCAGGACGCTGTACTTCTCGATCATTCGTCCTTCCAGCCTTTGGGGACGACCCGCACGCCGGACTTGCTGATCTTGAAATTCCGGCCGTCCTTTTCCGCGTCGAAGCCGATCTCGAAGCGCTCGGGGATGACGCTGAACTTGTCGACGATGACCTTCCTGAGCTTGGCCCCCCGGCCGACTTCGACCCCTTCGAGGAGGATCGAATCACAAACCTCCGCCCTGTCACAGATCCGGACGCCCGGGGAAATGATCGAATTCTCGACCCGCCCCCCGGCCAGGGTGACCCCCGGGCTGAGGATCGAATTCCGGATCGTGCCTCCCTTGATGAAGGCCGGAGGGTATTGGGGTTTGTAGGTCCGGAACGGCCAGTCCGGGTCGCGGAGAATGGCCGGCGCGGGGTCGGCCAGGAAGGCCATATTGGCTTCCCAGTAAGCGTCGATCGTCCCGATGTCTTCCCAGTAATCGTCGAAGAGGTAGGCGAAGGTCCGGTAGTCATGGGTCAGGCTGGGGATGATGTCCTTCCCGAAGTCGTGGCTGCTGGAGGAGCTCCGGGCGTCCTTGAACAGGGCCTTGATCAGGACCGGCGTCTTGAACAAGTAGACGCCCATGGAGATCAGGCTCTTTCCGGGATCCCAGGGCGTCGGGGAGGGCTTCTTCGGCTTTTCCATGAACTCGATGATCCGGCGGTCCTCATCGATCCCAATGACGCCGAACCGGTTTGCCTCCTGGGTCGGGATGACCCTCGTCATAATCACGGCGTCGGCGTCCCGCTGCCCCGAGAAAAGGAGGAGCTTCCGGTAATCCGCCTTGTAGATGTGGTCGCCCGAGAGAACGAGGACCTGATCGGGGTTCTCTTGCTGGATGGTGTAGATGTTCTGGAACACGGCGTCCGCCGTGCCCTCGTACCAGTGGTCGCCGACCCGGCCTTGGGCCGGGATGGACAGGATGAAGTCGCCGCTTTCGGCATGGAAGATGTTCCAGCCGTTCATGATGTGCCGCTCAAGGGATAGGGATTTGTACTGGGTGACCAAGGCGATCTTCCGGAGCCCCGAGTTGAGGGCGTTCGAGAGGCTGAAATCGATGATCCGGTAAGAGCCGAGGAACGGGACGGAGGGCTTGGCCCGGTCCCGGGTCAGGGGATAAAGCCTCTCTCCCTTTCCCCCGCACAGGACCATGACCAGCGTTTTCTTAGACAACAGTTCCATCGGGTAACACGATCTCCTCAAAAAGTCCGTCCTCTTTTTCGTAAACCCGGAGGAGGGCCTCCTCGGCGGCCGTGAGGACGCGTCCGCTCCCGAGCCATCCGACGAGTTCCATGGCCCTCGTGAAGTGCTCGGCCGCTCGGTTTTCGGCATAGTCCCGGGCCGTCCACGTCGAGATGAGGAATGGCCAGTCCGAGCTTTCGAGAAGGAATTTCTCCCGGTAGAACTGTTTGAGGACGCGCTTGTCGAGGACGGCCGCGCGCGGACGGATCTCCTCCTCGGCCTCCTCGACCCGGTAGATATCTTTCCAGATCCAGGCCGTCTCCTCGTTGAGCCAGATCCAGTGGAACCCTCCCTGGCCCCATGAGCCTTCGGGCAGAGAGATGATCGCCGTCGGGGGCAGCTTTTCCAGGCATTCGCCCGCCGTCAGGGGCTGGACCGGGCTCCGGGCGAGCTTCTTGATCACGCGGTAGACCCACTCGGGGCCCTCGAACCACCAGTGACCGAAAAGCTCGGTGTCGTAGAGGGCGACGACGACCCCCGCCTCCTTGTCCTTGAGGGCCGACTCGAGGACGGAAACGAAGTGCGAAGCGTGGTCGTCCATCCGGCCCGCCGCGGCGGCCGGGTCATAGGCCTCTTTGAGGGCCAGGTCGGGATCGCTCGAAGTGATCCGCCAGTAGCGCATGCCGCCGGGGAAGTGCTTTTTATGGAACTCCAGGTAGCACCCGTCTCCCGGATAGCCGATTTGGCGGCTCCAGACCTGCGAGCCGGAAACCTCATCGCGGACGAAGAACGGGAGATTCGAGGGATAGGCCAGATACCCGGAATAAGGGTCGCGCTTGAGCTCGTCGGCCGGCCGGTATTCCTTCCGTGATTTTTCCCAGAGGAGCTTCAGGCCCGGGAACCGGTCGATGTAGACACCCTTGGCTTCGCCGCCGTTGAGGAGGTGGGCGTCGACGAAGAAATAGCCGATCCCCTCCTGGCTCAGCATCTCGTCCACCCCGAGGCGGGGGGTGGCTTGAGCGTCACCGAACGGCGACTTCCAGGCATAGGCCGGACGATAGGCGCACTCGGGGATCCAAAAACCTCGGGCCTCCCGTCCAAAATATCGCCGGTAGACGTGACGCCCCTGCTCGATCTGATGGCGGATGCTGGCGTCTTTCTTGAGGAGGGGGAAATAGCCGTGGGTGGCCGCCGACGTCAGGACCTCGATCTGCCCCCGATCCTGGAGCGACCGGAAGCCTTCGATGATGTCGCCGTGGTACCTCTCGTGGAAGTCGTGGAGGAGCTTCCGGTACCATTCTCCCCAATAGACGGTGAGGGACAGGAGGGGGTGCCCGGTCGCCCGGAATGAGGCCCCGTCGCGGTCGGCGACCTCGATCTTCATCCGCAGGTACCCGTCGAAGCCGCGGACGAAATCCGGGTCCTTGAGCTGGGCCATGAGGACCGGCGTGAAGCCGATATTCACCCGGGGAGGGACGGCCTCCGCCGCCAGCCGCTCAAAGACCCCGAGGAGAGGGAGATAGGTTTCGGCGGCGGCTTCATACAGCCAATCCATCCCGTGAGGCCAGCTGCCGTGGTCGAGGACATAGGGGATATGGCTGTGGAGGACGAGGGAGAAATATTTATTGGCCATTCCTCTCCTTCAAGAGGATCTCGAGCCTTTCCTTTTTTTTCCCGGCCAGGGTGAGGGTCCACAACGGCATGAAGCTGAAACCCTGATGTATTATATCAAATCCCTCCTCGGATTGGGAGAGTGTCTCGAGGGGCATCGTCCAGAGCTCGACCGGGTCTTGCGGTTCCAGGGCGAGCCGCCCCCCGTACAGGATGACCCAGCCCCGGCGGTGGAACTCGACTTCCTGGGGGAAGGCCAGGAGGTTCCATTCGGAGCCGAAGCGGAGCCGGAGGTTCCTTTCCGAGAGGTTCTCGACGTCATAGACAACCCTGATCAGGCCCGGTCCGGGCTCGATCCGTTTTCGGACGAGGACCTGGACCCGTTCCCCGTCCACCCAAACCCCTCCCCTTCTCTCGAGGTCGAGGCCGCCGTCCCGGACCGAAGCCTCGTACGGCTGGTTGACGAAATCCCCCTGCTCGCCGTAATTGACTTTCCTGAAGTCCTCTTCTGTGGAATCGGCATTGATGAAGTGGTCGAGGAGCGAGGTGCGGGGATGCCAGTCATAGCGCATGAGATCCTTCGCCCGGGGCGGGAGCTTTTTCTCGATCTCGTGAATGCTCTTCCCTTCGCCGGCCTCCTCGCCACGCGGGAAATGATAGGATTCGGGCCGGCGGGACAGAACGTCGGAGAGATTCCTGGCCCAGGGCACATGGTCGACCTCGACCAGGCTGCCGCCGAAGGACGGCTTGACGAGAAGGTTGAATGTCTCTCCGCGCCAGAACAGCTCCTCCCGGCCATCGAGGTCGTAATCGAGAGTCGCCCAGTCCCCCGGACGCGGGGTCCGTTTCTCGGCCTCGAGGAGATGATGGTAAACGGCCTCCCTGAGGTGAGGGAGATAGAGTCCGCCGAAAACGCCGTGCCAGTACGGGTCATTGCATTGGCCCCGGTAAAGGTCGCGCACAGCCTCCGCATCCCCGGGCGAGGCGTGGACCTCCCGGGAGATCATGATCATCCTCTTGTGGAGGTGGTTGCTCTCGACGTATTTCAGGAAGAAATCGCGGAAGAAGCCGCCCCGGAGGAACCGCCGGTCTGCCTCAGGGACAATGGCCCGGATCTCTTCATAGGCGCGGCGTTCGGCCGGCTCGAGGACCCATTCCATCATCTCTTCGTAGGAGGCGGGAGGCAGGTAGACGCGTCCCGCCGGCGGGAAGGCGTCCAGGTATTCCGAGCCGGTCATCATCCGGATGCCCCGGTCGTCGACGAACGCCAGGAACTTTTCGAGCCAGCCATCGTCATAAACCCATTTCTTCGTCCCGGGCCAGACCCCGAACTTCTCGCCGTCATCGCCCAGGATGGCCGTTCCTCCCGAGGCCTGGATCTCCCTGAGGTATTCCTCGACCCTGTCGAGGGAATGGAAGGGGATCATGTAGCGAAGCTTCTTGTCGATGGGGAAAACCCGCAGGGGCCGGCCC
This sequence comes from Candidatus Aminicenantales bacterium, assembly GCA_050015275.1. Lineage (GTDB taxonomy): Bacteria > Acidobacteriota > Aminicenantia > Aminicenantales > Saccharicenantaceae > DATKJS01. The sequence goes on along the minus strand of JBEKBS010000012.1, from coordinate 65,920 downwards.
TCGTCCTCGGTGAGATACGTGGTATAAAGGTTCCGGACCCCGGCGTAGTGGAAGTGCTCTTCATCGAGCAAGGTGTACTCGATCCCCGCCGCGGCGAGCGACTTCGGGAGGTGCGGCTCCCAGACCCGCTCCGTCAGCCAGAGGCCGCGAGGTGTCTGGCCGAAGTTCGCTGCGATGAAATCATTCATCAACCGGACCTGCCCGATGCGGTCCTCCTCCGGGATGACGGACAGGATGGGCTCGTAGAAGCCCCCGCTGAGAAGCTCGACCTGGCCGCGGCCGGCCATGGCCTTCACCAGGTCCCAGCTCGTCCGCTCTTTTTTTTCCATGTGCTCCCAGAGCGGGCCCGAAAAGTGGAGGGAGAACCTGAACCGGGGATGTTTTTCGAGACGCTCGAGGAACGGGCGGTAGCAATCCTTGAAGGCCTTGTCCAGGACGTGTTCGAAATTGCCGACCGGCTGATGGTTGTGGACCGCAAAGAGAAAACGGAGTTCCTTCATGCGGGCTCCATTGTCAGGTTCCTTCCTGGGCGAAGATATAACATAGGATCGCCAGGATGACGGCCTGGAGCTCGAGCTCGCGGGGATGAACGCTCTCGAGAACATCATGGGCCGAATGATGGACGTCGAAATAGGGCTGGGCGTTCGTGATGACGGCGACCGGCACGGCCCCCCGCTCGAGGAGGGGCCCGATGTCCACCCCGCCGCCTCCGGGGCCGATGTCCGTGATGCCCAAGGGTCGGAGCAAAGCACTCCAGGCCCGGAGCCTGCGGAGCGCTCCTGGGTCCGAGCCTCCCCCCGCGAGCCCTACGGGCAGGGTGCCTCCCCGGTCGGATTCCATGGCGACCAGGTGTCTCTCCCCCTTTCTCTGGGAAGCGACGGCGTAGAAGCGGCCGCCCGTTCCGCCGAACTCCTCGTCCATGAAGAGCACGGCCCGGATGGTCCGCTTTGGACGGAGGCCGATGGCCTTGACCAGGCGAAGCGCCTCCAGGCTGACAGCGCAGCCGGCCCCGTCATCTTGGGCCCCCGTGCCCAGGTCCCAGCTGTCCAGATGTCCGCCGACGAGGATGATGTCATGAGGCGATTCTGAGCCCGTGATCTCGCCGACGACATTGGCGGAGGGAACGGGAGGAAGGCTTTCGCAGCTCATCTTGAGAAAAACGGAGACCGGTTTTCCATTTTTCAACAGGGCGCTTAGGATTTCGGCTCCGGCAGTGCTGACCGCGGCCGCCGGGATCTTCGGGACGTCGGGGGAATAGCTCATCATGCCCGTATGCGGAGCATCATCGATGCGGAACGTCAACGACCGGACCAGGACGGCCACCGCGCCCAGTCGGGCAGCCCGGACGGCCCCGCCGACCCTCTGGTCGGCGGCTCCGCCATAGGCCGCGAAAGGGTCGACTTGCGTCCTGTCCATGGGCCTGTTGAAAAACACGATCTTCCCTTTGACGCCGGTCCCGAGGCGATCAAGTTCCTCAAAGGATCTGACTTCGACCAGTGGGGCCGTGATCCCCGGCCCCGGCGTCCCGATGCTCCCCCCGAGCGCCGTGACCGACAGGGCGATCCTCCCGGGTTCCCCCGAGTTGATGACCTTGGCCTCTTCCTTGGCCCCCCTGACCCAGCGGTTGACGGTGATGGGTTCCAGATGGACATTGTCGAACCCCATGCCCTCCATGATCTTCCGGGTCAGGTCGACCGCCGCGGCAGCTTCGGGCGAGGCGGTCAGCCGGGGGCCGACTTCCGTGATCCGGCGAAGGACATCGTAGGCCTTTTCATCCATCAGCCCCGTCCTGCGGATCTTGTCCGCGACCTCTCCATAGCGGGCATGGGTCCGGTCCCTCGCGCACGAGATCATGGCCAGGACCAAAAGGAAGCCGGGGAGGACGACCAGGAGCCCGGCGGCCTGAGGTCTTGGGCGGGCAGCGCTCGATGATGATCTTCGCATGAAAAGCAACTTCCATATATCCAATAAACTCCGAGTCCCTGTCAAGGCGGATGTTTCGCGGGCCGGGCGGAGCGGATTCCCCCTCCAAAAGGGCGCTAAGAGGTCGGCTTGGGTTGCTCTTTGAGCTTGAAGAATAGCCAGTTCTTATCCCCGCCTTCCCTGGCCTTGATCCGGATCAGGGCGAACCGCCCGCGAAGCCGCCGACCCGAGATCTCGACGATCATCTTGTCCGGTGCCCTTTCGAGCGGACGGTATTCACCCCGGTCCCAGACCTCGACGGTCCCGGCACCGTATTGGGGTTCCGGGATCTCCCCCTCGAAGTCTTCGTATCCGAGGGGATGGTCCTCGGTCTGGACGGCCAGCCGCTTGACCCCTTCCCTGTTGACCGGGACTTTGGGAATGGCCCAGCTCTTCAGCACGCCCCGTTCCTCGAGCCTCAGGTCGTAATGAAGGCGCGAGGCCTGATGTTTCTGGATGGCATAGATCAGGGTCCTGCCGGTTGTCTTGGCCCGGGATTCCGAGGGCTCGGACGTCCGGCCGAAATCACGCTTCTTTTGATATTCCCTGAGGCTCACGGAAGCTCTCCCCGGCAGCCGTCCGGATTCAGAAAACTCAGCGGTGGAGGAAGCACCTCTCGCAATCGACTTCGCCGGGCTTCCGGGTGACGATCATAGCCAGCCCCAGCTCGTTGGCCCGGGCGATGACCTCCTGGTCCTTGACGGAGCCGAGCGGGTAGATGACGGCCGTGATCCCATTCTTGGCCGCGAGCTCTACGACGTCGGGAAACGGCATGAAGGCATCGGAAGCCAGGACGCAGCCTTCAGGCCCGTACCCGCGGCGCGACAGCCGGATGGCGTCCTCGGTCGAATCGATGCGGCTCCGTTGCCCCGAGCCGATGCCGTGGGTCTTATCGGCTTTGCCGATCACAACGGCGTTGGAGCGGGTGAAAGCCGCCACGGTCCAGTTGAAGATCGCGGCCTGGATCTCTTCGTCGCTCGGTTTCCGGGCAGAGACGATGTCCACGGACTCGGGCGAGACGATTTTCGAATCAAACCGCTTTTGGACGAGGAGACCGCCGGCCACCCGCTTGATCTCGAGCCCGTTGTCGACCGAAGCAGACTCGAGGGAAGCCCCCATCCGAACGACGCGGAGAACCTTCCTCGTGGCCAGGACGTCGAGGGCCTGGGGGGTGATTCCAGGGGCGTAGACGACCTCGACGTTCCGCGGGCTCTCGACGAGCAACCTGGCCAGCGGCTCTGTCACCGGGTAGTTGAAAACGTCGACGCTGCCGAAGTTCGACAGGGAATCGCAGTTCCAGGCCTTCTCGAACGTGCCCACCTCGTCGTCACCGAGGGCAACACCGCTCGGCATCTCGTGCTTGATCAGGACGCAGGCCTTGCGGCCCTTGAACACGTCGGTGATCTTCCTGGCCAGTCTCTGGCCGAGGTCCATGTCGCCCACGTTGATGTAGCTCAGGCCTTTTGTCCCTTCCTGGAGGAGCTCGATACTCCCCATGTTCGGGCCGGAGGCCCCGGCTTCCTGGTAAAAAGCCGCCGGATAGCCGGGGTTCTCGCCGTAGCGCATCGGGAATTTCTTGACGAAGCGGGTCTCTCCGAACGGCAGGACGTCCGGGAAATCTTCCCTGACCTTGGTCTGATATTGGGTTCGGGCGGTGCGTTCGGGCTTGTCCATTCTTTCAGGTCCTTTCCTGCCGGTTGATGATGTGGAGATCGTAGACCGCGGGATCGGCCAGGGAAGCGAAGACGCAGGCGACGGCCACCCGGAAGTCTTTCCCGGGAACCCGTGGCCCGAGCGCGTCATAGACGTTTTTCGCCGTTTCCCAGGGCGCTGCTCCTTCGAGGAGCATCTCCCGGGGCTCCCCTTCGAAGCAAGGGAGCGGGTCGCTGTTGGTCCCCTGATAGGTCGAGATCAGGCCGGCTTTGCCCGGCCGGATCGGGACTTCAAAAAAGCTCCGGAGCGTCACTCCGCCCGGCCCGCGGCGAATGAGGCTCAACCCGGCGGCGCCAACCCGGACGCAGCCGCTGATCCGTGGGGTGAAGATGGGAGCATCCGGCTCAAAATCCCAGCCCTCCAGGGCCCCGGCGAGGACGGAAACGGGATTTGCCTCTCTCGACAGCCCGTCCCGGATGATGGTCGTCTGCTTACCGTTGGAGACGGCGATCCCCGTTTGATGAAAAAGGACAGCGGGATAGACGAGGAGGTCGACGTTGCCTTTTTTGAGGACCTCCTCATCGGTCGGCTGGACCCAGATGCCCCCGGCCCGGAAAACGAGCTTCCGGGCCTGGCTCGACGGCGACCGGCCCGTGATGGCGTAGATGATCACCGCCTTGGCCCCGTCGGGCGCCGTCCCCAGCGAAATGAGTCGTCCCGCGTATTCGAGGGTCGAAAGAACTCCCGGCGTTGGGTTCATGGGCTTATCCTCAAAGTCCTATTGATACCATAGGCCGCGCGGCGAAGTCAAAGAAGTCACGCCCGGCTTGTGACGGCTGTCCGAATCTGTTAAAATCTGGCCGCTTTGAGATTCCGCCGTCAAGTCCAGCCGTGAGGGAACCCGATGGCCAAACTCTTCCATCCCGAAGAATATTATCGTGACCCGGCCTTCCTGGAATCCTTGGAGGGGCGGACCCTCAGGATCCTGAGCGAATATCTGGGGCCCATGACCACGCTGGACAAACACAAGATCAACAGCACCATCCTCTTCCTCGGTTCGGCCAAGGCCAATCCCATCTCCCCGGATTCCATCCTGTATCGCTATTATTGGGAGGTTGAAGAGCTTGCCTACCTTCTGGCGAAGTGGGCGATCTCCCTGAAAAAACCCAAGGGCAAGGATTTCGTGGTCTGTACGGGGGCCGGGCCGGGCATGATGGAGGCGGCCAACCGGGGCGCGGCTCGGGCCGGGGGGAAGACGATCGGCATGAACATCGCCCTCCCCCAGGCCCAGGAGCCGAACCCCTATATCACGCCGGACCTGTCGTTCACGTTCCATTATTTCTTCATGCGGAAGTTCTGGCTGGTCTACAAGGCCAGGGCCGTCGTCATCTGCCCCGGCGGCTATGGAACGCTCGACGAGTTCTTCGAGATCATCACCCTGCTCCAGACGAGCAAGATCTCGAAGAAGGAGATGACCCTCGTTTTGTATGGAGAAGACTACTGGCGCAAGGTGATCAAGTTCGAGAACCTCATCAAGATGAAGGCGATCTGCGCCGAAGATCTGTCCCTCTTCAAGTTCTGCTCCTCTCCCCGGGAGGCCTTCCAATTTCTGAGGAAGCGGTTCTCGGTATTCTTGAAATGAAGGGCCGGCCCGTTTTCTCCGGACGGGGAGGTCTCCGGACGAGCAGGGCTATTCCCTGGCTTGCTCTCGTCCTTCTGGCCCTCGCCGGGTCGTCGTGTTCGCGTCTGAGCTATCGGCCCCCGCCCGGTCCCCGCGGCGGGGTCGAGGTCGGCCTCGCCTCCTGGTACGGGAAAGAATTCCACGGCCGGCCCACCTCGAACCGGGAGATCTATAACATGAACGACATGACGGCGGCCCACCCCACGCTGCCCTTCGGGACGACCCTCATGGTGACCAATCTGGACAACCAGCAGACGGCCGTCGTCCGGGTCAACGACCGGGGGCCTTTTATCGGGGGCCGGATCATCGACCTGTCCTATGCCGCGGCCCGTGTCCTGGGGATGATCGGTCCCGGAACGGCCAGGGTCCGCCTGGAAGTCCTCGAGGGCTACGCCGCAGCCGCGGCCGCGCCGCCAGGCCGTTTCTCCGTCCAGGTCGGCGCGTTCGCCGTCCAGGAGAACGCTTATGCCCTCAAAAGGCAGCTTGAAGCGCGCTACGAAGGTGTTTTTGTCTCGACCTTCAAAACGCCGGACCGCACCTATTTCCGGGTCCGGGTCAGGGCCAGGGACAGGGACGGGGCGCTCAAAACAGCCCGCCGGCTGGCGGACGAGGGCTTTCCCGTCATCCTGATGGAGGAATGAGCGGCCGGTGGCCGGTGCGGCGCGTCTATTTTTTCTTTTTATAGAGCCCGGCGCAGTCCCTGAGCTTGTTCTCGACGCCGTCGTGGGCCGCGTACTTTCCCCCCTCATAGATCCCGGCTGAGCCGAACTCGCCTTTCTTGTTCAGGGCGTAAAAATGGAGACCGAAATTCGGCAGACCATCCGTATCGCGCCAGCGGGGCGCGAGCGTCATCTTCCGGGAGACCTCCTCGCAGACCTTCAGGCAGGCTTGTTCAGGCGAAACTCCCCGGTCCATGAAGTCCACGATCCTGAAACTGGCGCAGGTCCGGAGGTTGGCCTCGCCCAGGCCCGTCGAGCCCGCGGCCCCGATATCGTTGTCCACGTAGAGTCCGGCCCCGATGATCGGCGAATCGCCCACCCGGCCGGGGAGTTTCCAAGAGAGGCCGCTTGTCGATGTGACGCCGGCCAACCGGCCCGCCGCATCCAGGGCGATGCAGTTGATGGTCCCGTAGGTCGTCAGGGCGGTCCGAAGCTCTTGCGGATGCCCGCTCGCCGCGGCCGGTGGCCAGTCGCCCTTCCCGCCCTGCTCCTTTTTCCAGCGGAGCCAGATCTCGCGGGCCTTTTCGGTCAGGAGGTTTTCTTTCTTGAAGCCCTGGGCCAGGGCGAACTTCAGGGCCCCCTCGCCGACGAGAAGGACGTGGGGCGTTTTTTCCATGACGAGCTTGGCGACTTTGGAGGGGTTCTTGATGTTCTGGAGAGAGGCTACGGCGCCAGCCGCGTGGGTGGGCCCGTACATGACCGAGGCGTCGAGCTCGACAACCCCTTCGGCGTTCGGCAGACCGCCGTATCCCACGGACATGTCTTCAGGGTCGTCTTCGACGATATTGACCCCGGCGATAACGGCGTCCAACGGATCTCCCCCGCCCTTGAGGATCTCCATGGCCTTTCCCGTCGCCCGGAGCCCGTTCCCGCTGGAGACGACGCGCATCGGGCCCCCTTCCGGAGGTCCGGGAGAGGCCTGGCCGCGCCCGCCGGAGACGAGCGCCGCGGCCCCGATCCCCACTCCGGCCTTGATGAAATCCCTCCGCGTGTAGCTCGCCATGTGATGGCCCTCCTTTAATCGCAATACGTTATCGAGGATAACCTAAAGGATTTCCGGCATAGATGCAACCATCCCTTGAGGCCCTTGAGGAAAATAGCGCAGGGGTGTTCTCGGAGTCGCTCCTCGGAATCCGCTCCCGGCGGGAGGGCCGAACGGGCACGGATCCTCGACCAGCGGGCGAAGAAATTGACAATAGCGGGAGCGTTATTTAACATAGGCCTCTTTTGGTCATGAAAAACAGGATCCTTCTGTCCGCATCCCTCTTCCACGCGCTCAACGACGCGACGACGGTCGTCGTGCCCATGGTCTTCCCCCTTCTCTATGGCCGGAGTCCGCTCCTCACGAGCTATTCCCAGATCGGACTCCTGTCGAACCTGGGGCTGCTGACGACCCTGCTTGTCCAGTTCCTGGTGGTCAAGCTCTCTTTCCACATCGAGTACAAGACGTTGATGCTCTGGAGCTTCCTCGGGATCTGCCTGTCCCTGTCCCTGGTCCCCCTCGCCTCCTCCTTCCTGACGCTCCTCGCGTTCTTCCTCTTCATGCGCGCGGTCACCAGCTTCTACCATCCAGTCGTGATCGCCTGGATCGCCAAGTCGCAGCCCGCCCATGGCCTCGACCAGGCGATGGGTATCCAGTCCGGGTCCGGGAACATCGGAGTCCTCCTGGCTTTTCTCTCGGTCGGCTACCTGGCTCAGAAGTGGGACTGGAAAGTCCCCCTCATCGCCTGGTCTGTCTTCGGACTGGCCCTGGGAACCGTGGCCTATCTCGTCATCAAGGGGATTTCTTCAAAAAGCGACATCAAGCCGTCGCTGCGCGTGACCTCGTGGATGAAGGTCCTCCGCCGGATCCGCCACCTGGTACCGGGTTTCATCTTCGGCGGCATGGGCTGGTCCCTGACCATCTTCTACGCGCCGTCCCTGCTCAACCACCAGTTCTCCGTCCCCATCGGGCAGACGGGGCTTTATCTGTCCTTGTGGATCGCCCTTGGAACCGTTTCTGGATATGGATACGGATATATCAGCCGCCGCCTCGGCCGGCGGACGGTCTTCCTCATGAGCATCGGCGTCACAGCCCTGAGCTTGGCCGCCATCGGCTTCGCGCCGGGCCGGACGGTGGCCGTCGTAGGGCTTTTCATATTCGGCATCTTTCTCCTGATGACGTACCCGTCCCTTCACACGTTCGTGGGAAGCAGCGTTCCCCGCGGGGAACAGACCCAAGCTTTCAGCTGGGTGTCGAACATCCAGACCCTGGCCGGCGCCCTGGTGAGTCTTCTGGCCGGCGTCCTCTCCGACCGTTTCGGGATCAGGGCCCCGTTCCTCCTCTCGGCTGTCCTGGCCGCGATGTGCTTCCTTTATTATTCCCTTCCGGGAAGGTTGTCGGCGTCCTCCCGGGAAGAAACGCCCTGAGCTTTGCCCCTCGGCTCCACTACGAACGGATTTGCGCTCCTGCCGGGCAATAAGCATAAAGAAAGGAGGGCCTGGTCAGCGGGGCGGGCCCTGTTTTGACAGACTCTCCAGGAGCTGGACAAGGACCGTGTGGTTGCCTTCCGGAACTTCGAACTTCAGGGAATCTCCCTTGAAAACGTCCACCTCCCGGCCGTCGATCAGGAGCTGGTACTTCCCTTTGGTCAGGAACCGGAGCTTGAGGACCCGCCTCTTCAGGGTCTTGACCTCGAAGGAGACCTCGGACTCGTTGTAGAGAAAATGGCGGAAGACCGCCCCCCCGTCCGCCGAAAGGATCTCTTCGCCTTCCTCCCGGAGCGTTGTTCCCGATTCGGAGACCCTGACCTCGTATTGCCGCCCTTGGATCGAGACCCGCGAGAGGGTCCCGCTGCGGTCGGGCTTGAGCATGCCGATCCGGAAGCCCTCCCACGGCGTGAAGTCCAGGTACTCTTCGACGGCGGAGAGGGCGAACAGAGGGCCCCAGCTCTGGTAGCGCTGGCCGCCGGGCTCGCCGCTCAGACAATCGAAGTTCTCCGGGCAGATCTGGAAATTGGTCCAGGCCCGGAGGAACATCTCCGCGCTCTTCTTGGCGAATTCCGAGGCGACGGCATCGAAGCCGTAGGTCTTGAGCCCCTGATAGACAAGATAGTTCGTCGGGGGCCAGATCGTTCCCCGCCAATACTGCTGGTTCTCGGGCTTGAAGGCCGGGTCGTCGCGGGAGATAGTCGGGAGCACATAATCGCCCCAGAACTTCTTGGGGTCGAGGAGGTGCCTAAGCATGCGCTGAGCCCTCTTTTCGTCGGGGATCCCGGCGATCAGGGGGAAGAAGCCCGAAGCGGACATGTGTGTGGAGAAACTGCCGTCCCAGAGCCTGTCGAAGTAGAAGCCTCTCTTTTCATCCCAGAGCACGCTGTTGACGAGGGCTTTCAGCTTCTCGTACTGGCTGGCGTATCCCTCGACGTCGCGGCTGAGGCCCAGGATCGCGGCGATCTGGGACAGGCACCAGGAGTCGAGGGCGTAGAGCGAGTTGAGATCGACGCAATTCATCATCAGCGTCCCGCTCTCCTCGCTGAAAGGGACGTCATCCCAGTTGGGAAGGTCGTCCTGACCCGATTCCCAGGCCGCCCGCATCCTTCCCGGGGCGTTCTTTTCCCAAGCCGGGACGTCTTTTCCAAGAAGCTCGGTGTCCGACCCCCACTCGAGGAGGCCGTCGCCGTTGCCATCCCTACGGGCGAGGCCGTTGGGTTTTCGGGCCGTCCAGAATTCGTGCCATTTCTGAAGATAAGGGTAGGCGAAGCGGAGAAGGTCCATGTCCCCCAGCTTCTGAAAGAGCTTCAGGACGACGTAGGCCCCGACAGGAGGCTGCGACCTGTCCGCCGTCCCCCCGAAGCGGCCCCGCCAGTTCGGGATGTTGCCGTTGGGATACTGGGTCTCGAGCACGGCCTTGACGGCGTCGATGGCCAGCTTCGAGCTCTCGAGCGAGAGCTCGAGGCTGTTGAAGAACGCGTCCCATTCGAAGATCGTCCAAGGCTCCTGGCCGCCTCCCGTCCGGGGGAAGACCCAGCCCCGTCCGGCCGGGGCGTACAGACGATGGTTGCCCGGCTGGTAAAGGACCATCCAGTGAAGGTTGTTCGTGATGGCTTCCGGCACCCCTTCGTAGAGGCCCCGGATCTTGACCCGTTTCTGTTCGTAAGCGCGGGACTCCTCGGCGATGAGGTCGTCGATGGCGATGGCGTTCTTGTAGCGGAAGATCCGGTCGCTCAGGTCCCGCGGGTCGTCCCCCGCGCCGGCGACGAAGTAAATGCTCCGGTCATCGGCTGTGAAGAACGTAAGGCTCAGCTCACCCCGTTCCCCGGGCGCGGGTGTGCCAGGCCGGTTCGTCCAGAACAGGTAATGTTGCGCATGGCCCTGGCCGCCCAGGCCCTGGACCTGGTTGTCCGGCAGCAGTGTGTAATCCCCCGAATAATCCCACGGAAAGTAATGGACGATCGTCACCTGGATATCGGGCGGGCAAAGGATGCGGCCAATGACGGTCTTCTCGTCGCGGCGCGACCATTCGATGGTCAGCGTCCGTTTCTTCTGCGGGGGCTTGAGGAGGACAGGCGTGTCCCCCGCCTTGTTGAACGGGAGGCCGAGGTCGAACTTGACCCGGGCGTACTGCCCGTCGGGAGACTGCGGTCCGACCTCGGACGCGAGGTAAAGAAAATCGCCGCGCTCGACGGTCTGCCCGCCCTTCGCCACCTTGAGGACGAAGGCGAACGCGGTCTCCTTGTCCGGGACGATGACGAGTCCGGGCCAGGCCGCGCCTTCGAGGGCGCCGATGTAGGTGTCTTTCCAAGGGTAAAGGACTTCCGGCCTCAGGCATGGGGCAAGGAACATGATGAGGATGCTGAGGAGAGCTGCTCTTCTGATCATTCTATTCGGACCCTGGTCGGCCGGGTTGCCCAAAACGTAATTTAAGGGAAACCGCGGCCGAAATCAAGGACGGCGCGGCCCTCGGTGAGGCGGACAGCCGCCTTCCCGTATGTTTGAATCTTCGTGAAATTCCCGCCGAGGTGTGATAAATTAGTATTTCTCAATTCAGCTGGAGGGCCACAATGGATTTTCCGCTCTATTTCCGTTCCAGGCAGGGGGAGATGGTCCATCTCCTGAAACAGCTCACGTCCCTGGAGTCTCCGACGGACGACAAGAAGGCGGTCGACGCCTGCTCGGCCTTCGCCGCCGGGCAATTCCGCAAGCTCGGCTGCAAGGTCGAGACACTTCCCCAAAAGGATATCGGCGACCTCACCATGATCGAATATGCGCCGGGCCGGGTCAAGGACGCCGACGACGAGATCCTGGTCCTGACCCACATCGACACGGTCTGGCCCGTGGGGAAGATCGCCAGGATGCCTTTTTACATCTCCGGGAACAAGCTTTTCGGGCCCGGCGTCCTGGACATGAAATCCGGACTGGTCATGCTCGTTTCCGCTTTGGCCACGATGCGGAGCCTGAGCCTCAAGCCGCGCAAGCGGATCAACATCTTCATCAACTCCGCCGAGGAAACCGGGCATGGCGCCGCCTACGAGGTCGTCCGCCGGATGGCCAAGCGGGCCTCCCTTGTCCTCTGCCTCGAACCCGCCCTTCCGGGCGGAGCCCTGAAGCTCGAGCGCAAGGGCCGGCTCGTCCTCAGGCTGGACGTCCGCGGGCGGGCGGCCCACGGCGGGACACCTGAAAAGGGGGTCAACGCCATCGAGGAGCTCGCGATCCAGCTCCAGCGGCTGAAAAAGCTGAGGGCCGGCGAAACGACCGTCAATATCGGGCAAGCCGGCGGCGGGGACAAGGCCAACATCGTCGCCGAAAACGCCTGGGCCGTCCTGGACATCCGCTTTTGGAAGGCCTTGGACCGGGAGAGGGTCATGAGGACCGTCAGGGAGATGAAGCCCGCCCTCCGGGGGGCCCATCTCAAGTTCTCGGTCGAGAGCACGACACCGCCCATGGAAAAGACGAAGGCCTCGGCCCGTCTCTTCGGCGAGGCCGGCGAGATCGCCGCCTCGATCGGCCTGTCCCTGAAGGGAGGGAAGACAGGCGGCGGCTCGGACGCTTCGATCGCCGCCGGCCTGGGGATCCCGACCCTGGACGGGCTGGGGCCCGACGGCGACGGGATCCATGCCGAGCACGAGCATATTCTCCTCGGCTCGCTCATCGAGCGCACGGCCCTCTTGACCAGGCTTTTGACGGACCTATGATTGACCAGATGACGGACGTTCTGTTAAATTATAGCCTTCGGGGTTTTATGAAACTATACGCGATGACGGCATCTCCTTTTTTTAGGATGTGCGCAGCCCATTCCAAGGAGGAAACATGATCAAGAAATACTATCTTCTCTCGCCCGGACCGACTCCCGTTCCGGAGAATGTTCTCTCCGTCGCGGCTGAGCCGATCATTCATCACCGGACGCCCGAGTTCTCCAAGATCTTCATGGAGACGACCGAAGGGCTCAAGTACGTCTTCGGGACCAAGGAGGACGTCTACATCCTGACGTCCTCGGGCACGGGGGCCATGGAGGCCGCCGTGGCCAACCTCCTGTCCCCCGGCGACAAGGCCCTGACCATCAACGCCGGCAAGTTCGGCGAGCGCTGGGGGAACATCTGCAAGGCCTACGGCATCGCCCACAAGGAAATCGTCGTCGAATGGGGCAAGGACTACACCAAAGAGGAGCTCGAGGCGGAGATCAAGTCCACGCCGGGCATCAAGGCAATCTTCTGCCAACTGTCCGAGACCTCAACGGGGGCCATCTTCGATGTCCGGGGCTTCGGCGAGGTCGTCTCCCGGACCGAGGCCGTCCTCGTCGTCGACGGCATCTCCGGCACGGGCGCGACCCCCTGCCCGATGGACGAATGGAAGGTCGATGTCATGGTTTCCGGGTCCCAGAAGTCCTTCATGATCCCGCCCGGTCTGGCGTACATCGCCGTCGGCCCCAAGGCCTGGAAGCTTGTCGAAACGGCCAAATGCCCCAGGTTCTATTTCGACCTCAAAAAAGCCCGCAAGAACCTGGCCGACAAGACGACCCCCTGGACCCCGGCCGTTTCGCTCGTCATCCAGCAGAAAAAGGCCCTCGATATCATCCAGAGCATGGGCCTCGAACAGCTCTATGAGCATCACCGGACCCTGGGCGATGCCACCCGGGCAGGGGTCAAGGCCCTCGGGCTGGAGCTCCTGGCCCAGAAGCCTGGCAACATCCTGACCGCCGTCAAGACTCCCGCGGGGATCGAGGGCGGCAAGATCGTCAAGACGATGCAGGCCAAGTACATGGCCTACATCGCCGGGGCCCAGGACCCGCAAAAAGGCAAGTTCTTCCGCATCGCCCATCTCGGCTACATGGGCGGGTTCGACATCATCACGGCCCTGTCCGCATTGGAGATGACCCTGGCGGAGCTCGGCTACAAGTTCGAGGCCGGGAGCGGCGTCACGGCCGCCCAGGCCGTCCTCAAGGAGAGATGGCAATGACAAAGATCCTGGTCGCCGATTCCATGGACAAAGAGGCCCTCGACGCGATGAGGGCCATCCCCGGCTTTGATGTCACCGTCAAAACGGGCCTGGGCGAGGCCGATCTCGTCCAGCTCGTGCCCGGATTCCAGGCGATCGTCGTCCGGAGCGCGACGAAAGTGACGCGGCCCGTCATCGAGGCCGGCAAAGACCTCAAGCTCCTCGTCCGGGCCGGCATCGGCCTCGACAACATCGACGGCGCCGCGGCCAAGGAGAAGGGGGTCGCCGTGGCCAACACGCCGGCGGCGACGTCGATCTCGGTGGCCGAGCACACCTTCGGGCTCATGCTCGGGGTCGTCCGCAACCACGGGAAGGCCGTCCTGTCCATGAAGCAGCACAAGTGGGACAAAAAGAGCCTGGAGGGGACGGAGCTCTTCGGCAAGACGCTCGGGATCATCGGCTGCGGCCGGATCGGGATCGAGGTCGCCCGGCGGGCCATCGCCTTCGGGATGAAGGTCGTGGCCTACGACGTCATCCCGATCAAGACCGACCTGGCGGTCAAGCAGGTCCCGCTCGACGAGCTCCTGGCCGTGGCGGACCTCATCACCGTCCACGTACCCAAGCAGCCCAAGCCGATCCTCGGAGAAGCCGAGTTCAAGAAGATGAAGGACGGGGCCATCATCATCAACGTGGCCCGGGGCGGCGTCGTCGACGAGAAGGCCCTGCTCAACGGCCTCATTTCGGGCAAGGTCCGGGCCGCAGCCCTGGACGTTTACGACAAGGAGCCCCCCGAGGACTTTTCGCTGGTCGACCACCCGAACGTGACCCCCATCCCCCACCTCGGGGCGGCGGCCATCGAGGGCCAGAGAAGGGCCGGGCTGGAGGTCGTTAAGATCCTCAGAGAGAAGCTCGGCTGACGTCGTCCGAACTCACGCAGGATAATCGGGAGTGGGAGGAGCGGCTTGCCATCCCGATCGCGGTTTTTAGGGCCGCGCCGGCCGCTCCCTTAGTTATTAGGAAGGGCGCTATTTTTCTTAGATCTCCCGGCTTCCTTTTACGCGGAGCCGCCGTTCTGCTAAAATGGACCCATGATATATCTCGACCATAACGCCACGACACCGGTCGACCCGGCCGTCGCCGATAAAATGTACTGGTTCTTGAAAGAGTATTTCGGGAACCCGTCCTCACTCTACCCTATCGGCCGGAAGGTCAAGGAACTCCTGAACGAAGCGAGGGAGCGGGTTGCGGAGGCCCTCGGGGCCGAACGCGGGGAGATCTTTTTCACCGGCTCCGGGACCGAGGCCGATAATTTCGCGGTCTTCGGGACCCTGAACGCCCTCCCGGAGCGCGACGAGCTGGTCGTCTCGGCGATCGAACATCCGGCGGTCCTGGAATCCGCCAGGTACCTGGAAAAGAGGGACGTCAAGGTCACGTATCTTCCCGTGGATTCCTACGGGACGGTGGACCTGGAGGCCCTGCGCGACGCCCTGACCCCCCGGACGGCCCTCGTTTCGGTCATGCACGCCAGCAACGAGATCGGGACGATCCAGCCCATTGAGAGGATCGCGGAGATCGCCCACGAGAAGGGCGTTCCGGTCCACACCGACGCGGTCCAGACCTTCGGCAAGATCGAGGTCGACGTCCGGAAGCTCGGCATCGACCTTCTCACGGTCTCGGCCCACAAGGTCTACGGCCCGAAGGGTATCGGCGCCCTTTACATCAAGAAAGGGATGAACATCCACCCCTACTTGCACGGCGGGCACCAGGAGCGGCGACTGAGGGCGGGGACGGAGAACACGTCCGGGATCGTGGGTTTCGGCGAGGCCGTCCGGGTCCTCGAGAACCGGGGAAGAAAGGACAGGCCCCGCATCGAAGGGCTGGCTGAAACCCTCAAGAAGGGCGTCGAGGAGAAGATCCCTCGGGTCCGCTTCAACGGACACCCCACGAACCGGGTCAAGAGCACGCTCAACTTCGCTTTCCCAGGCCTCGAGGCCGAGGCCATCCTCCTCTCGCTAGCCACTAAGGAGATCTATGTCTCGACCGGCTCGGCCTGCAGCGAGGAGTCGGAAGAGGTCTCCCATGTCCTCACGGCCATCGGCCTGAGGCCGGAAATCGCCCGGTCATGCATCCGGATGTCCCTCGGCCGTTTGAACGGCGATGGAGACGTGGCCACGGTGCTCAAGGAGCTTCCCGAGATCATCGAAAAATTGAGGAAGATCACGGCCTTCAACCCGGAGGACTGAACCGCCCGGGTCCTCATTCCCGCCGGCCGGCCACACCGGGCCTTCCGCCCCCTCGAGTCATGGATGGCTCTAGGGTCTCCCTGCGCCTCTCAGGCCCGTCGAAACGTCATCCTGGCAGATCCTTGAGTTGGGCGAGATAAGTTCTCCGGACTTCAAGAAAAAAACGCTTGCAGCCGTCTTGTCTTAGGTCCGGATAGGTCCAATCCAGGAATCGCACATCCGTTTTCGTGAACAGGAACTCGAGGTGGGCGTAGATCCCGAGGGCCAGGGGGATCCGGTGGGAGAAGTCTTTGGCCGTAGCCATGACCAGGGCCGAGGCCGTGAGATAGCCGGGGTCGAGGTTGACCGCCCGGAGCCCCTTCCCCGCCTCGCCCCGGAGCCGTTCCTCGAAGCCGTTGGTCTCGACCTTGATCGCAGCCAGCTTCTCGGGTCCGGTCAGCTTGGCAAAGCTCATGAAGCGCCTTTTCAGTCCGGGGCCCATGTCTTTTTCGTAATAGTCCGTGAAGTCGAAATCAAAGGATAGGCTCTCGAGATCCACGGGACCGTGGACCCCGACGAGAAGGCTCTTCGCCCGCTCATAGAGAGATTCGTCCCCGAAGATGACTCCGCAGATGAGCTTGACGGGCGAAAAAGGCTTCGGCAGAGCCATCATCCCTCTCTTTAGATCTTATAACACATCCCCGGCTGCGCAGGAAGCCACGACCCCCTCCGAGTCTGCGGGCTCCAGATCCAGGTCAGGATGAATCGAAATTGATTAAATGGCCGTATTCTCTTATAATTGACGCATTATGAAATGGGCCTACGTCGAAGACATCGCCCGGTACGACGGCCAGGACGTCGAGGTTCGGGGCTGGGTCTACCACAAGCGCTCCTCGGGGAAGGTCCGCTTCCTCCTCATCCGTGACGGCACCGGGATCATCCAGTCCACGGTCTTCAGCGCCGAGAAAGACCATCCCCTGTTCCGGAAGTTCGACGAGCTGACCCAGGAATCCTCGGTCATCATCCGGGGGCGCGTCCGGGAAGACAAGCGGGCGCCGGGCGGGTACGAGCTCGGCCTCTCGGACATCGAGGTCGTCCAGGTCGCCCGGGATTACCCCATCACGCCCAAGGAACACAGCACCCCCTTCCTCATGGAACACCGCCACCTCTGGCTCCGCTCCGCGAAGCAGCACGCCACTCTGAGGGTTCGGTCCGAGGTCATTAAGGCCATCCGGGATTTCTTCGACGACCGCGGGTTCCGGGTGATGGACACCCCGATCCTCACGCCCAGCGCTTGTGAGGGAACGACGACGCTTTTCGAGACCGAGTACTTCGACCAGAAAGCCTACCTCAGCCAGAGCGGCCAGCTCTACAACGAGGCGACGGCCATGGCCTTCGGGAAGGTCTATTGCTTCGGGCCGACCTTCCGGGCCGAAAAGTCCAAGACGAGGCGCCATCTCATCGAATTCTGGATGGTCGAGCCCGAGGTCGCTTTCGCCACCCTCGCCGACACCATCGAGCTCGGCGAAGACCTCATCCTCTTCATCCTCGAGCGGGTCCTGGCGAAACGCAAACAGGAATTCGAGGTCCTCGAACGCGACACGAAGCCGCTTGAAAATATCAAGAAACCTTTCCCCCGCCTGACCTATGACCAGGCCGTTCCCATCCTCCGGGAAAAGGGCTCGGCCATAGAATGGGGCGGCGATTTCGGAGCGCCCGAGGAGACCATCATCTCTGAGATCTACGATTCGCCGGTCTGCGTCACGCATTTCCCGACGGCCATCAAGGCTTTCTACATGCAGCCGGCACCGGACAGGCCGGACGTCGTCCTCGGCGTGGATTTCTTGGCCTCGGAAGGCTACGGTGAGATCATCGGCGGAGGACAACGCATCCATGACCTCGTCCTTCTCGAGCAGCGGCTCAAGGAGCACAACCTGCCCCGGGAGGCCTATGAGTGGTGCGACGTCGGGCCGTTCATGAAAAAGATAGCCCTCATCAGCCTCGGCTGCGCCAAGAACCTGGTGGACAGCGAAGTCATGCTGGGCGTCCTCAAGAGGTCGGGCTACTCGTTCGTCGACCGCCCCGGGTCGGCGGATATCATCGTCGTCAACACCTGCGGCTTCATCCAGCCGGCGCGCGACGAGGCCGAGGAGACCCTCGAGAGCGCCCTCCTTCTCAAGCGGAAGGACCCGCGGAAAAGGATCGTCGTGGCGGGGTGCTACGTCGAGAGGGACGAGGCCCGCCTCCGGCTGCGTTTCCCGGAAGTCGATGCCTGGACGGGCGTCCGGAGCTTCGACCGGATCTCGGAGGTGTTGGAGGGACGCCCGGGTTCGCGCCCCGACCGGACGTTCCTCTATTCCGACGCTTCCCCGCGCGTCGTAACGACGCCCACGACGTGGGCCTACGTCAAGATCTCGGAAGGCTGTTCCCACCGTTGCGGGTTCTGTTCCATCCCCCTCATCAAGGGCCGCTATTTCTCCCGGAGCATGGCGTCCATCCTGCGGGAGGTCCGGGTCCTGTCCGGTCTCGGCGTCAGGGAAATCGACCTCGTCTCGCATGACACGACGTTCTACGGCCGGGACCGCGGGACGCGGGACGGACTGGTGAAACTCCTCGAGCGCCTCATCCGGGTGGACGGGATCGAGTGGGTCCGCTTTCTCTACGGCTATCCCGATGAGGTCACGGATGCCCTGCTCGACATCATGAACGAAAAAAAGGTCTGCCGGTACCTGGACATCCCCTTCCAGCACTCCGATCCGGCTTTGGTCAAGGCCATGAAAAGGGGCCTGGACGGGGCGAGGGCCCTCCGCCTTTTGGCGAAGATCCGGGCCAGGGTCCCGGGTGTCGCGGTCAGGACATCCCTCATCGTCGGGTTCCCCGGCGAAGGGCGGAAGGAATTCCGCTCCCTCAAACGGTTCGTCGAAGAAGCACGGTTCGACCATCTCGGCGTGTTCACGTATTCTCCGGAGAGTGGGACGGACTCGTACGGCCTCCCTGAAACGGCCGGGCGCGAGGAAAAAAAAGGACGGCGGGCCGAGCTCATGCTCCTCCAGGCGGAGCTGTCCTTGGAGAGGAACAAGTCGTACGTCGGCAAAGTCTTGGACGTCCTGGTCGAAGGCCCGGCCGGGCCGGGCAGCCGCGCCCTCGCCGCAAGGGCACGGTTCCAGGCCCCGGAGGTCGACGGCAGGGTCCTCATTTCGCCCCCCGGGCGCCGTTTCGGGACGTCGGCTCCGGCCGCCATCATCAGAGCGAGGATCCGGTCGGCTGGCCCCTACGATCTCCAAGGAAGGTTCGTTCCATGAAAATCCTCAGCAGAATCCTGTCCACGTTCTTCGGCATCGGGTTCTTTCCCAAGGCCCCCGGAACGGCCGCGAGCGCGGCGGCCCTCGTCCTCTACCGGCTGGCCATCCACGGCCTTTCCTGGCCCTGGTATCTGCTTTTCCTTCTGGCCCTCTTTGTCGTCGGACACGCGGTTTCCACCGTTTATGCCGCCGAGCTCGGCCAAGCCGACCCGCAGCGGATCGTCATCGACGAGGCCTTCGGGCAGTTCCTGGCCCTCTTCCTCGTTCCTTCGCGCTGGCTGCCGATGGTCCTGGCGTTTGTTTTCTTTCGCTTTTTTGATATCATCAAGCCCGGTCCGATCCGGAGGCTGGAGAAGTTCCCGGGGGGCTGGGGGATCATGGCCGATGACGCCGGAGCGGGACTCGCCGCAGGAATTATCGTCCATCTTCTCCTTATCTGGATCTGAGGTCGTTCGGGGCCATGAGAACCGAGATCATCGCCGTCGGCAGCGAGCTCCTGACCCCTTTTTTCCAGGACACCAACTCCCTATTCCTGACCGAGCGCCTGAACGACCTCGGCCTGGGCGTTTCGTTCAAGACCCTGGTCGGGGACGACGATAGCGACCTTGGACGGGCCATCAGGACAGCGCTCGGGCGGTCGACCCTCGTCATCGCCATGGGCGGCCTGGGCCCGACCGAGGACGACCGGACCCGCGAAGCCTTTGCCCGGGCTCTCGGCCGGAAGCTCATCTTCAATGCCCGGATCCTGGCCGGGATCAGGCGGCGCTTCCACCGCCGCGGCCTGCGCATGTCCGCGACGAACCGTAAGCAGAGCTACGTGATCGAGGGCGCGGAGATCCTGGAGAACCCGAACGGGACGGCTCCCGGCCTCTGGATCGAGACGTCGGGCCGCCGGATCGCCCTTTTGCCGGGCCCCCCCCACGAGCTCAAGCCCATGTTCGACCACCATGTCGTGCCCCGGCTGAGGTCCTTCGTGAAGGGCGGCACCATGCGCCGGATCATGAGATTGACGGGGATCGGCGAATCCCTGATGGAGAGCCGGATCAAAGACGTATACGGCAAGCTGCCTCCCGGCGTCACGGTCACGACGCTGGCGAGCCCGGGCGACCTGGCCATCCATCTCGTTTATCAGGGGAACGCCCCGGCCTCTGTTTCTGTCCCTCTTCTGGACGCCCTTCAGAAAAGGCTCGCCGCCCGGCTCGGGCCATGGATCTATTCCACGGGCGGGGAAAGCCTTGAGTCCGCCGTCGGGACGCTGATGAGGGAAAAAGGGCTGACCTTGGCCTGCGCGGAATCGTGCACGGGGGGACTTCTCGCCCACCGCCTGACCAACATCCCGGGAAGTTCGGCCTACTTCCTGGAGTCCGCTGTCGCCTACGGAAACCGGGCGAAAGTCCGGCGGCTGGGGGTGCCCCGGGCCTTGATCGAGGAACATGGGGCCGTCAGCGCGCAGGTGGCCAGGGCCATGGCCCGCGGCATCAGGCGGACTGCCGGTTCCGATTACGGCCTGGCGATCACGGGCATCGCCGGCCCCGACGGCGGGACGGCGCGCAAACCCGTCGGCCTCGTCTACGTCGCCCTGGCGCGGGCCGCCGGAGTGAGCGTCGAGAAGAACGTTTTTTGGGGCGGACGCGAGCAGGTCAAGTTCCAGTCGTCGCAAAAGGCCCTGGACATCCTGAGAAAAGACCTTATCAAAATATCTAAAAAAAAATACAATAGGACCGGAAGTGCCCGATGAGGACGTTCGCCGCCATCGACCTCGACCCCGAGATCAAGCGTTCGCTCCAGGACCTCATCCTGAAGCTCAAGAGAACGGGGGCGGACGTCCGCTGGGTCGGTTCCCAGGGGATGCACCTGACCTTGAAGTTCCTCGGTGAAGTCGGGGAAGACCGGGTCCCCGCCATCGAGGGCGTTTTGAGAGGGGCGGCGGGCGCGAGCTCGAGCTTTCCGCTTGTCCTCCAAGGGACGGGAACTTTTCCGGAGGGCAAGAGTCCCCGGATCATTTGGGCCGGGTTCAAAGAGGAGCCCGCGCTTATCGCCCTCCAGATGGCGGTCGAGGACGGCCTTGAGCGGGAGGGCTTTCCCCGGGAAGAGCGGGCGTTCCATCCCCACCTGACTTTCGGCCGGGTCAAAAGCCCGTCCGGCATCCGGGAAGCCCTCCTCGAGCTCGAGAAATATCGGGGGGCCTTATTCGGAGAAATGACGGCCCGCAGGCTCACGCTCTTTGAGAGCGTCCTCAAGCCCCAGGGCGCCGAATACAGGGCGATTTCCGGGTTTGAATTCACATGAAGGTCCTCTTCGCGGTCGCCTCTTATCTGCTGGGATCGATCCCCACGGGCTATCTCCTTGTCCGGGCGGCGGACCGGAACGACATCCGCCGGCTCGGCAGTCAGAGCACGGGGGCTACGAACGTCCTCCGGGTCAAGGGACTGAAATATGCCCTCCCCGTCGCGGCCGTCGACGTCGCCAAGGGCTTTCTTCCGGTTTTCTTCGCGATCAGGATCTTCCAGGACCCCGTCTTGGCCGCTCTCTGCGGCTTCCTGGCCGTGTTCGGGCACTGTTTCCCCTTCTCGATCGGCTTCAGGGGTGGAAAGGGTATGGCCACGTCCATGGGGGTATACGCCGCTCTGGCCTGGCCGCCTTTTTTCGCCAGCCTGGCCCTCTTTGTCGTGACCGTAGCAGTTTCCCGTTTCGTCTCGCTCGGATCGATCCTGGCCGCGGTCTCGTTCCCCTTTTTCCTGCTCCTTCTCCACGGCTCGCAGGCCGCCTTCATCTGGAGCCTGGCGATCGCCGCCCTCGTCCTCTTCAAGCACAGGGATAACATCGGGCGGCTCGCCGGCGGGACAGAGAGGAAGCTAGGAGAAAAAGCTCCATGAAAACCGCCGTCATCGGTGGCGGCAGCTGGGGCTCTGCCTTCGCCCGCTACCTCGGCCAGATCAAGATCCCGACCCGTCTCTGGGTCCGGGAGGAGGATATCCACAGGGAGCTCATCGAGACCCGTGAAAACCGGACATTCCTGCCCGGATTCGCTTTTCCCGGGCCCGTGACTTTTTCCACCAACATCAAGGAGACCGTCCTCTTCGGAGACATCCTCTTCATCGCCGTTCCTTCCCAGTTCTGCCGCTCCGTATATGCCAGGATCGCCCCGTTCCTTGAGGACGGCCAGATCGTCGTCAGCCTGACCAAGGGGATCGACCAGAAGTCGCTCAAGCGGATGAGCCAGGTGATGGAAGAAGTCTTCCGGCCTCACGCCCGGCCCCACCTGGCTGTCCTGTCGGGTCCAAGCTTCGCCCGGGACGTGGCGGCGGGGCATCCGACGGCCCTCGTCGTGGCCTCACGGGATCCCGCCACGGCCAGGACCGTGCAGCACCTCATCTCCAGCCTGAAGATCCGGGTCTACACGAGCCCGGACGTGACCGGCGTCGAGATTGCGGGAGCCCTCAAGAATGTCATCGCCATCGCCGCGGGTATCGTCGACGCCATGGATTTCGGCCTGAACTCGCGGGCCGCGCTCATCACCCGGGGTCTCGTCGAGATCACGAATCTCGGCCTCGCGCTCGGTGCCCAGAAGAAGACGTTTTCGGGGCTGGCGGGGATCGGGGACCTCGTCCTGACCTGCACGGGAGAGCTGAGCCGCAACCATTATGTCGGATATCAGCTGGGCAAGGGAAGGTCCCTGGAGGCCATCCTGTCGCGGATGAAAATGATCGCCGAAGGCGTCCATACGACGAACTCGGCCCGCCGTCTGGCCCGGGTCCAAGGCGTCGAAATGCCCATCACGCAGCAGATCTATCAAGTCCTCTATCGGAACAAGCCCCCCCGCAAAGCCCTTCAGGACCTCATGTCCCGGGCTTTGAGGGAGGAATAAAACGGGACCGGGAGCGGGCCTTCGCTCCGGCCAAAGGAGATATGCCATGAGAGCCAAGAGCGTCCTTGTCCTTTTCTTATCCTCGACCTTGGCATTCTGCGCGACTTCCCAGCAGAAATTGCAGCAATCCAGGGCCAAGGACCCAAAGTACCAGTACAACCTCGGGCTTGTCTACCTCAACCAGAGCTACCTCGATCCTAAGAACATCGACGAAGCCCTCAAATGTTTCGTTAAGGCCCTGACCCTCGACACCCGCTATTACCTGGCTTGGAACGCCATCGGCCTGGCCCAGTCCCTGAAGGGCAACCTCGCGGAGTCCGCCAAGGCGTACGAGAAGTGCCTGGAGATCCATCCCGAGTTCACGGAGGCCCACAACAACCTGGGCGCGATCTACCAGGAGATGAACCAGCTGCCCAAGGCCGAAGCCGAGTTCCAGAAGGCCCTCCTCGACATGGCCTACCCCACCCGCGAGCTCCCGTACTATAACCTTGCCCGGTTGTATGTCCTTCAGGACCGTCTCGACCTGGCCTACGAGAGCGTGCAGAAGGCCCTCCAGATCAAGCCCCGTCTGGCCATGGCTCACAACCTGATGGGGATGATCCTCGAGAAGCAGAATAAAATGGAAGACGCCGTGTCGGCTTATGAGCGGGCGGTCAAGCTCGTCCCCGACGACCTCCAATTCAGCTTCAACCTGGGCGCTGCCTATCTGGCAACCGGCGAGACGGCCAAGGCGAAAGAGATCTTTCTGAAGATCTCCCCCAGGGTCACCAACCCGGCCATGAAAGCCAGGCTCGACCAGTTCCTGAAAGTTATCGGGGACAAGAAGTCCCCGAATCCCTGAGGGACTCCTCGGTCCGTCAGGTCCCTTCTTTCCAGTCGGCCAAGTACTTTTTCTGGGCCGGCGTCAGCCTGTCGACGGCCGAGCCCATGGACCTCAACTTGAGGGCCGCGATCTTCTCGTCGATCTCGACGGGCACGGGATAGACCCTGTTCTCAAGTTCCCGGCTGTGCCCGGCCAGATAAAGCGCGCTCTGGGCCTGGTTGGCGAAGCTCATGTCCATAACCATGGCCGGGTGTCCCTCAGCCGCGGCGAGGTTGATCAGCCGTCCCTCTCCAAGAAGGTGGATCCTGCGCCCGTCCCGGAGCTTGTATTCGTCGACAGAATCACGGATGCGTCTCTTCGATCTCGCCAGACTTTCGAGGGACGGGATGTCGACCTCGACGTTGAAATGGCCGGCGTTGGCGACGATGGCCCCGTCCTTCATGCGGAGGAAGTGCTCGCGCCGGACGACCGACTTGTTGCCGGTGACGGTCAGGAAGATATCGCCGAGGTTCGCGGCCTCTGCCATCGGCATGACCTCGAAGCCATCCATCACGGCCTCGATGGCCCGGATCGGGTTGACCTCTGTGACGATGACGCGGGAGCCGGCCCCCCGGGCCCTCATCGCGACCCCCTTGCCGCACATCCCGTAGCCGGCCACCACGAAGGTCAGGCCGGCGAAGAGGACGTTGGTGGCCCGGAGAATCCCGTCGAGCGTGCTCTGGCCCGTCCCGTAGCGGTTGTCGAACAGATGCTTGGTCTGGGCATCGTTGACGGCGATGATGGGATAGCGGAGGACCTTGGCTTTGGCCATGCTCTTGAGGCGGATGACGCCGGTCGTCGTCTCTTCGGTCCCGCCCAGGATCCCCGGCAGAAGGTCCTTGCGCCGCGAATGGGTCGTCGAGACGAGGTCCGCGCCGTCATCCATGGTCAGGGTCGGGCCGTGGTCGAGGGCCTGGAGGATGTGGCGGTAGTAGGTCTTGTGGTCCTCCCCTTTGCGGGCGAAGACCGGGATCTTGTGGTATTTCACGAGGGCGGCCGGGATGTCATCCTGAGTGCTGAGCGGGTTCGACGCGCAGAGACGGACGTCGGCACCTCCGAGCTTCAGGGCCTCCATGAGGTTGGCCGTCTCGCTCGTGACGTGGAGACAGGCCGAGATGCGGATCCCCCGCAGGGGCTTGTCCTTGGCGAAGTTTTTTTTGATCAAGCGGAGGACCGGCATGGAGCGTTCCGCCCATTCCATCCGGAGCCGGCCCTTTGCAGCCAACGTCAGGTCTTTCACATCGTAGTCCATGTTCTGGTTCTCCTTGCGAATTTCGTGGTCGAAAGGTCCCGCCGAGGCCAGCCGGTGACGGCCTTCAGGATAGCCCGGCCTCTTTCCGGAGGGTGTGGGCCTTGTCGATCCTCTC
This sequence comes from Candidatus Aminicenantales bacterium, assembly GCA_050015275.1. Lineage (GTDB taxonomy): Bacteria > Acidobacteriota > Aminicenantia > Aminicenantales > Saccharicenantaceae > DATKJS01. The sequence continues at coordinate 40,871 of JBEKBS010000012.1, read as the reverse complement.
CCAGGTGAATTCCTCTTCCGTCCGGCCAAAATGACCGTAGGCGGCGGTCTTCTGGAAGATCGGCCGGAGAAGATCGAGGTGCCGGATCATCCCCTTGGGCGTCAGCGGAAAATGGGCCCGGATCAGGTCCTTGATGGTGTCCTCCGGGATCTTGGCCGTCCCGAACGAGTCCACCATGATCGAGACAGGCTCCGGGATGCCGATGCAGTAGGCGATCTGGATCTCCAGCCGGTCCGCGATGCCGGCGGCCACGATGTTCTTCGCGACGTACCGGGCCATGTAGGAGCCGGAGCGGTCGACCTTGGACGGGTCCTTGCCCGAGAAACAGCCGCCTCCGTGGCTGCCGACGCCGCCGTATGTGTCGACGATGATCTTCCGTCCGGTGATCCCGGTGTCGGCGAAAGGGCCGCCCTGCTCGAAACGGCCGGTCCCGTTGATGAAGACGTTCTTCCACGACCTCTTGTCCACGAGCCCTTCCGGGATGACCTCGCGGATGACGGCTTCGCGAAGGTCCCTGCGGAGATCCTCGATGTCCACCGCCGCGTTGTGCTGGGCGGCGAGGATCACGGCTTCCACCCTGACGGGTTTCGTGCCGTCGTATTCGACCGTCACCTGGGTCTTGCCGTCGGGCCTGAGGTAAGGCAGGAGCTTGTTCCTGCGGACATCAGCCAGCCGGCGGGCCATCTTGTGGGCCAGCATGATGGGCAGGGGCATGAGCTCGGGCGTCTCCCGGCAGGCAAAGCCGAACATGATGCCCTGGTCGCCGGCTCCCTGTTCGTGGTCGGGTTTGTCATCGACGCCCAGGGCGATGTCGGTCGACTGCTCGTGGATGGAGGAAAGGACGCAACAGGTCTTGTAGTCGAACCCGTAATCCGCCCTCGTGTAGCCGATCTCCCGGACCTTGTTCCGGACGACTTTCTGGAAATCGCAGTAGCCCAGCGTCGTGATCTCTCCCGCGATCAGGACGAGCCCGGTCGTGGTCAGGGTCTCGCAGGCCACCCGGCTCCGGGGGTCCTGCCGGACGAGGTCGTCCAGGATGGCGTCCGAGATCTGGTCGCAGACCTTGTCCGGGTGACCTTCGGTCACGGATTCAGACGAGAACAGGTGCTTGCCGCCTTGACTCATCAGCGACCCTCCGTGCGAATTGCCCTCTCGGGCAGCCCATAAATAGCACAATCCTGAAACCTTTTCAATCCGCCCCCTGATTTGATATTTCGTTTTTGTTTGTGTTATTGTTGTTTGTCTTCCGGCCCGCCGGCCCTAAAGAGAGGCATGAGCAAAAAAACCACCTTCGTGCTGATTGCGATCCTGCTCCTCCCGGCCGGGCCACTGTCCGCCCGGCCGCTGGAGGCCGTCCCGTCCGGTTGGAGATTCGCGGTCGAAGAGTACCGGCTGAACAACGGCCTGCGGGTCATCCTGTCCACGGACGAGACCCTTCCCCTCGTGTCCGTTGTCATGGCCTACGGGGCGGGCTCGATCAGGGAACAACAGGGACAGGTCGGCCTAGCTTATTTCATGGAGAACCTGATGTTCCAGGGGTCCGAGAATATCGGCCCCCTCCAGCACCTCAGATTCATCCAAAGGACCGGGGGGATCGTCAACGCCGAGACGACTCTCGACAAAGCCCTGTATTATCAAACACTCCCCTCGAACGAACTTGCCCTGGCTCTCTGGCTTGAATCCGACCGGATGAGATCGCTCCAGATCACGGGGAGAAGCCTCGAGAAGAGGCGGGCGGAGCTCCTCGCCGAACATCGACGGCGGCTGGCCACGGAACCCTATCTCGAGAGCTATTCAGTTTTCGACGCGTCCCTCTATCCTGACTTTCCCTACGGCCATCCGTTGATCGGCACCGGCGGAGATCTTGAGAGCCTGACCGAGGCCGACATCAAGGCCTTCTACGCCGGCTATTATATCCCCAATAACGCCGTGCTCGCGATCGTCGGGGATATCCAGATCGCCCGGACAAAGGAACTCGTTGCCAGGTATTTCGACCCGATCCCCCCCGGAAGCGCGGTTTCCCCTCCTCCCCGGCCGAATTTCGAGCAGCGCCGGGAAGTCGTCCGGACGATGCATGATTCCTCCCTTCCGTCGCCGGGATTCCACCTCGGCTACCGGCTTTTCCCGCCCCAGACAGGCGACGTCTACACGCTGAAGATCCTCGAGTACCTGCTGTTCCGCGGCCGGACGTCCCGGCTGTACACGCGCATCATGAAAAAGGACCTGACGGCCTATGACTTCTACGGAGGACTGGAAGAGCGCCGGGGGGTTCTGGCCCTGAAGGCCTTCGCCCTCAACACCACCGACGTCCTGGCTGAGCGCTGTCAGAAGGCGGTGCTCTCGGAGTTCGAGAAGCTCAAGGTCGGAGTCGTCTCCGAGGATGAGCTCAACAAAGCCAGGCGACTTTTCAAATTGGATTACCTCCGGAGGCTCTCGACAGGCCTGGACAGGGCCCTTTATCTCGTCGATGTCGCTTTCGCCGACATCCCCCTTAAGGCTATCCCGTCCGAACTCGATAAGTACATGAAGGTCAGCTCCCAAAGCCTGAACCTGCTGGCGAATAGGCTATTCGTCCCGGCCAATAAAGTCGTTCTGAACATCAGGATCAGATGAGGCCATCGTCCCGGTCTTTCCCTCTGGTGATAACCGTTGCGCTGGCGGGCGCGTTGGCGGGAAGCCTGACGGTCCCCGCCGCCGCCCAGGGACGGTTCCGGAGGACGCCGCCGATCCCCGACTCCTTCCGGGAGCTCAAGCTCCCCGAGATCCGATCGATCCCGATGGACAACGGCCTGACCGTGGCCGTCACTCCCCTGCCCGGCTCTCCCCTCCTTACGCTTCAAGTCGTGATCCGGGCCGGCGAAAGCGACTCGCCCCCCGACCTTCCTTACGCAGCGACGCTCGCGGCCCGGATGATCGGCGCCGGCACGAAAGAAATGTCAGGCAATGACGTGGAGAACGTCGTCGAGTCCATCGGCGGCGATTTCTCCGTGACGGTCTCCATGGATTATACCGTTCTGACCCTCCAGGTCCTTTCGGAGTATCTGGATAGGGCCGTGGAGATCCTGAGGCTGATGGTCCTGGAGCCGGAATTCGGGGAGCTGGAGTTCACGTCCATCCGGCGGGTTTTTTTCTACGAGCTCCAAGACCGCAGGAAAAACCCGGAATTCGTGGGGCACCGCCTCCTCCAGCGGATCCTTTTCCAGAACAACCCCTACATGACGGCGACTTGGGGCGAGGATGTGCTCAAGTATGTCACCTTGAAGGACGCCCATGCCTTTTACAGCAGGTTCTACGCTCCGAACAATGCGGTCTTCGTTGTCTCCGGAGACGTCGACCCGACCGCGATCGCCAGGAAGATCGGCCAAAGATTCGCGGCCTGGGCCCCCCGGGTGATCGACAGGCCCGCCGCTCCTCCCGCCCCGACGCCCAATCCCAAAGAGAGGGTTTGTTTCATCGACCACCCGGGCTCCGAAGACGCCGTGGTCTTCGTGGGGAACCTGGTCATGCCGCCGACAAGTCCGGACTATTATCCGTTCCTTGTCCTGAACCAGGTCCTCGGCGGAACGATGAACAGCCGTCTTTTCATGAAACTCAGGGAATCGAAGGGGCTCGCCTATGCTGCCTTCAGCGAGGCGGAATTCTTCCGGACTTGCGGGGTTTTTTGGGCCAAGGCCAGGGTCACGCCCGAAACGATCCCTGCCGCCGTCCAGGAGATCATCAAGGAATTCAAGGCCTTCTCATCGGAGAAGGCCGCGCCCGTCGAGATCGAAGAGGCCAAATCGTTCCTCATCGGCCAGCTCCCCCTGAAGTTCGAGGCGCCGGACCGCTATGCCGAGCGTCTGGCCTGGGTCGCGGCCCTGGGGTTGGATGCCGGCCACTGGACCCGGGCTTCGGACAACCTCATGCTGGTCAACGCGGAGAAGGTCATCGAAGCCGCCCAAAAGTACCTCCCCATGACCCCCGTCGTCGTCATCGTCGGGAAAATGGAATGGGCCGCTGCGGCTCTCAAGGATTTCGATTCCGTCGAGATCTATGACAGCACGGGCGCTTTCCGAAAGATCCTTCGCCAAGGAGTGGATAAATGAAGCTTGTCGAATGCGTCCCGAATTTCAGCGAAGGCCGTGACAGGGAAAAGGTCCAGGCCATCGTCCGCGAGATCGAAGCCGTCCCGGAGGTCCGCCTCCTGGACGTGGACCCCGGCGAATCCACCAACCGGACGGTCGTCACTTTTATCGGGCCTCCGGAGGCCGTCCGGGAAGCGGCTTTCCGGGCCATCGCCAAGGCCGCGGGGGTCATCGACATGAGAGCCCACAAGGGGGCCCACAGCCGGATTGGGGCGACCGATGTCTGTCCCTTCGTCCCGGTTTCCGGCGTGACCATGGAGGATTGCGTCCGCCTGGCCCAGGAGCTGGGCGCCCGCGTGGCCCAAGAGCTCGGCATCCCGGTCTATCTCTACGAAGCGGCCGCCAGCAAGCCTGAACGGAGGAATCTGGCCACGGTCAGGGCCGGCGAATACGAAGGCCTGCCCGAAAAACTGAACGACCCGGCCTGGGCCCCCGACTACGGCGCCCCGGTGTTCAACGCCAAGTCCGGGGCGACCGTGATCGGGGCGAGGGAATTCCTCATCGCCTACAATATCAACCTGAACACCCGAGACCGGAAGCTGGCCAACGAGATCGCCCTGAGCTTGCGGGAGAGCGGCCGGGCCAAGAGGGATAGGAACGGCGAAATCGTCAAGGATGCCAAAGGAAAAACGGTCAAGATCCCGGGCAGGTTCAAGGAGGTCAAGGCCGTCGGCTGGTACATCGAGGATTATGGCCGGGCCCAGATCTCGGTCAATTTCACGAATTACAGGATCTCCCCGCCCCACCTGGTCTTTGACGAGGCTTCGAGGCTGGCGGCGAAGCTGGGCCTCCGGGTGACGGGCAGCGAATTGGTCGGCCTCATCCCGAAAGAAGCCCTCCTTATGGCCGGGCGCCACTATCTTGAAAAGCAGGGCAAGAGCCCCGGGGTCCCAGAAGAGGAGCTCGTCCGGACCGCCGTCATCTCGCTGGGGCTCAGCGACGTGGCCCCGTTCGACCCGGACAAGAAGATCATCGAGAACCAATTCAAGGATCCCGGCCGTCAACTCGTCTCCATGAGCCTCCGGGAATTCGTCGACGATCTCTCCATGGATTCACCGACCCCCGGCGGCGGAAGCGTCGCCGCCCTGTGCGGGGCGCTTTCGGCGGCCCTGTCCTCGATGGTTTCTAATCTGACGGTGGGCAAGAAAGGATACGAGGGAGCCGAGGCCGAGATGAGATCCACCGCGGTCCGGGCCCAGGCCGTCAAGGACGACCTCCTCAGGGCTGTGGACAGGGACTCCCGGGCGTTCAACAAGGTCATGGAAGCCCTCCGCCTCCCGAAAATAACGCCGGAGCAGGCTCAGGAAAAAGAAAAGGCCCTCGAAGAAGCCACCAAGGAAGCGACCCTGGTCCCCCTGGAAGTCCTGGAAAGGTGCGTGGAGGCCGTCCGCCTGGCCAGTGTGGCGGCCTCGAAAGGCTACAAGAGCTCCCTCAGCGATGCCGGTGTGGGCGGCCTGACCGCGGCCGCGGCCGGAGAGGGGGCCTACCTCAACATCCTGATCAACCTTCCGACCATCCGTGACGAAAAGTTCAAGGCCCGGGTCCGGAGGCAGGCCGACAGACTGAAAACGGAGATGGACCGCGCGGGCCGCGTGATCAGGAAGGTCATCGAGCGGGAGCTCGAAAGCCCGAAGGCCTGACCCCGCCTTCCGGGCGGCAGCGGACCGGTCCGTTTACCGGCCGTGAAAGAACGTTCTTTTCTTGACCAAAGAGAAAGCCGCGAAGACGATAAAACAGAGGATGACGATGGCCGCCGAGGCCGGGATGTCAAGTTCGAGGGCGACGGCCAGGCCGGCGACCACGGACAACACCGCGACGCCAGCCGAGATAATGACCGCCATCCGGAAGTTCGAGGCCAGCTGAAGGCCCGCCGCCGCAGGGATGACAATGAGGGCCGCCACGAGAAGGATGCCCGCCACCTTCATCCCCAGGACGATCGTGACCGCCGTGAGGATCATGAGGAGGGCGTCAAGACGGCCGATCTTCACCCCCGAGACGCGCGCCGACTCCCGGTCGAAGGTCATGAACAGCAGCTTGGCATAATTCAGGACCACGGCCAGCAGGACCGCCGCGGCCAAGCCGACGGACAGCCAGACTTCCGCCGGTTCGATGGCCAGGACGTCGCCGAAAAGGTAGGCCATGAGGTCGACGTTGAAGCTCCCCGCAAGGGTCGCGAGGAGGACTCCGATGGCCAGCCCGAGGCTCGAAAAGATCCCGATGGCCGTATCTCCGTGGAGTCCGGCCTTATCCTTGAGCCGCAGGATGCCGAGGCCCGCCAGGACGGAGACCGCCAGGGCCGCCGCCAGGGGAAGGACGTTCAGGAAAAGGCCCAGGGCCACGCCGGCGAAGGCGATGTGGGACAAGCCGTGACCGATCATCGCGTCCTTCCTCAGGACGAGGAAAACGCCCAGCACGGCGCAGGCCACGGCGATGAAGACGCCGGCGAGGAAGGCCCTCTGCAGGAACCCGTAATGGAAGAGCGCGGCCATACTCATCCGTCCCTCAGTGCTCGTGGGAGATCAGGTGGTCTCCCCGGGTGACCATATCCCGGAAGACCTCGGAGCGGCAGAACTCTTCGTGGCTCCCGTGGTAGACCATCCTCTGGTTCAGGCAGGCCACCTGGGTCACGTGCTTGTTGACGATCCCGATATCGTGAGTGACGAGAACAATGGTGATGCCCTCGTCCTTGTTAAGGTGGTCGAGCATATCGTAAAAATATCCCTGGGTCTCCGCGTCAACGCCTGTCGTCGGCTCGTCGAGGAAGAGGACGCGCGGACCCGTCACCAGGGCCCGGGCGATGAAAACGCGCTGCTGTTGGCCCCCGGAGAGCCGGCCGACCTGCCAGTCCCTGAAAGGCTCCAGTCCGACGCGGCGCAGGGCCCGGAGGACAGGCTCCGAGCGGCGTCTGCGGATGGGGCCGAGGACCTGCCTGTTCGAAAGGAGGGCCATCCCGACGACCTCTTCGACGGACGCCGGGAAGAACGGGTCGAAATGGGTGGCTTTTTGGGGGACGTAGCCGATCGACCGCCACTCCGCGAACTCGTCCAGCGGCTTCCCCATGATCTCGATGCGGCCCGACGAAGGCCGCAGAAGCCCCAGCAGGACCTTGACAAGGGTCGTCTTGCCCGAACCGTTCGGCCCGATGATGGCCAGGAAATCCCCGGCCCGGATGGAGAGGCTGACGTCCAGAAGAACGGGGGTCTCATCATAGCCGAAGGTGATCTCGCTCGCCTTGATCAGGTCCATGGCCTCACCGGCAACCCAGGCCTTCCCGGAGGCTCTTCAGGTTTTCTTCCATGAGATCAAAGAACCCGACGCCTTTCATCACCTGGTCCCTGGTCAGGTTGTGTCCCGCGTTAAGGACGAGGATCCGGCCGTGGATCTCGGCGGCGAGCGTCCGGGCCAGGTCGGGCGGGACAGAGGCCTCGAAAAATACCGTCCGGATATTTTCCCGGCGGCAAAAATCGACGACCTTCATCATCTGTTTAGGCCGGGGCTGGGAATCCGGGCTCAGCCCGTAAAGGGCTGTCTGCACGAGTCCGTATTTCTTGGCCAGATAGCCGAAGGCGGCATGCCCGGCGACGACCATCTGTCTTCCGGCGCAGTCCTTGAGGGCTTCCCTGAAACGGGAGTCGAGCTCGCGGAGGCGGACTTTATAGGATTCTCCGTTCTCCCGGAAATGTCCGGAGCCGGCGGGATCGATCGCGGAGAGGGCTTCGACGATCCGGTCGATGACCGTGGCGTCCAGCCCGAAATCGAGCCAGATATGAGGGTCGAGCGGGCCGTGTTCGTGTCTGGCTCCGGCCGGCTCCGATTGGTCGGCGATGGCTGGGAGAAGGGGCAGGCCGCGGCTGACCTCGAGGAGATGGAGCTTCCCGCCGGGCACGGCCTTGACAACGTCCGAGAGCCAGGGCTCAAGGCCCGACCCTACGGAGATGAACAGGTCCGCGGCGGCCAGCCTTAGAATGTCACCGGGGCGCGGCTGCCAGGTATGGACCCCGGCCCCGGGAGGGAGGAGGAGCGAAGCCTCTCCCCTTTCGCCGACGACCGCGGCGGCGAATTCCCTCAACGGAAAGATGCTCGTCAGGACCCTGACGCTCCCCGCGGAGAAGGCCGGTCCCGCCAACACCATGAAGATGGCGAAGACGAGGACGCGGGCCGATTTTTTCATGGGGTATTACGCCCCATTATACGCGGTTCCTCCCCTTGAATCCATCCGATATTTATGGCATCATAATGTGTTGCGATCCTATCGAAAGGAGATGTGACATGCCGTCCTCTTTGACCGAACTCCAGCCTTCCCGCCTCTGGAAGCACTTCGCCAAGATCCTGACCATCCCCCACTGTTCTGGGAATGAAAAGGCCTTCGGCGATTATGTTCTTTCCGTCGCAAAGGGGCTGAGGCTTGCCCCCCAGCGGGACCGGGTCGGGAACGTTCTGGCCAGCAAGCCCGCCACCCCGGGCCACGAGGGTGCCCCCGGGGTCATCCTTCAGGGGCATCTGGACATGGTCTGCGAGAAAAACTCCGACGTGGTCCACGACTTTTGCAAGGACCCGATCCAGGCGGAGATCAAGGGCGAATGGGTCCAGGCGAGGGGCACGACGCTCGGCGCCGACAACGGGATCGGCGTCTCGGCCTGCCTGGCGGTCATGGAAGACGATTCCCTCGTCCACGGCCCCCTCGAATTCCTGTTCACCGTCGACGAGGAAACCGGGCTGACGGGGGCGAACAAGATCCAGAAAGGCTCTCTCAAAGGGACGCGTCTCATCAACCTGGACAGCGAAGAGGAAGGGATCTTCACGATCGGCTGCGCGGGCGGCGCCGACTCGGAGATCGCCTTTCCCGTCGTCCGGAAAAAAACGGCCTCCAGGAACATTTTCCGGCTGAAGGTCCACGGTCTGAGGGGCGGCCATTCGGGGCTCGACATCAACCAGGGGCGCGCGAACGCCATCAAGCTCCTCGCCCGGATGCTCCGGGAAGCCCAGGACTCCGTCCGCTTCGAGCTCATCAGCATGGAGGGCGGGAACAAGAGGAACGCCATCCCGCGCGAGGCTTGGGCGAGCCTGGCCTGCGCTCCGGCCCAGCTGAAGGCCATCTCCTCGGCCTTCAAGAGATCGTTCGAAAGGATCAGCATCGAGTACAAGGCCGTCGAAAAGGAAGCCAGGTATTCCTTCGAGCGGAGCGAGGAGACAAAGGCCTTCGCCCTGATGGCGGACTGCCAGTGCGGGCTCCTGAACTACCTCCTGGCCATTCCTCACGGGGTGATCGCCATGCATCCGGAGATGAAGGAGCTCGTGGAGACTTCGACCAATCTGGCCATCGTCCGGACGGGCAAGACCCAGGCCGACATCGTCTGCAGCACCCGGAGCTCCGTCGCTTCGGCCCTGGAGGCCACCCGGCTCGTCCTCATAGCCGTCACGGAGATGGCCGGGGCCAAGATCGAGCCAAAGTACGGCTACCCGGGATGGAGGCCCAATCTCCAGTCGCCTCTCCTCGCGACCATGAAGGAGCTTTATTCAAAGGAATTCGGCCGCGAGGCCAAGGTCGGAGCGGTCCACGCCGGCCTGGAGTGCGGGATCATCGGGGAGAAGTTCCCCGGAATGGACATGATCTCGATCGGTCCTACGATGGAGCACCCGCATTCCCCGGACGAGCGTGTCCATGTCGAATCGGTGGGAAAATTCTGGCAGTTCCTGACGGCCGTGCTGGCCGGGCTGGCCTAGGGCCGGGCCCATGGGCGGTCCGTCCGAGAACGGCACCGACAGCGGGAACTTGAGATGAACCGAAGGAGATTCTTCCTTATTTTAGGGTCCGTGGGCGCCCTCGTTTCCAGAGTCGTCCCCAGTCCCGCAAGGAGTGAACACATGAAGAAACAAGTCCAGACCGATAAGGCCCCCAAGGCCATCGGGCCCTATTCCCAGGGCATCGTGGCGAACGGCTTCGTCTTCGTTTCGGGCCAGATCCCCATCGACCCGGCGACAGGCGATCTGATCACCGGGACCATCGAAGAACAGGCGCGTCAGGTCCTCAAGAACCTGGGGGCTGTCCTCGAGGCGGCCGGGAGCTCCTACGGGAGCGTGGTCAAGGCCACGGTCTTTCTCCAGGACATGAACGATTTCGGCAAAATGAACGCGGTTTACGCCGAATTTTTCAAAGCTCCCTGCCCGGCCCGGGCTGCGGTCCAGGTCGCCCGGCTCCCCCGGGACGTCAAGATCGAGATCGAGGCCATCGCCCTGGCCAAAGAGCAGACAAAATAATTTCGCCATGCCGATTTACGAGCTCCTCTGCAAGAAATGCGGCCGCCGTTTCGAGTGCCTCGTCCCCATGGGCATGGAAAGAAACGCGGCCTGTCCAGGATGCGGCGCGGCGGGCGCCGAGAAGCTCCTGTCTTCGTTCGGCATCGGCGGCGGCTCGAGCCGCTTGAAGGCCTCATCGTCGAGCTGCACGTCCTGCTCGACGAAGTCCTGCAGCACCTGCCACTGAGCCGGCTCACTTCCGTTTCGGGAAGGCTGAACCGCTCTATCACGGTCCGGCCATTCCCCCGAGGCCTTTTCTTACGCCGGGCCACCTGTTTTTCTTCGCCGTTTAAAATAGATACTGACCGGGCTCTGCCCTTGTCTTGACATGGTCCGGGCAATGACGTTTAAATAGGGACTCGAACATGGGAGAATCACGCCAGGCCAGGAGCCCAAGGTCAGGTCATGCCCAGGCTCCGCTGTCCGTCCGCATCGGAGTGGATACCGGCGGCACCTTCACCGATTTCGTCATCTGGAAAGAAGGCCGGATCTTCAACAGGAAAGTCCTTTCCACGCCCCGGGATCCTTCCCTGGCCATCTTTGACGGTTTGGCTGATTTCCTCGACCTCCATGCTCAGACATTCATCGTCCACGGCACGACCGTGGCCATCAATGCTCTCCTTGAGAGAAAGGGCGGGAGGATTGCCCTGGTCACGACCGCGGGTTTCGAGGATGTCCTTTTCATCGGCCGTCAGACCAGGAGAAAGCTCTACAGCCTCCAGCCCGAGGAGCGCTTCTTCCTCCTCCCCGAGGAGCGTTCGTTCGGGGTTCACGAGCGGACGCTGGCTTCGGGTCGCGTCGAGAAGCGCGTTTCCAGGGACGAGGTCCGGAGTATCCTCCGGAAGCTCCGGGAGTCCGGGGCCGAGGCCGTGGCCGTCTGCTTCCTCCACTCCTATGCCAACCCCCGGAACGAGAGTATCCTGGCCCGGGAGCTCGACAGGGCCGGCATCATGGCCTCGGTCTCGAGCCGTCTCCTCCCCGAGCACCGCGAGTATGAGAGGATGACGACGACAGCCATCAACGCCTACCTGATGCCGGTCATGGACCGCTACCTGTCGGAGGTCGATCGGAGGATCGGCAAAGCCGAGCTCCGGATCATGCAGTCCAACGAGGGCTATATCTCGCCGGCCAAAGCTCGCCTGGAGCCCATCAAGACCGCCCTCTCGGGCCCCGCCGGTGGCGTCGTCGGGGCGCGCCATTTGGCGAAGGCCGCCGGATTCAAGAACGTCATCAGTTTCGACATGGGCGGGACCTCGACGGACGTGTCCCTGATCGAAGGAGCCGTCCGGCGGACCCACGAAAGCCAGATCGGCGATTTCCCGATCCGCCTTCCCATCATCGACATCCATTCCGTCGGAGCCGGCGGCGGATCGATCGCATTCCGCGACCGTGGCGGGTCGATGAGGGTCGGGCCGCAGAGCGCGGGGGCCGACCCGGGGCCGGCCTGTTACGGCAAGGGCGACATCCCCACCGTCACGGACGCTGATCTCTTTCTCGGCCGTCTCGACCCGGGATTCTTCCTGGGCGGCACCATGAAGATCCACCCCGACCGGAGCCGGGATGCGATCGGGCGTCTTGCCCGCTCGCTCGGCAAGACCCTCCAGGAGACGGCCCTGGGGATCGTGGATATCGCCAACGCCAATATGGAGAAGGCGATCCGGGTTATCTCGGTCGAGCGCGGGCACGACCCACGGAACTTCGGTCTTTTTTCGTTCGGCGGGGCGGGAGGCATGCACGCCGTCGAGATGGCCGCCCATCTTCGGATGCCCACGGTCGTCGTCCCCCGGAACGCCGGCGTACTGTCCGCGTTTGGCCTCCTCATGGCCGACTCGATCAAGGATTACACCAGGTCCCTGATGAAACCGGCGTCCCGGGTCTCCCTGGCGGACCTTGAGAGGGAATTCGCAAAGCTCGAGGCCGCCGGGCGCCGAGACATGCGGGAGGATGGCTTCGAGGACGCGGATGTCCAGATCGAGCGGTCCTTGGACTGCCGATATGTCGGCCAGTCCTACGAGATCACGGTCCCCTGCCGGAGGGTCCCGACCGCGGGCAGAGCTTTCCTCGAGGAATTCCACAGGCGGCATCAAAAGCTCTACACTTATCGTCACGCCGGAAGGCCGGTCGAGATCGTCAACCTCCGGATCAAGGCCGTTGCGGCGACGCCGAAAATCCCCCTGATCAAGGCGCCGGGACGCTCCTCTCTTGACCCGCGGCGGGCCTTCGTCAAAAGACAGCCGATCGTCACGGTCCGAAGCGGGGTCGAGGGGAAGGTGTACGATCGGTCGCGCCTGTGCCCGGGAAATGTCATCGCCGGCCCATCGCTCGTCATCGATCCGGAATCCACGGCCTATCTTCCACCCGGATATTCCGCGCGCGTGGACGGGTTCCTGAACCTCATCATCCGGCCGACGAGGCCCGCATGAAACGCGCTGCCGATCCCATCGAGCTCGAGCTTTTCAAGAATGTCTTCATCTCGATCTCGGAGGAGATGGCGGCCGTCCTCGGCCGCACGGCCCTCTCGCCCAACATCAAGGAACGGAAGGACTATTCCTGCGCCCTGTTCGATGCCCGAGGCGACACGCTGGCCCAGGGTTCGTACATCCCCGTCCATCTGGGGGCCATGCCTCTTTCGGTCCAGGCCGCCATCCGGTCACTCCCGTTCGAACCGGGCGACCTGGCCATCCTGAATGACCCTTATCGCGGCGGGACACATCTCCCCGACATCACCTGCATCTCCCCCATTTTCGTCAAGGGAAAATTACGCTTCTTCGCTGCCAACCGGGCCCATCACGCCGACGTCGGGGGCATGTCGCCCGGCTCGATGCCTTTGGCCACCGAGCTTTTCCAGGAAGGCCTGATCATTCCGCCGCTCAAACTCGTGTCCAGGGGCCGCCGGAACGAGGCCGTCTTCAACCTGATCCTGTCCAACGTCCGGACGCCGGACGAACGGCGGGGCGACCTATTGGCCCAGGTCGCGGCGAACGAGGTCGGCCGGCTGCGGCTCCTCGAAGCGGTCAGCCGTTACGGACTCGGGCGGATCCTGACCTACGCCGGGCTCGTTCAAGACTACACCGAAAGGTTCCTGAGATCGACCATCAGGGACATCCCCGATGGGACTTACGGTTTCGAGGACGCCATGGACGGCGATGGCATCACCCCGCGGCCGGTCCGGATCGCCGTCGACGTGACGGTCCGGGGCGACCGGGCCGTCGTCGATTTCAGCCGCTCGGCCCGGCAGGTGGAGGGCGGGATCAACGCCAACTTCGCCATCACCTGCTCGGCCGTCCTTTATGTCTTCCGGGCGCTCGTCGAAGAGGACATCCCGTTCAACACGGGCCTGATGAGGCCGCTCGAGATCGTCGCCCCCAAGGGTTCCGTCGTCAACGCCGAGTTCCCTGCGGCCTGTGCCGCGGGCAACGTCGAGACGTCGCAGAGGATCGTGGACGTCCTTCTCGGTGCCCTGGCCCGGGCGGTCCCCGACAGGATCCCGGCGGCGAGCCAGGGGACGATGAACAACATTGCCTTCGGCGGCCACGATCGGGCGAGGGACAGGCCCTTCGCCTATTATGAAACGATCGGCGGAGGGATGGGCGCCGGCATGTCGGCGCCCGGGCTGAGCGGCGTCCACACCCACATGACGAACTCGCTCAACACTCCTCTGGAGGCGCTGGAGAACTATCTCCCGATCAAGATCACGCGGTACGGCCTGAGGAAAGGCTCGGGAGGCAAAGGCGCCCGCGCCGGCGGCGATGGGATCATCCGGGAGTACGAGTTTCTCGTCCCCGCGGCCCTGACGATCATGTCGGAACGGCGGAAGTTCGCGCCGTACGGCCTCCGGGGCGGGCGGCCCGGCGCAAAAGGGAAGAACACCCTCATCTCCCGCGGCCGGAAAAAAGTTCTGGGCTCGAAGGTCAACGTCAGGCTCCGGCCGGGCGATGTCCTGCGGATCGAAACTCCCGGTGGCGGGGGGTACGGCCGGCCGCGGGGCTGAGCTCTTTTGACACGCCCCGGTCGCTCTTGGTATAACGGGACAGAAATCCGACTGGAGGGATGGCCATGATCAAGAAGATCCCGGCATTCCTGCTCCTGCTGACGACGGCCTTGTCCGTTCCAGCGTTTTCCCAATCAGGGAGCGAGGCGGCGCCGCCCGTGTCCGTCCGTGGCGTCTGGCTGCACCCGGGCTTCTTCGGTCCGGAAAAGGCGACCGCCGTCGAAAAGATCCGGACGACCTTGGATGAATATAAGAAGGCCGGGATCAACACCCTCATCGTCCTGGTCAAGGACACGTCGGGATACGTCTATTTCAAGAGCCGGAACGGCGTCGCCGACCCCCGCTGGAACTGGGACTTCTTCGGAGAGTTCCTGGCGGAGGCCCGCAAGCGGGACATGCAGGTCCACCCCTGGTTCTGCGTTTTCCATGAAACGAGCATCCTCGGCCGGGTCCGGGAGCACCCGGAGTGGCTCATCCAGAGCCCGAGGCGGGAGCTCGTGGGTTCGGTCAACCCCGCCCTTCCGGCCGCCCGCGAATACGAAAGAGGCCTGATGATGGAGGTCGCGGCCCGTTACGAGACCGACTGGATTCATCTCGACTACATCCGTTTCCCCTGCGAGCCGGCGGAACCCTACTTCAGCTTCGACCCGGAGACCGTCCGGCTCTTCAAGGAATATTCCGGGGTGGACATCACGGGCGTGAAAGCTCGCGACTCCGGCAACATGATCTGGAACGAGTGGCTGGAATGGAATAGAAGTCAGGTGACCCAGTTCGTCCGGGAGCTCAGGGAATCCCTCAGGGCCACCGGCCGCATAGTCGGGATCAGCGCCGCCGTCTTCCCCAACGCCGAGAACGCGAAGGTCCTCATCGGTCAGGATTGGGCCGCCTGGGCGAGGGACGGGCTCGTGGACATGCTCTGTCCCATGCTGTACACGAACCAAGCCCAGTTCTTCGAAAAGCTCGCCAGGCAGGCCGTGGAATACGGACGGGGCCACTGCCGGGTCTGCCCCGGGATCGGGATCGGCACCTCCCACAACCAGAACACGCCGGAGGGGATGCTCGAGCAGATGAAGATCAGCCAGTCCCTGGGAGCCGACGGGGTGATCTTTTTTTCGTCCAGCAGCCTGACCGGGCCGTTCCTCGAAAAGCTCAAGGCCCCCAAATGATCGGGCGACCGGCCTGGTTCAAACCTTCTTGATCTTCCTTTTTTCGATGAGCAGCATGCCCTGGTAGGAGACGTAGTTCAGGAGGATCATCACCCGCTCCTTGTCGCCGGCCTCTTTCTTGAAGACGCCCTTCAGCCCCTTGAGCGGCCCCTCCATGACCTCGATCTCGTCGCCGAGGCCGGGCTCCGCGCCGTATTTCTCGAGGACGATCAGCCCGTCCTTTTCCCGCGCCCTGAGGCCCTGGACAACCGCCTCGAGAATGGGGATCGGGCCTTCGTCGTTGCCGACGATCCGCTTGACACCCCGCGTGTATTTCACCATCTGATACTGGCCGGGGAAATCGAAGGAGAGGAAGGCGTATCCGGGGAAAAAGGGCTTGACTTGGCTTTCGCTCCGGTGTTTCGGGCAATAGAGCGTGAATCCGCCCTCCTGGAAAAGCTTCTCCACCTGGGCTTCCTTTTTCGGCTTGGTGTTGATGACGTACCAGCTGACCATGTTCAGCCCTCGTCCGGATCCCCCATGAGCCCGAGTTTTGCGTAGACCTCGGGTCGCCGGTCTTCAAGGAAATGGCGCCGGGCATGAGAGGCGCTGTTTTTCCCCAGATCGCAGTCGGCATAAAGGATATGATCCTCGCCCTGCGGGGCTCGGGCGATGACGAGGCCGTCCGGGTCGACCACGAAAGACTCCCCGGCGAACTCAAGCACCTCTTCCCGGCCGACCCGGTTCACCAGGGCCGCAAAATAGCCGTTCTGGAAGGCCGCCGTCCGGACCTCCGCCTCGAATAGCCCCTCCGGCCATTCTCCGAGAGACCCGGCCTGGGGGATCACGACCAGCTCCGCGCCCCTGAGACAGAGGCCCCTCATGTATTCGGGAAAATGCCGGTCGTAGCAAATCGCGACTCCGACCCGGCCGACGGCCGTCTTAAAGACGAAATCCTTCCCGTCCCCCGGCTCATAATACCCCTTTTCGTGGAACCCGGGGCCCTCCATGATATGGACCATCCGCGTGACACCGAGGAGGCGGCCGTCCGAGTCGATCACCGGCGAGGAATCGTAGGTCCGGTTCCGTTCCCTTTCGAAGAGGTTGAGGACCGCAACGGCCCCCGCTTCCCTGGCTAGGCGAGAGAATAGCTCCGTGGTCGGTCCCGGGACGGGCTCCGTTTCGAGGAGGCTTTCAGGCCCGGCCGGGACCTGCGGGAAGAACCTGGAGAACGCGAGTTCAGCGAACGCGACGAGCCGGGCGCCTGCCCCGGCGGCTTCGAGGAAAGCCCTCTTCCCCCGCTCCCGGTTTTCCTCCGGATCGTGCGTCGCGTGCTGCTGAACGAGAGCGATCTTCACCCGTTTACTACCGGCAGGCTTTCTCGATCTCGGCCACCGTCTTGGGGATGGGCGTCCCCAGGACCCGGCGGCCTTTCTCCGTGACGAGGACATTATCCTCGATCCGAACCCCGCCGAAATCCAAGAACGTTTCCGCCTTGTCGTAGACGATGAAGTCCCTATGCTTCTTTTCCTTCTTCCAAAGGGTCACGAGGGCGGGGATGAAATAGAGACCGGGCTCGACGGTCAGGACGTGACCCGGCCGGAGCTCCCGGGCCATCCTCAGGTAGGCCAGGCCGAACTGGCTGCTGCGCTGCACGGTCTTGTCATATCCGACATGGTTCTCGCCCAGGTCCTCCATGTCGTGGACGTCGAGGCCCATGTTGTGCCCGAGGCCGTGGGGGAAAAACATGGCGTGGGCGCCCTGGGCGACGGCGTCGTCGACGCTCCCTTTCATCAGGCCGAGGTCCTTCAGGCCGGAGGCCATGGTCCGGGCCGTCTTCAGATGGATTTCCTTATACATGACGCCGGGCTTGATCGAGCGGATGGCCGTTTCCTGACCCTCGAGGACGATCTCGTAGATATCCTTCTGCCTCTGGTTGAACTTCCCGCCGACGGGGACGGTCCGGGTGATGTCGGACGCATAATGGAGCCAGGATTCCGCGCCTGCGTCCATGACCAGCATCCGGCCCTTCCGGAGCTCGTTGGCGTGGCTGTGCATGTGAAGGGTCTGGCCGTTGATGGTCACGATCGGCGGGAACGCCATCTTGCAGCCGAGGGCGTTGACGATCCCTTCCATGGCGCCGACGACCTCCCGTTCGAAGCGGCCGGGTCTGGCCAGCTTCATCGCCGCGCGATACATCTCCGCCGAGACCTCTATCGCGCTCTCGATCTCCCTGACCTCTTCCTTCGATTTGATCAGCCGTTGGTCGACGACAGCCTTGATGAAGTCCCCGCAGGCCTCGGCCTTCACCTCCCCGAGAGGGAGCCCGAGGAGGGTCGAGATCGCGACGGCGGTGTCGGACCTGTACGGCGGCAGGAAGCGGACCTTCCTCCCCGCGGCCACGGCCTTGGCCACGTATTCTCCAAAGGCCTTCTTCGGGGCGCAATGCCGGACCCCGACCTGGGACGCCCGGTCCTTGAGCTTGGGCAGCTCGCCCATCCAAATGATGTCCTCAAGGCCGATGTCGTCGCCGAAAAGCAAGTCCACGTTTTCGTCGACGTCGACGATCGCCGCAAGGCCGGGCGAATCCAGGCCGAAGAAATAAAGAAAGGTGCTGTCCTGCCGGAAATGATAGGCGTTGTCCTGGTAATTCATCGGGCTCTCCTCGTTGCCGAAGAAAAGGAGAAGCCCGGACGGGACCTGCTTTTTGAGCAGCTTTCGCCTCTGGAGATAAGTCGTCTCTTTGAACATCTCGCCTCCTCGAATGACTTAGAGAAATGTATAACAGATATCCCGGCGACATTCAACCCCGGACGCTCCCGTCCGGACGAAGGACGTGGATGCCGTGGCCTGAAGAAAAGGCTTGTCATGACGCTCCGGAAAAGCTACTTTAGACTGGTGGCCGGAGTCGAGAATTCGGCCCGATCGAGTCATCAGATCTGACCTGAAGTGATATCATTCATTCAGATTCCCAAGGAGGTTTAAAATGGCAGAACATCCGCTGGCGGCGCTCCAGAAGATCGATCCGAAGATCATGGGTCACCTGAAGGACATGGACGAGCTCATCTATGGCTCCGGCGCCCTCCCGAAGAAGGTCAAGCTGCTCATGGCGATGGCCTTTGACGCGGCCCACGGCGCGGATCAGGGCGTGAAAGCCCTGGCCCTGGCGGCGATGAAAGAGGGCGCCACAAAAGAGGAGATCGCGGAAGCCCTCCGGGTCGCTTATCATCTGTCCGGCGTGGGCGCGCTCTACACGGCGTCGAGCGGTTTGAAGGACGTCGTGGGATAGAGGGGACAGGGCTGGGCGGCGGGCACTCTAGCGGAGGGGCGTCTTTACGTAACGGCGGACTGCGGACTCACCCCCTCTAGGGCCGGATCCAAACTTGCTGGAGACAGGGAAAATAAGGGTAAAAAAATGGTAGCGGGGGCTGGATTTGAACCAGCGACCTCCGGGTTATGAGCCCGACGAGCTGGTCGGCTAGTTGACTGAAAACACATTGTTAACCAGCAACGCTCTCGAGGATGTCACCAAACGGTCACCGCTAGGGGCGTTTTTTCCTACCAAGAGTTCCACCGCTTCGAGCTTTCTCATAGGGTCGGACATCGTATATATCATCGTCGTAGATACAGACGTGTGCCCCAGTAGCTGTTGAACAGTAATGATGTCGGCTCCCCTCTCCAGCAACCGTGTGGCGAACGTCCTGCGGAGGTCCAAGAGCAATAGACCTCCAATCTTGGCACGGCGACAAGCTCCGTAGAATGCACGGCGGATGTCAACAAAAGCCTTTCCCGTATCCGGGTTCTTGAAAACGAGACCGTCATCCTTCCGGGACCGATAAAGATTCTGTAGTTCCTGGACTACTAGCTCGTTCATCGGGACATGCCGACTCCGGAAGGTCTTGGTCTCCTTGATGTACAATTGCCGTCGCTCTATGTCTACGGCGTCCCATGTGAGCTGAAAAAGTTCTTTCCTGCGGAGTCCCGTATTGAGGAGTACCAGAATCATAGACCTCAAGTACCCAGGTCCGACTGCTTCCATCAAGTGGGCTTCTTCCTCCCTGCTCATGACCCGTGTTCTCCTGAAAGGTTGTTCCGGATACTTCTTGACACCCTTGCAGGGATTGACCCGGAGATACCCCCAGGACATACCGCAGTTGAACAGCTTGGAGAGAATCTGGAGGCATCTGTTGACGGTTGTCAGCTTCACCCGTTCCGCCCTTCTCTTGGTCTTGTACTGTTCGATGTCCTGAGGCGTGATCGTATCAGCGTTTCGGTTCTTGAAGAACTTTTTCAATCCCTTGAGATAGCTGGCATCAGTCCGCCAGCTCCGCTTGTTGGTCGCCGCCCAGTCCCTAAGGTACATCTTCGCCAGCTCTTCGAACTTGACCTTCCTGCCGTTGCCACCGTCTCTGCCCAGGTGGGCCTCAAGGACCGCCTTCCTCAATGCCTCCTGAGCTTCTTGCCAGTTGGTCGCCCACTTAATGACTCTCTGGATTCGTTGCCCCGAAGGGCCTCGGAAGTCGATTGTGAAGTGGCCACCTGGTCGCCTTTGAAACGTACACCCATTTGAAAAACGTCGGCGACTCTTTGAAGTCGCCAATGCTTCCTCCTTTCGGCCATAATTATACAACATCGTGCAATCCAAGCGTCCGTATTCAGAACTGATTTTGCGAAGGCGGACAGTTTAGGGAGTAGCCCCTATCCCCTATTTCCTAATCAATGTCAATCAATGCAAACATCTGTATTGCTTGGCATTGTTTATCATTGATTAGTATTTGGGGGAGTACTGCCCATGCTGAAATCACTCTTCCTTATCCGGCATTCGCCAGTATGATTTGCTCTGGAAGCCTGAACGCTCATCCACAATACTCAGGTCTCTCTTGGCCTTCCATAACGCGTTCTTATTGATACCCCGTTCCTCGGCCTGGTCACAGAGCTCTCTTGCCCCCTTTCGACTGTCGCTAAGCTGTCCTCGTAGGAATTCCCTAGCCTTTGCCGTCATGCTCATGGGAGGCTGGGCCTGTGGGCTGACGACTGCCTCGACATCGATTTGAACCGGGGCCTCAAAAACGATTTTGGCGGTGTCCATATCGCCCCTGGCGACCTGATACGTATATGATTCGATAGTAAACGGCAGGCTCTTCTCCGTACGGACGAGGTTTGATTTCTGCGGAACTAGGAATCGACGGTTGGCCAGGTCGCCTTTCTTATGGACTACAGACCATGAGGATTTGACGGCTGCCATAAACTGGACTGACCCCGAGGTTCTATTGACCGTCTTCTGAGATAAATCCTTATTGAAATGCATGGCAACGACAACAGCCACTCCGGTCTTGTCTGCAAAGTTCGAGAGAAGGTCCATCGCTTGTCGCACGTGGCTTGATGAACGCTCATCAATTGTAGGCGGTAAAAACGATGCGATGGGGTCGATTTCAACCAGACGAAGGTCCGAATCTTTGGAGCACTCCTTCTCCAGCTGGGGCAAATGCTTCTGTATGTCGAGCACCGAGAACTCGCCGTCCTTGAGATATACGCCTTCGATAATATCAATCCTGTTAATGTCCGCCCCGGCGGCCCTCATCCGGGGTTTAAGAATCGATTCGGGGACGCCTTCTGAGCTGATGTATATAACGTTGCCTTTGACTGGCGAGCCTCCAGGTTGATAAGGAGGGAAGGGGGTTCCTTGTGAAATCCTGGCAGCGATATCAGCCAAGACAAATGTTTTGCCGACTCCGGGGTCGCCTGTGATAGCGGTGACCATCTTCATCGGGATAATGCCCTTCCAGGCCCAGACAATCGGGGTATCTTCTATATCGACGAACTTACGTCGGATGAATCTCACTTCCTTTGCTGCAGGGTTGGGGTCTTGGAAATATTTCTTCGCACTCTTGATTTTGGCTAGAGCTTCTTTCTCAGGGAACGGCGGCTCACATTTTTTTGCAAGTTCGAGGATTGTCCAGACGACTGCATCCTCGGGAATATCTTGCCTGAACAGCTGAATCGCTATATTGAAAAGGTCAATATCACGGCGGCCCTGAGAAAGAGGCGGGAAAGCCGACAGCTGTCCTAGTGCAACGCCACTTGCCCCCTTCAAGAACTCGAGTAGCGGGAACGGTATTGGCGGACGGCCGGAGATGCTATCGATACCCTTAGATGCACTCCACACATAATCCCCCTTCTCAGTTTTCGATGGGGGACAGAGAATGTAACCACCTTCAGACTTAATATCAATGCCGTCATGGACACCGCTTTTAGACCGGAGTTCCGAACAGCACCTGAAATAGAAGTGCCGCCCTCCCCTGGGTGTAATCACGGTTGGCACCTGAAGTGTTTTTGGCAAGAAGGACTCGATTTTCGTAACTGCTTCGGGGGAATCACAATCAATGACAGTTAGGTCGCTGATGCTGCCTGTTATTATGGCTACGTTAGGCTGGGGTCTCTCTGCCCACCAAGCGTGAACTTCTCCTTCGAGCGGTAATCGCGACTGGTATGGCTTCCACAAAAGCCCTCCGAAAGGCGTCTTATCCTTCCCAACGGGAATAACGGAGAGGCCATGTTTTTTCCAGTAGACCATAGCTATCTCACCTATATTCGGCGGTAGTGCTTTCACGATTTGCTCAAGCTGGAAAATGGGGGACTCATGCCAAATGGCTGGGAGTAGGTTGGACGGGGTTGACATATTTACCTCGCTCAGCGGGCATCACCGGCCGCAAGTCCTTCGGCCTGAAGCCACCAGCCCACGATGTCCGTGGACTATTTAACGGCCCGCTATGCGGGTGAATACCAACCCTTTAGAGGGTTCCAAGATATTTACGGTTGGCCTTTTTTTCCAACCCAAGCATCAGCCTCAAGATGGCTCTGCGGAATCTCGGACGGGGCTTCCTATAACCAAGCTCCCAACGCATCAGAGTCTGGCGGTGGCAATGCAACATCTTGGCCAGCTCCTCTTGGCTGTAGTTCAGCAGGGTCCTAAACTCCCTAAGGTGCAAGGTGTCTTCGTGTAACATCCCAGTCATATCCTGGTCACATTGGACTCGGGTCTTGTCATATTGTCAAGAGGTTCGTCCGATACTTTTACATTTTTTTCGTAGGCCCGCCTGCTTGTCTAGCGTTCGTTGTCTAGGCCCGTTTTTTTGCGGATTGATAATGAGCCATCATGAATCCCAAGTCTTAGAAGACCATGTCAGAGGGAAGGCAATGGATAATGGCCGGCTACTATTTCAACCTGAGCCGGACAGGCGATTTTCTGTTTACTTGACGGTTTTTATGCAGGCTACTGTTTTTTTTGTCCCGAATCCAGGCTGCTTTGTTTCACTCGTCGCTTCGGTTCCTGTATTCCACCTCGTTATTAAAGCAGACTTCGTTGTCTCTAATTCCTCATGGTCAACGGGTGCTGCATTTTTGCCAGTGAGAGTTTCCGCTTCTTGGTGGAGGTTTTGCCTTCTCCCAACCCTCTCGTCGATAGGAGGAGGCAGGGTCCCTGTCAACAACCATGTCCGTGAACGGCATTCAAGGTCTTCTTCCATCGAAATATTGCCAGGCGGGTCATTGGCTCGAGCAAGGGCGTACTCCTGCAAGAGGAAGAAGTCCGTGTCGGACTTGGAAGCAAGAACGCAAGCTCCAGCTGCAGCGACGGCCAAATCGTCATGAGCTCCGGAAAACGCGGCGTGACTGATAAGGCTCCTTCCACCGGGCCTCGTTCTTCTTTCCAACCCCCTCAGCTGGTCAATGAGCCTCCTGTTTTCAAGAAGTTCCACAGAATTGTTCATAATAAGGGGCAAGAACTCCAGATAAATCTCGCTCGTGGTCAGCTCTGAATTCTTCATTGATATTCCATGCTTAGCAAACTCCGAAACAACCCATTCACCCGAAAAACGGTCGCCTTCGATATAGGAAACCCCGTAGTCTTGCAGCTCCTCGCTAAACTCGGCGACAACGCTCTGGGGCGGGAAGGGGGGCTGTACCTCACGGATAAGGTCGAGAACGATATTGCCGCTCTTTTCCTTATGGCAAATAGCCAGGGTAAATGAATCCTGACGGCCGGCCGACGCGTCGATAAACCCGAAGTATTCGGTATCCTTGAGCCTCGAGAGCTCGAAGCGTCCGGGTACGACCGCCGCCTCTATGACCTCAAGGCTGAGGAATCCTTCAATATCCTCTCTCCACTCGGCGTCCCATTCTGACTTCGCACGAGCATAATCTTCCCTCAAATCGTTTTCGATTATCTCGCCGTCAATAGTTGGATTCATAACTCGAGTAGGGGCTTTCCATATCAGCGGGGAACGAGCATCTCCTTTCCCAAAATTGTTCCTGAATTGTTCCCAAAGGACTCCGGACCGCGAATATGGCGTCGAGATGCCTATCAGCATGCTTTCAGGAATCGTCGCCAGAGCAGGTCTTAGAGCAGCAAGGACCTCCTGAGCGGGATTGGCACTGTTTTCGTCCCTCCAAAATGCGATTTCCTCACAGATAGCGGCTAGAACCGTAAATCCACGGATTGTGCGGTAATTACAGGTCTTCACGGCAATTACTATTCCGTTCTTCAACTCAATCTCCCACTGGAGCTCCCGACCAATCAATCTTCGGAATACAGCATTTGAGTTCAATATCCCCGAGATATAATTCATGATTATCTTTGCCTGGTCCTTATCCGTGGCGATAATGAATATCCAGCCCTTTTCCCCTGGATTAAGATAAGGGGACCAGTCTTTGAAGGCAGCTAGGTAAACCGCGATAAGAGAAGAGATAAAGCTTTTCCCTGAACGGCGGCCAGCAATAACATAGGTTTCCCTGGAAGGCCCATTCTTGGGCTTCTTAAGCCCCGTGCACTTCCGGAACAGTTTTCTCTCTGATTTGTCCGTTATTGGAATCCCGAACAGAGCTTTCAGGAAAACTCTCCAAGCCCGCCAACTCTGCTCGTCCCTGAACAGGGGCTTGAAGAACCGCGGGTCATCCATAATATCGATGATGTTCATGTTGTTGCCTCCTCAGCCCTCTTCTCGCGTTCTACAATCTCATAGGGGGTTAGGATAGCCTCCCCCTTCTTCTCGAGGCCCAGGGCCTGCAAATCAAGCCTCAGGCTGTTGTTATAGGCCAAATACGAGGCTTTCAGGCAGGGGGCAAGCTCATTACCCGCCATGACCGAGTTTTCGCGTATATGCTCTTCTACGCAGCGAATAACACCTAATTTCGTGGTAATCCTGTCGATGAGCACAATTTTGGCCGTGCTGAGGTCATTCTCAGTGGGACCGAGGTCTTGGATTAGGCCTTGGCGGACAGCCATCAAGTAGCCGAGGATGTTCGTGCGATGCTCGGCTAAGGCCCCGGTGGCAAGATATGAGTAGCCCCCGTGGGACCGCGGCCTTCGACCGCCCCTCTTGAACCGGACAGCCAGTCTAGAATCCATAGCAGTACTCCTTCGCCGACGTTCTCGGGATTAACCCAACCATGCCCAGAACGGGCACCTAATGGAGCCTTTTCAGGCCGCCTTCAAACCAAATGAAGGACTTATAAGATTATGATGGAGGGGATTTGTTACTTTGTCAACCCTTTTGTTATCAACTCGCTATAATAATACTCGAAGTTCTTGGAGAACTAAGAGAGAAGCATTAAAATGATGGCGACCGATTTGGAATAGTCGCTGAGTGACCGCCTATAATCGCTGCAAAGAACTATCGTAGTCCAGATATGCACGTTTGAGCTGCCCAAAATGGTGTTTCTGTTCTCCTGGCTTTAAGAAGGTAGTCCTTCTTTGACTATGTTTTTCATAGGGATGTGCCTCTGGGATTGAACATCTTCGTTCATGAACCTTTAGAAACACATCGTCTATCAAGCCATACTTTGCCAAAAAACTATTGCCCTTAAGCAAAGCTCCATAATCCACCAGTTTTCCATCTGGGTCGACGAGTTTTTGTCGTATGGCTCTATCTTTTCTTATTAACGCCCTAGTAAGGATTTCGTTGAAAGAATCCATTAAACACATCCAGGACGACCTGTTCATTTCGAACGCCTTATCTGCAAGGGCTAACACCTTATGGGCGTGGTTGTATTCTCTTTTTAAGAACGGCTTCCAATCCGACACCTGTATTTGAAACCGCTTCTGAATAAGCTCCTGAAAAGGAGTAATGTCCGGTAGAACCTTCGATTTTTGAATTCCCAAACCAACCAGGCAATTTCTAACTGGAGCCTTTTGCCTTCGCGGAACAGCCAACTGCTCATATCGTATGTTGTCAATTGCGAGGCGATAGGAGGCTACGAGTCCGGCATCTGGCTTTGTCCGGATGAAACACTGCCTAAGAATCAAAGCATAATGTTCAGGAGAGAAGGTTGAGGCTAGGGTTGGCAACAACAGGGCTAGAAAAACAGGTGACTCTTCATATAGAAACTTGTTAAAAATACGTTTTGGTATATCCTTCGAATATGGGGCCAAATAAGAAAGGAGCCCATACCTTAGATATGGATTAGTTTTTGACGCAGGCAATAATATCCTCTTTTCAGCGATGCTCCTTAGTTCTGAACTCATCTGGTTTTTGTCTATCGAAGCCAATAATAGCCATACATTCCCCTCAACGTATTGATACGGAAAGCGTTTTGCTTTAATGATTCGAACTTCGTAATTGATAATCGTCTCGTTGTCTTGGAACTTTCTGAAGTATTGAGTGAATGCATCGCTCAAGTCAGGATACTTAATGAATAATCTTAAGAGCACGTCTAAGTGTTCAGGGCAAACCATTCCTCTATAGAGAAAATGTTTGAATTTGGTCGTATTTGTTATTGTCTCGCTTTCTATATCGATAGATGAAAGCAGATGTGATTTAGGAGCCGGCTTCTCATCATCCTCGGGAGACAGGCTAATATCCTTCCCAATCGCTTCATTCTCAGTATCCGCATAAAATATGGAAGTCTTTTTCGTTTGGGGTACTAGTCCCTTATTCCTAGATAGCTGCTCAAGATGTATTATCCCATCCCTAACACTATCCTCATCCTTGCCAAAAAGACGAACGTCATCGACATATCTTAAATAGAAAAAGTTATTCTGAGCGTTCATCAAAGGCTTATCTATGTCGAGAAGAATGACTTCACCAACATAGGCGGAAGCAATCGGACCCTGGGGTATTCCGTGGGAATATCGTCCCGATAGTTTTTCTGAAGACCAACAATGTAGAACTTCTCTTAGGAACTCAGCGATATTTGAATGCTTGTTTTTTGGAGTTATAAGGTTGGAAATATGGTCATGAGATATGGTGTCAAAGTAGGATGCGAGGTCGAAGTGAGCTGTCCACTTATTATCCTTATGTATTTCCTTAATGCGGGCAATAAATCCAAGGTATGAATATTTCCAAGGTTCAAAAAAGAAGATAGGATTTGGACCGTGATGATTGCTGAAAACGACCTTTCTTTCTACTTCGGCTCTTTTTGTTTTCCATTTTAACTCTAAAATGTTAGCAATGGCCTGCCATACGATTTGGTCTTCTACAGACAGGAGAGATATTGGTCTTTGAAATCCCGACGGTTTGGGAATAAAGATTCTATCGGGAGGCTGGGGTTCATATGCCCCCCCCTTTATTCGCTTTATTAAAGAGTTGAGGTTGGCCTCAAAAGATACTTCGTATCCGAGATATGAGTCACGGAAGAACCTTTTATAGGATAAATTTGAACCCGTAGTAATCCGTCGCCATGCAAGAAGGAAATTGGAGGGAGAGAGGAATTTGTTCCAATAATCCAATGCGTTCCCCAGCCTTTGAATTCCCTAATGTGTCTGAAGTTGTAAGTAATTGATATTAAACCCATTTATAGTTGACATAATCGGTATTATGCGCCACAAACGCAACAGCTATTTTAGCCTTTTGACCTTAAAAACCGGCTCAGAGTACTGGCGTTTACCCCCAATTCTAGTGCTGTTCCTCTGACCCCCTTCGTCCTGACGGATGATTCCAAGGCTTCTCGGTCGTACTTTGCCAATCCCGACCTCCTGACCCTTGTCCTAGCCTCGATTCCATAGGCCTTCAGGGCTCTCGCAATTATGTCTTTTGAGCAGTTCAGGGCCTCGCTAATCTCCCTGATAGACTTTCCCTCCTTAGCATAGAGGCGGAGTAGGATTTTCTTAGAGGGAGCTTTCCCAGAAGGGGGACGGCCAGCCTTAGCCCGACGAGTTATTGGTGCTTGCCCTTCTGTCATGGTGACCTTGACATCTTCATTTGCCAGCCATATCGGCTGCTAATTCGAGAAGTAGTTCTTGAATGCCGCATCGATAGTATCTGGCAACCGATAGATTATTACTGAGAGTCTGCCGGACACCCCGAGGAGGGAAATGCATAGAAGAATTAGTTCGGGAAATCCGAGCCGATTTTGTGTATACCTGTCTAGGAACAAGCCCAGTCCGATGCACCCCGCAAAGCCACCGATGAAATTGAAAACGAATTGAAATAGCAAGATGTAAATCGAACCGGCCCACTCCCGGAGCTTGCCCCATTTCATAGTTGGATATGGCGTATAGAAGAAGAGGGCGAAGATTCCCCAGAATGCTCCGACTGCAGTACCGAGTAACATCCAATTGACGTTGGGAATGCTCATTGCTCAATTACCCCCTCAACATTTCTCTATGTGCTATGGAAGTTCAAAGTTCTCCATTGAACGCTCGATGGAGGAGCGATTGGAACAGGGCCTCGAGGCGGAGGCGGCTGGCGGCTTGGTCGGCTTCGAGATTGCGGATTTCGTTCACTCGGTCGGAGAATCCCCTTTGAAGCGGTAGCGAGGGGACGGGGATATGCACCTTCCTCAATTCCGCTTGCCGGATTCCACGGACGGTTGAGCCAGTTGCTCGCTCTTCAATCTGCTTCCATACGGCTGGCACTTTGAGTGCCGTCATGAAGTATTGGCTATTGAGCACATCTGCTCGGGGACGCATCAGTAGGATTCTCTGAGCAAGTGCTATTCTAGCATCCTCTACAATCGCTACTTCACCGAGCGGGGCTTCCATTGTGAATAGAACATCTCCGGTTTTTGGCAATCCCCGCCGCATCCAGCTCTCATATAATGCCTCCCGGATGAACTCCGTTGGCTGAAGGATTCGACCACCCTTTACAATTCTTGCAGTAACAAGGGGTATCCCGTTAGCAGACTTCTCGGGTGTCTTGCCACGATAATCAATAAATCGTTCTATGACATCTTCAATAGAAAGGGTCTTGACGGAGACCTTTGGGTCCCCAAACATCTCATGGAATAGTGCGGGGATTAGTTCGGCGGTGTGGCGGTCGGCTTTGGCACGCAGTTTCCGCAACTCGTCCGCTTCGTCTAGTAGTTTCACCAACCGCTCTTGCTCTTCTAAAGGCGGTACGGGGAGCGGATACTTGCGAAGCGTGCTTCGGCGCACTTCTTTGAAGGTTGTAGAGCCTGAAAGTCTGGCGATGTCCTCCCGGCGAACCCAGAGCGCATATGCAAGGAACCGAGAAGTGACTTCCGCATGCGGGATGAAGTTGGCGAACCCTTGATTGGTCGTGAGCGGCATATCCGCCACGGCAACCTTGCCTATCGTTGCACGAGATGAGAACAGGACAGCACCCTTAGGAACAACCGAAGCCGAGCTGTTGTCTAGGCCAGCTTGGGTGATGCAGTCATTTGTTCTTCTAACCACCGAAATGCCTTCGTCAGGCATTGGCAAATCAGTCGGAGTGACCCAAGGAATGTCTCCACCCCAGAAAGCCGGATTGTCGCGCGAGGGCGTGCTTCCGCCATAAACGTCCGCGATTTCTTCGAGTGGTTTTGTCAGCCAGCGGTTCATTTCTTCTCGCTGATTTGCGCAAGCCACGCGTTGCCACGCCGAATGATTTCTTTATCTAGCATGAGTGCGCCCATCATGTTTTGAAGAGAAACATTTTGTCTCGTGGCCAGGTAGCCATATCTAATCTTCTCCCATGAATGCGCGGTGGAGAAGCGATTGGAACAAGGCCTCAAGGCGGAGGCGGCTGGCGGTTTGTTCGGCTTCCAGCTCCCGGATTTCCGATACGCGGTCGGCAAAACTTGCCTGTAACGTCAAGGGCGGAATTGGTACTAGTAGCTTGCGGAGGTCACCTAGGTTAATTCCCTTCACAGCTTGCCCCAGAGTGTGATGCTTCATCCAGCTCTGCGCCCAATGTGTGTTCAGAAATTCGATAGCATAATTAGCTTCGACGCTGGGGACTATTGCCAGCCGTGCTGTGTCTTGAGTAATGTTTGCGCCTTTCAGTTCCTCAGGGACAATACACGTGCGCCCAACTGTACCACGGATAGTTATCAGAATGTCCCCTGGACAAAGCATCGAACGGCGATATTGATAGCCAATTTCTTTGGATGTTCTCATTAACTGTTGGACTCGTAGACGGTTTTGCTTGATATCTGTTACCCGAACATATGGGATGCCACCCTTGGTATCCGCCCCTGGCTTCAATATTCCATAAGTGATGGGCCGTTCCTGAGAAATGAGCTCGAAAAGTCTTTTCACGGGAAAGCGAGGGTATTCCGGGTCCCCAAACATTTCATAGAAAAGGGCGGGGACTAACTCAGCAGTACGGCGGTCGGCTTGAGCGCGTAGCTTTCGCAACTCGTCCGCTTCGTCAAGGAGCTTCACGAGACGCTCTTGTTCTGAAAGCGGGGGCACGGGAATCAGGGATTTTCTAAGGAATTCAGCAGGGACACGTTGTTGCCCTGCACTTCCCGTGAAGCTTGCCATGGCCGCGGAGCGTAAGGATGGTTGGCGGATAAATGCAAACACCCATTCAGGGAGCAAACCGGGACGAGGACGTAACACATGAAATTCCGTCGAACCAAAGCCAATGCTCGCACGAAGGTTCCGGGCAATCGCCGCCTTGCCGTTCTGCATACAAGGCGTGATTTTCGCAAACAAAACATCCCCTTCCCTAAACGACGAGTAGCCCTTTGCGACCTCGCTGTATCTGCGACTTTCTGACCCGACTATTGAGCCGCTTGCCTCATCAATAGCCGCCATTGGAACAAAATTGACTTGTACGTCTGGGGACGGAGATTCCGAGGCCGCAAATCTTGGGTTGATGTCACAGACATCGCTAAGGGGTTTCAACGGCCAACGTTTCATTTCGTACTCTTGATTTGATTGAGTAGCCCGTTTCCACGTTGGATGATTTCGTTTTCAAGCCTGAGGACGTTGACGAGTATTTCCGCAGGAGCATCATGATGCACAGATTCGACAGTCACGGGCTTGTAGCGTCCTGCCGCAAGACTCCAATCGTTCTCCTGTATCTTCTCAATTGGAACACGGTAGCTGTTCAGGCTTTCCTCACGGCTAGGCCATTTGGCCAGCACGTCCAGAATGTCATTGGCTTCCGTCGGCGTTCGCTTGTCGTCGAGGCTAAATCCGTCGGCGGTGATGTCATAGAACCAAACGGATTGAGTCATGGGTTTAAAGCTAGGTGTTGACGGACGGGCGAAGATGAGTGCGGCGGTGCCGACGCCCGAGTAGGGCCTGAAAACCCCGCTAGGGAGGCCAACAACCGCCTGTAGGTCGCATTCGGTCAACAGTAGCTCACGGAGACTGGTGACGGCCTTAGTAGAGCCAAAGAGGACCCCGTTAGGGACGATGACCCCTGCTCTTCCCCCGGGTGCGAGATGGTCAACGAACCACTTGAGGAACAGCAGTTCCGTAGCTCGAGTGTTCAGCTTGTAGTTGAGGTCTGAAAGTATGCTCTCGTCCTGAACCTTCCCAGCGAAGGGCGGGTTGGCGAGAATGACATCGAATCTTCTACCGGGATAAGCACCGCCAAAGCCCGTGGTGAGTGGATTCATTAGCGAGATGCGAGCCTTTTCTAGCTGATGGAGGTAAAGATTGAGAATGGCGATTTTCACCATGTTAGCGTCGTTATCGAACCCGGTGAACGCCTGTTCCTCGAGGAATTTCCATTGTCCGGCTTTGAGGAGCGAGCCGTCAACAA
Organism: Candidatus Aminicenantales bacterium; assembly: GCA_050015275.1. GTDB lineage: Bacteria > Acidobacteriota > Aminicenantia > Aminicenantales > Saccharicenantaceae > DATKJS01. Next base: position 9,373 of record JBEKBS010000012.1, on the reverse strand, counting down.
GGCCCCGCTTCAGGTCTGCAGGAGGTGTATGGTCACGTAGGATATGCATGAAGGCAGAGATAAGAAATCCCGCCGTCCCACAGGCAGGGTCGCAGATGAGCTGACCGGGCTGGGGATTCACCAACTGTACAATCATGTCGATGATGTGGCGAGGGGTTCGGAACTGCCCGTTGGTGCCGGACAAGGAGAGTTTACTCAGGAGATACTCGTACATGTCCCCCTTTAGGTCATGTCCTTCGTGGGCGGAAAGGTCTAGGTTGTGGATTCCCTGTATGACTGCTCTGAGTGTGGGCCTGTCGTAAATCTTGAGTGTGGCCCGGCTGAAGAGGAGTTTCCCCGTATCAGAGAGGCCGGGAAGTTCATGGAGGCTCTCGATGGCATCTCGGGCGGCATTGAATAGGCTATCCCCGGTGAGGGTCACGAAATTGCCCCACGCAAATCTCGCCCATTTGTCGGAGAAGATACGGACGTACTTCTTATCGAGCGAGGCCAAGGCGTCGTCCTTCTCACTCAGTAGGCGAAGGAAAAGCAGATAGGAAATCTGCTCTATGGAATCCATGGGGTTGTTCACTCCCCCAGCCCATAGGATGTCCATGAGTTGGTCGACTTTTTGACGGAGGCCGGAGGAAAAGAAGTTGGTCCCGTTAGATTTCCCATTATCCGAAAGCGAATTCGTCATTGAGTTGTTGCTCCTAAGAGGGCTTGCCGAACAAGTTGGGATTGCCGCAGGGCTTCAAAAACCTCGTCACGCCTTTCAAGGCGAGCCAGAGCGGCAATGCCGCCGAGCTGGTTGAACTGGCTGGAGGTAAAGATTGTCATGTCTCCGGACATGAACCTTCGACGGGCGTCCGGGTCTTCCACGAGTAACTGTGTCGTTGCATCGAGCCATTTCTGCTCGCTATAGCGAAGATTGAACCTTGCGGCGATGGAATCCACGACATCAGCAATGATATCGTCCTTGGTGGGCAAGGGCCTCTTCCCGACGGCGTTGTAGACAAAGGCTGGAGTCGGGGCAGGAACCCCGTAGGAAGCCACGAGTTTGTCCTGCGAATAAAACATCCGGGGCCTGTGGAAGAACCGCTCATTCACGACTATCTCGACGGTATCGTCGTCTTCCTCCTCAACTGCCTTCTTCATTTCAACATCTCGCTCCGTGAAGTCCCTGACGTCATGCTCGAAGGAACCACGGAAAGTCATTACGTCCACCTTCTCTCCGTCCGGGCCAACTTCAATGACTTCTCGGCTCTTTAGGACGTCGACGCCCTCCCAAACAGGGATTTCATGGGAGGGAGGCGATGACGCCGACGGAGTTTCCTGCCCCTCTTGGACGAATCCCGGGATTGTACCCCCAGCGGGATACGGCTTCGGTTCTTTTTTGGCTGATGGAAGCTTGAGGGGAACCGAATAGTCGTACTTGTCCTCGAAATACTCAGCGACACCGCAGAAGTCGAGAAGGAAAAAGTTCTTCTTTTCGTATTCGGTATTCCCGACTCTGAACGTGAACAGGCGGGTCCCTCGCCCCTTGATTTGGACATACTCCGTGGGTGAAAAGATGGGACGCATCAGGCCGATATTGAGAAGGTCCCGGCAGTTGTACCCGGTGGAAAGCATGTCTACCGAGACGGCGATACGCTCGGTACGCTTATTGTCACGGAACTCCTTGGAAATGACGGAGGCTTCGGGGATGCGAGACGTGATAGTGACGGCGATATTCGGCTGAAGCTCGTTGAATATCTGTGTAAGGTTCGTGGCATGAGTCTGATTCACAGCGAACACTATGGACTTGCCGACGGCCCCGGTCGGGTCTTTCTGGGCCTCTTTGAGGAAGGCCTCGCACATCAGGCGATTCCGCCCCGGCGTGAATATCTTCCGTTCGAGGTCCTGAATCTTGAAGTTCTCTTCCTGCTCGTTGATATAGACTGCCCAGCCCTTCTCGGCGAGAGCTTGGGTGGTGATATCAGAACGGAGGTCGTAGATTTTGGGTAGGCAGAGGAACGGGCCTTCAGGGTCCTTGACAGCATCGATGATGTCATACCGATAGGTCGGGAACCCCGGTTCACAACCGAAATAGTGATAGGTATCCCGGAGCTGTCTGGCCTCAAGAGCCTTGGGATTCGAGGCCTCCAGCTCCCTGACATTCACGTTCTTCAGATAGGCCTTGGGAGTTGCCGTCAGACCGATTCTCGTGGCTTGGAAGAACTGAACGACCTCTCGAGCGTCTCCGTAAATCGACCGATGTGCTTCATCGTTGATGACGAGGTCGAAATAGAAGGGGGTGAACTCCTCCCGGTAACGGCGGCCAATCATCAGAGACTGGATGGTGGCGACGACGACAGAAGAGCCGAGAAGTTCCCCAGTACGGCGTGCCGACTTAAAGATGACGGGCTTGTACTCCGGGAGGACAACTGCGAAATCCTCCATCGTCTGCTTCGCCAACTCGATTCGGTCCACGATGAACAGAACCCGCTCGGCGTTTCGGGTTACTAGGAAACGACGGATGAGGGCCGCACACAGGAGGGTCTTCCCGGTCCCGGTGGCCATCTCAAGGAGGAACTTCCGGCGGGACTCCCCATCAAAGAGAGTCCCGACCTTGTCCATCGCCTCGATTTGATAGCGACGGAGAGTGAGGTCATGTTTCAGATGGCGGAGGTACTCTGGCGTGATGGGTTCGCTCATCAGAGGCCGGGGTGGCTGGAGGTTCTTCAGCCGGACCCGCTCGAGGTCGTCCCTTGAAGGCAGTCGTTCGATGCGGTATGCATCACGCTGGTCTGCCCGTTCATAGTTCCAGAACCAATGTTCCCGACCGTTGGATAGGATGATGAACGGGGCCTTCAGGTTCTCAGCGTAGCCCCGGGCTTGTTCCTTCGCATCATATGGGTCGAGGTCCTCACGCTTGGCCTCGAGCACGCACAGCACTCGACCGAGGGGGTCAAGGAGTAGGTAGTCCGCTCGTCCGCTGACGGCGTTTTGCTCAAAGCGGACTTGTCGGGAGTCCAGCAGGTCCCAATCGCTCGCCTCGAGGGCCTTATCAATCAGGATTCGAGAAAAGGCTTCTGGCCTATCAGATGACACTTGTTAGCCCCTTGATAACCGACACATGCCCATCTTGGACGGAATAGACGCCGGATGACCTCTTCGCACTATATTTCAAGTGGAGAATCGGTGTCAATCAGCCGTTAATGGCCCCGGGAGGCCCGTAGAGGCCTTTTTTCGGCGAAGGATGGGGGTTACTACCGTGTTAGACAGACGTCCCGCATCGACTGGGGCGAACCTTGACATCTGCGAATCGTCGAGAATAACATCCATCTCAAAGCGTTATGTGGGAGGAGTTGAAATGGCCATACCCGATTTCCAAACAATCATGTTGCCCCTCCTCGAATTCCTCAGGGACGGCAAGGAACATACCCTGAGGGAGGCGATTGAGGCTCTTGCCGTCCGGTTCAAGCTGACCGACGAAGAGCGGCGGGAACTTCTGCCCTCAGGCCTCCAACCCACATTCGATAATCGGGTCGGTTGGTCCAGAACATACATGAAGAAGGCTGGGCTTCTCGAATCGAAGAGTCGAGGGCATATCCAGATAACTGAGAGGGGCAGGGAGGCTCTGAAGGGCAACCCTCCACGTATCGATATTGGCTTCCTCGACAAGTATGAGGGGTTTAAAGAATTCCGAGCTGGAGGGGTACGGACCCCCAAACGGCCTCCCGAGGAGCCTCACACTCCCGAGGAAGTGCTGGAAGAAGCGTATCAGAGCCTGAAGAACAACCTGGCCAATGAGATGCTGGCCCAAATCAAGAGCACTACACCCAAGCTGTTCGAGCGGATAGTCATCGAACTACTTGTGAAGATGGGCTACGGAGGCAGTCGACCAGACGCTAGCAAAGCTATTGGAGGGACTGGAGACGAAGGGATTGACGGCATAATCAAGGAAGACAAGCTGGGCCTCGATACCATCTATATCCAAGCGAAACGATGGGAGAATACAGTCGGGCGGCCTGAAATTCAGAAATTCGCTGGTGCATTGCAGGGCCAACGAGCGAAGAAGGGCATCTTCATCACCACAGCCACCTTCTCCAAGGAGGCTCAGGACTATGCCTCGAGAATCGACAATAAGATTGTCCTCATCGGTGGAGAGGAGTTGGCTGAGTTCATGATAGACAATAACATCGGCGTTTCTCTCGTATCGAACTACCCGGTCAAGCGTATAGACCTCGACTATTTTAGCGAAGAGTAACCTTCAAGAGCTGGACGGTGAGTGGCTTAATGTAGAGGACGTCCCGGCAGGAAGGCAGACCAGTCCCCGTGTGACGGTGGCGTGCTAAAACCTGAGGGCCTCTGCTGTCCTTGCCTTGTAGAGGGCTTTTTCCGGGGTTAGTCCGGCCCTCCGTCTGTCAGAAGAGCTCATCACCCCCCGACGTGTTTTAGGGGTTGGCCGAGCAATGCGGTATGAAACCCCTTGACACGCTAGCTCTGGAGACGCACTATTTAATCGCTAGAGCAAACGACCCGGGGGGGGTCGGCGTAATGTCCATTACGTCGTTTCTGTAAAATCCGCCTCAGTCCGTATAGATGCGGTCTATTATGCGCGCAAATCTTCTTACCTTGGAGGGGAAAAATGAAGAAATGGTCGGTTTTGGTCTTGGGTATCTTGGTTGTTTCCGGAGGGTTGTTGTTTGCCCGTGGGGGCAGAGTTTCGCCCGTAGCCTTCACCTTGGTAACGCCGGGGGGCGAAGCGCTCAGCAACGGCTCACCCCGGATATCATTCCGGCTAACGGGGACATCTGTAGAGCCAGCTGGCTATGGAGAGCCAGCAGGCTCCGGCGACGTCGAGGATTCCAACCATAACACGGGATACGGGATAGGCACGCTCGCCGTTAACACAGGCGGCTATAACACAGCCATCGGATGGTATGCGCTCTCCTCCAACACCACCAGCAGCAATAACACAGCCATCGGATGTGATGCGCTCGGGCTCAACACCACAGGCGGCTATAACACAGCCATCGGGGCGGCGGCGCTCTATGCGAACACCACCGGCAACAATAACATAGCCATCGGGGCGGCGGCGCTCTATTTGAACGCCGGCGACTCTAACATAGGCATAGGCGGTCTCCGCATGAACACCACCGGCGGGGCGAATGTAGACATCGGAATGGCAGGGCTCTATATGAACACAACCGGCAGCTGGAACACAGCCACCGGAAATTATGCGCTCCAGAATAACACCACCGGTGGGTTCAATGTAGCTATGGGGTATGGGGCCGGCTGCAACCTCCAAACCGGTTCTTACAACATTATTCTGGGGGCCTACGTGGATGGCCAGGCCAGCGACACCAACACAATTCGAATCGGAAGCCCTTATAACAACCCTAACAACCCCGGGTCTCCAATTAACCCGACAGGGCAGAATCAAACGTTCATCGCAGGGATTGTCGAAAATCCCATAGACCCTTCACTGACTCCGTCCGTCGTCGGGATAACCAGCGATGGTCGCCTGGGCACGGTCCCGCCTGCGTCGTTGCCTGCGGGACCGGCTGGTCCGCAAGGTATCCCAGGTCCAGCAGGCCCTACGGGTCCAGCGGGTCCAACTGGTGCAATCGGGCCTGCGGGACCTGCGGGAGCGGTAGGGCCAGCCGGTCCAACTGGTGCAACCGGTGCAATAGGCCCTGCGGGACCTGCGGGAGCGGTAGGGCCAGCCGGTCCAACTGGTGCAATCGGGCCTGCGGGACCTGCGGGTCCTGCCGGGGCAACCGGTTCGGTGGGTCCAATGGGACCTTCGGGGCCTCAGGGCCCGGCGGGAGCAAAGGGACCTGCCGGTCCAGCGGGGCCTGCGGGACCGGTCGGTGCAATGGGACCGGCGGGACCGGCTGGGTCTGGCTTAGTCTCCGGGTCGGTGCTCCTGATGCGCCCCGGCTATGCTGTCCCGGCTGGCTACATTCTTATCGGTCAGACCGAGATTATTGGTAAAGGGACGAACGGCAAACCCCTTCTGACGCCTATCAACGTTTACGTGAAGCAGTAGCACGGTTCGCACGGCTGAGGGAACGCTATTAACTTAGCTATAGAGGGGGAAGTCTGCATAACGTTAGCGTGAGTAGTCTGCGGGCGTAGTGCCCGCCGTGTGCCGGTGGCGTGCCAAAACAGACTGAAAACGCCCCCGGTTTCGGCCTGTCGATGAAGGTCCGAGCCCTCCCCGGCCTCTTCCCCTGCCCTGGAGACCCGCCTATTGCGCCGCCGGCGGGGCCACGGTAGAATCGGCTTAACAAAGGTGAATGAGGCGATTAGGCCTAAGCCACGCCACAGATTGTCCCAATGAGAGTGCATAGATGATTGAAGACCCGACCGTGCTTATTCTGGGAGCCGGGGCGAGCATGCCATATGGATTTCCTTCAGGCCGCGAATTATTCTTCTTGATAAAGAGGAAGCTTGATACTCAATCGCGAGACCCTAATAAGAGCTTCCTTTGGGGGAAATTGCTCAGTTTAGGAATCAATAATAAACAGATATTGAATTTCCATTCTGCGCTCACATACGCGGACCCCCCTTCGGTTGACGCATTCTTAGAGCATCGCGATGAATTTATGGAAGTAGGAAAATTAGCAATGGCATTGAGTCTGATTCCATATGAAAATGAGCGGCGCCTATTCAATGCCGGAAGTCATACTGATATGCCGACAAGTTGGTACAGATACTTAATGGATAAACTTGCGACAAACGATGCTGCCGTATTCAGGTTAAATCGACTTTCAGTTATTACATTTAATTATGACCGTTCGCTCGAGCATTACCTTTTTACAGCACTAAAGTTTCGATATCGGAAGACGGATACCGAATGTGCTGATTTGCTTTCTGCTATTCCTATCATTCACGTGCATGGGTCTCTCGGCTCGCTACCCTGGCAGGGCGGCAATCATGTTAGACCGTATAAGAACACCGACAACCTCGACGAAATACGACTCGCAGGCAATAATATTCAAGTAATGTCTGAAAAAGATGAACATGCAACTGTTTTTCAAAAAGCTATCGAACTCTTAGAGCAAGCATCCAAAATCTATTTTCTCGGTTTTGGTTATCATCCTACAAACTTAAAGAGATTAGGCATTCACACACTTAAAAATAAGCCTGAGAAGTATGGAACCTCACTCGGTCTGGGCGCTGCTGAGTGGCGTGCCATTTCAGATTCTTGGGGCATTACTTTCAAAGGGACAGATATCGATATCTGGGGTTTGTTCCGGGACCATTGCCCGCTTCAGACAAGATTAAATATCTAGCTGTGCAGGGCAGCCGACTGGTCGGCCCGAGATGGTTTGCACTGTCACGGCCTGCGAAGGCGACGCATAGACTCGGCTCAACTTCTAAACGGCCCCCATATCCCCCCGTCGTAGGCCCAGCGCAGCCCAAAAGCTTTGTTCGGTCACATGCCCATAGTAAGCAGAACCATCAACAGCGGCTTGAAATGGGGGCGCTGCTTCGAGCATCTCGCGGCCTCCAAGATATGCAAGCCTCCTTGTTATAAGCATTGGACCGGGATTTTCAATTATCAAACTGATAGTGAAAGCGCCGGCCCGCCAACCTTTCGTGTCACCTTTCGTGTTGGTGGCTGAAAACCGCCCTTTTTGGCTCCTTTTGGCTCCCTTGACCCCTCACTAAAGTAGACCTCAATCTGAGGTCTAACTGATTGATTTTATTGGTGCCGGTGGAGGGAATCGAACCCACACCCGAGTTGCCCCGGACGGGATTTTGAGTCCAGTGAGTCTATTCCACTGGGCAAAGACCTCTCCCCCTGTTGAAACGGTGTGGATAAAACCGTTTTAAAGGGCCCGACCAAAGTCATTAATACGGAAGGATTCCCCCCTTGCTTTTTCCCGAATGGTCTGGAGTATAATGGGCAGGATGAATGCTCAAGAATTGTTTACGGTTGGTTATGAAGGCCGAGATATCGACACATTCATAGGCTATCTTAAAACCTTCAACATCACTCGGCTCATAGATGTGAGGGAAATACCGATATCCAGAAAGAAGGGATTCTCAAAGTCGCAATTGAAAAGCAGGGTCGAGGCTGAGAGCATTGAGTACGTACACATCAAGTCACTTGGAAGCCCCTCCCATATACGCCATCAACTTAAGGAAGACCATGATTATGGTAGGTTCTTTTCGTCATACTCGAAGTATCTAGAGGACAATCCAGATGCTATTACAAAGGCCTACGAGTATGTACGTGATGGCGTCACCTGCCTAATGTGCTTCGAACGTATCCCGGAGTATTGTCACCGCTCGGCCGTCGCGATGAAGATAAAAGAGCATGACGGGAACGGGCTAAGAATCGTCCACGTTTGAAAAGGCTTGATTTTCGACCCAAGAGAGTTTTCGTTACCGTCAAAGCATATCCCAATCCCAGCTACAACTATGGAGAAACCGTATGCTGCGCTGGGGTAGATATGGACACGGGCTTTTGGGTCAGGCTTTATCCAATACCTTACCGCGACCTCGAGAACGACCAGAAATTCAAGAAATATAGCCTGATTGAAGCGAACTGCGCAAAGGCCACGGACGATTTGCGGCCGGAGAGTCTTCGCATTCAGCCAAACTCAATCAGGATAATTGAGCAAATCGACACGCACAGAGATGGTTGGGATAGAAGAAGAGCAATTGTCCAAAAGCTAGCAGTTAAGTCCATGTGTCAAGTGCTCAAAGAAGAAGAACTACACAAAACGTCTTTGGGCCTCATTAAGCCTGAGGGCGTCTCATTTCTGACAAAAAAGCGGCAGATTACGGATTCGGCCAAAAGAGAAAAGGCCTATGCACGCCCCGGCCTCTTTGATAAGCCAAAGGAGCCAGCAGAAGAGATTCCTTTCCAATTCTACTACCAGTTCAAGTGCATTTCAGAACCCGATTGTGCAGGACACACGCTCTCCATAATAGACTGGGAAATACACCAATCTTATCGTAAATGGAGAGGAATCTATCGCGATGAACGAGAACTACTGAGTAAGATTAAGCAACGTTGGATGATGATGGTCGATAGTACTACAAGAGAAGTTTTCTTCTACGTAGGCAACCTGCATAGATTTCAAGACATTTTTACTGTTTTGGGTGTTTTTTATCCTCCTATAAAAAGGGCCTAGCACCGCCCCGCGCCGCGAACCCTCCTTTCGTGTTACCTTTCATGTCGGGACTGCGAAGTCAATTCATCCCCTTTGGAACGCTTGAAAATCGGCCCTTGTTCCAGTATCCCGGCGGGAGGGTAGACCAATCCCCTAGCCGATTTGACGAACTCGTTCAGTCGCCGGGATGCCTGAAGCGGAGTGGGACTATTTCTGTGCTATCGCCGAGACATTAGTCGCCACGCACTGCCAACGGCCGGCCTTTTTAATCC
>JBEKBS010000011.1:0-84912 GCA_050015275.1 Candidatus Aminicenantales bacterium | reverse complement strand
CGCCAAGCCGGAGGAGGTCGGGATGTCGTCGAAGCATCTGGCTTATCTTGACCAGATCATCGGCGAAGCCCTCCAGCGGAAAGACTTCCCCGGGGCCGTGCTCCTCGTGACCCGCAAAGGCAGGATGGTCTATAAAAAGGCATTTGGGGAGAGCCAGTGGCTGCCCGGGCCGAAACCCATGTCCGGGGATATGATCTTCGACATGGCATCCGTCACCAAGCCCGTGGCGACGGCGACCTCGGTCATGATCCTCGTCGAGCGCGGGAAGGTCCGGCTCTGGGATAAAGTGAAGACCTACGTCCCGGATTTCGCGGTCTACCTCCAGGAAAAGGGGGTACCCGGTGACGACGCCAGGCTCTGGCATCTCCTGACCCACACGTCGGGTCTTCCGCCGTATACGGATCCCAAGGAGGTCGAGAAGAAATACGGCAACCCCTGTTCCACGGAGGACCTCGTCAAGGTCATCTCCCAGATCCCCAAGGAATCTCCCCCGGGGAAGCAGTTCACCTACAGCTGCCTGAATTACATCACTCTGGCCTGGATCGTGAAGAAAGTGACCGGCCAGACGATCGCTGAGTTCGCGGCCGAGAACATCTTCAGGCCGCTCGGAATGAGCCGGACCTTCTACAATCCGCCGCCCCAGTTCCTGCCGCTCTGCGTCCCGACCCAGGTCGTGGACGGCAGTCCGCTCCGCGGCATCGTTCATGACCCCCTGGCCAGGCTCCAGGGCGGCGTTTCAGGCAACGCGGGCCTGTTCTCCACGGCCGACGACCTGGCCGTCTTCGCCCAGATGATGCTCAACCGCGGCGAATGGAATGGGGTCCGCATCCTCAGTCCGCTCACGGTGGAGCGCATGACGGAGGTCTTCCCGAAGGTTGCCGACTCCGGCCGCGGCCTCGGCTGGGACTTCACTTCCGATTACGGCACCGTCCGGGGCGACCTTTTCAGCTATGGCTCCTACGGCCATTCGGGGTACACGGGAACCTCGATCTGGATCGACCCCGAGACGAAGACGGCCGTCATATTCTTGACGAACCGCATCCACCCCGACGACAAGGGGGAGATCATCGCCATGCGGAGCAAGGTCGCCAACGTCGTCGCCGCCTCGATCCTCGAGAAATAGGGCTGAAAATGGGGCCGAAAACTCCCGTTGACTTCGGGCGGGGCCTGTGCTAGATTGAGGCCCAGAGTTCAGCGAAAATGAAGGTCCAGGTCGAGCGCGAAATCTACATCCGTGCGACGCGGTGCTTCGAGCTCCTCTCGGATTCCATCCGGACCTTCAACGATTACCTCGAAGACCGCATCCCCGCGAGCGATCCCGAATACTACCGGGCCAGGAATTTCCTCAAGGAAGGGAAGGCTTTCTTCGACCAGACGCTCCAGGACGCCAAGAAGCTCCTGGGCCCCATTCCGGTGTACGCCGCCAAGGACTTCGAGCAATGGAGGTCCCGGGCTCTCGTCGAGAACAAGATCATCGTCCAGGGTCAGACGATGGACGATCTGAAGCTGGAGCTTGCCGGCGACGACTTCGTCCGGGGCATCATGGGCGCCGAGGAAATTGAGAGCTACCTCCAGGCCCATTTCGAGACCCAGAAGTCGGGAAAAAGGAGATTGGCCAACATCAAGATCCGGATGATCCTCGACAGGCTGGCCGAGCTTCTCGCCGAGGGCCAAGGGCTCCAGAAGGACGCTCAGAGAAAGCAGCAGGGGCTGCCCGTCTGAGCCTTCTTATCTCCTGACGGCGGCTTCATCCCTCCAGTAGCGCAGCTTTCCGGTCCCCGCCTGGTCCGGGCTCGCGTCGAACGCCAGCCCGTAGAGAGTGTCCTTGGCCTCGACGAGCGGCGAGCCCTTGAACAGGGCCTTGGTCAGGTTGACGATCGTGTAGCGCAGCCGGTCGCCCTCCACGGACGCGAAAAGGAAATCCCCGTTGGTCTCGATCTCCCCGACCCGGATCCGGCCGGCGTCGTACGTATAACGGGGGCGCCGCGTATCGCGGCTGATGTCCATCCGGAGGTCCATCTTGACCCCGATCCAGACGTCCCTCCCTCCGCGCCGGATCCTGACCCCGGCGGCCTTTCCTTCAGGCCCGGCGGGCGCGAGCGAAATCCGCTCGAGCCATGACCGAGGATCGTCTGCAGCCCCATGGGGAACGAGCACGGAGACGAGGACGGCCGTCCCGCCGAGCTCGAAATGCTGGGCCATGGTCTGGTGGACCAGCCACTCGTCCTGGTAATGTCTTCGCTCGGGTTCGGTCCCCTCAATCACGGCCTGCGGAGAGGGGAAGACGATGAGCAGCCGCCGGTCCGTCCCGAGCTCGAAGCTTTGGATCCTCTCGTATCCGGTGTCGTACCAGTGCTCGCCCCGGGCGAAGATCTTCTGGGTGTGCCAGAGGTCGGCCAGGGTGAAATATTCTTCGCGGAGGGCCTTGAAGATATCGAAGACGACAAAACACCCGGGATCCTTGACGTAGACCACGACTCGGTCGGATTGATAGCCCCAATTGTCATCGGTCACTCGCGTCCGGCTGTAATCGAAATCCGGGAACGTCAGGAAATCGATCTTTTGGGTCCGCGTCCGGCGGTAGGAACCGGCGTCCCGGAGGAAGCCGAGCAGGTCCTGACCGGGAACGGCGTCGCGGATGCTGTAGCGATGATCGCCTTGTTTCTGACCCATCCAGATCTTTTCGGGCCGGACGCACAGCCGGTTGTGAAAATAGTCCTGGCGATAAGCGCCGAAGGGACCCGAGGGCATATAGTCCCGATAGCCGGCGTCATGGAGGAGGACCGAGCCTCCGGACATGAGAAGGACGAGGCTGTTCTCGTCGGCGTGGCCGTGGGTCATCTTCTCTTCTTCGACGGGGATGGAGTCCCTCAGATAGTCGCGGGTGTTCAGCCCGCCGTCCCCCTCGTCCCGGTAGTTGAGGAGGAGGTAGGTCGAGCGGGGTGTCCAGCCGTCCCGGAAGACGATCTTCTTGCCCACGATATCATCCAGGACTTCTCCGGAGAGCGGGGAAGGGGGAACCGGCCTGATGTCGTCCGTTCCCCACCGGTAACAGTCGAGAAGCATGGCCCCGAGCCCGACGTTGTCCGGTTTCGTGAAATCGACGAACTTGGCGGCGATCGTCTCCGCCGCCCACTGGATGGCCGGGGCCTTCAGCCGGGCCGCGGCCGCCTCGAAGAAGACTAGAAAATGGGTCCAATTCGACATCCAGTGGGCATCGCCATAATCGGGGATCATGCCGGCGGGGCTCATGAGCTGAGTGTAATACTGGGCATAATAAAAGATTTCGGGCGTCCTGAAGAGGTCATCCATTTTTCCCAGAGCGTCGGCGTAGCCCAGGACGGAGTAGAGCCAGACCCCGTTGTAGATGGTGGCGTCCTCGATCTCCCAGTGGGCCCAGTTGTCGTCGCCCAGGGCCCGGCGCTGCATCTCCCATTTCGGCGTTTCGGGGTTGTCGGGGAGGGCCCGGACCGCCCAGGCCAGGGACTCGGCCCGGAGCGCGGACCGGTTCATCGGCCCCCACTCCTGGGTCCGCAGGAGGTAGCGCATGCTCTCGGCGATGAGACCCTCCGCGCTCATCTTCTCTTGGGGCAGGAAGCGGCCGAGACGGCGGAGAGTGTCGTAGGCCCGGATGTACCGCATGGCCGTGAAAAAATCGGGCAGGGCAGGGACACCCTCGGCGTAGTCGGGCCTGAGCTTAACGGACGATTCAGGGTAGGCCGACCGGTAATCGCCGTAGGAGAGGAGGATGGCCTTGGCCCGTTCGGCGTATTCGGGTTTTTTTTCCTTTTCGTAAAGATACGAATAGATGACGGCCGTTTCGAGAAACCCTCCCGGGGGCCGATAGCCGAAGACGTTGAGGGGGTCGAAGGTCTTCTTCCATTGGGCCAACATGTCCGCGGAATGCCCGTAGGCCCAATCGGCTGAGGCCCGGGCGTAAGCCAGGTAACTCGCGCGGGGGATCGGCTCGGAGGCCCCGGCCGGCGGCGGAAAAGTCACCAGGATCAGAACCGACAAGAGAAATGAGGATTTGATGAAAAACCCCTGGTTCATGGAAAATCTCCTCCCCGACCGGCATATCGACGGGCCCGAGGTCGTGCCCGTAAAGGCCGGATCAAACGCCCTTGTCCTAGAGCAGGACCTGCTTGACGATGTCCACGAGGCCGAGGGCATAGTCGATCTCGGTCAAGGGGATGTTCCTGCCCTTGGCGAGCTTGGTGAACCGGCCGTCCCTATTGCTGTCCTTGGTGACGACGAGGTAGTCGGCGAACGGGGCCACGGCGTCGATCATCCGCTCGTTATCGCTGCCGGACGCTCCCCGCTTGGACTCGCCGCCGACATGGACGGCCATGATCAGGATCTTCTTCTGTTTGCAATAGTCAACGAGCTTCTTGAGCCGGGCCTCCTCGCTCTCGAGCGTGAGCCCCGAGGCGCCCATGCCCTTCAGGCTGGCCCCGATGGCGAAAATGACCGCCTTGTAGGGCGTCCCAACGGGGAACTTGGCAGTGTCGGTCGTGACTTCGACATGGAATCCCGGCCCGGACTGCTTCCCGCCCAGTCCGACCCCGGACGCCAACATGTCCGCGGTGGGGACGTCGCAGTAATCGTACTTGATCCCGGCCTCCTCCATGACGATGTTGAGCGTCTCGACGTCGGTGCTCTGGCCGGCCGATGTCGTCAGGACGGGGAGTCCGGCCTTGGGAACGGTCTGGCCACTAAGGCCCGGCCCGGCCAGCAGGGCGAGGCTGGCCGCGAGGATCGTCAGCGTGGAAAGGGTTCTCATGGCATTCCTCCTCAACGGTTGTCTTTTTTCTCCGGTTCCGACAGGATATCAAAGATCCGGACGGCCTTTTTCCACCAGTCCGGGGTGGCCGGCTTGCCCCGCTCGTAGATCCTTTTCTGCGTGTCGTAGAGGTAGAGCCGGTTATACTTGACGAGAATCTCGTCGCCGAGTTTCCACCAGGCGTCCACGACGGTCTTGGCGTTGTTCAGGCCGAAGGCCGTCAGGAACCTCGCCGCTTCCCCAGGCTGCTTCTTATAGAGCTCCAGGGCCTGTTTGTCGATCTCGGGGATGCGGGCGATCGTCTCGCCTTCATATCGCGCCTGGGCGGCCTTGACATCCTTGATGGCCTCGGAGTAGGCGACCTGGACGTGGAAATCCGTATAGTCGAAGGCCCAGCGGGCCGAATCGCGGCTGAAGATCCAATGGTCGCCGACGGCGAAAGACCTCGGCAGCTCCGTCGCGCCCGCGTAGAAGGGCATGTAGCAAGCCGTATCTTGGGATCCGAAGGAAATCCAGACGATCCCCCCGATGGGGCCGGGCAGGGAGGCGCGGCATTGGGTGACCGTGGTGTATTCGGCCCGGCCGTCGTCGATGAGCCGGGTTTGCCGGAAATAGCTGGGGTTCTTGAACGGCCCGCCGCGGATCCCCTGGACGGGGTCGAAGGGCGTCCCATAGCTCCGGTCCCGGGTCATGTCCATGACATCTTGGAGAGAGAGCTTGCGATCCGGCTTGACCGAGAAGGGAAGGTCCATGTTGGGCATTTCGGGCCTGAGCTTCAGGGAGGGGGCCGCGAGGTCGAAGAACCGCCACAGCCTCTGGATCCGGCCGTTCGAGCTCACGGCGCTGCCCTCCTGGGGGGAGTAGGCCCTCTTCCAATTGAAAGGCTTGCCACTCTTGGGGTCGTAGTAGCCCATCTCGACCGCCGTGGAGACGACGTTCGGCGAAGCGAGGAACATGTCCTTATTGGCCAGTTCGATCTCGCCGATCCGCGATTCGTTGGGACAGACGCTGACCTGGTCGTCCGGCACGCGCTCGGCGCACCAGACTGCCCCGGGCTTGTCACTCTTGGGCGTCCACAGCGGCCCCACGGGCATGATCTCAAAGATCCAGGCCTCGGCCGGGTCGGACACCGCCAGCATCTCCCCCTCGTCGTGGAAGCCGTAACCGTACTTCTCGGCCAGGCTTCCCATGATATGGATGGCCTCCCGGGCCGTTCTGGCCCTTTCCATGGCGAGAAGGGTCAGCATGGTGAGGTCCAGGCCGGCCGCGGGGGTCGGATTCTCCATCTTGCGCTGGTTGCCGATCGAGGATTCGCCGATGGCCACCTGATTCTCGTTCATGTAGCCGAACATCCCATGGTGATAAGCGTAGGTATGCGGGACCTCGGGAATTTCGAATCCGGCGTAGTCCTTCTTGACCAGGTCCCACTTGAGACCCTCCGCCGGGGGCCACGTCTGGTACTGGGAGATGTGGAGGATCCGGCGGGTCGAGCCGGGCTTGTGGTCGGCCGCCGGCACGTGACGCCAGGTCCAATCGCAAATGCCGCAATCGCAGGTATGGGTGGTCATGACCGAGCCGTCGACCGAGGCGTCCTTGCCGATGAGGATGGACGTGCAGGACTCCCGGGGGACGAGGAGATCGTCCGACGAGGGCCTCGGCGGCGCCGCTTTCTGGCCGATGAGGGCCCCCGCCAGAAGCACCGTGAGGAAGAGGACTCCGGCCAGGGCCGGGATTTTTCGGCTTTTCATTCGTGCTCTCCTTGATGAGGATTCATGGGGATCGCGGGACGCTGGCTCCGGCGGTCACTTTTTCGCTTCGGGCTCCGTCAGGACGTCATGGGCCCGGACCGCCCTGTTCCACCACTCCGGGCTGGCCGTAGGGATCCTGCCGTTCAGCCGCTTGTCCGGGTTGTAGAGCATGACGTGGTTGTACTTCACCCAGAGGTCGTCCCCGAGCTTCCACCAGGCCTCGATGACGTTCCTGGCATTCGTCAGACAGTATCCGGTCAGGAAACGGGCGGCCGCGGCCGGGCTCTTGCGGAACAGCTCCTGGGCCTGCCGGTCCCTCTCCGGCACGCCGGCCACGGCTTCGCCCTCCCATTTTCTTTGGGCTTCCTTGACATCGACGATGGCCGCGTTGTAGGCGACCTGGACATGGAAATCCACGTAATCGAAGGCCCAGCGGGCGGCCTCGCGGTTGAGGACCCAGTGGTCGCCGACCGAGAAGGACTTCGGGATGTCCGTGACGCCCGCGTAGAAGGGGATATAGCAGGACGTGTCCTGGGAGCCGAGGGCCACCCAAACGATGCCGCCGATGATGTCCGGGAGCCAGGACCGGCATTGGGTGAGCGTGGTGTACTCGACGTTGGGGACGCTGATCAGTCGGGTCCCTTTATAGTAATTCGGGTTCTGGAAGGGGCCGCCGCGGAGGCCGCGCACAGGATCAAAGGCCGTTCCCTGGGACTTGTCCCGGGTCAGGGCCATGACGTCCTCCACGGAGAGCTTCCTATCCGGCTTCACCGAAAAAGGGAAGTCCATGTTGGGAGTTTCCGGGCTGAACTTCCGCGATGGGGCCACGACGTCGAGGAGCCGCCACAGACGGGACCGGCGGGGGTCGGCCGCGGCGCTTGCCTCGGCCGGGTTATAGGCCCGTTTCCAGTTGAAGGGTTTGCCGCTCCTGGGATCGTAGAGCCCGGCCTCGACCGCGTAGGATACGACGTTCGGTGAGGCCATGAAATGGTCCGCATCGGCGAGGTCGATCTCGCCGATCCTCGACTCGTTCGGGCAGACGGAGACGTCATCGTCGGGGACACGCTGGGCCGCCCAGACAGCGCCGGGCTTGCCGGTCTTGGGCGTCCACAGGGGGCCGACCGGCATGACCTCGAAGTCCCAAACCTCTTTCGCATCGGCGACGGCCAGCATTTCGCCCGAGTCGTGAAAGCCGTACCCGTATTGCTCGGCGAGGCCGCCCATGAGCTTGATGGCTTCGCGGGCGGTCCGCGCCCGTTCCATGGCCAGGAGCGTGAGCATGGTGATGTCCATGACGCCCGAGGGCGTGGGGTTCGACATCTTGCGCTGGTTGCCCACCGTCGACTCGCCGATGGCCAGCTGCTGATCGTTCAGGTAGCCGAAAACGGCGTGATGGTATCCGTACGTATGGGGGACCTCGGGGAGCTCAACACCCGTGATATCTTTCTTGATCAGGTCCCACTTCAGGCCCTGCGAGGGGGGCCACGTCCGGATCTGATTGATGTGGTAGATCTTCCTTTTTTCGCCGGGCTTGTGGTCCGCGGCCGGCACGTGCCGCCAGGTAAAATCGCAGACCCCGCAATCGGCGGCATGGGTCGCCATGACCGAACCGTCCGCCGAGGCGTTTCTCCCGACCATGATGACCGTGCAGTTCTCAAAGCTGTCGGTGGTCGCCGGCGGCTCGGTTCTCTCCGGGCGGGAAGGGAAAAGCACCATCCCCGTGATGACGAGGGTTGCGACGAGGACCAGCGCCGGGCCCGTTTTCTTGGCCAGTGCCATCGGGGTCACCTCCGAAAGATCTAAGGTCGATCCGTCAATTCAGGACGATAGCCTTTCGCTCCACCTTGCCCGGATTAGGAAAATAATGCCCTACGCCGTTCTTGACGAGGTCGGCGTATCGTGGGACGTCCCGGACAATCACGGCTTTATCAGGGAACTTTTTTGAGAACTGGTGGAGGATCTCAAGGACAACCGAACAATGCTGTCCGACCCGCCTGTCCATGGGCCAGCCGGATTCGTCATAGGGGACGAAGAGCTTTTTCCCCCGGGCGAGGCTCAGAAGGAAGGGATCCTTGCCGTCCAGGAGAAGCTTCGTCGTCTTGGGCCCCGTGGGCTGGTCAAGGAATGGGATGGGGGCTTCGAGGAGGAAAGGCAGCGTCCCGGAGTGGTCGCCGATCTCCCGGTGGGATAGGCCCCGGAAGCCCGCCGGAGACGGCTCGACATGACTCTCGAACCCCTCCTTGGCCTTGACGGTCATGGCCGCCAGAGTGGCGATCTTGACGGATTTCTCGGGGGCCACGATGCAGTTCGTCACCGGGAACATCGTCTCGGCTCCGTGCATGTCGACGGCCACGTCGACCTTCTCCCTCCGCATGATCTCCATAGCGGCGAACGTGACGCGCTCCATCAGGGGGCCGTTCGGGCGCCCGGGCCAGGTCCGGTTGACGTTCCGGACGTCGATGAAAGAGAGGAGCTGTCGTTCGGGATAATGGATGTAGACGTCCGGGTCCGGCCACTGGTCGAGGGGGGAGGCGTCACGGTTCCCCAGCCTGATCTTCAGGGCCCCCCAGTCCGTGGGGACTTCGAAATAGAGCGGATAGCCGTCCCCGGGCCGGGTGTTCCGGCTTCCGCTGTTGTTGAAGAACGGGATGACATAAAGCGTCCCTTTTTCGACGGTCGCGTTCTCGATGAAGACGAGCGCGGCCAGCAGCCCCTCGGGCTCGTTCGAGTGGGTTTCGCCGAGCAGGATGGCCTTCCCCCCCGGCTCCTTCCCTTCGAGGATGAAGACGGACGTGTCGGCCATCGTGCCCTTGAGTGAGGGACAAAAATCGCTCAGCCTGACCACGGACGTCACCCCGGGGCCTTCGACGACCGGGATATCGAAATGGCGGTGCCGATAGAGAGGAAGCCCGCCCCAAAGGAGAAGGGCGAGGGTGGCCGCCCCGAGCAGGGATTTCAGAAATCCTTCGCGCTTCATCGCCTCATCCTATTTCACCCGGAGAAGCCTCAGGATGAGCGGGATCATGACCAGGAGATAGAGGACGAGGTTGTCCGGGCTCTTCCTCTCCCGGATGAAGTTCCAGGCGAGAAGGGCCAGGAGGAAAGCGCTGATCACATAATAAGCGATCATGACCCAGGACATCCGAACCTCCGGACAAAGCCAGGTATCACGGTCCTCACATGCTCCACCGGACAAGGAAGGCCAGCTTGGAGCTGAAGATGATCATCAGGAGCCCCGAGGCCGTGATGACCAGCCAGGGGATCCAGGTCGATCTCAGAAATTGCCAGTACGAACCGTTGTATCCGGAAACCATGTTGCTCAGCCGCCCGATGAGGGCCGTGGGCGGCAGGCCGTCACCCAAGGGCCAGAGGAGGCTCAGCCCGGCGATGACAACGGTCGCATGATAGCCGATGGAGTTCAGGAACCAGACGAGCGGGATACCGATGATGGCCGCCCCGCCGTAGGTCAGGATCCCCTCCGAAACGGGGATGATGACGGGCAAAAGGATGAAGAGGACGACCAGAGGCGCCGAGATCACGGTGAACGACAGCAGGCCCCGGACCCCGGTCGCCGTCATGATCTGCTGGAGCATGCCGACGATGACCATCGTCGAGAGAAGGGGCAGCAGCCGTCGGACGGTGTCCAGGGCGAGGGTCAGGACCGGGAGCTTGCGCGGGCTCACGGCGAGGGCGACCAGGCCGCTCGCCGTGAATTCCAGGGACAGGCCGAGAATGGGGGTTCTAAAAGGCCAGACGCGGCCGGCGACGACCAGGCCGAAGAAGACCGCGAAGGGAACGAGAACCCGCCACCAGGTCATTCCGGCCGGGGCGGGAGGCAGCTCGCCGGAGGCCTCGGCGGAAAGCGGGTCTTTCTTCCAGCCGAGGAGGAAGACGGTGAACGCGCCGAGGAGAAGGCAGGGGAGTCCCAGGACGAGCTCGAACCCGACATACGGGATGGCCGTTCCCGCGCACAGGATCATGGCCCAGATGTTCACGGGCGGGGCCGCGGCGCTCAGCCCGGCCAGGATGAAAAGGATCGCGGCGACCTTTTTCTTCGGGACCCCCAGCTTGCCCAAGGCCATGGCCACGGGAGCCCCGACGACGAGGAGCGAAACGCTGCCGGCCCCGGTCAGGGCGCCCGGGATGAGGACGATGATCATCAGGACGAGGAGGGCCAGGGCACGTTGGCGGGCAAAGGCCCTGACCGTGGCCCTGACGACATAGTTGACGCCTCCGGATTCGTTGACAATGGCCATGAACAGGGTGGCCGTGAAGAAAACGAGAATGACGTCGAGATAGGTGAAGGCCCCTTCGACGAGGTGACGTCCAAGCTCGCCGGCCGGCGGCGTCCCGGCAAAGGCACCCGCGATCCCCCCGGCCACGGACGATGCGAACATGCTCAGCTCGACGGACAGGCCCTTCGCTTTGGCCAGGGCGTAGGCGCCGACCATGACGGCCAGGATGATCAGGATGTGCGCGGTCATCGGATATCGACCGCATCTTACCGTAATTAGCGAGGCGAGGTCAACGACCCCAAGAAACGGGGCTATGGACATTTCCCGGAGTCTTTTATAGAATATGTCCGGAGAGGGGTCGAAAGGAGTTTCGACCTATGGACACGCCCGGATCCCCGTCAGCGGGAAGATTTCCATTCCTGCCTTGTATCGGCTACAATACGTCCGTCAAAGGAGGAGACGTATGCGCTTGACCTCTCGTTCGAGATCCCTCGTCGCGGTCATTCTCCTCGTTTTTGCAGCCGGCGCCCTGGCCCCGGAATTGAACGCTCAATACTACGGACGGAACAAGGTCCAGTACCAGAGGTTCGACTTCAAGATCATGAAGACCCGGCATTTCGACATCTATTTCTATCTGGAGGACGAACAGACCGTCAAGCTCGCCGGGCTCATGGCCGAGCGCTGGTACTCCCGCCTGTCCCGGATGTTCAATTATGAGCTGAGGTCGCGTCAACCCCTCATCCTTTACGGCAGCGGCCCCCAATTCCAGCAGACCACCGTAATCTCGGAGCTGATGGGGGAGGGGACGGGCGGGGTCACGGAGTCCTTCAAGCGGAGGATCATCCTTCCCTACGGCCCTTCGCTTTATGAGACCGACCATGTCATCGGCCACGAGCTCGTCCATGCCTTCCAATACGACATCATGGCCCAGGGGCACACGAATGCCTCCCGGGTGAGCGAGCAGAACCTGCGCCTCCCGCTCTGGTTCATCGAGGGGATGGCCGAGTACTTCTCGATCGGGCCGGTGGACGCCAACACCTCGATGTGGATGAGGGACGCCGTCCGCCGCAAGGACCTTCCGGCGATCAATAAGCTTGAAAATACCTATAAATACTTCCCCTACCGCTGGGGTCAGGCCCTGTGGGCCTACATCGCCGGGCGCTGGGGGGATGAGATCATCGGCAAGATGATGAAGTCCGTCGGCCGGGCCGGGGACTACGAGGTCATCCTCGAGGGCATCCTGGGGACAAAGCTCAAGCAACTCTCGGCCGACTGGCAAAAATCGATGAAGGACGCCTACAGCCCGCTCATCGAGAAGACCCAAAGCACGGACAAGGTCGCAAAAATCCTCGTCAAGGGGACGGACAACAGCATGTACAACATCTCCCCAGCCGTCAGCCCTGACGGCAAGGAGATGGTCTTCATGTCCAGCCGGGACCTCTTCTCCATCGACATGTTCCTGGCGGACGCCGAAACCGGCAAGGTCAAGAGGAAGCTGATCTCGACGGCCCTCGACCCCCATTTCGAGAGCATCGAGTTCATCCGCTCGACGGGGTCATGGGACTCCAAGGGGGAGAAGTTCGTCTTCGGCGGAATCATCAAAGGGAGTCCCGTGCTGACCATCCTCGACATGAAAAAGGACAGGGTCGAGAAGGAGATCCCCTTCAAGGAGCTCGGCGAGATCCTGAGCCCCTGTTGGTCTCCCGATGACCGCTATATAGTTTTTTCGGCCCTGGCCGGGGGCGTCACCGATATTTTCATCTACGACCTTGAGCACAACGGCCTGAAACAGATGACCCGCGACGTTTACGGCGACCTCCAGCCGGTCTGGTCGCCCGACGGGAAAAGGATCGCCTTCGTGACCGAAAGGTTCACGACGAACCTGGAATGGGTCGACGTCGGCCGTTACGAGCTGGCCCTCATGGACGTCGAATCCGGCCAGATCCAACAGGTTCTCGCCTTCCCCAACGGCAAGAACATCAATCCCCAGTGGACGGCGGACTCCAAGGGGCTTTATTTTCTTTCGGACCAGAACGGCAAGACCGATCTCTATCGGATCGACCTGGGCTCGGGGAAGATTTTCCAAGTCACGAACCTTTACACCGGCATCAGCGGGATCACGGAGCTGAGCCCCGCGATCACGTTGACGCAGGCGGGCCGGGTCATCCTCAGCACGTACGACGGGAACTTCTTCTCGATCTCGGTCATCGAAGACCCGACCATCCTGGCCGGCCAGACTTTCCTGACCCAGTTCGACCGCAACCCCGCCCTCCTGCCGCCGAGGTCGCAGCCCGAGGGCTCCCTCATGGGGCTCCTCAAGAACCCCCTGTTCGGATTGCCCAAGGACACGAATTTCGCGGTCTCCCCGTACAAGCCCAAGCTGACCCTGGATTTCGTCACGCCGCCCGAGCTGGCCGTCGCCGTCGACCGGTATGGGACCTACGGCGCGGGAGGGATCTCCGCGTACTGGAGCGACATGCTGGGGACCAATACGATCATCACGACGGCAATCGTCGGCCCCCAGTTCGTTGACACCTCCGGCATTGTGGCCTACCTCAACAGCAAGAACCGTTTGAACTGGGGACTGGCGGCCTCGCGGATCGTCTATCCCTATCCTTATTATAGTATCACCCAAGACAATACCACTTTCGGCGAGCCGGCCCTGGTCGAGCAGGAGCTCCTCTACCGGATCATCAATTATGACGTTTCCGCCTTCGCCTCTTACCCCCTGAGCTCCGTCCAGCGAATCGAATTGGCCGGCGGTTACCGCTACATCGGATTCAGCCAGACGCTCTACACCTGGGCCTATTCCATGGACACGGGCACCCAGCTCTTCTACTCCAAGACCCACCCCGCCTCGCCCCCGGGCCTCGACTTCGGCTACGTCACCGCCGGCTACTACTATGACACGGGGATCTTTGGGGCGACCAGCCCGCTGATCGGCCAGAGCGTCGGCCTGGGAGTGTCTCCGGCCATCGGCAACATCTCGTTCACGACGGTTTCGGCCGATTTACGGAAATATTTCCTCCCGGTCAAACCGTTCACGCTGGCCTTCCGGGTCCTCCACTATGGGCGCTACGGCAAGGACGCCGAGGACGATCGCTTCTATCCTCTTTATATCGGGTACTGGGACCTCGTCCGGGGATATGACACCTTCTCGAGCGCTTCGACATTCGACTACGGCCGGCTCTTCGGCAGCAAGATGCTCGTCGGCAACGTCGAACTTCGGTTTCCCCTGCTGAGGCTCCTCGGCCTGGGCAAAGGCTATTTCGGGGCCTGGCCGCTCGAGTTTTATGGCTTTTATGACTGGGGAATCGCCTGGGCCAACCAACCCGGATACTGGTGGGGCGGTACGGTGCCTGCGGACGTCAAGGCCTGGTTCCTGGGAGGCAACCGGAAGCCTCTCACGAGCGCGGGCGTGGGCATCAGGACGAACCTTTTCGGCATGCTCGTCCTCGGTCTCAATTACGTCTATCCGTTCGCCGACCCCGTGACGGGCTGGCACTTCCAGCTCAGCATCAGCCCGGGATTCTGAAGAACCGTTGGAGAGGATCGGAGGGGATGTCCGGGGGGGACATCCCCTTTTTTTCCCGCCCAGGCCTATCTTTTGGGGAACCCGGGGACGAGGGCGTTGGTCCGGCGGGCATGCTCCTCGAATTCGGCGTTGCCGAGGTATTTTTTCTCGAGCAGCGGTACGCCGGAAACGAAACGGAGCAGAAAGGTGATGAGGAGAGGACTCGCCGCGGTCATCCAGCCGTTCCTCGTCGAAAGGGCGAGGCCGAAAATCCCCCACCACATGACGGCTTCCCCGAAATAGTTCGGATGCCGCGTATATCTCCAGAGGCCGGACGTCATGATCTTTCCTCTGTTGGCCGGGTCTTTCTTGAACAGGACGAGCTGGCGGTCGGCCGCAGTCTCGAAGACAAAGCCCGCGAGCCAGACGAGAGCGGCCGCGAGGTCCGGTGCCCCCAATCCCTTCTGGGGCGAGGAATTGACCAGGACGACGGGCAGGCTGGTGACGAGGAGGAAGACGCCTTGCAGGAGAAAGATCTGAAGATAGCTCCTCGGGACGAAAGACCGCCCCCATTTCGCCCGCCACGCCGCGTACCGGGGATCTTCGCCTCGTTTCAGGATCCTGGAGAAGATATGGAGGGACAGCCGGATCCCCCAGAGAAGGACCAGGCATGAGACAAGGATTTGCCTGGCGGCATATTCATTCTGCCTGACGAGAGTCAGCCCGGCCAGGAGGATGAACCCCAGCCCCCAGGCGACGTCCGCCAGGGAATTGTCTTTCCTGAACAGGGCCAGGATGAACCAGGCCGTCATGTAAGACCAGACGGTGAGGGAACAGAGGAGGAGGATATGCCCCATGCTCTTGAAGCTCCTTCGCCCCCGCCCGGCGCGCTCACTCGAACATCAGGCAGATACCGACGACCCCGACGCCGTTATGGACCCCGATGACGGGGGAGATGTCCATGATGAAAGCGGGCTTCCGGCCGAGGACCGGGCCGAGCTCTTCGGCGTAATGCAGGGCGCGATAGGGGTTTTGGGCGTGGACAATGGCATAGTTCCAGACCTTTTTTCCCGAGCTTTCCCGGCTGATCAAGCTGACGATCTTGGCCATGTTCCGGCGGCGGCTGAAGGATTTGCCCAGGGCCACGGCTTTGCCTTCCCGGTCGAGGGAGATGATGGGCTTGATGTTGAGGAGCCCCGCCAGAAGGCCTTTGAGGGGGCTCACCCGTCCGCCGCGGACCATGTATTTCAAGGTCCGGATATCCACCCAGAGCTTTGTCTTGGCGACCCAATCCTCGGCCCGGATCGCGATCTCCTCCGCGTTCAGACCCTCACGGATGGCCTCGGCCAGGCGCAAGACGATCAGCCCCTGGGAGGCCGAAAGCTGCCGCGAATTGATGACCCAGAACTTGTCCGGGTCGAGCGATTCCCGTGCGGCCAGGGCCTGCCGGTAGAGCCCGGTGAGCTTGTCCGATATTGTAACGACCAGGACCCGCTCATAATGTCCCGCCAGGAATTCGAAGAGCGTTTTCACCGTCGCCTGAGAGGGCTGGGCGCTTCTCGGAACGTCCCGGCTCATCTTCAGCTGAGTATAAAATTCGTGGGGGGTGATGGTGACCTTGTCCAGATAGAGGCTGTCCCCGAAGGACAGGGTGAACGGGATCATGTGGATCTGATGTTCGTCCAGGATCTCACGGGGCAAGTCGCAGGCCGAGTCCGTCACCAAAGCGATCGGCGATATCCTTTGGTGCGCGGCTTGGTACTGCCGGAGCATGTCGTCGGCCTTGATCTCGGCGATCGTCCCGAACTCGCGGGCCCTGGCGAAGAGGTCCGCGGGCGAGTCCGTATGGACATGGAGGCGGACCTTGGACCGGGAGCCGGCGACGATGGCCGATTCGCCGGCCGACCGGACCGCGGCCCGGACGGCGTCGATATCGATCCCCGTGCCAGTGATCAGGGCTTCGGAACAGTATCTTTTCGTCACGCGATCCCGGCCCGCATGGGCCTCCGCGGGGATGGGCAGAGGGGCGGTTTCGGCCTTGATGATGTCCTTGAGGTCGCCTTTCCTGATAAAGTTGGCGACACCCTCGAGGAAGTCGAAGAAGCCCTTGGCCCCGGCATCCACGACGCCAGCCCTGGCCAGGATCTCCAGCTTTTCAGGCGTTTCCTTGAGGGACTTCTCGGCGATATGGAGGGAATAGGATAGGAGCTCGGCGAAGTCGGCGATCTTCAGGCGTTGTTCGTAAACGGCCTCGGCCCAGTCGTGGAGGAGGGTGATCATCGTCCCTTCGACGGGCGTCAGGATGGACTGCCGGGCGTGATGAGCGGCCCGCCGGACCAGTTCGGCGAAGCGGCGGGGCGAGAGACGCGTCTCGTTCTGGGCCTCCTGACTGAGGCCGTAGACGAACTGGGCGAAGATGAGCCCTGAATTGCCCCGGGCGCCGGTCAGGGCCGCGTCGGCGATCGAGCCGAGGGTGTGATGAGCCGACCGGAAAGCTCTCGCCCGCTCGGCGATGGAGCGCATGGTCGTCGCGAGGTTGGTGCCGGTGTCGGAATCCGGAACGGGAAAGACGTTGATCCTATTGAGGCCCTGCTGGTCCCGGATGACGGCCCGCCCCCCGGCGAGGAAGGCATAGTAAAGCCTTTTCCCGTCGAGATATTTGATCTTCATAAGCCCGGGGCCTTGGAGTTCGCTGACTCATCATACCATACAACATAAAAACAATTAAGGATCCGGGAGTCGAGGGAGCGGCCCGAGCCCGGACTCCTTTGCCGTGAGGAACGCGGCCCCAGGGATCACAGCTCCTTGACGAAGATATCCTTGATATAGACGGGCGAGAGGCTGTCGTGGTTTTGGAGCCCGATATAACCTTCAGGGGCGAAATCCCTGACCTTTCCCCTCGGCACCGCCTCCCAGTCCAGGACGAGCTTGCCGTTGAGATCGACCTGCAGATGCTTCCCCTTGAAGGTGATCTTGAAATGGTTCCACTCGCCGGCCGGCCGGGAGGCGCTCATCCTCGGCGCTTCGGCATCGTAGGCCGCTCCGGTGGCGTGGATGCCCTGGGACGCGTCTTCGATCTGGATCTCGAAGGAATGATAGATGTAATCGTCGCTCGTCGGAACGTCCGGCACCCGGACGAAGACGCCGGAATTCGTGTTCTTCTGGGAGCACTTGAAGTCCAGCTCGAGGACGAAATCCCTGAATTTCTTCACGCTATACCAAAGGAGGCCCATGCCGCCTTGGGATTTCAGGACCCCGGTCTTGCCGTCGAGCTCGAAGTAGCCGGGGCCGTAATGGTTCCAGCCGTGTTTTTCGTAGGCGCCGTCGAACCGCTTGAGAAGCTGCTCGTAGCCCTGATAGTACGTGACGCTTTTCACGAACTCGACGCTCTTGCGGATGGCCGGTTCGGGCGTCATGACCTCCTCTTCGTTCTCGTACTCCATGGTCAGATAGCCGTCGAAATCCTGGAGGGTCAGCTCGGCCAGGATGTCCCTGGCCTTGGCCTTGCCGGAGCCCCAGGCCACATCCTTGGCCAATGGCCCCTGGCCGAAATCGCTCCTGTCCTTGAAATGGACGTCCAGGATCCGGCCCTGCAGAAGACGCAGGCACTCGACCGGATTGAGGCCTTCCCTCATCCAGTGCCCCGTGTCGGCGCAGACCCCGATCCGTTCGTCGCGGCCCTTGAGGCGGTCGAGAGTTGTCGTGGGCCAGGCGTACTTGGCCGGCCGGGGATGGTTGTGAATGGCCGCCCGGAGATCGTATTCCTGGAGGAGTTTCTCGAGCAACGGGAAGACCTCATCCTGCGGTTCGCAGACGACGGTCCGGACGCCCATTTTCCTGGCGAAATCGAAAACTCTCCGCATGCTCGCCTCCGTCGTCCCGATATCGACGACGCCGTAGGCGACGACAGAAAGACCGGCCTCGTGGACCTTGGCCTGGGCGGCCTTCATGGCCGCCTCGGACATGCCCTCGCCGAAGGCCTCTTTCGAGTTGCCCAGGCCGAGCGGCTGGCCGGGAAAGGCCTGCAGATATTTCAGGCCCAGGGCCTTGACCCTATCGACGGTCTCAAAAAAGGTATATTTCCGGTAGGTCCAGCACTGGACCGCGACCGGGAATGGCTTGATCCGGACATCGCGATAATCCGTGTTCTTGACCTGGGCGACGATGGCCTGGGGGATGATCTGGGCGGGGGCCGCTCCTTTCTGAGCCGGCTGGCCAGTCGATAAAACGGCGAGGGCTGGGATCAAGAGAAATAGCGCGGTGATGTTTTTCATCGTCTCTCCTTATTTCTTTTTTCTTGGGTTCCACCGGCCTTGGGCGACCGCCGGGATGAACGATTCGAGGTCCGGAGGAGGGAAGGGGATGGTCCGGTCCTGCTCGGCGCTCATGTAGGCGGCCATGAGGAGCTCGGTGACGTTGAGGCCGTCGCTGAAATTCTCGTCCGGCCTCTTCCCGGCCAGGAAGGCCCGGACCATGTGCCGGTTCTCAGCGGTGTAGCCGTATTCGGTCTCTTCGGAGCTGACGACAGGCATCAGCCCGACCTCGGCGTTCTGCTTTTCGACGAGGTCCTCTCCGGCTTCTCCGCGGACCTTCCGGCTGAAGAATATCTTGAGTCCCGAGTCCAGGGTATTGATGGCCAGGGAATACTCGGGCCCGAGCAGCTCCAGGGAGAGCCGCAGCCCGGCGCCGATATAGCACCAGGAAGTCGTCGTTTCGACGACGAGGGGCCGTCCGCATTTGTCCCGATACTCGATGAGGGAATGGGCGAAGTCCTCGGCGGGCCTCTTGAGATAATCGGTTTTCCCGCCGGACTGATCGGCCAGGATCTTGGCGTACTTGGGGTCCTGCCACTTGAGGCAGGAGGCGTAGGCCGTGACTTTGACGGGTTTGAGGGTATCCCGGAGGGCCCCCGGTGGCGTGAGCATGAATCGCGCCTCCTCGACGGAGTGGCACATCATGTCGTTGAGGACGCCCCCGCCCTGGAGGGTCCCCTCCCAGAACCAGGGCATGTGTGGTCCGCTGTGCTCCTCGGCGGCCCGGGCCAGGTAGGGCGGTCCACAGAGACTGGCCCCGCGGGCCCAGACGATGTCGCGGCCCCTGGTCACGGCCGGAGAAAAGACCTGGTTTTCGAGGTAGCCGTCGAGGAGCCCGGCCTTCCGGGCCAGGGTCAGCATGGCCTTGGCTTCGCCGACGTTCCGTCCCAGGGGCTTCTCGCAGGCGACTCCGATGAGTTCGCCCTTGCCCCTGAGGACGGCCTGGGCGATCTCGTCCATGACCTCGAGGCGGGTGAAGTTCGGCGAGCAGATCCAGACCGCGTCGATCCGGGGGTCGGCCACCATGGCCGTCAGCGACTTGTGGACGCGCGGGTCGCCGACGCCGAGGCTGTTGGCCAAGGCCGCCGCCTCTCGGGCTCTCTTTTCGTCGGGGTCGACGATTCCCAGGATGTCGGCGTCCCGGACGCCGACCCAGGAGCGGATGTGGAAGCGGGAGATGAACCCCCCGCCGATGAGGCCGATGCCCAGCGTGTCTTTTTTCTTCATGCTTGACGTCTCCTTCATGCGGACTCGGACCGGCCCCGGGATTCGGGGCGGGCGCGGATCCTATCAGGCCGGCGTCCTGTCCGCCGGCGCCTGCATCTTATCCCGGATAAAAACGAGAAAAATGATGAGACAAATGAGCGTCAGGCCTGCGGGGACAAGGAACGTCCCCCTCCAATTGACCATCTTGACAGCCTCGCCGGCCGCGTTGGCCGTCGTCGTAGTAAACAGGTTCTGAACCCAACCGCAGAAAAGGCTGCCCAGGAAGCTCCCGAGCCCGAGGATGATCATCGCGATCAGGCCCTGGGCGGAGTGGCGGATATCTTTGGGGGCGATGCTGTCAACATAAATGTAAGCCGCAGTGAAGAAAAAGACATAACAAAAACCGTGAAGGGCCAGGGAGGCGATGACAAGCCATGCGGGCGCGCCGATGACGAAGATGATGTAGCGGATCGGCCAGGCCAGGATCCCGAGGGTCAGGGTCTTCCTCATGCCGTATTTCCGGAGGGCCCGGGAGAGCAGGAAGGCCATGACGAAGATCTCCGCGACTTGGGCGATGGTCATGACCGCGGACACGTATCTCTGGCTGAGGCCGATCGCGGCCGAGGTGAGGAAGGGGGCCGTCAGGATGTAGTAGAACCAAAGCTCCGTGGCCACCACGAAACAAATGACAGCGAAGACGGCAAAGCTCTTGTCCTTGAACATCTTGAGCGCTTCGAGGAAGGCCCAGGGCTTGGCCCCCTCCTTCTGCGGCGGCGTGTGCGGCAGCCCGAAAGAGAGCACGCCCATAACGAGCGAAAAGACCCCGGCCAGGATGAGCGTGTCGCCCTTTAGGGCGATGCCCTCGGGCGACTTGGCCAGGGCCCGCCAGCCCGCCAACGCCAGGCCGGCCGCGATCCAGCCGATCGTGCCCCAGACCCGGATCGCGCCGAATTCTTTCTCCGAGCTCCTGAGGTTGATGAAAGCGATGGAATTGGTCAGGGCGAGCGTCGGGGCGTAGATGAGGGCATAGAGGAGCATGAGCCACATCATGGGCGTGAAGGTCGTGATGCCGGCCATGGCGATGAGCAGGATGCCGCCGGCGAGCTGGAGAATCGCGATGACTTTCTGGGTCGGGAACCAGCGGTCGGCGAATTGCCCGCCGACAAAAGGCGAGATGATGGTGGCCAAAGGCAAGAGGCTATAGATAAGACTGGTCTGAACGCCGTTGAATCCCAGATTGTTCTGGAGATAGGCCGAAAGCACGGGCATCCACGATCCCCAGATCGTGTACTGGAGAAACATCATCGCGCCGAGGCGGAACTTCACGCTCATGAGACCTCCGTCGTGCGGCTTTCTACATACCTTAGTTACGCCGGGCTTGTCAACAAACCGGCGGGCCTGCGCGGGGATCCCGGAAACACTTACTCCCAACGGCCGACGATGGTCCTGTTCTGGGGATTGCAGATGTCCTTGGCCTCGGGCGTGAAGAGGAAGTCGATCCGGGTCCTGTAAAAATCGGCGATCTTGCCCCGGACCATTTTCATCGTGGAATTGAGGAGGCCGTTCTGCTCGGTGAAGCCCTCGCCGAGAACGGCCACGGCGGAGGGAAGCCAGCGCCCGGGGAACTCCCCGCCGAATTTTCCGCCCTCGCGGAGCGCGTCGATCTCCCCGGAGAGGAGCCTGAGGACGGCCTCCTGGCCCTCCGGCGTCCTGGCCGAGAGCCCTTTCTCTTTGAGCCAGCGGCCGATGGCCTCTTTGTTGGGGACCAGGAGGGCGACCGTATAGGGCGATTGGCTGTTGAAAAGCATGAACTGCTCGATGTAGGGGGAGTGGTCTGTGACGGCCTCTTCGATGACCTCGGGGCTGTATTTCTCGCCGTCGTTGGCGATCAGCAGGCTCTTCACCCGGCCCAGGACATAAAGGAAGCCGTCCTCGTCGACATGTCCGATATCTCCCGTATAGAGCCAGCCGTCCCGGAGGACCTCCCGGGTCGCCTTGTCGTTCTTCCAGTAGCCGGCCATGACGTTTTCGCCCCGGATGACGATCTCCCCCTTCTCGCCGGCGGGAAGGGCGTTCCCGGCTTCGTCGCAGATCTTCAGCTCCAGGTTCGGCGCAACCTTGCCCGACGAACCCAATTTATGGGCCTTCTTGCTATTGGAGGAGATGACGGGCGACGCCTCGGTCAAGCCGTATCCCTGAAACATGGGGATCCCGAGGGCGTAGAAGAACCGCTGGAGCTCGATGTCCAGGAGGGCCCCGCCGCCGACAAAGAACTCCAGGCGGCCACCGAAATTCGCCCGGATCTTCTTGAAGATCAACTTGTCATAGAGAAAGTAGAGCGGCTTTTTCAACTTCCTGAAGCCTCTCCCTCTGTTCCAGCCCTCGGCGTTGTAGCCGTAAGCCAGCCTCAGGCCTCTCTTGAAGAGGGACTCGACCGCCGGCCCCTTTTCGCGGGCACCCCTCTCGATGTTATTCCGGAGATTCTTGGCCAGGGCGGGGACGCTGAGGAGGAGATGCGGTCGGGTTTCTTGGATGTTCCGGGGGACGTTCTTCAAGCTTTCGAGGGCGGTCCGTCCGGACTCGACGGAGGCGATGGCCGCCCCGCTTTTCATCAGGCTGTAAATCCCGCAGGTGTGGCCGAAGGCATGATCCCAGGGAAGGATGATCAGGCTGACATAGTATTCGGGGCAATCGACCAGGCCCCGGCCCTGGTCGATGTTCGCTGTATAGTTCCGGTGGGTCAGAATGATGCCCTTGGGGTCGGCCGTGGTTCCGGATGTGTAGCAGATATTGGCGTAATCGGTTTCCCTGACCGCCGGCCAGATTTCATCGAATTCTTTCTGACAGGTTCGGAGGTCCTGTTCGCCACGCCTGAGGACCTCGCCGGCGAAGATCTCGTCGGCCTCGAAGGAAGGCATTCCGTCCAGGATAATCGTTTTTTCGAGGTCCGGCAGGTCTTTTTTAACCTGACGGATCTTGGCGACCTGCGTCCCGGAGACGATGGCCATCCTGCATCCCGAATGGGCCAGCCGGAACTTGAGGTCGGAAAGTTCGTCGATCTTGACGGAGATCGGCACGTTGACGGCCCCGACGTATAAAATGGCCAGCTCGCTCATGACCCAGTCGTTCCTGCCCTCGGAAATAAGGGCGGCCCGGTCCCCCTTGGCCAGGCCCAGTCCCCTGAGCCCGGCGGCGAAGGCATAAACGCGCCGGCGCATTTCCGCATAGGTCGTCCCCTGATAGCGGCCGTCCTTTTTTTCCCACATCAGGACGTTCGATGGATAGGCCCTGACGCTGTCCTCAAAAAGTTGAGGGAGAGTCCGTTCCGCCATGTTCACCCTCCTCGGCGGAAAGAGTGTCCTCATCCTACTTCCCGTCATGGAAAATGTCAAAGCCCTGGAGGCCCCTGCGAAAGGCACGACTTTCCATTTATGGACTCTTGGAAGATAACCCCCCAAGGGGCCGCCGGACGGGGTCCGTCGCGGCGATCGCTCAGGACCGGAGGTGAGCATGGTTGGAAGAAGAAGATGCTGGGTCGGAATTTGTCTGGCGGGTCTGGTCGCGTCTGCGACGGCCGCCGAGACCTATCGGATCCCCAAGGATGTTCTCCAGGACAAGATCAGGGGCGGGTGGGCCGGCAAGGTCGTCGGTTGCACCTACGGGGGGCCTACGGAATTCCGCTTCCAGGGAACGATCATCCAGGACTACCAACCGCTCGCCTGGAGCGGCCAGGCCATCCCGTGGGCCTTCAAGAACTCGCCGGGGCTCTACGACGATGTCTACATGAACCTGACCTTCGTCGACGTTTTCAGGAAGGAAGGCCTCGAAGCCCCGGCCCACGCGCTGGCCAGCGCCTTCGCGCACGCCCCGTATCCCCTCTGGCATGCCAACCAGATGGCCCGGGCCAACATCAAGCGCGGGCTCGCGCCGCCCGCCTCCGGCCACTGGCGGAACAACCCGCATGCCGACGACATCGATTTCCAGATCGAGGCCGACTTCGCGGGGCTCATGTCGCCGGGCATGGTTCCCGTAGCGGCCGAGATCTGTGACCGGGTCGGCCATATCATGAACTCCGGCGATGGCTGGTACGGCGGCGTTTACATCGCGGCGATGTACGCCTTGGCGTTCGTTTCCGACAATGTGGAACACATCGCGAGCGAGGCCCTCAAGGTCATTCCCGAGGCCAGCCGTTTCCACGCCGTCATGAGCGATGTCCTCCGCTGGCACAGGGAGAGCCCGGGGGACGGGAAAGGGACCTGGTTCCGGGTCCAGAGGAAATGGTCCGAGGACATCGGCTGTCCCGATGGGGTTTTTTCGGCTTTCAACATCGATGCCAAGATCAACGCAGCTTGGGTCCTTATCGGCCTCCTTTACGGGAACGGCGATTTCGGGCGGACCCTGGAGATCAGCGCCAGGTGCGGGGACGATTCCGACTGCAACCCGGCCACCGCCGGTGGCATCCTGGGGACGGTCTTGGGGTTCCGGAAAATCCCCGCGATCTGGAGATCCGGTCTCGATGCCGTCGAGGCAGCCAAGTTCCCGTACATGGATTTCAGCCTGACGGAGGCCTGCGGGTTTTCCTTCGAGCAGGCCCTGGGCATGGTCAAGAAGAACGGGGGGAGGATCCAGGGTAGGGACGTGATCATCAACTCGGGGGAGATCCGGCCCGTTCGGCTCGAAGTCAATTTTTCAGGGCTCCGCCCGACCGAAAAAAGGGAGCTCGCCGTGCGCTTGCAGAACGAATACGCGCTCGATTTCGAAGGGACGGGGATCGTGGTCGGCGGGGAAGCGAGGCGGACAGGGAAAGACGAGCATGTGTTCAAGGCGGGAATCCAGGTGGATGGCAAGCCCGTCGAGACCTGCGACCTCGCGACGGATGAACACTGGCGGCGGGACCCGCTTTTCTGGGCTTACGGTCTGGCACCGGGGAAGCACCGGTTGATCGTCAGCGTCCTGAATCCGACGGCCGGGGCCGAGCTCATCCTCCGGTCCGCGGTCATCTACGGGGCCGACGGGCCGTCAAGATGAGCAGTTGGACATGGGGATGAGGAGGCGTTTGACCGGTTTCCAAGTCTCTGTTATCCTTGATTCCATCGAGGGCGCGTGGAGGGCTTGAGCCCCGGCGGATGGGGCGAAACGAAAATCGTTTCTTGAGCGGAAGGAAATGCGGAGCATGAAAGAACGGCGACGGGACCCGAGGATCAAGGAAGAGAACAAGGTCATCCTCAACCCGGTCCCCGACGGCAGCCCTCAGGGAACAAAAAAAGAATCTTACTATTGCCTGACCAAGGACCTTTCCGTCGGCGGAATCAGGATCATGACGAACGCTCCGCTCGCGGTCGGCTCCCGGGTTAGGGTAGAGATCAGCCTGACGAAATCGCGCAAGAGGGTCCAAGCCCTGGCCGAGGTCCGCTGGGTCAACGCGCTCATCGGGGAAGACGTCTATGACATGGGACTCGAATTCGTCGGGATCGACCCCGAGACTGAGCTGGCCCTGATCGACCATGTCTACGGGAAAAGCCGCCCAAAGACCTGAGGGCTCAGGGCTTGATTTTCCCGCCCGTCTAAGATAAAAAGAACTCATCTTGAATCCGCCAAAGGAGCATCCATGTCCCGGTTCCTTATCTGGATGGCCGTCTTGATCTTCGGGACCACGGTGTCGGCTTCGGTCCTGCCGGCGAGGCCGGAGACGGCGGACGAGAAGGAAGCCCGGATGAAGTGGTGGACGGAGGCCCGGTTCGGCATGTTCATCCACTGGGGACTCTACGCCCTCCCGGCCCGCCACGAATGGGTCAAGAACCGGGAGAGGATCACGGACGAGGCCTACCGGAAGTACTTCGACCATTTCGATCCCGACCTTTACAATCCGGCCGAGTGGGCCCGGGCCGCCAAGAACGCGGGTATGAAGTACTTCGTCGTGACCGCCAAGCATCATGAAGGGTTCTGCCTCTGGGACTCCAAGCTCACGGACTATAAGGCCCCCAAAACGCCCGTCGGGAAGGACCTCCTCAGAGCGCTAGTCGAGGCCATGCGGGCCGAGGGCCTCCGGGTCGGGTTCTACTACTCGCTCCTGGATTGGCACCACCCGGAGTATACCGTCGACCTTTACCACCCGATGCGCGACGACCAAGAATTCGCGGCGAAGGCCAAGGGCCGCGATTTTAACAAGTACGTGGACTACCTGTTCGGCCAGGTCAGGGAGCTCCTGACGGAGTTCGGCAAGATCGACGTCCTGTTCCTGGATTATTCGTTCCCCGGGCCGGACGGGAAAGGCCGGAACGACTGGCGGTCGGAGAAGCTGATCAAAATGATCAGGGAGCTCCAGCCGGGGATCATTGTCAACGACCGCCTGGACCTTCTCGACGTCCCCGGCGGCTGGGACTACCGGACACCCGAGCAGTTCATGCCCAGGGAATGGGTCCGGGCTGAAGGCCGGCCGGTCCCATGGGAGACGTGTCAGACCTTTTCCGGCTCCTGGGGATACTATCGGGACGAATCGACCTGGAAATCCGTGCGGCAACTCATCGTCATGCTGGTCGAAACGGTCAGCAAGGGAGGCAACCTCATTCTCAACGTGGGTCCGACGGGCCGCGGAACTCTCGACCAGAGGGCCCTCGACCGCCTCCAGGGCATCGGCCAGTGGATGAAGTACAACGGGCGGTCCGTCTACGGCTGCACTCAGGCGCCCGCGGAATTCCCGGTGCCTCCGAACTGCCTTCTGACCTCGAACCCCGCCGCCAAGCGCCTTTATGTCCATGTGCTGGAATGGCCCATGGGCGTCCTGCATCTGGACGGGTTCGCGGGGCGGGTCGCCTACGCCCAGCTCCTCCATGACGCCTCCGAGGTCGCTTTCAGCGAAAAAGGGATGGAGACCGGCTTCCTGCCCGGCAAGCGGGGAGAGGACGGGAAGAATACGGTGACACTGAGGCTTCCTGTCCAAAAGCCCGACATCGAGGTGCCCGTGATCGAGATTTTCCTTAAATAGGGGGAACGGCCATGAAAAGGGCGGCCGGCATCATCCTCTTCGTTTCCCTGATGGCCTTGCCGATCAGGGCCGAAACCAAGAACTATTATTTCCCTGAAGTCCGGGTCGAGGTGGCGGTCGAAAAGGACGGGTCTTTTCTCCTCGATGAATTCCGGACCTACGAGTTCAGGGGGAGTTTCTCTTTTGCCTACCTCCGGATCCCCCTCTCCATCACCCGGATGAATCGAAGCTACGGGGTGTCGCTGACGGAATTCGGCGTCAGCGACGAGAAGGGCCGGCCGATGAGGGCCGAGACGTCGTCGGATCATGGCCTGTTCTCGGCAAAATGGTTCTTTTCGGCCCGGAACGAACGCCGGACATTCCACATCCATTACAGGGTAGGAAGGGGGATCCGAAGCTACCCGGACGTTACCGAGCTCTACTGGCAAGTCATCGGCGACGGCTGGGACAGGCCGACCAAGAAAGTCTCGATCGAGGTCCGGCTGCCCGAGCCGGTCCCCAGCAAGGCTGACCTCAAAGTCTGGGGTCACGGCCCCCTGACCGGCTGGGCCGAGGTCCTGGACGAAAGGACGGCCCGGTTCTCGGCCCTCGACGTGCCTTCCCGGCAATATATCGAGATCCGTTGCGTCTGGCCGGCCGGGACGGTGGCCGGCGTTCCCTCGACCGGAGAGACCCTGGGATCCATCAAACAGGAGGAAGCGAGGTTCGTCCAGCAGACCATCGAACGGGTCCAGCGCACCCGGGAGGAACAGGAGAGGAACAAGCAGAAGTGGCTCAAGATCATCGGGATCTGGGGGGGGTGGCAGATCGTCGGACCCCTCCTCTGGCTTCTTTTCTATTTCCGGACGTGGTCGAACATCGGAAAGGATTACAGTTTCGACGGCCTCCCCGACTATGTCCGGGAGCTCCCCTCGGACCTGCCACCTGCCTTCGTCCAGGTGCTCCTGCGCGAGGGCCGCGGGATCACGCCGGCGGCCTTCACAGCCACCATCTTCGACCTGGCTCGCCGGGGCTGGGTCGGGATGGAGGACAAGACCGTGGAAAAGCAGGGCCTTTTCGGGTCCAGGGAAAAGGTCGAAACGCGCCTCACCCTGAGGAAGGAATTCGACGACGATCCAGCCCTAAGGCCCTATGAGCACGACCTCCTGGACCTTCTTTTCGGCAAGCTGGGCGAGTCAGGCGACCGCAAAGGGTCGTCCCTGACCCTGGACAATCTCAAGGACTATCTGAAAAAGGAGCCCCAGGAATTCCAGAAATGGTACCAGTCCTGGGCTAAGGATATCAAGGAAGAGACCAAACCCCTGCGGTTCCTCGAGCCCGCAAGCCTGAGGGCCCGGAACGTCTTCCTGGCGGTTTCCCTGCCGGTCGCGATCCTGACCCTCAACCTGGTCCTGCTCGTTCTGGCCTCCGTCCTCATCCCGACCCTGAAGCGGCGGACCCAGGGTTGGGCCCGCGAGAACGAGATGTGGAAGGCCTTCCGTCATTTCCTTAATGACTTCTCCGAATTCCAGGAACTGCCGCCCGAGGCCTTGAGGCTCTGGGAGCACTATCTTGTTTTCGGGATCCTCTTCGGGAACGCCAAGAAGATCCTCAAGGCCCTCCCGGTCATCCTCCAGAACGAGCATGCGGCGGTCCCCGCGTGGTACGCGGGAGCCAGCCAGGCCTCTTTCTTGTCGACCGGGAACCTGGCCGGGATGATCAGCAGCATCGAGCACATGGCCACCGCCGTCAGCCAGGCCAGCACCGCGGCCGCCCACTATTCCTCGGGCGGCGGCGGAGGTTTCAGCGGCGGCGGGGGCGGAGGAGGCGGCGGCGGGGGCGGCGGAGCCGGATGATCTCCGTCCTCGGTTCGCCTAGGGTAGGAGTTCCGGCCGGAACTGAGGGAGACCAGAGATGCGTGCCGTCAGGCTTTTAGCCTTCATTGTTTTAACGGCGTCGATCATTCCGTTCTGCCGGCGTCCGTCCGAAGAGGACCGGATCCGTGAGTTCCTGGAGCGGACGATCTCCCTGGCCGAAAAACGGGACCTCGCCGCCGTGATGGACCGCCTGACGGAAGACTACGCCGATTTCGAGGGGCGGGACAAGCGCGCCACCGAGGCCCTCGTGCGGGACTATTTCCGGAGGACCGGGATCGTGATCCATCTCCTGAGCGTCAAGGTCGATACGATAGAGACCGACGGCCGGGCCGGCGTCCGGGCCGAGGCCATGCTCTCCTCGGGGGCGGCCGAGGTTTTCCGGAAGCTCATCCGATTCGCTGGGGACTATTACCGCTTCAACTTGAAGCTCAGGAAATCACCGGCCGTTGCCTGGAAGGTCGAATCGGCCGCTTGGGAGTCCGTGCCCCTGGCCGGACTTTTCCCTGAATCGCTGGCTGTCCTGAAGAAACTCTTTCCCGACCTTTGACGTAAAACAAGATGAGCGGCATCGGCCGCGCGGGGCCCGTCGCTCCTTTAACAGGACGGAACGGAGGCTTGAGATGGACGAGAAAAAGTGCCAGGAAAAAACGAGGACGGAGGAATTCCGGGTCAACGGCGGAGAGATCATCAACAAGATCAAGGAGATCATCCATGAGGGCAACGCCCGGCGGATCATCCTCAAGGACGAGCACGGCAAGACCTTCATGGAGATCCCCCTGACGGTTGGAGTCGTGGGGGCGCTGGTCGTCCCGATCCTGGCCGCGGTCGGCGC
Organism: Candidatus Aminicenantales bacterium; assembly: GCA_050015275.1. GTDB lineage: Bacteria > Acidobacteriota > Aminicenantia > Aminicenantales > Saccharicenantaceae > DATKJS01. Next base: position 55,440 of record JBEKBS010000011.1, on the reverse strand, counting down.
TGTCGCGGCCCTAGCCTCTAACCTGACCATTATCGTCGAAAAGACCGACGACTGAAGGCCGGGGCCACGCGCGGAGCCCGCATCCACCGGCGCGGGGAGCTTTCTGAGCCGGGCCCGACGCCCTGTTCTTCGCCGATATTCTCTATTTCGTTTTTCCGGACCTCTGTGCTATAAATGTGTCTCACTCCTGAACCAAGGAGGACCCACCATGATCCGCCGCCTTCGAACCTTTAAATTGAGTGGCTTGCTTCTCGGAACGCTCCTCGGCGTCTCTGTCCTGGCGTTCCCTCAGGCCGCGGGACAAAAGAAGGAGGAAAAGCCGGCGCCGGCGCAGGCTACGGTCCCGATGACGGCCGAAGACCTGAACCAGCTCGCCTGGCGATGGATTGGCCCGGTTGACTTTTCGGGACGCATCACGGAATTCGCCGTCCCCCGCGGCCAGATCCTGACATACTATGTCCTGACGGCCAGCGGGGGCCTCTGGAAGACCGAGGATTCGGGCATCCATTTCGAGCCCATCTTCGATAAGTACGGAAACATGAGCATGGGCTACCTGGCCATTGCCCCGTCCGACCCGAGGACCCTCTACCTCGGGACGGGCGAGCCGATGCACGCTCGAGCCTCCGCCCATGGCAACGGCCTCTGGAAGTCCACGGACGCCGGCAAGACCTGGGTCAAGGCCGGTCTGGAGAAGAGCTTTTTCATCCCTAAGGTCGCCGTCGATCCGAAGAACCCCGATATCGCCTACGCCGCGGCCGAGGGAAAGCTCTACGACAATGAGATGGACTGCGAGCGGGGCCTCTTCAAAACGATCGACGGGGGCAAGACCTGGGCGAACGTCTTCCCGGTCAAGGACCGCGGCGTCGCCGACTTCGTCATCGACCCGGGCAACTCGGACATCGTCATCGCCGCGGCTTATAAGACGTTCCGCCGGGCCTGGACCTATATCGACCGCCAGGCCGGGAACCATCTCTACAAGACGACGGACGGAGGGAAGACCTGGAGGGAGCTGACGGCCGGCCTGCCGGCCGGCCTCGACTTGGGGAGGTCGGGCCTGGCGATCTTCGAGAAAAATCCGAACATCCTCTACGCCCGCATCGACGAGGAAGTCGACCTCGGCTTCTCGCTCCGCGACGGAGTGGCGGACTTCCGGGCCGGGCAGGTTTTCCGCGATGACTGGTATTTCAACCGGTTCAAGGCCTATAAGATCCCTCCCGAGATCGCCAAGCTGGTCAAGTTCACTCCGCCCGCGGCCACTTCCGAAGCCGACCTGGTCAAGAAGCTCAACGAGATCGTCCGGGACAAGGACTTCCTGACCAAAACGGGCGCTGACGTGGCCAAGCTCAATGCAGCGGCGCGCAAGGCCTTCCCTAAGAACAAGGAACTTATGGCCAACGTCAAGGCCCTCGAGGCGCTCCTCAAGACCGAGGCCCCCAAGCCGGATTCGACCGAGGCCAAGGGCCGGGCCCAGATCATCAACAGGCATGTCCTCGAGGTCCTTTACGCCGACGCCCTGCGCAACCAGGAGACGGTCAAGAGGTCGGGGGTCATCTACCGGTCCGAGGACCAGGGCGAAACCTGGAAGAAAATGACCGAGTACAAGCTCTCGGGCGGGAGCGCCATGATCAACCAGACCGAGGCCGGATATTATGGCCGGATCGTCGTCGACCAGACCAATGACCAGGTGGTCTATTGCCCGGACACGAACGTGACGTCCTCGACCGACTCAGGCAAGACGTTCAAGGTTGCCCCGTGGGACCAGGGCGCCTACAAGACCCACGTCGACCACCGCGCCGTCTGGGTCGACCCGGCCAACGGGAACCACATCATGACCGCGAACGACGGGGGAGCGTGCGAGAGCTGGGACGGCGGCAAGCACTGGATCCAGAAATCGACGATCAGCGCCCAGCAGTTCTACGACGTGTCCGTCGACAATGAGCTGCCCTATAACGTCATGGGAGGGACCCAGGACAACGGCTGCTGGATCGGGCCTTCCCAGACGCGCAACCAGTGGGGGGTGTTCGCCCGCGATTGGACCTACCTGCCGTCGGGCGACGGGTTCTACGTCGTCCGCGACTGGTGGAACCCGGAGTATATTTATTGGGAGAGCCAGTTCGGGTCGTCGATGAGGAGGAACCTCCGGACGGGGGCGACGATTCCCCTGGCCCGCCGGACGACTCCGGAGGAGAGGGACGAAGGCAAGCCCGAGCAGCGATACCAGTGGAACGCCCCCATCGTCCTCTCGCCGCATAACCCTGGCATCGTCTTCGTCTGCTCCCAATTCGTTCATCGCTCCCTGAGCCGGGGCGAGCCGAACACCTGGCAGACCGTCAGCCCGGACCTCACCAAAGCCGATAAGTCGCGGATCGAGCAGTCGAAAAAAACCAACCTCCAGTACGCGACGATCTACACGTTCGCCGAATCGCCCAAGACGCCGGGCTTGTATTGGGCCGGCACCGACGACGGCAACGTCCAGATGAGCCCCGACGGGGGAGTGAACTGGGTCAATATCACGGCCCAGTTCTATGACGCCTCGGGCAGGCCCAAGAAAGGCGTCAAGGGTGACCTCATCCCCTACGACCGGTGGGTCAAGCGGGTCGTCCCCTCCCGGTTCGATGAAAATGTCTGTTATGTGGCTTTCAGCGGCTACCGGACCCACAACGAGGATAAGACCTGGCTCTATGTCACCCGCGACAAGGGCAAGACCTGGGAGGACATCGCCGGCAAGATGATGAACCCGCTCTTCGACGTCAAAGAAGACCCCGACAACCCGGCGGTCCTCTACATCTCCGGCGACCTGGGGGTCTGCGTGACCTTCGACAAGGGCAAGACGTGGGCCCCCTTCTCGACCACGGCCCCGAACGTCATCGTCCGCGACCTGGCCATCCAGAAGCGCGACCGCGAGATGGTCATCTGCACTTACGGACGCGGTTTCTATATCGCTGACATCGGCCCGATCAAGGAATTCAAGCCCGAGTCCTTCCAAAAAGACGCCGTGCTCTTCGACGTCAAGGAGGCCATCCGCTGGAACAGGCTGGAGCAGGGCGGAGAGCAGTACGGGGAGTTCGCCAAGGTCGATAATCCCCCGATCGGCGCCACCATTTATTACTGGCTCAAGTCCGAACCCAAGACCGTCAAGGTGACCATTAAAGACCTCGAGGGCAACCTCATCCAGGAAATGACGGGCACGGCCAAGAAGGGCCTCCAGAAAGTTTTCTGGACCCTCAATAGGCGCCCGCCCCAGGGCCAGGACCAGCCGCCCATGATGGGCGGAATGGGAGGCGGCCGTTTCGGCAGGGGCCTCCAGGCCCCGAGCGGCACGTACAAAGCCGTCCTGAACATCGACGGCAAGGATGTCGAAACAAAAAACATCATCGTCAAGCCCGACCCGCTTGTCGGGAATATCAACTAGGACCGGCCTGAGCCCCCAGCCGGAGACGCGCCGGGCGCATGTCGGCACGGGAGGCTCTGCCCATCCTCGCGGAGCAGCGAAAAGAGCCCAGGAAAGAAGGAGGAGCCCATGAAAAGATTTGCCCTGTCGGAGTTCTACGCAGTCCTCATGACCATCCTGCTGGCGGTCCTTCTGCCCATTCCCGGACGGGCGGATTCCGGACGGGGGGTCCTCGGACTCATGCCCGTTCCGGAAAAGGTGACCGTGGAGCCCGGAAAATTCAAGGTCGATGAGAACCTGGGCATCGCGGGCCAGGGGTCGGCGAGCCCGAGGGCGTTCAGGTCGGCGGCCCGTTTCATGTCCCGGCTCGGCAGCCGGACCGGGCTTTTCCTGAAGCAGGATTTCCTCGCCGACCAGTCCTTTCAGGGGAAGCCAGGCATCGTCTACAACTGCCAGTCCGTCGGGAAGCTGCAGCCGAATGAGAACGAATCCTACACGCTGACGGTCAAGCCCGAAGGCATCAGCCTCACCGCCGAGACGGACATCGGAATCGTTTGGGGGTTGGAAACCCTTCTCCAGCTCCTCAGCTCAGACGAGGCGGGGTACTATTTCCCGTGCGTGGAGATCCAGGATCGGCCCCGGTTCACCTGGCGCGGTCTGCTCATCGATTCCGGGCGTCATTTCGAGCCGGTGGAGGTCATCAAGCGGAACCTGGACGCGATGGCGGCCGTCAAGCTGAACGTTTTCCACTGGCACCTCACCGAGGACCAGGGCTTCCGGGTAGAATCCAGGACCTTCCCGAAGCTCGCCTTGGCGGGGTCGGACGGGCTCTTCTATTCACAAGCCCAGATCAGAGATGTCATTGAGTATGCCGCGGACCGGGCGATCAGGGTCATGCCCGAATTCGACATCCCGGGCCATTCGACAAGCTGGCTCGTCGCCTATCCGGAATACGCCAGCGCGCCCGGCCCATATGCGCTCGAACGGCATTTCGGGGTTTTCGGCCCGGCTTTCAATCCCGCTGACGAGCGGGTGTTCGCCTTTTTCGACAAGTTCTTCAAGGAGATGGCCGGCTTGTTCCCCGACCCGTACATCCATATCGGGGGGGACGAGGTCAATCCCGACCAGTGGAGCGCGAGCCGCCCGATCCGGGCCTTCATGAAAAAGAGCAGCTTCGCGACGAACCACGAGCTCCAGGCCTATTTCAACCGCCGGATCCTCAAGATCCTGACCAAGTACGGCAAAAAGATGATCGGCTGGGACGAGATCTTTCAGCCGGGCCTGCCGTCCAACATCGTCATCCACTCCTGGCGCGGGACCCAGGCCCTGGTCGAATCGGCCCAGAAGGGCTATCAGGGGATCCTGTCCAACGGATATTACATCGACCTGTGCCAGCCGGCCGCGGACCATTATGCGAACGACCCGATCCCGGCCGATTCGCCCCTGACCGATGACCAGAAAGCCCTCATTCTGGGGGGCGAGGCGACCATGTGGGGCGAAATGGTCACGCCCGAGACGATCGATTCGAGGATCTGGCCGAGGACTGCGGCGATCGCCGAGCGCCTCTGGTCCCCCCGGTCCGTCAACAACGTCGACGACATGTATCGGAGACTGGCTCTCGTCGAGGTCGACCTCGAAGAGCTGGGCCTGACCCACATCAAGAACCAGGGCATGATGCTCAGGCGGCTGGCCGGGACCCCGGACATCGGGCCGCTCGTGGTTCTGGCCGGGGCCGCCCAGCCCTTGAAGGGCTATGACCGCGGCAACCAAGGCGTTACGTACAGCACCCTCTCGCCGTTGACGAAGTTCGTCGACGCCTGCTTCCCGGAGTCGCTCGTCGCCCGGGCCTTCAAAGTCAAGGTCGACCGGTATGTCGAAACCCGGGATCCGGCCATCGCCGAAGAGCTGAGAGCGGCGCTCGTCCGCTGGACGGACAACCACCCGTTGGTCCTGCCCTACGTCGCCTCCTCTCCGGCCTTGCGAGAGGTCGAAGCCCTGTCGCTAGGCCTTGAACAAGTTTCCCGGACCGGGCTCGAAGCCTTGGACTTCCTGACCTCAGGCAAGACCCCGGAAAACAACTGGACGGAAGGCAGAAAGCAGCTGTTGGCCGAGGCCAGGAAGCCGAAAGCCCAGTGCGAGCTGGCCGTCGCCGGCGCGGTCGAGAAGCTCCTCGAGGCCTGTGCCGCGAACGGCAAGTAGCCTGCTCGGATCATGGCGCCTCAATACGAGATTCTCCGGGCCGGAAAGGACTTCGATGTCGGAGGGCCGGCGTCGGTCTGGCGGGAATTCCCGTCCCTCTCGGTCGACCACTACCTCTGGCTCAAGAACGGCTATGAGCCTCGGGTCAGAGTCCAGCTCGGCCTCACGGACCGGTTCCTGTATGTCCGTTTCGACGTTGAGGAGAAGAAAGTCCGGGCCCGCTTCACGCGTTTCCAGGACCCAGTGTACAAGGACAGCTGCGTCGAATTCTTCGTTGACCCGTTCCCCGATCTCAAGCGCGGCTACCTCAATTTCGAGGCGAACGCGGTCGGGACCTTTCTCATCGCCTTCGGCCCGGACCGCCGTTCCCGAAGGCCGCTCCGGAAAGCGGACCTGCGCGGGTTCAAGTCTGCTTCGTCGATCAAGCGGCCCATGGACGGCGAGATCCGGACCGGACGCTGGGCCCTGGCCTACAGGATCCCGCTGGAGCTTTTTGACAAGATGTACGGTCGGCCCGTCCGGCCCGGCGGGCGCGGCGCAGCCAACTTCTATAAATGCGGGGACGAGGCGGAATTCCCTCACTACGGCGCCTGGAGTCCGGTCGGGACTCCGTCCCCGGATTTCCACCGGCCTGAATTTTTCGGGACGCTGATCTTCGGACGGATGTGATCCGCCCCGGACCGTCCGGTCGGCATTTCCGTGGGCATCCCCCGGGCGGGAGGCCTGGCGAAAAATGGTATAATGCGACGATGAGATCGGTCGAGCGGTTGGGCTTTGTCCTGGTTGTGGGGATCCTGTCCACCCTCCAAGCCAAGGCGTCCTTTCCGTGCGTCGCCCAGGACCGTCCGCCTCTCGTCATCACCGACAACCTCAGCCGGCGAGTCGAGATACCCGGCCGGGTTTTCCGGATCATTTCCCTCGAGCCCGAGATCACCAGGATCATCGTCGCCCTGCAAGCGGGGGACAGGCTCGTCGGACTGGATTTTTTCCTCCGTAATCAGGACCATCTTTTCCCGATCATCTATCCGGCCGGCCGGAAGCTGCCGGTGGTCTCCAACCAGGGCCAGGATTTGAACTTCGAACTCGCTCTCCACCTCCGACCCGACATCCTTTTTTCGTCTCCTTCGGAAGACAAGTCGACCGAGGCCATCGAGCAGAAGCTCCGCGTGCCCGTCGTCGCCCTGGCTTCGATCGGCAAGCTCGAGAACCTCCTCAACGAGATCGATGTCCTGGGCCGGATCCTCGGCCGTGAGGGTCGAGCCCGGGAGCTCCTGGAATATTTCCGGACGGGGATCGCGGCCGTCCATCGTGTTGTGGGAGACATCCCGGAGGCTCGCCGGCCACGGGTCTTTCTCTCTTTCTGGGGGTCCCTTCTCCGGACGCCTGTCGTTTACGAGCCGGTCGAGGCCGCCGGGGGCGTCAACCGGGCCGCCGGTCTTATCCCTTCTTATCTAGGAACGGCGGCGGCGACGGTCGGCGTCGAGCAGATCATTCGGTGGGACCCGGATATCATCCTGATCCAGGGGAACTACCCGCCCGGAGAGCGGCTGGTGACCGTCGAAGGCGTCCTCGGGGACTCGAGGCTGGCCTCGCTCAAGGCCGTGCGTTCGAGGAAGGTGAACTACGCGTTCGGATTCTGGTACTGGTGGGACCCGGCCCTCGTCCTCCTCGAGACGCGGTACCTGGCCCGGCTGTTTTATCCCGACCTTTTTCCGGCCTTCGAGCTTGAAAGAGAAGGGAACGAAATTTTCAAGAAGTTTTACGGCGTCGAGGGCGGGATTACCGCGCTCAGTAAGGTCTTGAACTGCCATGAGTGGCTCCGTAAATAAGGGATCGGGCTGGCTCCTCTGGGGGGCCTTCGCCCTGCCCGTCATCCTCCTCATCCTCTCTCTGAACCTGGGCTCGTACCACATCCCTCTCAAGGAGGTCTGGGCGACCATTGTCCGTGGCCCGGCTCCGGGAGCCGCCGCGGCCTCGCCGCTCACCGATATCATTTTCCGGATCCGGTTGCCACGGCTCCTCCTGGCCCTGTTCGCCGGCGCCGCCCTGTCGGTCTCCGGGGCGTCGCTCCAGGCCCTTTTCAAGAACCCTCTCGTTTTCGAATTCAGCCTGGGCATCTCCTACGGCGCGGCTTTCGGAGCGGCCCTTTCGCTGGTGTTCCTGGGGCGCCGATTCCCGCCCCAGCTCTCGGCCTTCGTGTTCGCCATCATGGCCGTCCTGCTCGTCCTCGTCATCGCCGGGAAATCCGTATCGCAAATCGTCCCCATCCTCCTTTCCGGCGTCATCGTGTCCGCCCTCTTCCAGGCTCTGCTCTCGTTCGTCGAGTTTTTTGCTAACCCTTATGCCCTCCAGGCCCTCATCTTCTGGCTCATGGGAAGCCTGTCCCAAGCCGTCTGGAAAGACCTGGCCTTGACGTTGCCCGTCATCGGGCTCGGCATCATCATCCTCATCCTCCTCCGCTGGCGCCTGAACGTTCTCTCTCTCGGGGACGGCGAGGCCCGGGCGTTGGGCGTCAATGTCAAGGCGGAAAAGGCCCTGGTCATCGCCGCCGCCGCCCTGATCACGGCAGCCGCCACGTCGGTGACCGGGGTCATCAACTGGGTCGGGCTGATCGTGCCCCATCTCGTGCGGATGATGGTCGGGGTCGATAACCGGAAGGTCATCCCGCTCTCGGCGGCCCTCGGGGCGAGCCTCCTCATCGTCGCCGACGACATCGCGCGGAACGCGGCGGCGTTCGAGATCCCTATCGGCATCCTGACGAGCGTCGTCGGGATCCCGCTCTTCATCGTCCTTCTCAAACGATCGGGGAAGATCTGGCTATGAGAGTCAGGGTCAAGAACCTGGCTTTTGCCTACGACGACTTCCGCCTCGAGGTCGGCTCCCTGGATTTCGCCGACGGCCGGGTGACGGCCATCGTGGGTCCCAACGGGGCGGGGAAATCGACCTTCCTCAAGTGCGCCGCCTCCGTCCTTCCCGCGCCGCGCGGGTCGCTCTTCGTGGATGGGAAGGACCTGACGGATCTCCGGGGTAGGGAAAGGGCGAGGCTCGTCGGCTATGTCCCCCAGGAGCCGTCGTTCACTTTTAATTACACGGTCCTGGATTTCGTGCTGACGGGCCGGGCGGCTTTCCTCGCGGCGTTCTCATCGCCCTCCGCCCACGACGTCTCGCTCGCCGAGGATGCCCTCTATTATGTCGGGCTCAATGGCCAGGGCGGCCGGCTGTTCCTGGAGCTGAGCTCGGGGGAGAGACGGCTGGTCCTCATCGCCCGGGCCCTCGCCCAGGGGCCTGACGTCCTGCTCCTCGACGAACCGACCTCCTTCCTCGACCCCCGCCACGAGGTCGAGACCATGTCCCTATGCCGGAGGCTGGCCGAAGAGAAGGGGAAGACGGTCATCGTGACCCTGCACAACCTGGAGATGGCCGTCAGATATTCCGACGCCATGGTCTTCATGAAGGGGGGGCGGGTCGTCGCCTCCGGAGCGCCCTCGGAGATCCTGCGCGAGCCGCTCCTCCGCGAAGTTTATGAGATCGATATGAAGATCGTCGAATGCGCCGGCCAGACGTTCTTCGTGAAATAACGCGGCGGCCGTTCCGGGCGCAAGGGCGGGCAGGGGGCCCGTCCCAAGCGGGCTACTCGACGATAAACCAGGTCATTTGCCCCGGACCCAGCCGGACCGGGACCTGCACCCGGAAGGACCTGTCGAGGTGGTATTCTTTGGTCGGACCTTCACCTTCCCGGATCCTGGCCCCATCGGTCAGCCCAGTATAATAAAGGGGCAAGGTCCAATTCTCGGAAACATCCTGATTTGTTTGATTGTAGATGACGGCAAAAGCCTTGGTTCTGAGGGCTGGATTGACGTGGAGGATCCCGTCCGGCGAGCGGCCGTCCGGCCGGCGCAGGTGGATGATATCCGAGTCCAGGATGTCCCTGTATTTCTTGTACAGGTCGATCCATTTCTTGACAGCGGCCTTCGTCGTTTCGGTATCATACAGCCTCGTCCCACGGTAGCAGGCCTGGACTCCCGAAAGGAAATTCTGGGCCAGGTGGGCTTCGTAGAACTGCAGATGCTCGGCCAGCGGTTCGATCGTCGCCGCATCCCCGCCGCCATGATAAACGTTGAGAGGGACGAACATCCAGCCCATGCTCGGCGTTTTTTGCCACGTTCCGTCGTAGATGTTTTGGCGGGCCAGGACCACCTGATTTTCCCTGGCAAGAGACCAGTTGTCCTCCCTGTAGCCCATGGCGGTCTTGTTGGATCCCGAGAGGAAATACCAGTCGGGGACGTTGAGATAGATCCCCCGCGCCCGGCCCCATTTGTAGAAGTCCGTGATCCGGCGCCACTGGTTCCACTGGGAGTCCTCGAGTCCCCTGTGTCCGGGGTGCTTCGTTGAGGCGCAGAGGTCTCCCGGGTAGGAGCCATCGTGCTCGAGCATGTCGAAACCGGTTTTTTCGAAGAACCCCCGCATCTTTCGAAAATAGTCCTGCCCCCACTCGCTCCCGAGGCAAGGAGAATTCCCGAAAGCGGCGCCGCCCGGCTTTCCCGTCTTGGGGTCGATGACATCCGTTGCGTCGTCGATGCGCCTCGAGGCCAAAAGGGAATAGCCCCCGATCTCGATATTCCGGGTGTGGGCATAGTCCGCGGCGTCCTTCATTTTCGCGAGGTAGGCCGGGTCTTCGTTCTCCATATCCAGGCCGCTGCCGAAACTCAGGATGACCATCTCGAACCCGGTTTCCGCACACTGGTCGACAACGGCCCGGATGACATTGGGGTCGCTGGACACAAGATGCATGATGATGGGGTTCTCCGTCGCCCAGGGGGCGATGGTCCGATACATGCGTCTCAGGGAGAGCCCCCGTCGCTCCCGGTCCGTCGAGTCCAAGGCCAGCTCCCACGTTGTGAAGGTCTCAAAGACCGCGCCCGGGGCGATATCCTGGTCGGGGCCGATGGGCGGTTTGGACAAGAGGAGGCACGGCGTTTCGAGCTTGTCGTTGACCTGGGAAGTATAGCCCCCGTCGGAAGCCCAATATGTCGTTCGGGCCGCGGTCTTGGGCGAATCGGCGAGAAAGGCGTAATCGCTCTCGACGTGGAGGCCCGGCCAGTCCCAGAAGGGGGGCGAATTGACCGGGGACTCCGGCTCGACGGCGGCCAGCATCTCGCTGATGAACGAGTTCAGCCGGACGGTTGAAGGGCCTTCGTTCCGGATGACGACCCGCTTAGCAAGGAGGGGAATCCCATCATAGAGCTCATAGACAACCCCGATGACAAGGCCGGGAGGTGCTCCCGGCGGCGGCGTGAAATTCAGCGTGAGCGTGATGCCGTCTGGGGGCCAGGGCCTGTTTTCGCTATAGCGTTTCCTTTTCCAGGGGAACCTCTCCCTGATCGGTCCGGTTTGATAATCCCGGAACCTGAAGGCGGCCGGCGAGGCGGTCATCCTCTCGAGCATCCCCGGCACAAGATAGGCCTGTTCGACCTGCCCGTCGAGGCCTCCAACAACCCAAGACTTCCCTCCGATAGCCACAACGGCTTCCGGACGGACCGCTCTGAGGATGGCCTGCCCAGTGACGAGGTTGCGAAAATCCACTGTCGCCGCGTTCGGATTGAGGCGGAAAGTCCGGCGGAGCAGGCCGTTCGAGAGATGGATCGTGCCCGAGCCGTCATCGGCCTTGACCTCGGCCTTGAACGACTCCGGCGAGATCAGCCAATCCGAGGACGCTTTCGGTTGGGGTCGGGCTGCATCTCGCGCCTGTGGGGACCGACACGAGAATGTCAGGCATGCCGCCAAAAAAAGCGTGCTGAAAGCGGTTCTTTTCATGAGCGCACCCCCCCCGCGGTTATCAGGGCGTTAAGACTTCTTGAAAGGGGACGAGATCCGGTCCATTTCTTCCATGTCCTCGTCTGAAAGACGGAACGACATCGCCGCCGTGAGATCGTGGACCTGCTCAACCCTGCTGGCTCCCGGGATGGCGACCACGATCTCGCCATGAAACGCAATGAGCCAGTTGAGCGCGACCTGGGCGGCCGTCGCCCCGTATTTAGGAGCGATCCTGCGGAGGGCCTCGACGACGGGCCGGCTCTTTTCGAGGCCCCTGGGCTTGAAGGCGCCCATGTATTTCCGAAATCCCGACCGGCTCTTGATGAGCTGGGGGTCGTCGTGGAATTTCCCCGTGAGGATCCCTTGGGCCAGAGGGGAATAGGCGATAATGGAGATCCCGAGGTCCTTGGCCGCTTCGAGAACCCCGTTCGCTTCGATCCGCCGGTCGAGGAGACTGTAGCGGACCTGGTTCGAGACCAGCGGAAGCCCCGATTTCTGGAGCTCCTGACGGGCCCTTTCCATTTGCCCGCGGGAAAAATTGCTGATCCCGACATACCGGATCTTCTTTTCATGGACCAGACCGGCCATGGCCCGGACCTGCGATTTGACGGAAGAAAGGGAAAAGGGATTGTGAATCTGATGAAGGTCGATCGGGAATGGAGCGAGGTTCTGGAGACGGGTGTCGATCGTCCCGGAGATCGAGGAGGACCGCCGGAGGACCGGGTTCCACTTCGTCGCGATGACGACTTCGCCTGGCGATTTTCCAAGATTTTGGAGCCCCTTCGACAGGGCTTTTTCCGATTCTCCCTTGCCGTAGGCCTCGGCAGTGTCAAACCAGTTGATCCCGCCGTTGATGGCCAGGCCTAGAATGCGCTGGATCTCGCCGTCGTCCAGGACCGTCCAGTAATTCCCGAAAAGACCGCGGCCCTTGCTGAACTGCCAGCAACCCAGTCCAATGGGGGTCACCATGAGCTCGGAACGGCCGAGCCGGCGGCGGATCTTAAGGTCTGCGGAGGCTGTCGCCATCTCGTCGCTCCTTATCTATTTCAGCTTTTCCTGTCCCTTGAACGCGCGGGAGGGGCTGAAGTACGCCAACGTATCCCGGTCCTCCTCGGTCAGATCTCCTTTGACCAAGCGGGCCAGGAGCTCTCCCAGACCGGGGCCGAGCATGAATCCCTGCCCGCACATCCCGACGGCGAGGAAGAAACCCCGGGCCTCTTGCGCTTCCCCGACGATGGGCAGGCCGTCCGGGGTCATCGGATAGAGACCCCGCCACGTCCTTCGGACACGGAGGTTCCGGAGGCGCGGGATGATCCCGACCATCCGCTTGGCGACCATGGGAAGGAAGGAGCTCGTTTCCCTGATATCGAAACCCCAGATGCTGGGGCTCGGCGTGATGCAGAAAATGACCTGGCCCGTGTCGTGCTGGTAGAAATAATAGTTGGCCGAGCCCTCGCCGGGCCGGATATCGACGATCATGGGGTCGAGAAAGCGGGCCACCGCTTCCGTGACCGCACCTTCGTGGGAGTCAGGCCGCACCGGGACATCGATCCCGGCCAGGCTGGACACCTCGGCGCCTTGGGGGCCCGCCGCGTTGATGACCGCTCCGGCCGCGTATTCCCCCCTGTCCGTGCGGACGCCCGTCACCCGGCTGCCCGCCGTCGTCAACCCCGTGACCTTTTCGTTGAACCGGAACCCGACGCCCAGGCTCGTGGCCCGGCGGAAGAAGGCATGGGAAGCGAGAAGGGGAGAGGCGTTCCCGTCGTCGGGCGAGAGCGTCCCGCCGATGAGACCGTCGGGATTGAGATCGGGGATGGCCTCGAGCAGGTCCTGACGGTCGAGCCAGTCGATCTTGAGGCCGTGCGCCTTCTGGAAAGGCAAAAGCCCTTTCAGGTCCCGTTCTTCCTCTTTCCGGTAGGCGACGAACGAATAGCCGCCCCGGCGCCACTCGATCTTGTCCCCGAAACGTTCTTCCCAGGTCGAGAAAACGTCCAGCGAGCGGAGGCAGACCCGGATCTTGGCCGGGTCGGAATGGGTCGCCCGGAGGCCTCCGATGGCCCGCTTGTTCGAACCCTGGCCGACGCTCGGGAGCTCGTCGAGGACGAGGGTCCGCAGGCCCGCTTCGGCCATGGACATGGCCGTGGGCGTTCCGACGCTTCCGGCGCCGATGACGATGACGTCGAAAGATCTATCGGCCGCCATCGTCTTTCTCTCCCTCACGGGCGAGCCCCGCGAAAACCCCGAGCGGCACTTCCATGAACAACGGCCTCTTCGGCTGGTCGACGATCTCGGATTCCGGGATGCCTTCCTCCCGGAACAGGCGGTGGATCAGGGGCGTGCAGGTCTTGGCCCCGCAGGACCCCATGCTCGTCCTGGTCAAGGCCTTGATCTCGTTGATGTCGCGCGAGCCGCCGCGGATGAGCCTGCGGATCTCGCCGGCGGTGACGCGCTCGCAGCGGCAGACGATCGTGTCGTCGGCCGTCCTCTCGACATAGCGGGCCATGGGCTCGCTCTCTTTTTCTGGTTGGAGCCTGATCCCCGCGATTTTCTTGGCATATCCTTTGGGCGCCCGGACCTTGACGATCACGGTCCGGTCGTTGGCCTTGATGGCTTTGACCGCGGCCACCTCCACCCGTCCCAGGGCCAGGCCTTCGGTATCTTCGACGACGACCTTGTCGCCGGCCTTGAGCGTTTCCTTGAGGAACTCGAGGGGGATGGCCACCGTCGGGAACTCCGGATCCTTGCGGTAGTCGACCATCGTGATGGCCAGGCCCGGGCAGATGGCGACGCATTTCTCGCATCCCGTGCAGCCCTTGCCGTCCCTCTTGGCGAGGAACGCGGGCAGAGACCGGATATCGGTCTTGTCGATATCGATGAGGCTGTTGGGACAGACCGCCGTGCAGGGGTCGCAGGGGATCTCCTGGTTGCAGTGGAGCACTGGAAAGACCCCGCTCTCTTCGGCGGGGACCGTCTCCGGGGAGGTCTTCCCGGGCTTGGACTTCAGGATGTCGGCCGTCCGGTACCAATCCTCGGAGATCTCCCCGATATCGAGTCCCAGCGACCGGGCCACTTCGAGCCCCCGGATCTTGCCGGAGAAGATGGCCGCCGAGGCTTCGGCGATTTCCTCCGCGTCGCCGGCCGCGAAGGCCGTCATCCCGAACTCCCGGGCCTTTTCGTAGAATTCATTAACCGGGTCGAGGCCGACCGCGATCAGGACCGTGTCGCAGGCGAACGACCTCTCGGTTCCGGGGACGGGCCGGAAGCCGTCATCGACCCTGGCGATGGTCACCGATTCGACGCTTTCCGCTCCGTTGGCGCTGAGGACCGTGTGAGACGTGTAAATCGGGACGCCCAGGCGGGCGAGCTTGTCGCGATGGACCTTGTACCCGCCGCACTCGGGCATGACCTCAACGAGCCCGACGACCGGAATCCCCGCCTGGAGGGCGTGGTAGCCGGCGATGAGCCCGACATTCCCTCCGCCGACGATGAAAAGGCGGTCGGTTGGCTTGACCAGATCGCGGTTGACGAGGGTCTGGAAGGCCCCCGCGCCGTAGACCCCGGGCAATGTGTTCCCCGGAAAAGCCAGGTTCTTTTCGCGCGCCCCGGCCGTGACGAGCAGGACCTCGGGAGAGATAAGGACGTATTTTTGGCCCTCGACGAGGACCCCCACCTTCCGGTCGCTGAACACGGCCAGGGCCGTCGTCTGCAGCCAGACCCTGAGGCTCGGGAAGGACCGGACCTCGCTCTCGAGCCGGGTGGCGATATCGATCCCCCGGGTGCCCGCGTAGACGGCCTCGATAGAGCCGAAAAAACGATGGGTCTGGAGGACGAGCTTCCCGCCAAGCCGGTGCTTGTCGTCGACGATGATGGCTTCGATCCCGCGCCGTCCGAGCTCGATCCCGGCCGACAGGCCGGCCGGTCCGCCGCCGATGACAAGCACGGGGACACGGACCTCCTCGATGTCCTTGAACAAAGAGGAAGGGTCCGTCCCCGGAGGAACGCGGGGGAGGATCGGGAGGCCTTCCACGGGCTCCAGCCTGACCCCCGGACTGATGAGTTCCATGCAGGATTTGACCGGGGTCCCGTCGGCCAGGACCAGGCACTGGGCGCACTGGCCATTGGCGCAGAAGATGCCCTGGGCGGCCCCGTCCTTGGCATGGTGGCCGAAAATCCGGATGCCGTTGGCGAAGAGAGCCGAGGCCATGGTCTCTCCCTCGAGAGCCGTCAGCGGACGGCCGCGCCAGGTGAAGGATATTTCGGCGCGTGGCGGGATGGGCAAGATGGGGTGCTGGTCGATGCGATGCACGGGAGGTCGGCCTCCTTCGCGACTCGGTGACGGGTTCATGTCTTCGGCCATTGTCCTTGCGGATGACCTCGCAAAGGCGGCTATTATAGCACAAAAGAAGAATTCGCCAATCTTGTCAAATGGCCGCGGGCTTGATACGATGAGCGGGTCACGCCATCCAGGCCCTTGCCGAAGGAGGTCCGATGAAAACCGTCATCCTGGCCCTCGTTATCCTGGGCATCCCTGCCATGAGCTTCGCTCCGCCCGCGCAGAGGACGGAGAAGCCGGTCCTCCACGGCCGGAACTGGGTGGCCATCACGGGCAAGCCGCTGGCCGCGACGGCCGGGGCCATGATCTTCATGAAGGGCGGGAACGCCGTCGACGCGGCCTGCGCCATGCTGGGGGCCGTCTGCACAATGCATGATGTCCTGACCTGGGGAGGGGAGACCCAGGCCCTGATCTACAACCCGAAGACGGGCAAGGTCCTCGGGATCAACGCCCTGGGCGTCGCCCCGACGGGAGCGACGGTCGATTTTTACAAGAGCAGGGGGTATGAATATCCCCCGGCCGACGGCCCGCTCTCCGCCGTGACGCCCGGAACACCGGGCGGGCTCATCACCATGCTGGCCGAGTTCGGCACGCTCAGCCTCAAGGATGTCCTCGAGCCGTCTCTCAAGATGGCTGAAGGCTATCCGGTCGAGAAGGAGCTCTGCGACAGGATCGAGAGGGAAAAGGAGAAGATCAAGCGGTGGCCCTTCTCCAAGAAGGTCTTCCTGCCCCACCTCGGTGAATCACGGGAGGCGCCGAGGCCCGGCGAGATCTTCCGTCAACCGGAGCTCCTCGAAACGCTCCGGAAGCTGGTCGAGGCCGAGCAGAAGGCCCTGGCCGCGGGGAAGGGCAGGAAGGAGGCGATCTACGCGGCGTACGACCGTTTCTACCGGGGCGACATCGGCCGGGACTTCGTCCGGGGCTCGTCGGAGGTCGGGGGGCTCATCACCATGGACGATCTCGCCGGATGGAAGGTCCACATCGAGGAGCCGGTCTCCACGAATTACAAAGGCATCGAAGTCTACAAGCTGACGAGCTGGGTCCAGGGACCGGTCATGCTCCAGGCCCTGAACATGCTCGAGGCGATGGACCTCAAGGCCATGGGATACAACAGCGCGGAATATATCCACGCCCTGTACCAAGTCATGAACCTGGCCTTCGCTGACCGCGATTTCTACTACGGTGACCCGTACTTTCCTCCCGCGGAGCCTCTCCGGGGCCTCCTCTCCAAGGCCTATGCCAGGGAAAGGGCCGCGATCATCGACTGGAAGAGGAACGACCCGGACACGAAGCCCGGCGACCCCTATCCGTTCGAGGGAAAGAAGAATCCCTATCTCGGCTATCTCGATCGCTGGCTCACATGGGGCCGGGAGAAAACGGAGTCGCTCACAGAGGAAGAGGCCTCGGCCCTCGAGCGGAGCTTCCGGACCGGCACGACGTCGATCGAGGCCGCGGACAAGGAGGGTTGGGTCGTCTCCGTCACTCCGAGCGGCGGTTGGGTCCCTTGCGTCATCGCGGGAGCGACGGGAATCGGGATGAGCCAGCGCGCCCAGAGCTTCGTCCTCGACGAGTTCAAGAACCCGTTCAACGTCATCGAACCCGGGAAAAGGCCCCGGTCGACGCTGACGCCGGGCCTGGCCGTGCGCGATGGAAAACCATTCCTCTCGTTCGCCGTCCAGGGAGGGGACACCCAGGACCAGAACCTGCTCCAGCTCTTCCTCAACGTCGTCGAGTTCGGCATGAACATCCAGGAGGCCTGCGAGGCGCCCAACATCACGAGCTTTGAGATGCACGACTCTTTCAATGACCACAAATCCCTGCCCGGCCGGCTCGAGATCAACGAGAAGGTGCCCCAGGCCGTGCGTGACAGGCTCAAGGCCATGGGGTATGTGCTCTCCATCAAAAAATACACGTCCGGTCCCATCAACGCCATTTTCTTTGACCAAGCTCACGGCACGTTCTGGGGCGGGAGCAGCAATTACGGCGAAGATTACGGCATCGCCTGGTGAGAGATGTGGCCCGGCCGCGCGGAGGCCCTTGGAACGGTTGACTCAGAAAGGACGAAACCATTATATTAATGCAAAGAA
Source organism: Candidatus Aminicenantales bacterium (assembly GCA_050015275.1). Taxonomy (GTDB): domain Bacteria; phylum Acidobacteriota; class Aminicenantia; order Aminicenantales; family Saccharicenantaceae; genus DATKJS01. The sequence goes on along the minus strand of JBEKBS010000011.1, from coordinate 37,616 downwards.
GATGTGGAGTGTTTTCTTGAGGAATCTCCTCGTTCCCGGGCTCCTCTTTTCGGGCTTCCTGTTCGCCGCATTCATCGGCAGCGGCCAAAACCTGGGCTCTGGGCCGACGATCGTCAGGCTCCCCCCGGCGTCCCATCCCGGCGCCCATTACGTCTCCAACCGCTCGCCGCTCGTCGTAAGCCCGCTCGTGAAGCTCCCGATCGGGACGGTCGAACCCCACGGCTGGCTCCTGAGCCAGCTCCAGCTCATGCGGGATGGCTTCACCGGGCGCTTGGCCGAGATCAGCCCTTTCTTAAAGGAGGACGGCGGCTGGATCACCCTCAAGGGCAAGGGCTGGGAGGAACTGCCGTATTGGCTCAGGGGGTACGGCGACCTTGGCTACCTTCTGAAGGATCCCGCCATCCGCAAGGAGACCGAGCGCTGGATCACCTATGTCCTCAAGTCCCAGCAGCCGGACGGCTGGCTCGGCCCGGCCGACAACAAGGCGGCCCGCGACCTTTGGCCGAACATGGTCATGCTGTTCGCCCTGCAGAGCTATTATGATGTCACCGGGGACCGCCGGATCATCTCGCTCATGAGCCGCTATTTCCAGTATCAATACCACATCCCCGTCGACAACCTTCTTCCGGGGAGCTGGCAGAAGCTCCGGGGCGGGGACGATCTCGAGAGCGTCTACTGGCTTTACAACAGGACCGGCGAGAACTTCCTTCTCGACCTCGCCCGCCGGGTCTTCGAACGGACCTCGGACTGGACCTCTCCCATCCTGACCCTGGACCGGGACAAAAACTGGTCCGAGAGCGGGGTTTATCACGGCGTCAACATCACCATGGGCATCCGCGAGCCGGCGGTCTACTATCAGCAATCCAGGGAACGGAAATACCTCGAGGCGGTCGAGCGAAACTATCGCCAGCTCATGGAGGAGTACGGACAGCAGCCCGGAGGGATGTTCGGAGCCGACGAGAACATCCGGCCCGGCAAGGTCGACCCCCGCCAAGGTGCCGAAACCTGCTCCGTGGTGGAGTTCATGGCAAGTTTCGAGTCCCTCCTCAGGATCACCGGCGACCCGGTTTGGGCGGACCGGGCGGAGGAGATCGCCTTCAATTCCCTTCCCGCCTCGATGACGTCGGATCTCAAGGGCCTTCACTACCTGACGGCGCCCAATTTGATCTCCTGCGACAGCTCCGGGGAACACGACTTCCAGAACGGCGGGACGCTCGTCTCGTACGACCCGTGGAGTTATCGCTGCTGCCAGCACAACGTCGGGTTCGGGTGGCCCTATTACGCCGAACACCTCTGGATGGCGACGGCCGACAACGGTCTGGCGGCCGTCCTCTACGCCCCATCGTCCGTCAGCGCTGTGGTGGGAGAGGGCGTGAAGGTCGATGTTACGGAGGACACAGCCTATCCGTTCGGGGACCATGCCGATCTGACGGTGGCGGCCGAGCGTCCGGTCGAATTCCCCCTCTATCTCAGGGTCCCCGGTTGGGCCACGAAGGTCCGGGTCGAGGTCAACGGCCGGGAGGTCGGACGCGATCTCGCGGGTCCGGGCTATGCCGTGCTCAGGCGTCTTTGGCGGCAGGGAGACCAGGTCCGTCTCGATTTCCCGATGGACATCCAGGTCAGGCGCTGGCCCCGGATCGGGGACGCCGTTTCGGTGCGCAGGGGGCCGCTCTGGTATTCGCTGAAGATCGGGGAGGAATGGAAGCGCTATGGCGGGACGGACGCATGGCCGGCCTTCGAGATCCTCCCGACGACGGAGTGGAACTACGGCCTCCTGGTGAACCCCGCCAATCCGGGCGCGTCCATCCGTGTGGCCTCTCAAAAAACATCGGCCTACCAGCCGTTCGAGCCCGCCGCCGCGCCGGTCGTCCTGAGGGCCAAGGCCCGGAGAGTCCCGGGGTGGCGTGCGGAGGGCCGGATGGCCGGCCTTGTGCCGCGGAGCCCGGCCGAGGCGGAGGGGCCGGTGGAAGAGGTCGAGCTCATCCCGATGGGCTGCGCCCGGCTCAGGGTCTCGTCTTTTCCGACTGTCAAAAAATAGGTCGCTTGGGGTTCCCCGTCAGAATCATAGGAAGGAGGTCGAAATGATCAAAGAGTTCAAGGAGTTCGCGTTGCGCGGGTCCGTCTTGGACATGGCCGTGGGCATCATCATCGGCGCGGCTTTCGGAGGCATCATCTCGTCGCTCGTCTCCGACGTCCTGATGCCGCCGATCGGGCTGCTCCTGGGCCACGTGGATTTTTCTAACCTGTATGCCGTGCTGACGGCCGGGAAGGTGGTCGGCCCATACGCATCGCTCGCGGCGGCCCAGCAGGCCGGCGCGGTCACTTTCAATTACGGCCTGTTCATCAATAAGATCATCAACTTCCTGATCGTCGCCTTCGCCTTGTTCTTTGTGATCCGGAGCATGAACAAGATGAAGAGGAAGGCCGAGGCCGTTCCCGTCGAGCCGACCACGAAGGAATGCCCGTTCTGCTTCACCACGATCCCGATCAAGGCGGTCCGCTGCCCGAACTGCACAGCGGAACTGCGGAAGTAAGCGGGCGCTGCCGCCAGGCCAAAGGGGCTCCGGGGTTCTCTGTGAAGTCTGTTTTCCGGGAGGGTATTCAAAAACCATGAACGCCAGACAAAGGCTGAGATTTTTTTTGTGTCTGATCGCGGCCCTCTCAATCGGGGGGGCGGTTCTTTCGGGTCAGCAGCCCGACAAGACCCGGCCGGCGGTCCTCCAGGACCCGCGCAGCTACACCGCCCACCTCGTCGGTCATGCCCACATCGATCTGAGCTGGCTCTGGCGGTGGGAGGAAACCGTCAACGACATCGCGGTCCAGACGTTCCAGGGCACCCTGGCCCAGATGGCGAAAATGCCGGGCTTGACCTTTGCCCAGAGCCAGGCGGCCCTTTACGAGGCCATGGAGAAAAGCTATCCCCGTCTCTTCGATGAGATCCGCCGCAAGGTCCGCGAAGGAACATGGTTCCCCGTGGGCGGGATGTGGGTCGAGCCCGACCTCAACATGCCCGACGGGGAGGCGTTGGCCCGTCAGCTCCTCTACGGCAAGCGTTATTTCCTGGACAGGTTCGGGGTGGATGTCACGGTCGGCTGGAACCCCGACGCGTTCGGCCACAACTGGCAGCTCCCCCAGATCCTGAGCAAGGCAGGGATCCGCTATTATGTGTTCGAGCGGTGCGCCCCGGAAAAGGCGCCTTTCTTTTGGTGGGAGGGGAAGGACGGCTCCCGCCTGCTCGCCCACGTTCCTCAGGGGTGGTACCTCGCCAACCTGAGCAACGGCCTCAACGACGTCCTCAAGGACGCTTCCACTCAAACGGCCATCAAGGACTTCCTCATCCTCTATGGTGAGGGAGACCATGGCGGGGGCCCGCGGGATTCCGATGTGGCGGCCATTCGGAAATTCAAGGACGACCCGGACCATCCGAAAATGATCTTTGACGATCCCGAAAGTTTCTTCAAGAAGATCGAAACCTCGGGCGTGGATTTTCCGGTCGTGCGGAACGAGCTCAATTTCACGTTCCCGGCCTGTTACACGACCCAGGCGGCGACCAAGAAATGGAACAGGACCGCCGAGGGTCTCCTCCTCCAGGCCGAGCGGTTCTCGGCCCTGGCGGTGGCGGCAGGGTTCCGGGATTATTATCCCGAGCGGGACATCGATGAAGCCTGGAAGACCGTCCTCCGGCACCAATTCCACGACATCCTGGCCGGGTCGGCCATCGGGCCCGTTTATGAGGAGACGGGACGATTCTATCGGGAGGCCCTGGCGCGGGGCCAGCGGGCCTTGGACTTTTCCCTCGAGACCATCCTGAACATGGCGGACACGACGGGAGAGGGGGTCCCGGTCGCCGTCTTCAACCCGCTCTTCTGGCCGCGGACGGAGACCGTGACGGCCGAGGTCGAACTGCCGTCCTCGCCGCCGTCGCTGAAAATCCTGAACACGCGGGGGGAAGAGATCGCCGTCCAGGTCCTGGAGAGGGAAGCCGGCGGGAACCAGACCCGCTTCCGGCTGGCCTTCCTCGCGGAAGACGTGCCGTCTTTCGGATATCGGATCTACAGGGCCGTGGCGGCCGACAAGCCGAGAAAGCCGTTCCGGACCGGCCTCCGCGTATCTGCGCTTGGGCTTGAGAATGAGTTCTTCCGGCTGGAGATCGACGGAAGAACGGGCTGGATCAAGAGCCTTTACGACAAGCGGGCCAAGAGGGAAGTCCTTTCGGGCCCCGGGAACGTCCTCCAGTCCATCACCGATGAGCCGGAATCCATGTCCGCTTGGGAATTGGGCCTCAAGGGCGAACCCGCCAACATGGGCGCCCCGGGGGGAACGGTCCGCGTCGTCGAATCCGGGCCGGTCAGAGGGATCATCCGGATCACGACGCCGTTCCATGATTCCGTCTTCGAGCAGGATCTGATCCTCGCGGCCGGGATGGCAAGGGTCGACTGCCGGATGCGGCTGGACTGGCAGGAGCGGAACCTGATGATCAAGGCAGCCTTTCCCCTGAACCTCAAGTCCGGACAGGCGGAATTCGAGATCCCCTTCGGGTCCGTCCCCCGCCCTGCGGACGGCGCGGAGGTTCCCGCCCTGCGCTGGGTCGACGTTTCAGACCCCGTTTCCGGGTCGGGCCTAAGCCTACTCAACGATTGCAAGTACGGCTTCGACGTTAAGGGGACGACGCTCCGAATGTCGATTGTCCACGGCGCCACGTCTCCGGATCCCGAGGCCGACCGCGGCCGCCACGAACTCCTCTATTCCCTCTATCCTCACTCGGGCACATGGAAAGAGGCCGACACCATCCGCCGCGGATACGAGCTCAATAACGTCCTCATCGTGAGAACCGGGATGTCGCACAAGGGGACGCAGCCATCGGAGCGGTCGTTCGTCCGGGTTTCCCCCGCTGGCATCGTCCTCTCGACCCTGAAGATGGAATCCGGGTACAACAGCCGAAACCTCATCATCCGGCTGTACGAGGCCTTCGGGCAGAAGAGCGAGGCCAGGATCTCCTTCCCTTGGCCGGTCCAGGTCGAGGAAACGGACCTCATTGAAAGGCCGGTCAAAGGAGCGACCCCGGGGATGTCTTCAGGGCAGGATAATGGGGTCGTCGTGGCGATGGGCCCCTACGAGATCAAAACGCTGAGGGTCGTCCGGAAGGGGTAGGGAGAAGCGGGCTCAGAACGCCTCCTGGACCGTCATGTAAAAGCCGGAGCGGGCAGGGCCCCAGCCGTAGTCCAGCCGGAGGTTCGTGCCTTCCTGCTTATCGAGCCGATACCTGAGTCCGGCTCCCACCGAGTATTTGAGACGGTTGAAGCTGATATCCCAGATCGCCGGGCCGACATTTCCCAAGCCGACGAACGCGTCCACGCCGAAACGCCTCCAAACGGGCACCCTGTATTCCGCCTGGACGGCCAGGAGCGCCTTGTCCCGGTATTGGCCGCTAAGGTTCCCCCGTAATATCGACGGTCCGCCCAGCGTGGAAAGCTCGTAAAACGGGGCGGTTCCGCCGATGTCCCTCATCACGAACTGAAAAGCCAGGACGTGGGTCGAAAAAACCGGGACATATGTCCGGAGGTCCAGATTCGTCACCGTATAGTGGAAGGCGCTGCCAAAAACGGGGTTGAAAAAATCAGCCGAGAACTGGAGATAGCTGCCCCGGCGGGGGAAAAAAATGTTGTCCCTGTTGTCCCAGCTGAGGTTGAGACCCGGGCCGGAGAGGAGGCCGCCGGTGCTCCCGGCGATCGTCCCCTGTGCGAGCAGCCCGCCCGGCTCGACGTCCAGGATCGACATCTTCTCAATCCTATACTGGACTCCTACAAAGACGCTGCCAAAGACCTTCCTTTTGACGGAGAGATGGAAGCCAATGGCTTGGGGAGTGTAAGCTTCTCCCGCGCTCGCCGGAACGTTGTCCCCGACCCCAAAGAATTCCGTGGGATACCGTTCGAATCTAACGTAGGCGTTGACTCTGTAGGCGTTATTCGAAAGATAGATCTCCGGCCTCAGCTGGATCCGGAACTGGTTGTTCATGGTGTAGACCATCACGAGCCCGAGTGAGGATGGACGGGTTTTCTCTTTCTCCTGGCCAAGGCGATAGTAGAGGACGCCGCCGGCGCCGAGTGCGAGCCTTGTCTCGGGGGAGTAAGAGAAGATCGGGAGGAGGATGACGTGTGGCTTGAACTTCTTGTCCGTTGGAGATTCCTCTTTCTTCTTCTCCTCGGGCGGAGCGGTCTGGGCAACGGCGGTCCCGGCGGTGAGCAGGACGAGGGCGCAAATGGCCGAACAGATGATCAGGCGAGGAATGGCTCCCGCAGTCCGCCGGGGAGAGGCTTGATTCACGTCGTCGAGCATGGCTCTTCCCTTCCTCTTAATCCTGAGGTCCCTTATCATACCGACGCGCTCCCAAAAAGTAAATACGGACCCCGGCCAGGAGCCAAGGGCAATCCCCGACCGGGGCGCGATCCGACTCCCGTATTGAAAAGCGGGCTCCTCTTGGTCTATATTAATGAGCCAACCCGAAGGGCCCGCGCCAGTTCGGATTGAATAGACCCATCAGAAGGAGGCCTTCGTGAAGAAGATCATCGTCCTTGGCTCAGGCATGGTCGGCCGTGTCATGGCCGCGGACCTGGCCCGGGATTTCGACGTGACCGCGGTCGACGTCGACCGGACGAGCTTGGACAAGCTTGGCCACGCCCCCGTAAAAAAGCTGACCGCGGACCTGGCCGACGGCCGGGCCGTGGGGAGCCTTGTCCGCGATTTCGACCTGGTCATCGGGGCGGTCCCCGGCTTCATGGGGTTCTCGACCTTGCAGGCTGTCATCGAGGCGGGCAAGAACGCCGTCGACATCTCCTTTTTCCCCGAGGACGCCTTCCTCCTGGACGACCGGGCCCGGGCCAACGGAGTAACGGCCATCGTGGATTGCGGGGTGGCCCCGGGCATGAGCAACATGATCCTGGGCTATCATGCCGCCCGCATGGCCGTCAGCCATTTCAAGTGCTACGTCGGCGGCCTCCCGTTCAAGCGGGATTTCCCGTTCGAGTACAAGGCTCCCTTTTCCCCGGCCGACGTCATCGAGGAGTATATCCGCCCCGCCCGCTATGTCGAGAACGGGCACGTCGTCGTCCGGCCGGCGCTCTCGGACGCCGAGTTCCTGGACTTCCCGGAAGTCGGCACTCTCGAGGCGTTCAATTCGGACGGCCTCCGGTCGCTCCTCAAAACGATGAAGGTTCCGAACATGATCGAGAAAACCCTCCGCTACCCTGGCCACGCGGAGCACATCAAGGCCCTTCGCGACAGCGGTTTTTTCAGTCAAGAAGAGATCGGGGTCCGGGGACGCAAGATGAAGCCCATCGAATTCACCTCGGCCATCCTGTTCAAAGAGTGGCATCTCCATGAGGAGGATGACGAGTTCACGGCGATGCGGATCCTCATCGAAGGGGAAGAGGAGGGCCGCCGACGGACGTATCAGTACAGCCTGTTCGACCGCAAGGACCGGGTGACGGGTTTCTCGTCCATGGCCCGGACGACCGGCTTTCCGGCCACGGCCGCGGCCCGTCTCGTCCTCGAGGGGAAGCTTTCGCTCAAAGGCATCTGCCCGCCCGAGTATCTGGGTCTCGAAGAGGGCAATTTCCGCTACGTCATGGACCATCTCCGGGAGAGGAATGTCCATTACAGGATCAGCGGCTGACCGTAATCCCCTGATCCCGGAGGGAGGAGGAAGCATGTCCATCCGCAAGGTTCCGTTTGCATTATTGATGGTCGCCTATCTCGCCTTGGGCGCGGCCGGACCGTTCGCCCAGGCCAAGGTCCCGGAAAAAGGGAAGGGCCCTGTCGCGGCCCCCGTGCCGGTCGGCGATCTCCTGAAAAGTGTCTCCTGCCGGTCGATCGGCCCTACCCGGCAAAGCGGCCGTGTTGTCGATTTCGCCGTTCCGGCCGGGCAGCCGAACACCTTCTACGCGGCCACGGCCTCGGGTGGGCTCTGGAAGACCATGAACAACGGCCAGACCTTCGAGCCCATCTTCGACAACGAGAAGGTCTTTTCGATCGGCGATATCGCTGTGGCACCATCCGATCCCAATATCCTCTGGGTGGGAACCGGGGAGGCCAACAACTCCCGCTCGGTCTACTGGGGTGATGGAGCCTACAAATCCAAGGACGCGGGGAAAACATGGACGAACATGGGGCTGAAGGAAACGCATCACATCGGCCGGATCATCATCCACCCGGCGAACCCCGACATCGTCTATGTGGCGGCCCTTGGCCACCTGTACACGGAAAACCCCGAGCGGGGCGTGTTCAAGACGATCGACGGGGGGAAGACCTGGACGAAATCGCTCGATATCGTTGAGCGGGGACGGACGATCGGGTGCGTCGACCTGGTCATGGACCCTGTCCACCCGGACACGCTCTATGCCTCCGCCTATGACAGGTTACGGAAGCCGTGGACCTACCAGGTCGGGGGTCCCGGGTCCGGTGTCTACAAGACTGTCGACGCGGGCAAGACCTGGGCGAAGCTGGCCGGCGGGCTTCCCGGCGGGATCCTCGGCCGGATCGGGCTGGCCATTTCTGCCAAGAACCCGAACGTCCTCTATGCCATGATCGAGAATGCCAACAAGCCCGGGATGTCAGAAGCCGACCGCTGGCAGGAAATCCTCGACGGCAAGTCGAGCCAGGGCATGATCGACGGAGAGATCTACCGGTCCGATGACGCGGGCGCCACCTGGCGGAAGGTCAGCCCCGACAAGAGAAGCATCGGCGGCAATCCTGGATATTATTACGGTCAGATCATCGTTGACCCGGCCGATGATATGAATGTCTATGTCCTGAGCGTCGGCGTCCTGGGCAGCCGCGACGGCGGCAAGTCCTGGACGGCGCCGTTCCGGTTCGGTGGAGACAACCACGCCCTTTGGATCGACCCCGGGGATTCCCATCACATGCTTCTCGGCTATGACCACGGCATGGGGCTCACATGGGACGGGGGGAAAAACTGGTATCACCCGGACTTCCTGCCCCTGGCCCAGTTCTACGCCATCGATTATGACACGTCCTACCCCTACCGCGTCGCCGGGGGGCTCCAGGACAACGGCTCTCTCATGGGGCCGAGCACCAAGCGGGGGAGCGGCGGCGGCCGGATGTACGATTTTGAGGGGACCGGCGGGGGGTTCGCGGGCGGTCCTCCGATCCGATTGGAGGATTGGTCCACGGTCGGCGGCGGGGACGGCATGTACAACGTCTTCGACCGGAAGACCAACCGCTATCTTTATAACGAATACCAGTTCGGGTCCCTGACCAGGACCGACCTGGTCACGGGGGAGACCAAGAACATCGCCTACCAGTCCCAGAATCCCGAACTCCGCTGGAACTGGTGCTCGCCGATCCTCGCGTCAACCCACAACAGCGACACGATCTACCACTGCGGCAACATCGTTGTCATGTCGACCAATCGGGGCGAAACATGGACCGGGATCAGCCCTGACCTGACGACGAACGATAAGTCCAAGATGCAGGCGGACGGCAAGGGGGGCGACCAGAGCATCCAGTACTGCACGATCACGACCTTCGACGAATCCCCGCTCGTCCCGGGACTCCTTTGGGCGGGGACGGACGACGGGAACGTCTGGGTCACCAGGGACAGCGGCAAGTCCTGGGTCAAGCTCAACGACAAGATCACCGGCAACCCGGGATACTGGGTCAGCCGGGTAGCGGCCTCGAGCTCCGACCCGGGAACGGCTTACGTGAGTTATTCGGGCTTCCGCAACGACGACTTCCGGCCGTTCATTTTCAAGACGACGGACTACGGCCAGACCTGGTTGCCGCTCGTCGGCGACCTCGCCGAGGGCCCGGTCAACGTCGTCCGTGAGGACGTCAAGAACCCGAGATTGCTCTTCGCCGGGACTGATTTCGGCGTCTACGTCTCGATCGACGCCGGACAGCGCTGGACCAAGATGCAGGCCAACATGCCCACCCAGCCGGTCCACGACCTGAAAATCCAGCCGCGCGAGAACGACCTCATCATCGCGACCCACGGCCGGGGCGTCTTCATCGCCGACATCACCCCTCTTCAAGAGCTGTCGGCCGAGGTCCTGGCCAAGGACGTCCACCTGTTCGCAATCAAGCCCAAGGTCCGCTGGGTCGGATTCGACCGGGCCAATTCGAGCTCCTCGAACTACGCCGGTCAGAGCGAACCGACGGGAATTGTCATCAACTATTACCTCAAGGCCAAGCCCAAGGATGATATCAAGATCCAGGTTTTCAAGGGGAATCTGCTGCTCAGCGAGATCAAGGGCTCGACCAATCCGGGACTGAACAGCGCCGTCTGGAACATGACCGGCCGGAGGGAACGAACGGCCGAGGAGAAAAAGGCCATGCAGGAGCAGGTCCGGCGCATGCAGGAGAGGGGCTACGGAGGCGGCATGGACATCAACTACGCCAGCTTTCCGGCCCAGGAGGGCGATTACAGGGTCGTCCTAACCGTGGACGGCAAGGCTCTGTCCGGAACCGCCACGATCCTCAAGGACTTCTGGTACCAATGATCCAAGGGGGCAATCCTCCCAGCGGGAGGGGATTGTCCCTCTGGTTCATCTGTCATTCTTCCGATCGTTTCGTGAGATGCGCCGGGCCAGTAAAGATATTTTACATAAAGGCCGGCCGTCCTCTGGCTGGCTCTCCGGACCGGCAACGGGCGCTTCTATCGTTCGGCGTCCCTGATCTACGAAGAGGAGCCGGAGCCCGCCCTGGTCACGCTCCCGAAAAATTCCTGAATATGCGGAGTGCTGACGAGGCGGGTCCTTCATAAAGAAGATGGCGATCCATTCTCCCGTTCGGGCCTGTGTTGTCTTCGCGGGAGTCTTCTGTTAAGTTAGGGCCGGAGACTTGATCATGCCCAGAATGACGACCGATGAGATCCGGCGCACGGTGGGCCGCTTTCCAAGGGTCGACCTCATTCATCTCCCGACGCCCGTCCGCAAGCTCGAGAACCTCACGGCGGCGCTGGGCGGCCCATCGATCTACATCAAGCGCGATGACCTGACCGGCCTGGCTTTCGGCGGGAACAAGTCCCGGAAGCTCGAGTTCATCGTCCGCGACATGCTGGACAAGCGGGCCGACGTCGTCATCACCTGGGCCAGCCTGCAATCGAACTGGTGCATGCAGACGGCCGCCGCCGCCCGCAAGTTCGGCCTCAAGCCGGTCCTCGTCCTCTTCCGGACCTCCGACCTCGAACCCGGCTACGACGGCAACCTCCTCCTGGATTATATCCTCGATGCGGAGATCAGGATCAGGGAAGCCCCGGGGGGGAAGGTCGTGAAATCCGGCCAGGCCATGGGCATTCTCGAGGAGGCCGCCGCGGAAGTCCGGGCTCAGGGGCTCAGGCCTTACCTCGTGCCGGTGGGCGGGTCGCTTCCGAGAGGGGACATGGACAAGCCCCTCGGGGCCATCAGCTACGTCAACGCCTTCGCAGAGATGATGACCCAAATGGAGTCAGCGGGCGTCCGGGTCGACGCCGTCGTCCATTCGACGGGGTCGGGCGGGACCCAGGCGGGGCTGGCCGTCGGGGCGAAGGCCTTGTCGGACCACTGCCGGGTCGTCGGGATCAGCGTCTCCGATCCGCAGGGGCCCTTTTCCCGGGACGTCGTGGAGATCGCCCGGGCCACGGACGACGCGCTCGGCCTCGGCCTGGATTTCGGGCCGGATGATGCCATCGTCTTCGATGAGTACATCAGGGACGGGTATGGGGTGGTCGACCGGGAGGTCGCCGAGGTCATCCGCTTCGTCTTCGAGCGGGAAGGCATCGTCCTGGACCCCGTTTATACGGCGAAAGCCGCCGCAGGGATGATCGACCTCATCAAAAAAGGATATTTCCGGAAGACGGACAATGTGGTCTTCTTCCACACGGGCGGAACGCCGGCGCTCTTCCCATATCGCGACCGGATCGTGGAATTCCTCTCGAAGAAGTAGCCGGCCCTCGTCCGCTCTGGATGATCCTGGCGGACCTTAGCCGTCGGCCGAGAATCAGGCCGGGTCATCGAGGCCCTGTTCGAGGTCGTCGAGGTCGAGCTCACGGACCTTGAGCGGGAGGGAATCCAAGGCGTAGGGGGCTTTGAGCCCGCTGCCGGTGAGGACGAGGACCGAGCTTCCGTCGGCGGGCAGGATGCGTTTCTCCCGGAGCTTGAGAAGCCCAGCCAGGGTGACGGCCGACTCCGGCTGGCAGAAGAGCCCCTCCGCTGCAGCCAGCGCCCTTTGGGCCGCGACCATTTCGTCGTCCGAAACGGACATGAGGATCCCGGCGTGGTCCCTGATCAGCTTGAGGACGGCGTTCCCAGCCGGAGGGGCGGGATTGGATATGGCATGGGCGATCGTCCGGACCTCGCTCAAACGCTCATATTTCAGTTTTCCTGATCCGAAGGCCCGGACCAGCGGGGCGCAGCCTTCAGCCTGGACGCCGACGAAGGTCGGATAGCCGCGGGCGAGGCCGGCCCGTTCGAGGTCCTCGAAGGCCCTCATAAGGCCGAGGAGATGCCCGCCGGAGCTCACGGGGACGAATACGAAGCGCGGCGCCTGCCGGCCGCCGAGCTGGAGGAAGATCTCGAAGCCCGTGACCTTGTAGCCCTCGACCCTGAAGGGATCGATCGAGTTCATGAAATAGATCCCGAGCTTCTTGCCGATCTCGAGGCTCCGATAGAAAAGGCGGCCATAATCCCCCCGGACTGTGATGAGGGTCGGCCCGAAGATCCCCGCGGCCGGGAGGCTCATGCGCGAAGTCCCCTCTTTGAGAAGGACATAAGTCTTGAGCCCCGCCCGGGCTCCGTAGGCAGCTGTCGAAGCGGCCATATTCCCGGTCGATACGGTTCCGATTTTCTTGAAGCTGAGGGTGACGGCCTTCTGGATGGCAACGGCCGTGCCCCTGTCCTTGAAGCTTGAGGTGGGGTTCTGGGCCTCGTTCTTAGCGAAGAGCTTCGGAATCCCGATCTCTGGGCCCAGCCGGCCGAGCGGGACAAGAGGCGTATTCCCCTCACCGAGGCTCAGCGAGGCGTCAAAGGACCGGAGCGGCAGGAAATCCGAGAACTTCTCAAGAGGATGGGACCTGTCCGTCGGTATCGTCTTCAGACAGGGCCCGGAAAGCGGGACCAGTAACAGCGGCTCGCCGCAGTCCGGGCAGAAGGGCGAGAAGGGGTCATGCGGATAATTCTTCGAGCAGAAAAGGCAGGCGACGGCGTCCATAGCGCGAATCCTTCAGCGAAACCGGATTATAGCTTGAAAAGTCGGACAATGAAAGGAACGGCAGGCACCGGTGGCAAACCCCGGGTTGTCAAAGTCCGCTCGTCCGGGGTAAAATCCCAGCGCCATGAAGGACCCCGTAGCCCGGGACGATCGTTATTTCATGAAGGCAGCTCTCCGGGAGGCAGAGAAGGCGGCCGAAAGGGGAGAGGTCCCGGTCGGGGCGGTCGTCGTGCGGAACGGTAAGGTCGTGGCCCGCGGTTCCAACCGGCCGGTCCGCACGTCCGACCCCTCGGCCCACGCCGAGATCGTGGCCCTGCGCCGCGCCGCCCGGAAAACGGCGAATTACCGGCTTCCGGATTGCGACCTTTATGTCACGGTGGAACCTTGCGCGATGTGCCTGGGGGCCGCGGTCCAAGCCAGGGTCCGGCGGTTGGTCTACGGGGCCCTCGACCCGAAGGCGGGCGCCGTCCGTTCCATCATGATGTTCCCGTTCGAGAAGGCCAACCACCGTCCGGAGGTCCTCGGGGGCCTGATGGCGGAGGAGTCCGGCCGGCTGCTCCGGGATTTCTTTCGCCGAAAGAGAAACCCTGATCGCGGGCGGAAGCCATGATCAACCATCCCTTTCCGAGCCTGTTCAAGAGGGAGGATTTCGGTTATAATCTTTTGGCCTCGCGGCTTTATAAGTGAAACGGAGAGGTGGCCGAGTGGCTGAAGGCGTCGGTCTCGAAAACCGATATATCGAGCAATCGGTATCGCGGGTTCGAATCCCGCCCTCTCCGCCAAACATGACCATCCCGAGGAGCCCGTGTTTCCGGGAACGGTTGGACAGGAAAAAATGAAAACGATCCCCATTGCCCTGACGGGTTTCGGTCACGTCAGCCGGGCCTTCGTCACGCTTCTGCGGGAAAAGGAAGGGGACCTCGAGTCTCGCTACGGACTTCGTTTCACGATCATGGCTGTCGTCAAAGCGGAAGGTTGTCTCTTCTCCGGCCAGCCCCTGGACATCGGCCACGTCTTCAAGAGCGGCGGGGCGGGGGTCGAAGGCAGCCCGGCCTGGCAGCCGGGGATGTGGATCCCCGAGATCTTCAAAACGGCCGGGAGGGGCGGGTGTCTCGTGGAGTGCACTCCCTCGAATCTGAAGACCGGCGAGCCGGGCCTTTCCTATATCATCCTGGCCCTGGAAAACGGCTGGAACGTCGTGACCGCGAGCAAGGGGGCCCTGGTCATCGCTTTCCGGAAGCTCAGGGAAATGGCCGCCGCCCAGGGGCTGGCCCTGAAATTCAGCGGGGCCACAGCGGCCGCCCTTCCGACCCTGGACGTCGGGCTCGTTTCCCTGGCCGGGGCCGGCATCGAGGGCATCCAGGGAATCCTCAACGGGACGTCAAACTACGTCCTGACCAAGATGGCGGCCGGGCTCAGCTATGAAGAAGCCCTCCAGGAATCCCGCCGCTGGGGGATCGCCGAGCCCGACCCCTCCACCGATGTCGAGGGCTGGGATTCCGCGGCCAAGCTCCTCCTCATCGCCAACGCCTGCCTGGGCACGAACCTTTCCCTGAATGATGTGAAGATCTCGGGAATCTCCGGCCTGCCCGAGGGCTACGTCGGCGAGGCCAGGAAAGAAGGGAAGTCGGTCAAGCTCCTAGCGACAGCCGCTCCCAAGAAAAACGGCCGGGGGTGGAGCCTCGAGGTCCGGCCTTCGCTCCTCGACCCAGCCCACCCGCTCTTTCATGTCAACGGGACCGAGAAGGGGATCACTTTCTTTACGGACACGATGGGCGCCGTGACGCTGACGGGCGGCCGGTCGAACCCCCGCGGCGCCGCGGCCGCGCTGCTCAAAGACCTCATCAACATCTATCGTGGACAAACCTGATCCGAGCGTCATCCATGAGGTGACCACGAACGGGCGGAGACGAAGGCCGCTCCGTTGACCTCACCCGGGTTTTTTGATACCTTAGGTCTCTCATCGGCGTGCGGTTTGCCCCGTTCCTTCGAAACGGAGAGGTGTCCGAGTGGCTTAAGGAGCACGCTTGGAAAGCGTGTGTGCGTCGTAAGGCGTACCGCGGGTTCGAATCCCGCCCTCTCCGCCAATCAGAAACGCCGGTGGGCCGGGAAAGGAAGGAGGAATCACATGGACAGCAAGGACCTCATCCTCGTCGAAGACCTCTACGGAGCCCATAATTATCATCCCCTGGACGTCGTCATCAATAAGGCCAAAGGGATCTGGATGTATGACGTCGAAGGACGCAAGTACCTGGACTGCCTGAGCTCTTATTCCGCCGTCAACCAAGGCCACCGGCATCCCCGGATCGTCAAAGCGCTGATCGACCAGGCCAAGAGACTGACCTTGACCTCGAGGGCGTTCCGGAACGACCAATGGCCCCTCCTGGCCAAGGAGATCTGTGAGATGACGGGCTACACCATGGTCCTGCCCATGAACTCGGGGGCCGAGGCCGCGGAGACCGCCATCAAGACGGCCCGCAAGTGGGCCTACCAAAAAAAAGGCGTTCCCCAGGACAAGGCCGACATCATCGCCTGCGCCAACAACTTCCACGGCCGGACCGTGACCGTGATCAGCTTCTCCACCGAGCCGCTCTACCGCCAGGATTTCGGCCCCTTCACGCCGGGATTCACCATCGTGCCCTTTGGCGACGCCGAAGCCCTGGAAAGGGCCATCACGCCGAACACGGCGGCTTTCTTCGTCGAGCCCATCCAGGCCGAGGCCGGCATCCTCATCCCCCCCGACGGATACCTGAAGAAAGCCCGCGAGATCTGCTCGAGGATGAACGTCCTCTTCATCGCCGACGAGATCCAGACCGGGCTCGGCCGGGTCGGCCAGCTCTTCGCCTGCGAATATGAAGGGGTCCGGCCCGACATGGTCATCATCGGGAAATCCCTCGGGGGCGGCTGCTACCCGATTTCCGCGGTCCTGGCCGACCGGGAAATCCTCGGGGTGTTCAAGCCCGGCGAGCACGGTTCGACCTTCGGCGGGAACCCGCTGGGCTGCGCCGTGGCCCGCGAGAGCCTGAAAGTCATCCGTGAGGAAAAGCTCGTCGAGAACGCCGCCGAACGGGGCCGTTATTTCGTCGAAAAGCTCGGCAAGATCCGGAGCCGGAAGATCAAGGAGATCCGCGGCCGCGGGCTCCTCGTAGGGATCGAGCTCAAGCCTGAAGCCGGCGGCGCCCGCCGGTACTGCGAAGAGTTGATGAAAGAGGGCCTGCTCTGCAAGGAGACCCACGAGCATGTCATCCGCCTGGCCCCGCCCCTCATCATCCGGGACAAGGACATCAACTGGGCCATCAAGCGCATCAAAGCCGTCTTCAAGCGGCTCGAAAGCTCCTGAGCGGAAAAGCGGAAAATCAGGAAAGGCCGGCGAGAAGAGCTAGGGCGTTCGGGCGGCCCGAACGGTAACGATGAGGGCCGCCGTCAGGATCAAGGCCCCTCCCGAAAGCGTCCGCAGGGAGGGACTTTCGCCGAGAAAGACCAGGGCCAGGGCAATCCCATACACGGGCTCAAGGGAACTGATGATGCTCGCCGTCCGGGCCCGGACGTGCTTCAACCCGCTGATGAAAAGGGAGTGGGCCGCCGCCGTCCCGAAGACCCCGAGCAGGGCGAGGAGCCAGAGCGTCCGCCCGGTCAGCTTGAAGCCCGCGAGGGCCGCGAACGGCGAAAGGAAAACGAGAGCGAAGAGGTCCTGGTAAAAAGCGACCGTCAGGCCGGATCGGCCCCGGGCGAGCCTCCTGTTGAGAAGGGTCAGGACGGCAAAAGTCAGCCCCGCCCCAAGGCCCCAGAGAACCCCCTGAAAGATCGGGTCCGATAGGCCATATCGGGGGACCATCAGAAAAACGCCGGCCACGGACAGGACCGCGAAGAGGAGGCTCCTGGGATCCCACGGCTCTCGGAAAGCCAAGGGCTCCAGGAAGGCCGTGAAAACAGGAAAACTCGAGTAAGCGAGGAGTCCTACGGCCACGGTGGAGACTTGGACGGACCGGAAGAACATGGTCCAGTGGATCGCGAGGACGAGGCCGCAGAGGGCAAGGAGGGCCAGGTCGCGGATCGGCCTGATTTTCAGGGATTGGCGTTTGAGGGCCAGGACCAGGCTCAAAGCCAAGGCCGCGAAAAAAACCCGTCCGAGGACGATCAAGGGAGGCGAGAGGGGGATCCATTTCCCGAAGAGCCCGGGAAATCCGAAGAGGAGCGCGGCGATGTGAATCTCGACGAGACCCCGGGTCCGCGGGGCGCGGTCCGTCGCTTCAGGATCAGGCATGCGCGACCATCATTATACCCATTCGCGGCGAATTTTTCTTGATATTTTGACGGATTATGTTAAGATATGTTTTACTTTTTAGAGGAAACCTGAGGGTTTCCTGTCTGCGACGAGCAGCCGCCATCCATGTCCTATTTGATATTCGCCCGGAAATACAGGCCTAAGAATTTCGAGGAGGTCATCGGGCAGAAGTCTGTCGTCCAGACGATCCAGAACGCCATCACGTCCGGTCGGATCACCCAGGCTTATCTCTTCTCGGGGATGCGGGGGACGGGGAAAACGACCGTGGCCCGCATCCTGGCCAAGGCCCTCAACTGCGTCGACGGGCCGACACCGCATCCGTGCAACAAGTGCGAGTTCTGCACCGCCATCAACGAGGACCGGGCCATCGACGTCCTGGAGATCGACGGGGCCTCGAACCGCGGCATCGAGGACATCAAGGTCCTGAGGGAATCCCTGAAATACAAAGCGATCTATACGCGATACAAGGTCGTCATCATCGACGAGGTCCACCAGATCACGAGGGACGGGTTCAATGCCCTCCTCAAGACGCTCGAAGAGCCCCCGTCCAATACGGTCTTCATCTTCGCCACCACGGAATTCAACAAGGTCCCGCCCACCATCGTTTCCCGATGCCAGCATTTCGAGTTCAAGAAGATCTCCCACAAAGATATCATCAACCACCTGATGGAGATCACCCGGAAGGAAAATATCACCATCACTCCCTCGGGACTGGCCATGGTCGCCGAGGCCGCCGACGGCAGCATGCGCGACGCCCAGAGCCTGCTCGACCAGGCCGTGGCCTTCAGCGGGGAGAACATCAGCGACGAAGACCTCAAGACGATCCTCGGGACGATCGGCCGGGACATCCTCTTCCAGTTTTCTTCGGCCATCCTCGACGAGAGGCCGCAGGACATTTTCCCTCTGGCCGAGAACCTCATCGCTTCCGGATACGATCTCCGGTTCTTCTTCACCAAGCTCATCGAGCATTTCCGGGCCCTCCTTCTCGTGAGTTCCGTGGAGAGGCCCGAGGACCTTCTGCTCGTCACGGCCGAGGAGCTTCAGGGTTTCAGGACGCAGTCCGCAAAGGCGACCGCGGAGGACTTCCTGCGCTACCTGCTGGCGCTCCAACAGGGAGAGCAGGGGTTGAGATACTCGACCCAACCCCGGATCTACTTGGAGACGTTCCTGATCAAGCTCTGCCAGTTCCGCAAGATTGTACCCCTCAAAGAGCTCATCGAGGACGTGGAGGACTTGAAGAAAGCTGACGGGGCACCGGGTGGGGCCCGCCCTGGCCAGGTCCCGAGGGCGGGCCAGGGCTATTCTCCGGGCCCCTCGGACCCGGCCCGGACCGCTCCACGCCCGGTCGCCGGCCCGACGTCGAGTGCCCCCATGTCGTCGATCCCGCGCCCGGCTCAGGGGCCATCCGGCCCCTCTCAAAAAGAAGCGTTCGGCCGGGTCCTCGAAAGGCTGGCCAAGGAGCGGGCCCCGCTGGCCGCTCTCGTGTCCCAGTACACTTCGGTCCGGATCGGAGACAGCCTGATCGAGGTTTTTTTCGAGAAGGGCAAGGGATTCTTCGGGACGACGATCCAGGACAAGGACGTCAGAGCCGTCGAAAAAGCGGCCCGGGACGTCCTCGGCCGCGACCTAGCCGTCCGGTTCGCCGAAGAAGGGGGAGCCGCGAAAGGCCTCGTCCGGCCCGGGCCGGGCCAGGGCCGGGAGATGGAAACAGCTCTCAAGGACCCCACTGTCCAATATTTCATGAACACCTTCAAGGCCCAGGTCCTGTCGGCGGACCCTGTCAAGACCGGCAAGGACAAGGAACCTAAGGGCTTCGGCCCCGGGGAGAACGGATCATGAAGAACATGCTGGACCTTCAAAAAATGATGAAGACCGCCAAGGAAATGCAGGACAGGCTCCAGAAGGAGATGGCGGAGATGAGAGCCGAGGGGACGAGCGGCGGGGGGATGGTCACGGTCGTCCTCGATGGCCAGAAGCACCTGCTCTCGCTCCGCCTCGAGCCCGAGGTCGTCAGCAAGGACGAGATCGACATGCTGCAGGACCTTATCGTTGCGGCCTTCAACGACGCGGCGGCGAAGGTGGACGAGGCCCTGGGTCAGAAGCTGGGCGGCCTCACGGGCGGCCTGAAAATCCCCGGGATCGTCTGATGTTCGAATACGCCCAGCCGCTTCAGGAACTCATCGAAGAGCTGCGGAGAATCCCCGGCATCGGGGCCAAGACGGCCCAGCGGATCGCTTTTTATTTCCTCGGCCTGCCCTCCGAGGACGTTGACCGGCTGGCCGATGCCATCCGGGAGGCCAAGCGGAGGATCTTCTACTGCTCCCGTTGCAACAACATCACCCATGTCGACCCGTGCCTGATCTGCTCCGACACCCACCGGTCCGACGATGCTCTCTGCATCGTCGAAGAGCCCTTCAATATCTCGTCCATTGAGAGGACGGGCGCGTTCCACGGCCGCTACCACGTGCTCCTGGGAGCGCTCTCGCCGCTCAAGGGCCGAGGGCCGGACGAACTGCGGCTTGAGAAGCTCATCAAACGGGTCAAGGACGGGCCGGTCAAGGAGATCATCATCGCCACCAACCCCACGGTGGAGGGAGAGGCCACCGCCCTCTACCTCCTGAAGGTCCTCAAGGATCTGGAGGTCCGGATCACTCGCCTGGCCATGGGTCTCCCCGTCGGGTCGGACCTCGACTTCGCCGACCAGGTCACGATCAAGAAAGCCCTGGAGGGGAGGACGGAGCTCAAGGAGTAACGCTGGAGCGTCGGCGAGGACGTTCTGATCATAGAGCGACGGGGAGGAGCGCCCGGGACGGAGGTCCCGGAGCGCCCCCGAATCACCTGCTGCCACGGGCGGCACAAGGAGTCATCGGATGAAGAAGAATCTCCAGACAATTGACGGGAATACGGCGGCGACACACGTCTCCTACGCGTATTCCGAGGTCGCGGCCATCTATCCTATCACCCCGTCCTCGACGATGGGGGAACTGGCCGACGAGTGGTCCGCGCAGGGCCGGAAGAACATCTTCGGCCAGAAGGTCGACGTGGTCGAAATGCAGTCCGAGGGCGGCGCCTCCGGCGCGGTCCACGGCGCCCTGTCCGCCGGCGCCCTGACGACGACCTTCACCGCGTCTCAGGGCCTGATGCTGATGCTTCCCAACATGCATAAGATCGCCGGCGAGATGCTGCCGACGGTCTTCCTGGTCTCGGCCCGTTCGCTGGCCTGCCAGTCGCTGTCCATTTTCGGGGACCATAGCGACGTCATGGCCGCCCGCAACACGGGCTTCGCGATGACCTGTGCCGGCTCAGTCCAGGAGGCCCAGGACCTGGCCATCGTCGCCCACCTCTCGACCCTCCGCACCCAAATCCCGTTCCTCCACTTCTTCGACGGTTTCCGGACCTCGAACGTGGTCGAGAAGGTCGATGTCGTTCCCTACGAAACGCTGGCCGAACTTTTCGAGCCGCAGTACCTGGAGGCCTTCCGCAAGCGGTCCCTCAATCCCGAGCGGCCCGTCCTCAAAGTGGGCCAGCAGAACCCGGATGTCTACTTCCAGGGGCGAGAAACGATCAACAAGCACTATGCTGATGCCCCGGCCATCATCCAGAATTACATGGACAAAGTGGCCAAGGCGATCGGACGCCAATATCACCTGTTCGACTACTTCGGTGACCCGAGGGCAGAAAAGGTCATCGTCATGATGGGCTCGGGCGCCGAGACGGCCGAGGAAACGATCAATTTCCTGAACGCCCGTGGCGCCAAACTCGGGCTGGTCAAGGTCCGCCTTTACCGGCCGTTCGATGCGGCCGCGCTCAACGCCGCCGTTCCTGCGTCGGCGAAAAAGATCGCCGTCCTCGACCGGACCAAGGAGCCCGGCTCCCTCGGCGAGCCCCTCTACCTCGATGTCGCCCTGGCTCTCGCCGGCCGGCTGGTCAAGGTCATCGGTGGCCGCTACGGCCTTTCCTCCAAGGAGTTCACTCCTCCCATGGTCAAGGCCATCTACGAGCACCTGGACGGCAAGGCCACGCACGGCTTCACGGTCGGGATCGAGGACGACGTCACCCATACTTCGCTTTCCATCGGTCCCGTCCTCGACACCGAGCTCCCGGGCACCGTCCGTTGCAAGTTCTGGGGCTACGGGTCGGACGGAACGGTCGGGGCCAACAAGAACTCCATCAAGATCATCGCCGACCACACGGACATGTACGGCCAGGGCTACTTCCAGTACGATTCGAAGAAATCCGGCGGGGTCACCATCTCCCACCTCCGCTTCGGCAAGGCGCCGATTCAGTCCCAGTACTTCCTCAACACCGTCGATTTCGTCGCTCTCCATAAACCGTCCTATATCGGACGGCTGGACATCCTCGAGGGCATCCGCGAGGGCGGGACCTTCCTCATCAACTCCAACTGGAAAACCGGCGACGTCTTCGAGAACCTGACCGAGGACATGCAGAGGACGATCATCGACAAGAAAGTCAGCGTCTTCAATATCGACGCGTTGAAGATCGCCGGCGAGCTCGGCCTGGGCCTGCGGATCAACTCCATCATGCAGGCCTGCTTCTTCAAGCTCTCGGGAGTCCTCCCGGAGGCCGAGGCCATCGCCCTCATCAAGAAGGCCATCGAAAAGACGTACGGCCGGAAAGGTCAGGAGGTCGTCCAGATGAACTGGGACGCCGTCGACCGTTCCGCGGCGGCCCTGGAAGCGGTCCCGATTCCTGCCCGGATCACCAAGTCGGCTCCGGTCACGAAGATCGTGCCCGACAACGCCATCCCGTTTGCCAGGGAGGTCATCGACCCGGTGACCCGCTTTAAGGGTGACAGCCTGCCTGTCTCGAAGATGCCGTATGACGGGGCCATCCCAACGGCCACAGCGCGCCTGGAGAAGCGTGGCATCGCCGTCGAGTGCCCAAAGTGGCTCCCCGAGAACTGCATCCAATGCAACCAGTGTTCGTTCGTCTGCCCGCACGCCTCCATCCGGACCAAGCAGATCGCCCCGGCCGACCTCAAGGCCGCTCCCGAGGGATTTGCCGTCCTTAAATCAAATACGAAGAACGACCGGAACCTCCAGTTCCGGGTCCAGTGCTACGTCGAAGATTGCGTGGGCTGCAGCTCGTGCGCCGAGGTCTGTCCCGCCAAGACCAAGGCCCTAGTCATGACCCCAATCGCGGAACTGAGAGCCTCCGGTGAGACCCGGAAGGCGGAGTTCTTTGACCGGCTCCCGGACAACGTCATCGACGGCGTCAAGATCGAGACGCTCAAAGGCAGCCAATTCCTGCGCCCGCTGTTCGAATTCAGCGGGGCTTGCGCGGGCTGCGGCGAGACCCCCTATATCAAACTGGTCACCCAACTCTACGGCGACCGGATGATCATCGCCAACGCGACGGGCTGTTCCTCGATCTATGGCGGCACGTTCCCGACGTCTCCGTACGCCGTCAACGCGGAAGGGAAGGGGCCGGCTTGGGCGAATTCCCTATTCGAAGACAACGCTGAATACGGGTTCGGCATGCGCCTCGCGGTCGACGCCAACAGGCGCCTCCTGGCCGCCTCGATCGAGGCCGCCCTCGCCGCCGGAACAACGCCCGGGCTCACCGATGCTCTGGGCCGGATGAAATCGGCCTGGTCGAATACGGGGGACGAGGCCAAGGCCGCGGACAAGGCCGTCCGGGCCGCCCTGCCCGGGGCCCTGGCCAAGGCCAACGGGGCCAAACCTCACCTCGGCAAGATCGACGAGCTCAAGGACTACCTCGTGGAGAAGAGCGTCTGGTGCATCGGCGGCGACGGCTGGGCCTATGACATCGGCTTCGGCGGGCTCGACCACGTTCTGGCCATGAACCGAAATGTCAACCTTCTCGTCCTCGACACCGAGGTCTATTCCAACACGGGAGGCCAGGCCTCCAAATCCACCCCGACCGGCTCCGTCGCCAAGTTCGCTTCCTCGGGCAAAAGGACGAAGAAGAAAGATCTCGGCCGGATGGCCATGAGCTATGGCTATGTCTATGTGGCGGCGGTCGCCATGGGGGCCAACATGAACCAGTGCCTCAAGGCATTCCTCGAGGCCGAGGCCTACCCCGGCCCGTCGATCATCATCGCTTACTCCCCGTGCATCAACCACGGGATCGACATGAGGAAGGCCCAGGCCGAGCAGAAACTGGCCGTCGACACGGGATACTGGATCCTTTACCGCTACAACCCGTTACTGGCCGGGGAAGGCAAGAACCCCTTCCAGCTCGACTCCAAAGAGCCCAAGCTCGAATATGACGTCTTCCTGAAGAACGAGATCCGCTACCGCACTCTCACCCAGCAGTACCCGGAGATCGCCAAGGTGCTGTTCGCCCGGGCCGCCCAGGAGGCGAAAAAGCGGTACGCCGACTACAAAAAAACGGCCGAATAGGCATCTTTCGCTCCCAACGCCCAGGCCATCAAGCCGAACGACGGGAGGCCGGAACGCGCCGGATTCAGGGAAGGCTCTTGCGGCCCACGAGGACCAGGATGGACTTGTCGGGGTCGAGGATTTCTTTGATGAAGGCGTTGAGGTCGGCCGCGGTGACGGCGTCGATGTTGTCAAAAACAGTGGACAGGTAATCAAACCCAAGGCCGAGGACTTCCCATACACCCATTGCTTGGGCCCGCGGTCTCTTGGCCTCGTTCGCCCGGAGAAGCTGAGCCCGGGCCAGGTTCCGGGTCAGCCGCAGCTCTTCTTCATTCAAGCCCTTCTCGTGGAGCAGCCTGAGGGTTTCATCCAGGGCCGAGACCGCCCGGTCTTTTTTCGCGTTCTCCGTCTCGAGATAGGCCTCCAGGACGCCACTCGTCTTCATCCATGTCAACCGGGCGCCGACATTGTACGCGAGCCTCCCGGAGGCCCTGAGGTCCCACAACCGGGATCCCGGCCCCCTGCCCAGGAGGACCTCCAGGAGGTAGCCCTTGGCCCAGTTGCCGGCCGTCACGGGAGGGAGGAGGAAGGCCCGGCCCACATAGGTCTGTTTCGTGTCCCTGTCGAGGATGATGGTCCGGTCGCCGGGCACGGAAGGTGATGAGGGGGAGAGGAGGCTGTCCCCGGCCCGCGCAGCCTTGAATTTCGCGAAATATTTTTCAAGAAGCGAGCGGACCTTGTCTCTCTCAAGGTCCGAGCACACGGAGAACAGCACCTTGCCCTTGATGAAGAAGCTGGCGTAGTACGCCGTGATGTCTTTTTTCTCGATGGCTTTGAGGCTGACTTCGGTTCCGAAAAGCGCGCTCCCGTATCCCTGTCCGCCGAAGAATTGTCCCATGGCCACATCGTGGCCGGCTTCCAGGGCGTTGTCCTCCTCGGCCTTGCCGTAGATCGACATGACATTCTTGATGTTGGCGATCCTCACACCAGAAAAAAGCGGGTCCTGGACGATCTCCGAGACCACCTTGAGGGCGTTATCTAGATTTTCGGAAAAGCACTCCAAGCTGACGACCGAACAATCCTCGAAAACGGCGACTCCCATGCGGGTCCCAAGGGCCATGATGTCCTGAGCGACCGAGAAGTCGGGGATTTCGATGGCCAACCTGGTCGCAAGATAAGCCAGGCCGTCCTTGCCCCCGGGGACCGCGCTTTTCCCTCCGGGGATGAAGAGCTGGATCGAGGTGATGGAGGAGGACAGGTCCCTTTGATAAAGGCAATCCATGCCCGTCTCCAGCCGAAGCTTCTCCGGTCTTTCCTTCCAGGGAGGGAGTCCGGGGGACTGTTGGGCGATCAGGAGGACCGCCTGAAAGGCCAGGCAGGCCACGACCGCGATCCGTGCCTTGGCCGCTCTTTCGGACTTCTGCCGTCGCGGCCCCATTTTAGCCTTTCCTCCCGGACCCCGCCGCCTTCTTGGGGACGATCGAGATGACGGCGCACTGTCCCTTGCCGAAATAAACCGAGGCCGCTTTCCGCAAGTCGCCCGAACTCGTCCTGGCGATGTGGTCCAGGAACCTCCCGGGATTCTCGCGCTCATTCTGGAGCATGAACCGCGCCAAGGACGAGGCCAGGGTCAGGCCCGATTCCTCGGCCTGCTCCGCCGCAAACCGGATCTGGTTCTTGGCGCTCCCCAGGAAATCAAAGGCGTCATATTTTTCATCGCCCGGGAAATCGTCCCTGGAGAAGCTCTCGGCCCGGGACTTCCTCAGGTAGTTCAGGGTCTCGCGGGTCGCGGCCGCGATGTTCCCCGGATCCAGGGTCAAGGAAACGATGACGGCTCCGCCGAAACGGCCGGGGATGTAGGCCGTGTTCAGGTTCTGGACGAGGTCCCTCCGGCTCCTGAGGGCGATGTTCAGGAGCGGATTGCAGCCCCGGCCCAGGGCTTCGGTCAGGAGGTCCATGGCATACTGGTCGGGGTGGTTGCAATCCGGGCCGATATAGGCGATGAAAAGGTAAGCTTCCTTGACGTCTTTTTCCTCTTGAAAGGTGACGCTCTTCCCGAGGAGTCGGGCTTTGGCGATGGAGGCGGGCTGCAGAGAGGCCTTCTCCATGGGCCCGAAGATGGCCCTGACCTTTTCTTCCATCTCCTGGCTCCGGAATTCGCCCACGACCGCCAGGGCGCAATTGTTCGGAACGTAGTATTTCGCATGGAAGTCCCGGAGCTCCTCAACCCGGGCCGCCCGGACGACGTCCGCGCGGCCATAGACAGGCTTCCCGTAGGGATGGCCATCGAAGAGGAACCTCATGGCAAGGTCGATCCCGTGGCGTTGCGGGTCGTCGTCCGTCTGGTTCATCTCTTCGAGGACGACGGCCTTTTCCTCGTCCAGGTCGGCTTGGGTGAGGGCGAAGTCGAAAAGGACTTCCTTCTGGTTCCGGAGCGCGAAATCGGCCTCGCTCGAGGGGAGGGAGGTCTCGAAGAGGGTCAGGTCCTGGCCGGTGTTGGCGTTGAAGTAGGCGCCATGTCTGCGCACATCGCGGCTGACCTCGCCTCCGGACCTGGACGCCGTTCCCCGGAAAAGGAGGCAGTGTTCGAGGAGGTGGGCGATCCCGTTGGTCGCGTCGGTCTCATCTTTGGACCCGGCGTTGACGGACACGACGATGTTGACAAGGGGAAGGTCGTGCTTCTCGTAAAGAAAAACACTGAGCCCGTTGGGCAGAACGAACGCCCGGCTGGGCCTTCCCTGTTCGCCGGCCCGGGGAAGAACGGAAGGCAGCAAGACAAGCCCCGAAAGAATAATGCCTGCCGGCCAGGCTCTGCGAATTCTGGTCACGGGATTCCGAAACGAAATCTTTTTTACGAGTCTAGCACATTTCCGGGGCGCGCTCCAGCCGGCTCCGAACAGATCCTCAGATTTCTTTTTGCCCCACGCCCCTGAGTGTGCTAGAATTCAGCCCGAGGCAGGGGAGCGCCTATGAGACCAGAACGATCAGCCCGGATCCTCGTCATCGACGACGAGGAGAACATCCGCAAGTCGCTCCGGATGATCCTCGAATACGAGGGCTACGAGTTCTTCGAGGCCGCGACAGGGGAGGACGGCCTCGAAATGCTCCGGGAGACGGTCGGGATCGACCTTGTCCTCCTCGATATCAAAATGCCCGGGAAGGACGGGCTCGAGGTCCTGACGGAACTCAAGCAGAAGCCTTATTCTCCCGAGATCATCATGATCTCCGGACAGGGGACGATCCAAGCGGCCGTCGAGGCGACCAAGCTCGGTGCTTTTGACTTTCTGGAGAAGCCCCTTCATCGTGAACGGGTCCTCCTCAGCATCCGGAACGCCCTCAAGCAGAACCGTCTGACCCGGGAATACCAGGATCTCAAGAAGAGGGCCGACAAGCATTACGAGCTTGTCGGCAACCACCCTCTCATGAAGGGCCTCTGGAAGGAGATCCTCAAGATCGCCCCCACCAACGCGACGGTCCTCGTCCACGGCGAGAGCGGCACAGGCAAGGAGCTCATCGCCCGGGCGATCCACGCGAACAGTCTCCGGGCCAAGGAGAAATTCATCCAGGTCAATTGCGCCGCGATCCCCGAGGAGCTCATCGAGAGCGAGCTCTTCGGCCACGAGAAGGGGGCTTTCACGGGCGCCACCGAGAAGAAGACGGGCAAGTTCGAGCAGGCCGACGCCGGGACGATCTTCCTCGATGAGATCGCCGACATGAGCCTCAAGACCCAGTCCAAGGTTCTCCGGGTCCTCGAGGAGGGGGAGGTCCAGAAGGTCGGCTCGAGCCGGATCTCGAAGGTGGACGTCCGCGTCATCGCGGCCACGAACAAGGACCTCCGGGAGGAGATCCAGGAAGGCCGTTTCCGGGAGGACCTCTTCTTCCGGCTGAACGTCGTCCCCCTGTTCTCGCCGCCCCTCCGGGACAGGAAGGAGGACGTCCCTTTCCTCGTCGAATATTTCTCGAGGGCGTTCGCGGAGGAGAACAACTTCAAGGTCAAGAGATTCTCTCAGGAGGCCCTCGAGGCCATGATGACTCACTCCTGGAAGGGCAACGTCCGGGAACTCAAGAACATGGTTGAGCGGTTGATGATCATGACGGAAAAAGATACAATAGAGGCCAAGGATTTGCCTTCGTCTTTTCACGAAGAGCGCGAGGCCGGCCTTCCCGCGGCGGGCGGGGTCAAAACGCTCCGCGAGTTCAGGGATATCGCGGAAAAGGATTTCATCCTGGCCAAGCTGGAAGCGAACGGGTGGAACATCTCCCAGACGGCCAGGGAGATCGATACGCCGCGGAGCAACCTCTACAAAAAGCTCGAACAATACGGAATAAAAATAACGGCCGGAGTCGGCGAGGCGGTTGCCGCTCCTTCCCGCGAGGGACAAGGAGGAGAGGAAAGTCCGAACTCCAAAGGGCAGGATGGTCGCTAACGGCGACTCCGGGCGACCGGGGGAAAGTGCCACAGAAATGACACCGCCCTCCGGGGCAGGCGCAGCCTCCCCGGGGAGCAAGGGTGAAATGGCGAGGCAAGAGCTCACCGCCCTGATGGCGACATCAGGGGCACGGCAAACCCCATCCGGAGCAAGGCCAAACGAACCCCACTTTGGGATGGCCCGTCCCAGGGGGTGGGTAGGCCGCTCGGGTCCCGGAGCAATCCGGGGACTAGACAAATAACCGCCCCCGCTTCGGCGGGAACAGAATTCGGCTTACGTCCGACTCCGGCCGTTTCTTTTATCAAGGTGAGCTTTGACATTTGAACCATCGATGATCATGAGAAGGGGAACGTGATGGAAACAAAAACGGCCGTGGTGACGGGCGCGAGCGGCGGGATCGGGGCAGCTATCGCGAGGAGATTGGGCGCCAAGGGCTGGAACCTGGTCCTCGCGGCCCGCAGGCAAAAAGAGCTGGAGCTCGTGGCTTCTCAGGCAGGGACACGGGCCCTGCCGGTCATGACGGACGTGAGTCGAAGAGAGGACATGGAGCGTCTGTTCGAAGAGGCCGTGCGGGCCTTCGGGAAAGTGCATGTCTGGATCAACAATGCGGGGCGCGGCGTCGCCAAAAAAGTCCTCGAACTGACGGAAGAGGATTTTGACGAGATCGTGGCCGCCAATTTGAAGTCCGTTTTCTATGGCATGCAGGTCGTCATTCCGCATTTTGAACAGCGGGGGGAGGGGCATCTCATCAACATTTCCTCTTTTCTTGGGCGCGTTCCTCTAGTCACCTTCCGGTCGGTTTATAATGCCGCCAAGGCCGCCGTGAATGTTCTGACGGCCAACCTACGCATGGACTTGCGGCTTAGTCACCCGGGAATCCATGTCTCGCTCGTAATGCCAGGCACCGTTAAGACCGATTTTGCAAGGAACGCGCTCGGCGGCACCCCTTTGATGCCTCCCGGCGGGCGTTCTCCGATGATCCCGCAAACGCCTGAAGAGGTGGCCGAGATGGTCTGGGCATTGATCCAAGATCCCAGGGCCGAACTGTATACCAATCCGGCGTCCCCCGAGATGGTCCGGAGATATTATCAGAATGTCGGGGCGTTCGAAGACGAGATGCTCAATATAAAAGCGGGCTAAGATGATTCCCCATCGTCTGACACCCGTCAGGCGCTTCGCCTGGTGGAAGGACGCGCCGGCGGATTCCAAACGGGCCCTGCTGGCGGCGGCTTTCGGCTGGATGCTGGATTCTTTCGACGTCATGCTGTATGCCATGGTCCTGGCCGCCCTGGTGTCGGACCTGGGCCTAGCCAAATCGACGGGGGGGCTTCTCGGGTCCCTAACGCTCTTCGCTTCAGCTCTCGGCGGGCTGGCCTTCGGGCTTGTGGCGGACCGCTTCGGACGGCGACGCGCCCTGATGGCCAGCATCCTGATCTACTCGGTCTTCACTGCGGCCTGCGGCTTTTCGACGGGGGTCCTGATGCTCGCCGTCTTCCGGGTTTTCCTCGGCCTGGGAATGGGCGGCGAATGGGCAAGCGGGGCCTCCCTCGTTTCCGAGACTTGGCCGGCCGAGCACCGGGGCAAGGCCTTGGGCTTGGTTCAGAGCGCCTGGGCTGCCGGCTATGCGGCCGCGGCGGCCGTATCGGCCGTCATCCTGCCGCGCTGGGGGTGGCGGGCCGTTTTCTTTATTGGCATCATCCCGGCCTTCTTCACCCTCTGGATCCAGAAGCGTGTCAAGGATCCGGAGATCTGGAAAGCCCGACGCCTTGCGCCCGGACCGTCCGGATCAGGGTTCAGGCTGATGTTCGGGAAAGGCCGGTTCCGACTCACGGCCATGGTCACCCTGATGAACGCTTTCGCCCTGTTCGCCTGGTGGGGCCTCAATCTCTGGATCCCCTCGTACTTGTCGATGGCCGCGGGCCAGGGAGGGGTCGGCCTGAGCACCCGTGCCATGTCCGGCCTTGTCATCTTCATGCAGGTCGGGATGTGGCTCGGCTACGTCAGCTTCGGCTTCATCAGCGACAGGGCAGGACGGAAAAGAACGTACGTGGGATTCCTCATCGCGGCGGCCTTATTAGTCTTCCTCTATTCGAGCACAAAACAACCGATTTTCCTTCTTTTCCTGGGTCCCTTTGTAGCCTTTTTCGGAACGGGCCACTTCAGCGGCTTCGGGGCCCTGACTGCGGAGCTCTACCCAACGTCCATCCGGGCCACGGCCCAGGGAGTCACTTACAACGCCGGCCGAATCGTTAGCGCGCTGGCCCCCTTCGCCGTCGGCTCATTGGCCCAGACCAGGGGATTCGGTTTCGCTTTCTCACTCATCGCTCTGTCCTTCGCGGCTGCCGCCGTCCTCTGGATCTGGATTCCGGAAACGGGCGGCCGGGAGCTCGAATAGAAACGCCGGGCAAATTCGGTGACATAGAACTAATTACCGAAATAGGTGTTTGGTTGCGAGATCGGAGTTTTGGTAATTAGGTGTATGTCACCAAAATTACCGAAATTAGGGATCGGGGGAGCCGGCCTCTCAGAAAATTGAGGCCACGGCCTGGCGGATGAGAACGAGCAGATTGCCGGGCCAGATCCCGAGCTGGATCACGCCGCACAGGCAGATGAACATGACCAGGTAGAGCGCCGGCTGATCCGTCTCGATATCGACTTCGGCCAGGGGGTCCTTCATGTACATGAAGACGATGACCCGAAGGTAATAGAAAACGGAGATGAGGCTGGCCAGGACCGCGATGACGACCAGGGGGGCTTGGCCCTGCCTGACCGCTGCGCTGAAGACATAGAACTTGGCCAGAAAACCGGCGGTCGGGGGGAATCCAGCCAGGGAAAAAAGAAAGATCGCGAATGAAGCGGCGATCCATGGGTACTTGAAACCGATCCCCGCGAAATCATCCAGATCCACGTATTCCCGTCCCTCCCGGGTCATGGCGACAAGCGCGCTGAACGCCCCCGCGTTCATGAAGAGGTAGGCGACGAGGTAAAAAAGCAGGGCGGCCCCGTCCCCGGCCAGGACGGCCAACAGGATATAGCCGGAGTGGGCAATGCTCGAGTATGCAAGGAGGCGCTTGAGGTTCCTTTGCCTGAGGGCCGCCAGGTTCCCGACGGCCATGGTCAATGCGGCGACCCCCCAGAGGAGCCACCAGATCACGGGCTTTGCTGCGCCCCCACCCCAAAGGGGGGCCAGGAGCCGGAAAAGGACGGCGAACCCGGCCAGCTTGGGCACGATGGAGAAGAGCGCCGTGACCGGGGTCGGTGCTCCCTGATAGACGTCGGGCGCCCACATGTGGAACGGGACCAGGGCGATCTTAAAGCCGAACCCGGCGATGACCAAGGCCAGCCCTGCCCACCCGCCCGGACCAAAGCTCCCGGCCCGGCCCATCAACGCCGCCCGGATCCCGTTGATCTCCAGGCTTGCGGCTGCGCCGTAGACGAGAGCCAAGCCGAAGACCAGGAAGGCGCTGGCGAAGCTCCCCATCAAGAAATACTTGACGGCTGCCTCCGACGATCCAGGGTCGTTCTTTTTCATTCCGGCCAGGGCGTAGCTCGAGACCGAGAGGATCTCCAGCCCCAGGAAAACGACAAGGATATTCGGCGACGAAACCATGACCATCGCGCCGGAGAGAGCGAAGAGGAGCAGCGCATAGTATTCCCCGTGGTTCATGTCCTGGCGGACGATATATTTCAGGCTCATGAGCACGAGGAAGAAGCCGGCGGCCACAAAAGCCAGGCAGAGGACGACGGCCATCCGGTCGAGCGTGAGGCTCCCGCCGAAGCAGGACAAATCGCGGCCCCACGACCGGATATAGAAAAATCCGCTCAAGACGAGCGACACCAGGGCGACGTAACCGAGGTGATCCTTGTTTTTTTTCGGCAGGAAGGCTTCTAAAAGCATGTCGGCCAAGGCCCCGACGACGAGGCACAGAAGTGGAACCAAGGCCCGGAGGTTCATCATGGCCCTACTCATGCCCTCCTTCGAAATGAGACTTGAAACGTTTTACGGACCCGTCGCGCGAAGAAAGCGATAAACTCAAACCCGCCGTTTTCTCTTGGACCTCAACTTTCTGCCTGACCGTATGGAGATATTTCGTAACCGAGGCGTCCATTTTCCGGAGGACCGTCCCCGGGAAAAGCCCCAGCCAGAACATGAGGACCACGACGGGCCCGAGAACCAGTCGCTCCCGCCTGTTCATATCCTCGAAATCAAGGATCTTGGGGTCCAGGATGGGACCGTGCATGACCCGGCCGAAGAGCCAGAGGAGATAGGCCGCCGACAAGATAGCCGTCGACACGGCGAGCGCAGCCAGGACCTTGTTCGCGGCGAAAATGCCGAAGAAGCAGAGGATCTCCCCGACAAAGCCATTGAGACCCGGGAGCCCCATCGAGGAGAGCGTGGCGACGAGAAAGACCGCCGAAAACACGGGCATCTGCCGGCTGAGGCCGCCATGATCCTTGATCAACCGGGTGTGGGAACGCTCATAGAGGATCCCGACGCATAGGAAGAGAGCTCCCGTGCTCAGGCCATGGTTGAGCATCTGGTAAAGCGCGCCTTCCGTCGACTCTATGTTCAGCGAAAAAAGGGCCAGCATGATGAGCCCCATGTGACTGACGCTCGAGTAGGCGACCAGCGATTTCATGTCCTTCTGGGCGAGGGCCATGAATCCGCCGTAGATGATCCCGATGACGGCCAGGACCGATAGCTCCGGGAGAAACGTTCGGGCAGCGTCGGGGAAGAGGGGGAGCCCCAGCCGCAGGAAGCCGTAGGCGCCCATCTTGAGGAGCACGGCCGCCAGGATGACGGACCCTGCGGTGGGCGCTTCAACATGGGCGTCAGGGAGCCATGTATGGAGGGGGAAGAGCGGGACCTTGATGGCGAAGGCCAGGGCGAAGGCCAGGAACAGCCACGTTTGGAGCCCGGGGGGCAGGGACAGGCCGTACAGATCCTGGAAGGCGAGCGACTGACCGCCGGTCGCCTGATGATACCGCGCATAAAGGACGAAGATTGCGACGAGCATCAGGAGGCTGCCGAACATGGTGAACAGGACGAACTTGAGCGTCGCGTAGATCCGGCGCTGGCCGCCCCAGATCCCGATCAGGAAGTACATCGGGATGAGCATGGCCTCCCAGAAGACGTAGAACAGGAACAGGTTCATCGAGACGAAGACGCCGATGATTCCGGTCTCGAGAAGGAGCATGAAAAACGAAAACTCCTTGAGCCGCCCGTCCACGGCTTTCCAAGAGGAGAGAAGCGCGATGGGGGTGAGGAAAGTCGTGAGGAGAACGAGAAAGAGGCTGATGCCGTCGATCCCAATATGATAATCGAGGCCGTAGCCGATCCAGCGGCCACGCTCGACGAACTGGGCGGCCCCGGACCCGGCCTCAAAACCGAAATAGACGGCCAGGGATACGAGAAAAACCGCTAGGGCGACGGCCAAGGCAAAGGCGCGGGCCTCCCGCGTCCTCTCCCTGGGGAAGAATATCAAGACGAGGCCGCCCGCGAGCGGCAGGAATGTCAGCAGACTCAGCAGCGGCATGGTCACATCTTCAAAACCAGGATGGCTCCCAGAAAAAGGACGAGCCCCAGGAGAAAGGCCAGGGCGTAGTCCTTGATCAGACCCGTCTGGAGGCGGCTCAAGCCGAGCCCTGCGAGATTCGCGGCCGAGGCCGAGCCGTCGAGGGCTCCGTCGATGATCTTGAGGTCGAACTGAGCATAGACGAGCTCGGACCCCCGGACGGCGGGCCGGACGATCACCGCGTCATAGATCTCGTCTATGTAATACTTGCCGACGAGAACACGGTAGATCCACGGGGCACGAGCCGCCAGCTGGCCGGGGATCAGAAGATACCGAATATAGAAAAGATAAGCGATGAACAGTCCGCCCACGGCGGCGGCCGTGGAGACGAGGATAAGGTTCCATTCGATCGCCTCCGGGAACGGAAGATTCGCAGCCCGGACGACCGGCTCGAGGAAGCGGCCGAAAAGGTCCGCTTTCTCCCCGACGACTGCCGGGAGGCCGATGAATCCCGCCAGGGCGGACAAAACCGCCAGGATGAAGAGAGGGGTCGTCATGCTCCTCGGGGACTCGTGCAAATGGCGTTTGGCCCCGTCCCCCAGCCTCGATTCGCCGAAGAAAACGAGGAAAACCAGGCGGAACATGTAAAAGGCGGTCAGGCC
The DNA here is from genome assembly GCA_050015275.1 of Candidatus Aminicenantales bacterium. Lineage (GTDB taxonomy): Bacteria > Acidobacteriota > Aminicenantia > Aminicenantales > Saccharicenantaceae > DATKJS01. The sequence goes on along the minus strand of JBEKBS010000011.1, from coordinate 3,155 downwards.
GGCGCCCAGGAGCCCGAGGCCCCAGACGGCGTAGTGCCCGCCCATGAACGCACTGGTCAGGATGGCGTCCTTTGAGAAGAAACCTGAAAGGAAAGGAATGCCAGAGATCGCCAGGGCCGCAACCAGGAAGGCGGGGAAAGTCCTTGGCAGGAGCTTCCGAAGTCCTCCCATCTTTCGGATGTCCTGCTCGCCGGAAAGGGCGTGGATGACGCTCCCGGCCCCCAGGAAAAGGAGGCTCTTGAAGAAAGCGTGGGTCGTGAGGTGGAATATCCCGGCCCCGTAGGCCCCGACGCCGCAGCCGATGAACATGTAACCGAGCTGGGAGATCGTGGAATAGGCCAGGACCTTCTTTATGTCCGTCTGGACGAGGGCGATGGACGCGGCGAAAACGGCGGTCACCGCCCCGATCGACGCGACGATCGACCCGGCGGCCGGCGACGCGGAGTAGAGCCCGTTCAGCCTGGCGACCATGTAAACTCCGGCCGTGACCATGGTCGCAGCGTGGATGAGCGCGCTGACCGGGGTCGGGCCTTCCATGGCGTCAGGGAGCCAGACATAGAGCGGGATCTGGGCGGACTTGCCGGCCGCCCCAATAAAAAGCAGGATCGCCGCCAGGGTCACGAGTCCTGGACCCAAAACCCCGCCGGCGGCCGCCGCGTTGATCTTGGCGAATTCAGGGCTGCCCACGCTCGAGACAAGAAAGAGAATGCCCAGAATGAAGCCCGCGTCCCCGATCCGGTTGACGATGAAGGCTTTCATGCCGGCCTTGGCTGCGGCCGAGCGCTCGAACCAGAAGCCGATGAGGAGGTACGAGCAGAGACCGACGCCCTCCCAACCGACGAACATCAGGACGATATTTGAGGCCATGACGAGGACGAGCATGAAGAAGGTGAACAGGTTGAGGAGGCCGAAGTATCTGGCGTAGGAGCGGTCTTCCGCCATGTAGCCCACGGAATAGACGTGGATCAGGAACCCGACTCCGGTGACGACAAGGCACATGACGGCCGCCAGAGGATCGACAGAGAACGTGACAGGGGCGGAAAAAGCGCCGCTCGTAATCCAGCCGAGGAGGGTTTTCGTGAGGCGGGCCGACCCCGGCGGCATTCTCAGGATCTGAGCCAGGACCGCGAGCGAGAGGATGAATGAAACCAAAACCGCCAGGCAGGCCTGGAGGGAGACCGCTTTTCGGGAAATCCTCGAACCGGAGAGGACGAGAACGACGGAGCTTGCCGCCGGGACGAGCGGTATCAGCCAGAAGATCCCGGCCATTTTATCCTTTCAGACCGCTCATGTCCTCGGTCCGGATGGACTTCCGCTGTCTGAAAACGTGAAGGACGATGGCCATTCCGACAACGGCCTCGGCCGCGGCCACCGTCAGAATGAAAAAGACGATGACCTCGGCTTCCGCTTTGCCAGAGGCTCTGGCCAAGCCGAGAAAGGCGAGGTTCCCGGCGTTGAGCATGACCTCGACCGCCATGAACTGGGTCAGAAGGTCCCTCTTGATAAAAAAGGCCAGGACGCCGAGCACGAAAAGGATGATGGCCAGGACGAGAAAGGCGGACCCGGGGATCAAGAAGGCTCCCTTTTCCCGGCCAAGGTCAGGGCCCCGACAAGCGCCGCGATGAGAAGCAGGGATGTGAGCTCGAAAGGATACAGATAATCGGTGAACAGGAGACGCCCGAGCCCGGCGGGGTTCGCCCCTCCGGCAGGAGCGGCCACGGCCCCCGGGAAAAAAGCCCTCCGGGCGACGATGAGGAGCTCCGCGAAGAGGACGGCCCCCAGGACTGCGGAGATCCCATGAACGACCTTTTTTCTCTCGGGCGGCAGGCCTTCCTTGAGATCGACCGTCATGATGGCGAAGAGGAAAAGGACCATGATGGCGCCGGCGTAGATGATGACCTGGACGACGGCGACAAACGGTGCATCGAGGAGGCCGAAGATCCCGCCGAGAGAGGCGAACGAGAGGACCAGGAAAAGGGCGTTATAGGCCTGGTTCCTGGAAATGATCATGGCCACAACGGAGCCGACGCAGAGGAGGGAGAGGAGAACGAAAATAACCCAGGCCATGGTGGATTGCGCCCCTATATTAAAATAACCCTGGGGCTTAAAGTCAAGCCGGAATTTCCCGGAGGAGCGGGTGAGGGAAAGGCGACTTTGTCCGGGCCAGAATATCTTTGACAAATGGGCTGAAATGGGCTGGATTTGTTATAATAACGGCGGTACCGCGGGGTAGAGCAGCCTGGTAGCTCGTCGGGCTCATAACCCGGAGGTCGCTGGTTCAAATCCAGCCCCCGCTACCATTTTTTTACCCGATATCCCGAGAAAAATCACCGTCTTCTGAATCAGCCTTTGCATCCGCCTACCTATTCACCCATTTGAGAAACTAGGCGTTTTACAGCGGTTTTGGTGACAAATTGGTGACAAGGGGGGAGTCCGCCCACCGCCCGGACGCTGGAACCAGGCCGGTCTCCGTGCCTTCCAGAGGGGGGAGGGCCGTTATTCGGATTGACTTCGTAGTCTCGCGGCGTTATAAGTTAGCCAGCAAGAAACTCAGGGGAAGTCGAACGTAAGCTTTTTCGGGAAATCTATCTTTACCGTCCCTGCGTCTCTGAATCATTTTAAAGGAGAGGGGTTCTATGAAACACATTGCTATTGCAGTCTGCGTGGTTGTTTTGGTCTCTGCAGTCGCTGTCTGGGCACAGGCACCGGCTAAGCCAAAAAGCGGGAGTGCGGAGCAGGAACTGCTGAAACTTGAGAAAGATTGCACGAATGCTTTTGTCAAAGCCGATTGCGCTTTCCTTAACCGGAATTTGGCGGATGACTGGGTAATAATGGACAGCGATGGGTCCGTCACGACTAAGGCCCAGGAACTGGCGTCCCTGAAGTCCGGCGAGGTGGTGATATCGTCCATGGTGGCTGACGACATGAAGGCACGGGTCTATGGAGATGCGGCGGTGGTGACTGGCCGCAATACACTCAAAGGAACATTTCAGGGCAAGGATTTCAGTGGTCAAGAAAGGTGGACTGACACTTGGATTAAAAAGGCCGGCCGTTGGCAGTGCGTGGCGACTAATGTCTCGGCGATAGCACAGAAATAGTCCCACTCCGCTTCAGGCATCCCGGCGACTGAACGAGTTCGTCAAATCGGCTAGGGG
>JBEKBS010000010.1:0-148926 GCA_050015275.1 Candidatus Aminicenantales bacterium | reverse complement strand
TGGCGGAGGGAGAGGGATTCGAACCCCCGTTCCGGAGACCGGAAAGCGGTTTTCAAGACCGCCGCCTTCAACCACTCGGCCATCCCTCCGCGCGTTCATTTTAAGATCCGTTCGAGTCCGTTCATGTATGGCCGCAGGGCCTCGGGGATAGCGACCGAACCGTCCTTCTGCTGGAAGTTCTCGAGGATTGCGCTCACCGTGCGGCCGACCGCCAGGCCGGACCCGTTGAGGGTATGGACGAACTCGGTCTTGGCCTTGGGCTCCCGTTTGAAGCGGATGTTGGAGCGGCGCGCCTGGAAATCGGCGCAATTCGAGCACGAGGAGATCTCCATGAAGCCGTTCCGGCTCGGCATCCAGACCTCGAGGTCGTACGTCTTGGCGCTGGCGAAGCCCATGTCCCCTGTACAAAGGAGGACGACCCGGTGGTGGAGGCCCAGCCGCTTCAGGACCTCCTCGGCCGACGCGGTCATCAACTCGAGCTCGTCGAAAGACTTCTCCGGGAGACTGAAGATCATCATCTCGACCTTGTTGAACTGATGCTGCCGGACGAGCCCCCGGACGTCCTTGCCGTAGGAGCCGGCCTCGCTCCGGAAGCAGGGCGTGTAGGCGACGAACCGCTTGGGCAGGACGCCGCCGTCGAGGATCTCGTTCCTGTAGAGGCCCGTCAGTGGCACCTCGGCCGTCGGGATGAGGTACCAGTCAAAGCCCTCGAGCTTGAACAGGTCCTGCTTGAACCTGGGAAGGTGCCCGGTCCCGGTCAGCGTCTCGGCGTTGGCCATGAACGGCGGCAGGACCTCGGTGAAACCTCGGTCACGCGTGTGGAGGTCCAGCATGAAGCTGATGAGGGCCCGCTCCAGCCGGGCGCCCTCGTCCATGTAGACGGCGAAGCGCGAGCCCGCGATCTTGGCCGCCCGCTCGAAGTCCAAGATGCCCAGGCGCTCGCCGACGTCCCAGTGGGCCTGGGGGTCGAAATCGAAGTCCGGCGGCGTCCCCCAGCTCCGGATTTCCCTATTGTCTTCGGAGCCGCGTCCGACGGGAACGGATTCATGAGGGACGTTCGGGATATTGAGCAGGGTCTGCCGGATCTCCTCTTCGACGGCCTTGAGGCGCTCGTCGAGGCCGGAGATCTCGTCGCCGACCTTCCTCATCTCCAGGATCCGGGAAGAGGCGTCCGCGCCTTCCTTTTTCATCCGGGAGATCTCCTCGGAGGCCTTGTTCTTCTCCGCCCGGAGCTCCTCGACCGCGAGGAGGACGTCCTTCTTCTCCCGGGAGGCCCGGACGAAGTCCCCGAGGTCGATCCGCTGGCCCCTCGTCCCGAGCCTATTTTGAACGAAATCAAGATGTTCCAGGACATACTTCGGGTCTAGCATGCCCCCGATTATAACACAGGTCGCCGTCGTCGAAAAAAGGAATTCTGCGGATTTTTGACTTCGGGGACCTGATTGGTCAACAATAGACCCGATGGAAGCGAAGCCAGGCCCGGGGCCCTTCAAAGGGCTTGTCCAAATCTACACGGGAAACGGAAAAGGAAAGACGACGGCCGCCCTCGGCCTGGCCCTTCGGGCCGCCGGGCATGGGATGAAGACGTTCATCGGCCAGTTCCTCAAGGGGCAGCCGACCGGCGAGATCCAGGCCTCCGAAAAGATCGCCCCGCTCATCCGGATCGAGCAGTTCGGCCGAAAAGGGTTCATCCACGTCACCGACAGCGTCGACGACGCGGATGTCGATCGGGCCCGCCGGGGTCTCAGGAGGTCCCTTGAGGCCATGCTCTCGGGAGAATTCCGGATCATCGTCCTCGACGAGGTCAACACGGCCGTCTCTTTCAAGATCCTCTCCGAGCAGGACGTCCTGGATTTCCTGGCCCGGAAACCCGCGGACGTCGAGGTCGTCCTGACGGGCCGTTACGCGACGCCGTTGGTCATCGAGAGGGCCGACTTGGTGACCGAGATGCGGGAACTCAAGCACTACGGCGACCGGGGCGTTAAGGCCAGGGAAGGCATCGAAAAATGAGGAGGATCCCGAAGCCTTTCGGCAAGAGCCCGTTCCTTCCGTTGATGGAGAAGGCGGACTTCGAGCGCCTCGTGGAGGAGGCCCTGGCTGGCATCCCGTCGGGCTTCAAGAAGCTCATCGAGAACCTGACCGTCATGGTCGAGGACGAGCCGCCGCCCGGCAGGCCCCTTCTGGGACTCTACCACGGGGTGCCTTACACGCACCGCAGCCCCGGATATTACGGGAACATCCCGCCCGACGTCATCGTCATTTACCAGGGGCCGATCGAGAGGATCTCCCGCGGCCCCGAGGAGATCAAGGACAACGTCCGCGATACCGTCCTGCACGAGGTCGGCCACTATTTCGGGATGGGTGAAGCCGAGCTCCGGGAGATCGAACAGGCCGTCAGGAGATCGCGGCAGGGAGGGAAGAAATGAGCCAGCCCCTTGAAGGCGTCTACGTCGCCCTGACCACCCCCTTTATTCATGACGAAGTTTCGACGGAAAAGACCCGGGACAACGTCCGGAAATACAACCGGACGGACGTCGCGGGTTACCTGGTCCTGGGTTCGACCGGGGAGAGCGTCTCCCTGACGGACGCAGAGTCGGAGAAGCTGGTCGAGGCCGTCCTCGCCGCCGCCGGTCCGGGGAAAAAGGTCCTCGTCGGGACGGCCCGCGAATCGACCAAGGGGACGATCGACTTCACGAACAGGTTCGCCGGCCGCGGGGTCGCCGCCGCGCTTGTCCGGCCGCCATCCTATTTCAAATCGAAGATGACGCGGGAGGCCCTCAAGGCTCATTATCTCGCCGTGGCCGAGTCGAGCAGAATCCCGGTCCTCATTTACAACATGCCCCAGAACACGGGCATTTCGCTCGAGCCTCGGCTCATCATCGACCTCGCCCCGCACCCGAATATCGCCGGCCTCAAGGAAAGCTCGGGCAGCCTGGCCTTCCTCGGCGAGGTCGTCCGCGAGGTCCCCGCGGACTTCCACTATTTCCTCGGTTCCGGCCACGTCGTCTACCCGGGCCTCGAGATGGGGGCGTGCGGCGCCATCCTGGCCGTGGCCAACGCCGCGCCCGAAATGAGCGCCGAGATCTATAAGCTGTTCAAGGCGGGGAAAAAGGACGAGGCCCGGAAGCTCCAGTTCGACCTCATCCCCCTCAACAAGGCGCTCGTGGAAGTCCACGGGATCGCCGGGCTGAAATACGCTCAGGACCTCCGGGGTTATTACGGCGGGCCCGCCCGGCCACCCCTTCTGCCGGTCGACGATAAAGGGAAGCGGGAGATCGAGTCGCTCCTCGGGAAGCTCGGCCTGTCTCCTGCCTGACGCCGGGACAAAAAAAACGACCGTGCACCCTGCTCCGACAGCGCCCTCCCTGCGTGTCCCCCGCCGCCGGCTCAGGCGAGGCTGACTGCCGCACAAGACACCCTCCCGCTGCCGCTGCTACCTTCCGGTCCTGACGGGGTTCACGGGCGGCGCTTTGCGCAGGGCCCCGGCCCTCAACGCCACGTGCGAAGGCACCGGCCAGAAAGAGAGAAGCCTCGGCAGGGGGTTCAACCCCACTGGAGCGGATTGTGGGTCACAGGGCACCGCTAGCTCCCCGTCTAGCACGGTCGAGTTCCTATTATACACCGGAAGGGCTCAAATCGATATTCCCTTTTCCCTCCGCCTGGAGTAAAATAACATGGGTGTCATCTCCAGAGGATAAGCCATGTTTTTCGCGGATTACACGTTCTTCCTTCTCATCCCTCCCCTGATCCTGGCTTTTTACGCCCAAGCCAGGGTTAAAGGGGCCTACAGGAAATATAGCCAAATATACGCTTCGTCGAGGATCACGGGAGCCCAGGCCGCCCATGAGCTTCTCCAAACGAGCGGGGCCGGCGACGTCAAGATCGAGAAGCTCCCGGGAGAACTCACCGACAATTACGACCCCCGGACCCGCGTCCTCCGTCTCTCCGCGGGCGTCTACGAGAGCTCGTCCATCGCCGCCCTCGGGATCGCCGCCCATGAAACAGGCCATGCCATCCAGCACCAGACCCACTACAAGCCCCTCCACCTGAGGAACGTGATCTATCCGGTGGCCAGCCTCGGCTCGACGCTGGCCTTCCCGCTGTTCTTCATCGGCTTCATTTTCAGCCGCCGCGGCCCGAGCGTCCTGATGGACATCGGGATCCTCCTCTTCGCCGGCGCGGTCGTTTTCTCCGTGATCACGCTGCCCGTCGAATTCAACGCCTCGAAACGGGCCCTGGTCCTGCTTGAGGAGCGCCGGTTCCTCACGACGCAGGAGATGGCCGGCGCCCGCCAAGTCCTCAAGGCCGCCGCCCTGACTTACGTCGCTTCGACGGCCATGGCCGCGATGCAGCTCCTGAGGATGCTCATCCTCCGCCAGTCCCGCGACTAGGATCGCGGCCGGCTTCGCGTCCCGGTTGACTCCCCCACGTCCACCCTGCTATTCTGCCTGTCTCATGCCATACCGCCGCCGCGGCGGACAGGTCCGCGGCTGAAAAGAGGATCGATGGGCCGGACAATCTCACTCAGGCGCAGGCAGTTTTTCAAGGACTCCGCCCTCGGGATCTTCGGGGCCGGGCTGGCCGCTCGGAGTGGCGGAGCGACGGGACAAGACCAGGCCGAAGCTCCCCTCAGGATCCGGGAATACCGCCTCCTGGGCCGGACCGGCTTCAAGGTGTCCGACCTCGGCTGCGGCTCCATCATGGACGACGGAGTTCTCCGGGCCGCCTTCGAGGCCGGCATGAATTATGTCGACACCGCGGAAGAGTATCCCGGCCACCACCGGATCGTGGCCAAAGCCATGAAGGGGCGTGACAGGAAGTCCGTATTCATCGCGACAAAGCTCGAGGTCCAGGACGACAGGTCGAAGGCGGGCTTCTTGAAACGGGCACGCAAGGCCTTGGAGGAGCTCCAGCTCGAATCCGTCGACTGCCTGATGATGCACATGCCGGAGAAGGTCGCGACGCTCAAGACGGAGGGGTTCCACGCGGCGATGGCCGAGCTCAAGGCCGAGGGCCGAGTCCGCTTCGGCGGGGTTTCCAACCACGGGTCGTTCTGGTTCCGCGACCCCGAGGAGACCATGGAGACGGTCCTCGGGGCGGCCGCCGAGGACGGCCGCTTTGACGTCTTCCTCATGGCCCACAACTTCCTCCGCCGGGACCAGTCGGACAAGGTCCTGGAGCTGTGCGGCCGGAAGAGGATCGGGGTGGCCCTGATGAAAACGACCCCGATCGCCATTTATGAAACCTTGAGGTCCCGGATCGAGGACCTGGAAAAAAAGAAGCAGGCGGTCGACCCCCTCTACGCCGACGGCCTGAAGCGCTATAAGGAGAAGTTCGAAGCCGCCCGGGAGTTCGTCGAGAAGCACAACCTCCGTGACGCCGGCGAGATCCGGGACGGAGCGGTCCGGTTCGTCCTCGGCAACCCGAACGTCGGCACGGTCTGTTGCCTGGTGAAGACCTATCAGGAGCTCGATGGGTTCCTCCGTCTCTCCGGGACACGGCTGGGCGGGGCGGACAAGGCCCGGCTCGAGGCTTACAGGGAGGGCTGCGGCGGGCTCTATTGCCGCCATGCCTGCGGAGTCTGCGAGCCGCGCTGCCCCCACGGTGTCCCGGTCAACACCATCATGCGCTACCAGCACTATTTCGCGGCCCAGGGCCGGGAGAAGGAAGCCATGGGGCTCTACGGCCGGATCCCCGGGGCCAGGGCGGATGCCTGCCAGACCTGCGCGGGCCACTGCGAATCGGGCTGTCCCTACGGCGTCCCCATCCAGGGCATGCTCATCGCCGCCCACGACACGCTGAGCCTTGCCTGAGCCCGGAATCGGGCCGCGCGCGGGCAAGACCGCTTCTTCCTGGCCCACAGGGGGCTTCCGCCGTCCAAAAATCAGGACATCTGTATCTCTATATATACTATCGGATTATGTTATTCATGGCCCCGACCCTCCGAGTCCTGCCGGGGTGGACCTCCCGGCCGGCGCGACCATCATTTCCCCTGATGAATGGCGTCAGGCCCGGGCAAAAGGCTCCTCTCCTCTTTTACGGCATTTGGCACGCCTCTTGCATATCATAATAATGAAATGAGGAGGTCACAATGAAAGTCTTAACCACGTCCTTAGCGGTCCTTTTTCTCTGTGCGGCCGCTCTTCCCCAGACGCAGGACCTGGGGATGGGGGCCTACTCGAACGAAAAGGGCCCCATCATGCTGGCCGTCGACTCCAGCCTCGTTTCCTTGGAGATGAAGGAACCTTACGTGATGTTCGTTGTCTACATGGCGGCGAAGGATCCCAACCAGAACATCGCCGTGAACAGGGACGGCGTGGTCCTGGTCTACAATGGCCTGGAATACAAAATGCCGTCCATCAACGTTCTCCAGAAACAGTACAGGGGCGAGATCCATGATCTCAACTTTTATCGGCACCTGGGGAAGGAGGGCCTGATCGCAACTTGGGTGAGGTTCTACAGATTCCCTGAGCAGGGCGATTTCTTCCCCCCCGTTTCCATGCGCTCACAGGTCGTGACGGACGAGGGGTCGATGGCCGGTCAGCTCGGCTTCCGGACCAAGTGCTATTTCAAGAACCCGGGCTTCCAGAAGGGCGATAAGCTCATCATCCGCGTCACCGCCAAGAACAATCCTGCCCTCAGCAGCGAGGTCGAGGTCACGCTCAAGTAACGTCCTAAAGTGCTTATCGGTCTCTCCGGCCCGGCTCCGCCGGCCGGGCCGGAGCGCGATTCTGATCCCCGCCGGCCTTCATGATCATTTTGACTCTCCCACACGTCACCCGGCCAAAATCCGTCTTCAGACGCGCTTGACAGCCCCCACCCCGAGTGATAAATAGGACTTCTTGATCTCGAGAAGGAGGCCCTCATGAATCACCCCCGCGCGGGACGCTTCGTCCTCTTCCTGACCATTGTCGCCTTGGCCGGCCCCGTCCTTTTGGCCCAAACGCCGCCCGAGAAATTCCTCGGCTTCAAAGTCGGCGCCGACAGGAAGCTGGCCGATTACGTCCAGATCACGGCCTATTTCCAGAAGCTGGCCCAGGAGTCCCCGAAGATCAAGCTCTTCACGATCGGCGAGTCGGTCCAGAAACGGCCGATAATCATGGCCGCGATCTCCACGCCCGAGAACCTGGCCAGGCTCGACCGATGGAAAGAGATCACCCACAAGCTCCGCGACCCTCGCCTGACGACCGCCGAAGAGGCCCGCAAGCTCGCCCGCGAGGGCAAGGCCATCGTCCTCATCACATGTTCTATCCACTCCACGGAAATCGGCGCCTCCCAAATGTCCATGGAGCTTGCCTATGACCTCGTCGCGGGCAAAACGTTCTATGACGCCAACAAGATCCTCGGCGACGTCATCCTCCTCCTCGTTCCCACCAGCAATCCCGACGGCAACCAGATGGTCGTCGACTGGTACAAAAAATACGTGGGCACGAAGTACGAGGGCGGCAGCATGCCCTGGCTCTATCATTATTACGCAGGCCACGACGACAACCGCGATTGGTTCATGTTCAACCTTCCGGAGACCCGGGCGGTGAGCAGGGTCGACTACCAGGATTGGCTGCCTCAGATCCATATCGACGAACACCAGCAGGGATCGAACGGGGCCCGGCTCTTCATCCCGCCCTTCATGGACCCTCCCCTTCCCAACATCCAGCCGATGGTCTGGAGGACCGTCAACCTCATGGGCACGGCCATGGCTTACGACCTCCAGAAGCACGACATGAGCGGGGTCGTCAACGGCCGGTCCTACACGGCCTGGTGGATCGGGGCCTGCGATGACACGCCGTGGCTCCATAACATAGTCGGCATTCTGAGCGAGGCCGCCTCTTGTCGGGTCGCAAGTCCGATTTCCATCGAGCCGAGCGAGATCCCGGGTTCCTTCTACGAAAAACGGACGGACTTCATCGACCCCTGGCCGGGCGGCTGGTGGCGGCTCCGCGACATCGTCGACTACGAGCTCGTCCTGTCCCAGAGCCTGGTCAAGGCGGCGGCACTCAACAAGGAAGACCTGCTGTTCAATTTCTATCAGATGTATAAGGATTCCATCGAAAAGGTGGACCGGGGCCAGCCCTACGCCTTCGTCATCCCGGCGAAGCAGCGTGACTACCAGACGATGTGGAAGATGGTCAAGATCCTGATGTTGGGCGGCGTCGAGATCCACCAAGCCAAGGCCGACTTCGTGGCCGGCGGCCGGCTTTACGGCGCCGGATCGTTCGTCGTCAAGATGGCCCAGCCATATAAGACCTATGCTTGGGCGCTCCTCGAAAAACAGAAATACCCCGACATCCGCCAATTCCCGGGCGGCCCCCCTGTCCCGCCTTACGACAATGCGGCCTGGACGCTTCCCCTCCAGATGGGCGTCGCCTGCGACCAGGTCGACGAAGCCTTCGAGGCCAAGCTCGAAAAGATCGATAACGTTCCCTACCCCAAGGTCCCGGCGCAGGGCGGACGGGCCTATTTCGTCCTCGATTCCCGGGCCAATGCGTCCTACGCCATGGCGTTCGCCCTTCTGAAGGACCAGGCGGAAATCTGGAGGACGAAAACAAGGACTTCCATTAAGGGGACCGAGGTCCCGGCGGGGAGCTTCATTGTTAAAAACTCGGCCGCTGTGAAAAAGGCGCTCCCCGCCCTCGCCGAGAAGTACCACGTGGCCGTCCTCGATCTCGACGAAATCGGCGGCCTCGACAAGGCCCCGGTCAAGAACCCGCGAATCGGCCTCTTTCAGTCCTGGCGCGCCAACATGGACGAGGGCTGGACCCGCTACGTCCTCGATGACATGGGCATCCCCTTCAAGACCCTCCACAACGACGATATCAAGGGGACGAAAGAGAAGAAGGCGGACCTTCGGGCGGACTTCGACGTCATCGTCTTCACTGACGAGAACACCAACACCATCAAGGGCGTGCGCCCCGGTGCCGGCGGGCCCGGTGGGCCCGGCGGCGGTCCGGGCGGTCCGGGCGCCGACTTCTTCATGGCCCGCATGTTCATGCAGAACGTCCCGCCCGAATACGAGGGGGGCATCGGCCAGGAGGGGGTCGACGCCCTCAAGGCCTTCGTCGAGAAGGGCGGCACCGTCGTGGCCCTCAACCGGGCCGTCGATTTCGCGATCGGCGAGCTCAGCGCGCCGGCCCGCAACGTCCTCCAGGGACTGGACCAGGCCAAGTTCTTCTGCCCGACCTCGATCCTCAAGATCCTCGTCGACAACGAGACGCCGATCGGCTACGGCATGCCCAAGGAGGCCGCGGCGATGTTCGTCAACAGCCTGGCCCTGGACACGTTCTCGCCGCCGTTCGATTGGGACCGCAAGGTCGTGGCGGCCTATCCCGACGACAACGTCCTCATGAGCGGCTGGCTGCTCGGCGAGGAGTACCTGGCCCGGAAGGCGGCCGTCGTCGACACGAAATACAAAGACGGGAGGATCATCCTGATCGGGATCAGGTGCCAGAACAGGGCTCAGTCCCACGGCACCTACAAGTTCCTGTTGAACGCGCTCCTTTACCCTGGGCAATAAGGGGGACAGTCGAAGGACGGGCCGGCAGGGAATCGAAGCAATCCGGAGGAGCGCGCGCCCCGGCGGGGCCTCGGAGCGGCCAGGATGGGGAGCTCTTTTATTTGACCCTGAGGACGACGGATTCGCCAGGCTTCATTTCTATCTCGAAGATGTCCCCGGCTTTTTGGACCCGGCCGGCGGGGATCCCGCTGACGGCAGGGGTCACTCCGACGCTGAACGGGTTCTGGAGCCTGAGCTTGCCGCCTCTTTCGGCGACGACCCGGACTTCCCCGACCGCCCCGTCCTTTTTCCTGGCCGAGACGAGGAAGGCCCCGTAGGTTCTCAGGAGGTCGAAGGCAACGTCCTTCCAAGCGCCCGGAATGGCCGGGAAAAGGCGGACGACACCCGTGTGGCTCTGGAGGAGCATCTCCTGGACCGCGGCCTCGAAGGCGAAATTTCCCTCGAGGGTGAACGGCCTGTACGTGAACTTTGATTTACCGCTTTTTGTCTGGTCGCCGTTCACGTGGAAGCTGTTGGGGAGGCAGAAGCAATCGGCAAAGGTCCTCAAGGCCCCCGCGGCCTTAACTCCGTCCGAGGCGCGCGCGGACAGGCTTCCCAGCCAGCTGTAAGAATAGCCGCACCACGCGTCAGGCCCGAGACGGTCGAGCTCCGCCAGAGAGCTCTTAATCGTCTGGCGGTCGGCCTCCCCGTTCGCCCAATCCACGAGACCCAGCGGGTGGATGGCCATGAGGTGCGAGAAATGCCGATGGGATTCCTTGAGCGGGTAACCGGGAGCGACGAGGAGCCGGCCGTCGTCCTGCGAGCGGGCGAGCTCGGGCCATTCGGAGAGCGTTTTGAGCCAGCGGTCCCGGTCCTTTTTGAGATCTAGCTCCCCCGCAAGCTCGGCGGCCGCGCCGTAGAGCCAGCGGATGAGGGCCAGGTCGAAGTTGGTCGTCTGCGTGAACCAAGCGTCGACCCGGTTGTCGTTGATCTCAGGGCTCGAGCTGAGGGGCAGCTGCCTCTTTCCGTCGGCCCGGCGGACGGCGATGGCGTCGAGGAAGGTCGCGACGTCCTTGATCCATGGGTAGGCTCGTTCCTCGAGGAAGGCGCGGTCCCGGCTGAACTGCCAGTGCAGGTAGAAGTGCTGGGCTAGCCAGGCAGAAACCGTCAGCCCGAGGGAATACTGGATCCAGCCGCCCATGGGTTGGCCGGTCAGGGTGCAGACGCCCGGCACGTTCAAGCCGTCGGCAATGAAATAGCGCTTGGTATATCGCTTGGCCTCCGGCCTGATCGCCCAGAGCCAGTCCAGGAAGGCCAGCCCCTCCTCGAGATGGTTGCCGCTGTAACATGGCCAGTAGCTCAGCTGGGTGTTGAGGTCGTTGTGGAAATCCCCCCTCCAGGGCGGCAGGTTGCCGTCATCGGCTGTCCAAACGGCCTGGAGGGTGATGGGCGGCGCCCCCCGCCGGGATGCAGCGCCGAACTTGTAGGTCTCGAGATACCACTGCCTCTCGATCACCGGGTCGGGCAGCTCGACCGCCGACTTGGCCCAGAACCTTTTCCACCAGGCCTTGTGGGAATCGAGGTCGATGGCGGCCAGCCGCTTCCAGGCCGCGGCCACGGATTCGGAGGCGTCCCCGCCCCCTTCCCTTCCGGGAACGCGCGCGCTCACGCTCCAGACCCCGATAAGAAAATTGGGGTCCGGCTTCTTCCATTCGACCGCGACATCGTAGCTCATCCCGCCCCAGCCCTTCTGATGGTAGCGGATCGCGGTGCTCTCCTGAGCCAGCTCCGGCCCCGGATAGCCCAGGCTGGCCAGCGTCTTGCCGGGGGCGGCGTCTTTCGGGGCGCCTTCGGGGACAGCCGGCGCATAAGCCGGCGGGACGAGTCGCGGCGCCAGGGACTCGGGCACTCCCTCGAACCTGAACCACCCGACGGGTTCGACCGCGTGGACGTAGGTCGTCAGCCTGGCCCCGTTTTTCCACCTGACCTCGCACACGGCGTCTTTCAGGGTGAGCCGGACCGATTCCACCTCGCCGAGGGCCGCGATGTCGAACTCCAGGGCCCCGGCCGGGATCTTCGTCGGCGCCGGGTCGCGGTCATAAGGGACGTCGCCCAGCTCGTGGACGGGCTCGTAATCGTTCTTCAGGACCTGCCCTAAGACCCAGGAGAAGCGGAATCTCCCCGCCTCGAACTCCTTGACCGGCCTCAGGTCCCAGAGGTCGGCCCGGTCGAGCGACATGCGAAGCGAGCCGTCTTTCTGCCAGACCAAGGCCCCGAGGAGCCCGTTGCCGAGCGGGATCCCCTCGTCCCAGCTCCGGGCCAGGGCCTTGAAGGCGAGGTCATGCTGGTCCGGGGGCAGGGCCGCCGCCCCGCCAACGGTCGAGATCCACAAGCAGAGAACGGGCAAGATCCGGACGAGTCCCGGAACTTGCCGGGCCCGGCCTTTAGCGTTTTTTTCCATGGGCTTGCCCTCCGTCCATTGTTGCCGGGTTGATCTGCTGCCTATTTTAAATGAAGGCCAGGCAAAAGTCACCGGAATTCTCACCGTGCGGAGGGCGCGGCCGGACCCGGGCCGGGAGCGCTCCCCGGCGGACAGAACCATGGGAAGGAAAAGAGGGCCGTAAGAAAGCCGGAAGGCGCGACTCTTGTCCGGGAGCTCAAGCGCCCAGGACCTGGGTCGCCCTGTCGATGTTGGAGACGTCCATGATGACCGAGACGGTGTTGCCCTTGCGGGAGAGCGTGCCGTAGCAATATTCGATATTGATCCCCTCGTCGCCGAGCTTGGTCGTCACGTCGGCCAGGGCCCCCGGCCGGTTCTCGAGGTCGACCCGGAGCACGTCCCGGAGCTCGACGATGTAGTTGAGCTTGCCCAGGAGCTTGACCGCCTTATTCAGGTTCTGGACATAAATCTTCGCGGTGTCATGGAAAACGCCGATGGCGTCGATATTGATCTCGTTCTCGGCCAGGAAGCTGCAGAGGTCGCCCAGGACGGACGGCTTATTTTCCAGGATGACGTAAAGCTCGGTGACCCTTTCGATCATGTCTTGACCCCCTTCCGAAGATTGACCTTTATCGCCGGCGGCGATGATTCACCAGTTGTCAAGTCGCTCATTCCCCCGTTCCGTTTTATATCACGAACGGCCCTGCCCCGCAAGGGAAGCCGCCCGCGGAACAACCCGGCTCAATCGAAGATCTTCCCGGGGTTCATGATCCCGGACGGGTCGAAGACCTTCTTGATGCCCCTCATGAGGTCGATCTGCTTCTCGCCCAGGGCCAGGGAGAGATAGGCTTTCTTGACCAGGCCGATGCCGTGCTCGCCCGAGATGATGCCCCCCCGCTCCCGGCAGTCCCGGAAGAGCTCCTCCCGGACCTTATCGACCTTGTCCCGCCATTCGCTCACGGGCACGGGGACCATCTGTCCGTTCATGTACCTGGCCTTCATGATATGCGTATGGATGTTGCCGTCGGCGGCGTGCCCGAAGGTTGGCAGCCAGATGTCGTACTTCCGAGCGATCTCACCCACCTTCCGGACGTGGCCGGCGATCTCTCCCCGGGGGACCGAGATGTCCAGGATCTCGACGGTCCCGGCCTTGATGGCCTCGTAGATCTTCGAGCGGATGGACAGAACTTCCTCCTGCCGGCTGGGTGTCTCGGCGATGAAGATGTTCATGGCCTCCTTCTCGAGGCAGACGTCCGCCACGACCTGGGAAAGCCGGTCCATCTCCTCTTCGGAGTTGGCGTCGAGGATGATCAGGAGATGGGTCTTCCCCATCTTCGTCGGCCATTTCAGCCGGAGATATTCCTCGGCCAGGGCGATGGGCTCGACCTCCAGGAACTCGACCGCCATGGGAACGATGCCCTTCTTCAGGAGGAGCGGCACGGTGTCGATCGCCGGTTCGAGTTCGGCGAAGGGGACCACGAGCGACCGGGTCAGGGCCGGCTTGGCGATGAGCTGGATCACGGCCTTGGTGATGACGCCGAGCGTGCCCTCCGAGCCGACGAACAGGTGCAAGAGGCTGTAACCCGTGCTCGACTTGATGAACTTCCCGCCGAGGTTGAGGACATCGCCCGTCGGGGAGACGACCTCGAGGCCCCGGACGTAGCTCCGGATCGTGCCGTACTTGACGGCCCGGCTGCCGCCCGCATTGGTCGCGATGAGCCCGCCCACCATGGCGCTCTCGTCGCCCGGGTGCGGCGGGAAATAGAGGCCGGCGTACTCGACGGCCGTCGCCAGGTCCGAGAGCCGGAGTCCCGCTTCGACGACGGCCACCTGGTTCTCGGTGTCGATCTCGAGGACCCTGTTCATCCGTTCGAGAGACAAGACGATCCCACCGGGTGCGGGGACGCAGCCGCCGCAGAGCCCTGTCGCCCCGCCGCGGGGGGTCACCGGGACCATCCGCTCCGAGGCCAGCTTGAGGATTTCGGAGACCTGGTATTCCGTCGCCGGCTTGGCGACGAGTTCGGGTTCGCGGGCGATCTCCCGGAGGGAGAACTCGTCGTGGCTGTAATCGGCGGTTTTTTCGGCGCCGGAAAGGACATTCTCCTTGCCGACGATGGCCTCGATGGCCTCCCGTACTTCGGGGGTTATTTTTTCATCCATGGTCAGATCCCATTATATCAAACAAGGCGCGATCCCTGTCAAACGGGATCCCAAAGAGCTAGCGTCCGGAGTCCACGATCTTGACTTGGACCGGGAGGCCGATCATGATCTGGGGACGGGCCTTGAACTCTTCGATGAGGCCCGTGACCTCCAGCGCCCGTCTCTCGAAATCGAGGGATCCGGGGAGGGCGGCCAGGACGTCCGTCGGGATGACCGCCTCGAACTCCCCTTCGTCGGGCACCAGGACCCTGAACCGGCCGCGCTTGAAAGAGCGGACGCAGCGGAAGCGCACCGTCACGACCTGGCCCAGCCGCACGCGGGCCTCAGCGGGGCCGACGACGGGCCAGGGCTTCACGCGCCAGATGCCCTTTTCCGCCTGCCGGGCTTCCGCCTCGGCCTCGCGGAGCCTATTTTTGATCGCCTCGTCAAAGGGGAACTTGAGGTAGGCGGAGGCGTAGCCTTCCTGGACAAGGATCTCGTTGAACATCGTCCGCTCATCCGTCCAGACGTAGGCCAGGAGCCTCCCGTAGACGTCCTCTTTCTCCCTGTCCCGGACGAGCCGGACAGGCTTCTGGCTGAGCTTCCAGGCGGCGAAACGATGGGCGAGAAAAGCGGAGAATCTGAGGTCCTCCCGTGGATCATCGAACTCGGGGGCGTCGACGCCGATGAGGCGGACCCTCTTCTCCCCCCCGGAATCCAATCGCACCTTGATGGTGTCCCCGTCGTAGACATAAATGACGGTCCCCGTCAGGGTTTCGGAAAACTGCGGCGCCTGACCTCCGGCGGCCGCCCGCTGGAGGCAGGGAACGAAAAGTAGTTCGGAAAAAATGATGAGAGCCGGAAGAGCCTTCCTCATGGCGATGGCTTTATCGGCCGACGAGCTCCTTGACGGCCTGGACGATGTGCCCGGCGCTGATACCGTACTTCTCCAGGAGCTCTTCCGGCTTTCCCGACCGGGGGAGCTCGCGGACGCAAAGGTGCCTGAGGACGGCCTTCCCGGCCAGGGCCGCGGCCACTGCTTCGCCCAACCCTCCCCCCGCGTAATGGTCCTCGACGACGACGGCCCGGCCGTTCGTTTCGGCGACCTCCCGCCCGATCGTGACAGAGTCCAGCGGTTCGACAGAGTAGGCATCGATGACCCGGACCCCGAGGCCCTCTTTTAGGAGCTCCGCGTGGGCTTTCAGCGCCTCATGGACCGTGATGCCGGCGGCGATGACCGTCGCGGCATCGTTCTCCCCTTTTTTCAGGACCTTCGAACCCCCCAGGGGAAAGGGCTCGGTTGCCGCGTAAAGCAACGGAGTGGCCGGCCGGGTCGTCCGGATATAGGCCAGGCCCCTGTGGGCGGCCATGGCCGCCACGCACGCCTCGGCGGAAACGGCGTCGCTCGGATAGAGGACGGCGCAGCCCGGGACTGACCTGAACATCGCCAGGTCCTCGAGCCCCATCTGCGACGGTCCGTCCTCGCCGATGCTCACGCCGACGTGCGACCCGCAGAGCTTGATATTGGAGAGCGAGTAGGCGGCCATCCGGACCTGGTCGTGGGCCCGGGTCAGGAAGGCCGCGAAGGTGGCGATGAACGGAGTGTAGCCCTTGGCCGACAGCCCGATGCCCATGCCGACCATGTTCTGCTCGGCGATATAGCCTTGAAAAGCCCTCTCGGGATAGGCCTCGAAGAACTTGTCCGCGTAGGTCGAGTTCTTGACGTCCCCGTCCACGGCCACGACGGACCGGTTGACCCTCCCCAAGGCGAGGAGCGCGTTCCCATAAGCCAGCCGGGTGGCCGTCTTGTCTTTGTAGACTGTCCGGGGGAAATCGAAAACGGGGGAGCCCTTCGGTTTCCGGAAGGGTTTCGGCCGGCGGATGAATTCTCGGGAATCGACATCAGGCAGGCCACCGATCTCCTCGAGCGCTCTGGTCAGCTCGTCGCTCTTGAGGGGCTTGCCGTGCCAGCCATTCCTGTCCTCGATGAAGGAAACGCCCTTGCCCTTGATCGTTTTGGCCAGGATCGCCGTGGGCTTGCCTTGTTTGCCGATCTTCTTGAAAGCCTCGAGAATCCTGTCAATCTTGTGGCCGTCAACCGTCAGGACGTCCCAGCCGAAGGCCCGGAATTTCCGGGCGTAAGCCCCGATGTCGTGCTGGTGCATGGTCGGCTCTGACTGGCCCAGCCGGTTGATGTCCACGATAGCGCATAAGCCCTTGAGCTCGGCGTGGGCGGCGAAGCCGGCCGCCTCCCAGACCTGGCCCTCGGCGCACTCCCCGTCCCCCATTAGGACAAAGGTCCGGGCCGGGGCGCCGTCGAGCCGTTGGGCGAGGGCGATGCCGGCGCCGACCGAAAGGCCCTGGCCCAGAGAACCCGTGGCCGCCTTGACCCAGGGCATGCGCGGCGTGGGATGGCCTTCGAGGTTGCTCGTGATCTTCCGCAGCTCCATCAGGCTCTTCATCGGGATGATGCCGGCCTCGGCATAGACCGCCCAGAGGAGAGGCGCGGCGTGGCCTTTGGAAAGGACGAACTCGTCGTTGGCGGGGTCGTCCGGGTCATCCGGGTTGAAACGCATCTCGTTGAAAAAGAGGCACGCGGCTAGGTCGGCTGCGGAAAGGCAGGTCGTCGGGTGGCCGGAACCGGCCGCCGTCGTCATGCTCAGCGAATGGATACGAAGGCGGGTCGCGATTTTCTTGAGGTCGTCTTTTTTCGCCATCGGCTCACGCTCCTTGGGGCTCAGGTCTCATGTCGTGTCCAGGGGTTCTTTTTTCCCGGAGCACGCTGTTCCGGCCATGCCGGCAAGACTTGAAGGGCCAATCATACCACTATCAATTCATCGCAGGAAGATGTTCGGGAAGACGGGGACAAAAAGAGGACATTAATTGTCGAACGGCGTATCGGGGAAAATGATCTTGCCCCTTGCGCCGCGGGCCGCCGCGTCGAGGTGAAGGAGAAACGTGCCGATCCCCGCCGCGCCCTGCATGTAGCCTGTCTGGGCAACCAGGAAATCGGGCCTAACGCGGTGCTCGGCCTGGACCCAGGAAATCTGGTTCCCGGCCAAAGTGGCCCTGGCCAGCAGCCTAGCCGTGACCCGGTCGCAGAACTCCAGATACGATTTATCCTTCAGCACCCGGCCAAGGTCAAGGAAGAACTCCCCGACTCCGGCCAAGCCGCAGCAGATCCCATCGTTATTCCAGAAGCCGGGGGTTTGCTTCTCCGGGATCCCGCTTTTGAGCAGGGCGTTGGCGGATCTCCGGACCCAGTTGAGCCAGGACGCATCGCCTGTCGCCTCGCTCAAGGCATAAAAGAGCCGGGCCGTTCCGGCCGGGCCGTGACACCAGCCGAGATAATAAAGGTCCTTCCCGTCGGGCTCATCATGGAAGATCCGGCAGGTCTCGCCCTCGGTGCTGGCTACCGAGAGGAGGTATTTTGCCCCTGCCGAGGCCGCGTCGAGGAACTCTTTTCTTTTCGTTTCTTGATAGAGCCGGGCAAGGAAATAAGCGATGCCGGCCGTCCCGTGCGAGAAGTTCGGCATCAGCCGTGGGAATTGCGGATCCATGGCCCACTTGAGCCCCCCGCGCTCAGGCTTGCCGAGCTCGATGAGCCTCGCCGCCGCCCGGGAGGCCAAGTCGAGCCAAGTCCGGTCTTTCGTTTCATGAGAGGCGTAGATCAGGAAGAGGCCCGTCCCGGCGCTTCCGCTAATGATGTCCGTGACGGAGCTCCATTCGACGCCGGCCCCCTTCCGGACAGCACCTGCCCGAATCCTCTCCAGCCCGGCCAGGAAGCCCTGCCTGTATTTTTGGTTTCCCGTCGCCTTGAAGGTTTCTTCGAGGGCGAAAAGGACCCCGGACAGCCCTTCGTAAAGGCCCGTCCCCTGCTCGGTCACAACGTCACTCAGCAGCGCGTCCGCTCCTCCCGCGGCGTCGCCAAGGAAGCCCTTGTCACCAGTGGCATAATAGGTTTCCAGAAAAAAGATGACGATCCCGGGAGTCCCGGCATAAAGGGTGGTGTTCACGGATTTCGGGTCTTTCGGGTCGGCGGGCCAGGTCATGCCCTCCGGAGTCCGGATCGCCGAAGATCGGACCCAGGCCGCGGCCTTCTTCGCGGCATCGAGGAACGGGCGCCCCGTGGCTTGAGCGCCGCCGACGGTCCGGACCGCGGCGAGCCCTGCGCCAGAGGCCAGAGCGAAAAATACGCAAGAAAAGAAGATTGCGAAGAGCCGACGGCAGATGCGCATCACAGAATCGGCCACGACCTCGGCAGGAAGAGCTGTTCGTAGAGGGCCATGGCGTAGCGGTCCGTCATGCCGGCGACGAAATCCCCGGCCCGGACGATGAGCGGGTCGCCCGCCGGATAATCCTTGACGTACCCTTCCGGGTGCCCGGTCACGTAATCGAAAATGTCGCGGATGATCTTCTCGGTCTTCCGGAGCTCCTCCCGGGCCGTCGAGTTGTAGTAGACCCGCTGGTAGAGGAACTCGCGGAGCTCGAGGACGGCCTTCATGATCCGTTCGCTCATGGCGATCCGGTCGAGCCCCGTCCCCAGGCTGGCCCCGACGACGTCCATCACCATCCGATCGATCCGCGTCGCCGGCCACTTGCCCAGGACTCGGATGAGGTTCGGCGGGATGTCTTCTTCCCGGATGATCCCGGCCCGGAGGGCGTCGTCGATGTCGTGGTTGACGTAGGCGATGACGTCCGAGACCCGGACGATCTGGCCCTCCAGGGTCGAGGGCATGTCTTCGGGGTCGGCGTCGAAGATCTCGCCTCTGCCCTTGGAGTGCTTGACGATGCCGTCCCGGACCTCGAAGGTCAGGTTCAGGCCCTTGCCCTCATACTCGAGCTTCTCGACGACCCGGAGGCTCTGGTCAGCGTGGTGAAAGCCGTCCGGCAGGAGCTTCCGGAGGGTGTCCTCGCCGGCGTGGCCGAACGGCGTATGGCCGAGGTCATGCCCCAGGGAGATGGCCTCGGTCAGGTCCTCGTTGAGCCGGAGCGCCCGGGCAATGGTCCGCGCGATCTGGGAGACCTCGAGGCAGTGGGTCAGCCGCGTCCGGTAGTGGTCCCCGAACGGCGAGAGGAAGACCTGGGTTTTGTGCTTGAGGCGCCGGAAGGATTTGGAGTGGATGATCCGGTCGCGGTCCCGCTGGAAATCCGTCCGGAGGACGTGCTGGACCTCCGGGCGGACACGGCCCTTGGTCCTCGAGCTCAGGCAGGCCCTGGGCGAGAGGATCTTCTGCTCGGTCTTTTCGAGTTCCTCGCGGATCGTCAACGCGGCCCTCCTTGGATGCCCCCATTATAACAAAAAACCAGCAGAGGATGGCAAGGATGAGGCAACTCAGGATATTTCATGGGCCCGTTCGGGTATGATAGAATTACGGCTGATGATCGCCGACAACGTCCGTTCCATCCTGGCCGAGCTTCCGCCCGGCGTCGAACTCGTCGCCGCGGCCAAGACCCGCTCGCCCGCTGAGATCCTGGAGGCCGTGGACGCCGGCGTCAAGATCATCGGCGAAAATTATGCCCAGGAAGCCGCCGACGCGTTCCCGGCCGTCGGGCACAGGGCCCGCTGGCACTTCATCGGCCACCTCCAGACGAACAAGGTCCGGAAGGCGGTCGAGCTCTTCGACCTCGTTGAAACCGTGGATTCGATCGGGCTGGGGCAAGAGATCGACAAGCGGGCCGCGGCGGCCGGAAAGACGATGGACATCCTCGTCGAGGTCAACAGCGGCCGGGAGCCGCAGAAGGCGGGAGTCGGTCCCGAAGAGGTCGAGCCCCTCGTCCGGTCGCTCGCGGCGCTCCCCCGCCTGCGCGTCCTGGGCCTCATGACCATGGGACCTTTCGAGGGAGACCCTGAGGATTCGCGCCCCTACTTCAAGGAAACGCGCCGGGTCTGGG
The DNA here is from genome assembly GCA_050015275.1 of Candidatus Aminicenantales bacterium. Classification (GTDB taxonomy): domain Bacteria; phylum Acidobacteriota; class Aminicenantia; order Aminicenantales; family Saccharicenantaceae; genus DATKJS01. The sequence continues at coordinate 128,962 of JBEKBS010000010.1, read as the reverse complement.
AAAAGCTCAAGGCCGCGGCCATCCCCGGCGTCGCCATGCGGCACCTGTCCATGGGCATGACAAATTCCTGGCGCATCGCGATCGAGGAAGGCGCAACCATGGTCCGGATCGGGACCGCCATCTTCGGCCCGCGGACCTGAAACCCGGAAAGGGGCTCTACTTCGTCGCCTCTTTCTCCTCGGCCTCATCGAGGGCCAGGACCTCGGCCTCCCCGAGGACGAACTCGCGCTCGATCCCCTTCAGCCGCCGCAGGTCCTCGAGCCTCTGGAGCAGCCGCTCGAGCTTGTTCCGGCGGGTCGTGGAGAGCCTCTGGAATTCGTCCCTGGCGTCCTCGAGCTTGCGGCCCATCTTGTCCATGGACTCCACGAATTTCTCCCACTCCTTGTTGAATCCACCCATGAGGCGGAGCATGTCGTTGGCCGCCTTGGCCGTGCTGAAGTTGTCTATGGCTTGGCGGATGATAGCCAGGATGGCGAACAGGGTGAACGGCGAGCAGAGGATGACCTTGCTCCGGAGGGCGTCGTCGATGATGGACGGGTCGTTCTGGTTGATGAAGGCATAAACCTGCTCGTTGGGGATGAAGACGAGGACATAGTCCAAGGTCTCGTCCTCGGGGTTGATGTAATCGCGGGTCGTGACCTCTTTTATCCGGGCCCGGACGTCCTTTAAGAACTGGCCCTTCTGGACATCCCGCTCCATGTCGTTCTCCGTCTCGAGGTAGCGCAGGTAGCTGTTCATGGGGAACTTGACGTCCATGTTGACCTTCCGGCCCTGAGGCAGCTGGAAGGTGTAGTCGGGGCGGGACCCAGTCCCTTCGAGGGCTTTCTGCTTGAGGTAGTTGACGCCCTCGACGAACCCGGCCAGCTGGAGGACGTCCTCGGCCATCCGCTCCCCCCACAGGCCGCGGGCCTTGGTGCTGACCAGGGCCTGCCTCAGGTGGTTCGCCGTTTCCTGGAGTTTCGAGGTCTGTTCCGCGGCGGTTTTTAGGTGGGCGGACAGCTCGCCGTATTTCTGGACGCGGTCCTTCTCGAAGCCGGACACGAGGTCTTGCATCTTCTGAAGGTCACCGCGCATGGATTCGAGGTTCTGGTCGATCAGCTTCTTCTTCCCCTCCAGCTCTTTTTCTCCCGACTGGGTCTGCTTGCTGAGGACCGACTCGGCGAGCTTCAGGAACTCCTCCGAGGTTTTTTTCAGGGCGTCGAAGGACATGGAGCCCAGCGAATCCTTGACCCGGCCGAGGAAAACCTCCAAGTCCTTGACCTTTTCGACCTCGGCCTCGCTGACGAGCTCGCGGGCGATCTCTTTCGCCTCCCTCTTCTTCACGAGCTGGAGGACGAGGACGACCGCGGCGCCGAAGACGCCCCCGCCGATGAATAAATAGACACCCGTGAGACCTGTCATCTTCCACCTCCTTCACCCGCGGCGAACCGCTCAATACCCATCGTCATCTTCTCCCATTTCCCCACCGGCGGCGCCTTCTCCCCCGCCCCCCTCGGCCTCTTCCATGGCCTGTTCGACCTCTTGGTCGAAATCCTCGCCCGTCTCCTCACCCATCTCCTTCCCCATTTTCTTCATCCAGCGGGCCACGCTCTTGGGGTCGCTCTCATCCAGCCCGGAGAGCGCAGACGGGTCCGCCATGCTTTCCAGGCGGCTTTCCTCCGAGCGGAGGACGGCGATCCGGGAAACGAGCTTCTGGAGGTTCACGCCGCCGCAGTGCCGGCACTTCGGCTCCACGGCCGACTTGACGGACAGGGTCAGGACCTGCATCTTCTTGCCGCAGTCGGAACAGCGGTATTCGTAGATCGGCATCTAGATCAGGATCCCCTCTTTCCAGCCGAGCCTGACGAGTTCGATCCGGGCCGGGTCGCTCACGCCCAGGTGGTGCCGCGTGTCGGCCAGGAAGATGTGGTGAGGCGACATCCGCGGGGGTTGGTCCTGGCCGAAAAACTCGCGCCCCTTGGCCATGATCACCTGGAGCCCGGTGGCGTCCGCGGCCACGGGGTCCCGGCTGACGATCAGCCCCTTGTAGGCCCAGACATACTGTTTATCGTATTGGGTCTTGCTGCCGGGCACATAGAAAAGAGGGGTGAGCATGACCAGGATATTGAGCCGGGTCTTTCCCCTGACATGCGGCAGGTTCCAGATCTTGGCCAGGTCCGCGCACGAATCGGCGTGGTAGTCGGAGGGTTTGGGCACGAACATGATGTAATTCTTGATGCAGCTCCCCATGCCCGCCCATTGGTGTACCCTGGCGGGGCGGGCATTGATCAGGGCCGTCGCGTTTTGGAAGATCGGGTTCCTGAGCACGCCCCTGTCGTCGACGGAGAGCTTGTCTTCCGGGACCCCGGCGTCCATCACCCGGCCCTTGATGGCCTGCTCCACCTGGGACGTGGTGGGCAGCTGGTTCCAGACGTTGGTCTTGATCCCGACAACGTCCCACGGCTCCACGATCTTTTTCCAGGCTTTAACGACGTCTTTCTCGTCGAAAAGCGCGCGGACCGCCTCGTCCAGCATCCGCTGGATGACCTCGGCGTCGGGGGCTCCCGAAGCGTCGAGTGCTTTCGGGTCGCGGACGAGGACGACCTTGGCCTTCTCTTCAGCACCCGTCGACCCGCCCCTGAGGGCCGGGAGGAGAGCCCCCGCCAGGGGGGCGGCCGAAGCGACCTTCAGAAAATCCCTGCGGGTGATCATGTTCCCGCTCATGGTTCAAAGGCCTCCTTTCGCTGGATGCTCGGCGGGCCCCCCGGCCAGTGACCGGTCCCGGCCGCCCTATTTTTTGTTCGCGGCCTCGATCAGCTCCTGAACCAGAGCCAGCTGGTTCATGGCGAACTCGTCAGAATCCGCGTTGAACACGACGATGAGGATATCGCCGGACCGGGCGGAAGCGGTCCATTTCTTGTCCTCGGTCCGGACGATTCCCGTTTTCTGGGCGTCCGGCATGTAGCTCTTGGCGAAAGAGTCGTAGGCCCGGGCGGCCTTCGCCTCGTCCGGGTAAACGACGACGAGGAGAAAGCTCTTGCCCCGGGCCGACTTGTACGGAGCCAAGACCGCCGAGGCCGTCTGTTCGAGGAGGAGGATGTCGCCCTCGGCGACGAAGAAATGGTAGTTGAGGATGGAATGATTGTGGAAATAGCAGACGTGGCCCGCGTCGAGTCCCTCGGCCGGAAGATAGGACAGGAGCTTCGGCTTCGGCCCTTCTTTCGGGATGGCCGCGGCGATCAGCCGCCCCAGTTCGAAAACGGCGGCTTTGGTGTCCTTGTTCTCTTCCTCGGTTGACAGGGAACCAAAATAGCGGTCCTTCCAGAACGATAGTTGCCCCGCCTTGTAATTCGATCCCTGGCCGACGTCGGCGTCCTCCCCGTCAAGGTCGTGAGTGAAGACGCCGAACGCGTCCAGGGAGGATCCCATGTCGAAGAGGTCGACGACGATGTCGGGCCGGCCGTCCTTGTGGAAGCGGCGGGAAACGAGGACCTTCATGTTGTACGAACGGTAGACTTCGCCCGCGCCGTCGATGTATTGGAAGATCGTCTCGGCGTCATAGACGTGGTCCGCCTCCGACAGCCAGGGGCCGATCGTTCTCGGGATGAACGCGGCCATGCGCCCGGCCGCCGGGCGGTTCTGCGCGGTCATCAAGCCGGCACCTCCAGCAAGAACGATCGCGAGCGCGACGAGGACGGACGCCCGTTTCATTAGAGCGATTGTATCACGCGTCCGGCCGGGAGGCAAGACGGCTCCGGCGGCAGGGCTTCGGGGGGCTATTTCCCCCGGGCGATCCGGTCCCGGATCTTGCTCCAGGTCGGGGTCGTCAGGAAACTCTCCTCCATGTTCCCGACCATGCGGACGAACTTCTCCATCGGGGCGGCGAAAGACAGGCGGTCCGGTTCGACGTACGGCCGGGCGGAGGGGTCGAACAGCCCGATGATGCCGCGGGGCGCCTTCGAGGTTTTCTCGAGGTAGGGGTATTCGACGACCGAGCCGCAACCGGCCGAGAACGGGGCGATGACCCCGCTCGTCTCCGCCTCATCGAAGCTCGCCAGGGTGAACAGGCCGGAGAGGACATCGGCTTGGGCGAAGAATATGACCGCGTCCGGGACGTCGGGTTCCTCGAGGAGGTCCCAGCGCTTGAAGACGATGAACCTTGCCGGCGCTTTGAAGGCGGGCGCCCTGGCCATGACCTCGCGGACGAGCTCGGGGGTTTTCTTGTAGCGCTCGCCCTCCATCTTGCCGGGGATTCCGCAGGAAAGGAAATATTCGAACCCCGGCTGGATGGTGTCCGAAAAACCGAGGTACCTCCTTCCGCCCGGGCAGCCGACGGAATCCGCGTCGAAGAGGAGCGTTTCCCCTTTCCGGACCCTGACCAGGTTCGCGACCAGGCATCGGTTGGATGAATCGGCGGATAGGCGCCGGCCCGCCGTCTTTTCCTCCGTGTAGTAAAACGCCACCGGGAGCTCCGCCTGAGGGAAATATCTTTCCCAGAGGGCGAGGAACGTTGTCTTGAACCGCATGTCCATGCCGACCTCCTCCAAAATCCTATTCCGGCCGTCCGTCGCGGCCGCCGGGACGGCCTGAATCTACCTCCCCGGCCCGACCTTGTGCCCCACGTAAGCCCTCAGGAAACGGACGGCCTCGTCGGCCCGGCGGAACACCGGAATCCCCGAGTTTTCCAAGAAGGCGACCAAGGGGTTGTAGAGCTCGCCGGCGTCGATGCACACGACGAAGGGCTTGTCCGTAGCACGGAAGATCTCGACGATCCGGCGGGCAAAGCTTTCGGGCCTCATGAAGTCTTCGCGGTAGCCCTCGCCCGCCGGGAGAGTCTGCTCAGCCGGCGTCATAGGGACGTTGGAAACGACGGCGCAGTCCACCCCAGGGTCCTCGAGGACAGCCCGAGCGCACTCGGAGAAGACGGCGTCGTCGGCGACGGGCGTGACGTCAAGGGGGTTGTGGACGTCCTGGAGCCGGTCGATGCCGAGGGGGTGCAGGGCCGCGATGATCCTTCGCTGTGTTTCGGGCGAGAACGCGGCCAGCTCCAGGCCCGTCCCGTCCTTCAGGTTATCGGCCAGGACGACGCACTCGAAACCGGCGTTGCTGATGAGGCCCGCCCGGCGACCCCGGACCTTTTTCCCCTCGAGAAGGACGAGGGCCTTCATGAAGCTCTCGAACTCGAAGAGGTCGGCGGCGACGATCGCGCCCGACTGTTCGAGGACCGAGCGGAAGACGGCGTAATCGCCCGCGACCGAGGCCGTGTGGCTCGAGGTCGCGGCCCGCCCTTCGGGGCTCCGGCCCGCCTTGTAGACAAGGACCGACCGGAGACCGCCGGCAGTGATCTCACGGACGGCCCGGGCGAAGGCGAGGCCATCCCCCGGCTTGAAGCCTTCCATGTAGACGGCGAAGTTCCTGACCTCCGCGTCGTCTTTGAGATACCTCATGTAATCCGAAACCGTCAGGTCGAGCTGGTTGCCCAAAGAAACCGCGTAGACCGGCTCAATCATGGGCAGCTTGCTCATCCGGCAGATCATGAAAGCGCCGCTCTGGCTGACCACGGCCAGGCCCGAGCCCGGGCTTTTCGGCCGGGGAAGCTTGTGATCGGGGATGAACGTCGTGTCGTACCGCCCCGGCTTCGAATAGACGCCCAGGCAGTTTCCGCCGTTGACGATGGGCGTGATCCTGCCCTCGGCGCGGCCCCTGGCCAGGAGCGCCCGGATCGCCTCTTCGATCGACCCCCCGCCCTCCTTCTCCCCCATCCCTCCGGCGATGAGGATGACCGAGCGGGCCCGGTCGTTCTCGACGAGCTCTTTCATGACCTCGAAGCACTGCTCGGCGCCTAGGGTCAGGACAAAGAGGTCGACCGTCTGGGGCATGTCCTTGACCGAGGGGACGCAGCGGCAGCCCTCGATCTCAAGAAGGCCGGGCTTGACGACGACCACGCTCTCCCGGGGGAAGCCGTTCTTCAGGATGTTGTTGAGGATGATGTGGCCGATGTTCATCTTTTCCGAGACGCCGATGATGCCGACGGATGCCGGGCGCAACAGCGCGCGGATGTCCGCCCCGGGGCGGTCCGTCACATCCCTTTTCTCACGCGAAAACCGGCAGACACCATCGAGCGGGACGAGTTTCCCCGCCCGGACGACGAAGGGATTGACCTCGGCTTCCTCGATGACGAAAGATGAAAGGTCCGTAGAGGGAGAGAAAGCCGCGGCCAAGTCCCTGAAACGGAGGAACGTTTCGGCCAGGATCCTGGGCGAGACGAGGGGCTTGCGGCCGCGGAATTCAGAGGCCAGCTTGCCGAAGAAGGTCAGGGGCTCGAGAAGGCCCGGGACCGCGCCGTCCGGCGCGAGATGGACGGAGCTCATGGCCGCCGCCCGCCCCTCGCGGAGGCGCTCGTTCATGTACTCGACGTCAAGGCCGCCGCCGCCCATCGTGAGGATCGGTCCGAAGTCGCGCGTGTTCCTGGCCCCGAGGAGGATCTCGGAGCCGAAGCCGACATTCTCGAACTCGACCTTTTCCATGACCAGGAAGCCGCGGACAGAGGCCCTGACCGATCTGAGGTTTGAGGAGTTGCCGGGGTCGGCCTCGAGGGCCTTTTTCTCCCACTCGAGGTAGCGCGACGGGACGGTCCGGAGCATCCGGGCGCCGGCCCGGTTGACCGCGGCCGCGTCCGCCGTGACGAACTCCACCCCGCCCACGTCCGATTTGTGGATGATGAGGGCAGAGACGATCTTGACGACGACGGAATCCGACTCGAGGGCGGCCAGGTCTTTACGGGAGGCCTTCGTTCCCGGGGGGATGAAGACGTGTCTGGGAACGGCGATCCCGGCAAGACTGAGGAGCTCATAGACTTCGGGCTCCAGGAGGAAGCTCCGGCCGTCTCTCTCCGCGGCCTCGAAAATTCTGTCGATCCTGCGGATATTGAGCTTCATGGGCGGCTCCCGGCTCAGGACGGCCCGGCCGCGGCCCGGCCGAGCTCGAAAGCCTTGAGGTTGGCCTCGACAAGGGCCGGTCCGCGCGGCTTGAAAAGGGCTTCGATCAGGGCGCGGAGACTCGACTCCTTGAGGGCGAGGAATGGCGAGGCGGCGCCGAGCATAACGATGTTCTGGGCCTTGGACGTCCCGGCCTCCTTGGCGACCTTTTCCGAATCGACGACAACGCTCCTCCGGGCCTTCCGCACCGCCCCGAGGACCTTGTCCAGGTCGGGATAGTCGGGGATATTCTTGTAGGGTGTCGAGCTCGTGACCACGATCCCGTCAGGTTTGAGGTAATCGAAATACCGGAGGGCCTCGAGGGGCTCGACGCTCAGGATCATGTCGGCCTCTCCCTTGGGGATGAGATCGCTCCAGATCCTCTCGCTCGAGAGCCGGAGATGGGACTGGACGGCCCCACCCCGCTGGGCCATGCCATGGACCTCGGCCTGCTTGAACTGGAGGCCGTCGGCCAGGGCCGCGTTGTCGATGATGAAGGCGATGGACAGGATCCCCTGGCCGCCCACTCCCGCGAGAATGATGTCCTGCTTCATGGCCTAGCTCCTTTTCTTCCTCGATTCCTGGATGCATTCCCGGACGGCCACGATGACGGACAGGCCGCGATGGGCCATCTCTTCCTTGATGACCTGGACATTTTTCGCGTGGTTCTTGGGCAGGGGTTCGATCGTCCGGATGTGCTCCTTCGGGACCCCGACGCCCTCGATGACCCTGAGGAGCCGCTCGCCCGAGCCGTAGCTCGGCTGGCAGCCGGTCATGGCCACGGTCCCGTTGTCGAGGACGATGACGGTCATGTCCGCGTCGGCCGCGGCCGCGTCCAGAAGAGAGGTGATCCCGGAGTGGGCGAAGGTCGAATCGCCGATGACGGCCACGGCGGGATGGAGGCCGACATCGGAGGCCCCCCGGGCCATGCCGATGCTCGCGCCCATGCAGACGCAGCTCTGGACGGCGTTATAGGGCGGCAAGGCGCCGAGCGTGTAGCAGCCGATATCGCTGAAAACATTGGACTGGTCGTAGCCCTCCCGGGCTTTGTTCAGGGCCTTGAAGGTGTCGGCGTGGGGGCACCCGACGCAGAGCTGCGGCGGCCGTCCGGCCAGGGTGACGTCGCTCAGGCCCTGGGCCGCGAGCGGCGCGAAGCCGAGGGCCTGGCGGACGATGTCGGGCGAGAGCTCGCCCGCGGCCGGGACAGCTCCGCTCGTCCGGCCCAGGACCCTCTTCCCGGGGATGCCGAAAAACCCCAGGATCGCCTTTTCGATCAGGGGATATCCATCTTCGAGGACCAGGACCGTATCGACATGCGCCACGAGTTTGCGGACGAGAGTTTCCGGGAGCGGATACGTCGAGATCTTGAGGAACGAAGGCGAGTTCCCGGCTTTCGCGACGGCCTCTCGGAAATAGTTCGCGGCGATGCCCGAGGCGATGACGCCCAGGGAACGGTCCTTGTCGTTCAAGGTCAGGGCGTTCGCCGGCGATCCTTCGGCGAGCCGGGCCATCTCGGCCTGCCGGTCGAGGAGGAGGTCGAACCTCCGCCTGGCGTTGGCCGGGAGGAGCGTCCAGTCCTTCCAGTCCCCGACGCTGAGCTTGTTCTGGGACTTCGGTTCGCGGGTCTCGACCGACGACCGGCTGTGCGAGAGCCGCGTCACGAGCCTGAGGAGAACGGGAAGCCCCAGCTTTTCCGAGACATCGAGGGCTTCCCGGGCCATATCGTAGCACTCCTGGTGGTCCGAGGGTTCGTAGCAGAAAATCTGGGCGAACTGGGCATAGAAGCGGCTGTCCTGTTCGTTCTGGGAGCTGTGCATTCCGGGGTCGTCGGCGCTGACGACGATCAAGCCGCCGTTGGCCCCTGTCATCGCCGAGTTCATGAACGGGTCCGCGGCCACGTTGAGTCCCACGTGCTTGAAGGAGACCAGGGCCCGCTTGCCGGCGTAGGAAACTCCCAGAGCTTCCTCGTAGGCCACTTTCTCGTTCACGGACCAGGCGGCCTTGAACCCCCCATCCTTCTCGGCAAGAGCGATCAGGTATTCCATGATCTCCGAGGCCGGCGTCCCGGGATATGAGTATCCGGCGGACAGGCCGGCGTGGACTGCCCCCAGGGCCACTGCTTCATCACCGAGCAAAACTTGTCGTGCCATGGAGATCCCCCGTTTCTAGATTATTCCGGACGGCGCGGACGGTGGAGAGAGAGCGGGCGCATCGAACATGGGTTGAAGCACTAGGATACAATCCGCCACGCGGAGTGTCAAGACGAGGGAACCCATCCCCCCGTCCGGAGGCTGCAAGGGGCCCGGGCCTCAGATGAAGGGGACGGCGTGTCCCCGGCCTCGCTGAGACTAGTAAATAGATAATTCCTATACATTTATGTTGAAATCGCCGGTGCCGAGGACTAAGATAGGATTGGCGGGGGACGGTATTTTCAATCTTGCCCCAAGGAGTCCACCATGATCAGGCTCTCGACAAAGGGACGTTACGGGACCCGCCTGATGCTCAACCTGGCCCAGCACTACGGGAACGGCAACAGGCCGGTCATCCTCAGGGACGTCTCGGCCGACGAGGAGATCTCCATTCGCTACCTCGAGCAGATCATTATCCCGCTTAAGATCAGCCGCTTGGTCAAGAGCACTCGGGGCGCCGGCGGCGGCTATAAGCTCGCCCGTGACCCCGGGGAGATCAAACTCAGCGAGATCCTCTACGCCCTCGAGGGAAGCTGCTGCCTGGTCGAGTGCATGGAGGATCCGGATTTCTGCGACCGGATCGAGACATGCGCGACTTACGATATCTGGAAGGGGGCCTCGGAGATGCTGAAGAACTATTTTGACGGCATCACGCTCCGCGACGTTGTCGAGATGGCCGAGAAAAAGAAGAAAAAGCCCCGGGATAAGGCCAAGGCCAGGACCCGCTGACCCTCCCGGCCGGGCCTCCCCCTTCCTTCCGCTCCAACCCTGAAAGGGAATTTTTTGGAAACGGCCTCTTTATCAGAGCCCACCGTTTCCGGGCTCAGGCGTTTTCCAGTCCCTTGAAAAACGCGGGCCAGAAGGGGTCCTGGTCCGGGATGGCCAGGGGGACGACCCGGCCGTCCCGCCGTTTCAGCCTCCGCCGGCGGGGGTCGGCGTCGACCCTCCCGATGACCGATGCGGCGATCTTTTTTCTTTTCAAGCTGGCGATGATCCTGCCGGAAGCCCCGGGCCGGGCGGTGATGAGAAGGCTGCCCTCGGCGATGGCCCGCACGGGGTCGATCCCGAACGTTTCGCACACCATCCGGACCTCGTCGGGGTAGACGAACAGCGATTCATCGACCTCCATGCCGACGCCGCTGGCCGCGGCGATCTCGAAGAGCCCGCCGATGACTCCGCCTTCGGTGGCGTCGTGCATGGCGGTCACCCCGCCCGCGGCCTTGGCCGTCAGGGCGTCCGAGACGACACTCATTTCAAAACAGAGCGCCTTGGCCTTCTCAACCGATGCCGCCGGGTGCGCCGCCAGGAGCTCCTCCTCCCGCAGGGCGGCCAGGAGTCCGGCCGTCTCGATGGCCGGCCCCTTCGTCAGGATGACTTCGTCCCCGGGTTTCGCTCCGGCGGGCGTGACGTATTCGCCCTTGCGGGCCACGGCGAAGACCGTGATCCCTCCGATGGTCGGCGCGGCAAACCCTGGGTAAAATCCGGTGTGGCCCCCGACGATGGCGATCCCGAGGCCGAGGGCCGCTTGGTGGATGGAATCGACGATGGCCGTGAGATCCCCGGCTCCCGTCTCGGGCGGCAGCAAGAGCGAATATGTCATGTACCTGGGCTTGACCCCCATGACGGCCACGTCGCTCGCCCCGATATGGACCGTGAACCAGCCGAACGTTTCGAGGGGAAGCCGGGGCATGGTGAAGATCGGGTCCTCGGCGACCACCAGGACCTTCCCCCCGCCCAGGTCGACGACGCCCGCGTCGACGCCGGCCATCGGAGGGACGACGACCGTCGGGTCCTTCTTGCCGAGCCGCCCCAGGATGAGGGCGCGGAACGTGGCGTCATCGATCTTCCCGATTTTCATGAAGCTCCGAAAGTCCTAGGGGACAAGGCCGGCCTTCCTTTCCGCGGCCTCGATCGTATTCATCATCAACATGGTCACAGTCATCGGGCCGACGCCGCCGGGGACGGGGGTGATGGCCTCGGCCTTCTCTTTGATCGGCTCGAAATCGCAGTCGCCGACGAACCGGAAACCCTTGGCCGCTGTCGGATCCTCGATCCTGGTGTTTCCCACATCAATGACAACGCACCCGCGGGGGACCATGTCCGCCTTAATGACGCGCGGCACGCCCATGGCCGCGACAAGGATATCAGCCTGGAGTGTGTATTTGGCCATATTCGGGGTTCCCGTGTGGCAGACCGTTACCGTCGCGTTGGCACCCTTTTTCTTTTGGATAAGCATCGCGGCCAACGGCTTGCCGACGATGTTGCTCCGGCCGCAGATGACGACGTGCTTTCCCTCCGGGCTGTAGCCGCTCCGCATGAGCAGCTGGACGACGCCGTAGGGCGTGCATGGAAGAGGGCACGGCTCGCCGCGCAGCATCTTGCCAACATTAACGGGGTGCCACCCATCAACGTCCTTATCCGGGGAAATGAGGTTGACGACTCTTTCCGCACTGACGTGCTTCGGGAGCGGGACCTGAACGAGGAACCCGTTGTATCGGCCGTCGCGGTTCAACTCATCGACTGCCTTCAGGATCTCCGCCTCGGAGGTCGTCGCGGGCATCCGGATCGTCGTCTCGAAGATGCCGATCTCTTCGGCGGCCTTGGCCTTGGCCGTCACATACGAGACCGAGGCCGGATCTTCCCCGACGAGGACGACCGCCAATCCCGGGATGACCCCTCTTTCTTTTAGCCTGGCCGCCCGGCCCTTGAGCTCTTCACGGATCTGGCAGGAGACATCCTTGCCGCTGATGATCTTGGCTGGCATCTTTCCCTCCACTCGAGGCTTGGCCCAGCGCCGCCGGGTCACGGGCCCATGAGGTCGGCTGAACTCTTATGATATAAAGTATTCCGCCGGGATGGTCAAGCCCCGGGATGAGGAAGGCTGGACAAGTGCAGTTCATTCGCAGCCGCTTCGTGGCTTGCCATTGGCGCTTGATGCGGGCCCCCGTGAAGTGTATAATTCCCGCGGTTTTTCTCCTGGAGAACGGCCACATCCCACGGGAGGAGAAAGGCATGAGAGTAGGAATCCTGACCGGCGGCGGAGATTGTCCCGGCCTCAACGCCGTCATCCGCGCCGTCGTCCGCAAGGGCATCACCGTCCACGGCTACGACGTTCTCGGCATCAAGAACGGCTGGCAGGGGCTCATCGAGGGCAGGATCATTCCCCTGGACCTGGGGGCCATCTCGGGCATCCTGCCCCGCGGCGGGACCATCCTCGGCACCTCCCGGACAAACCCCTTCAAGGTCGAGGACGGGGTGGGGAAGATCTTTTCCCAGGTCGAGAAGTTCGAAATGGACGCTGTCATCGTCGTCGGCGGCGAGGACACGCTCGGAGTCGGGCTCAAACTCCACGAGCGGGGGCTCCGCTTGGTCGGCGTCCCGAAAACGATCGACAACGACCTTGCCGGCACGGATTACACGTTCGGTTTCGACACCGCCATCACCGTGGTCACGGAGGCCCTGGACCGGCTCCATACGACGGCCGAGGCCCATCACCGGGTCATGGTTGTCGAGGTCATGGGCCGGCACGCCGGTTGGATCGCCGTCGAGGGCGGCCTCGCCGGCGGGGCCGACATCATCCTCATCCCCGAATTCCCCTTCGACATGCCGGAGATCTGCTCCCAGATCCTCAAGCGCCGGGAACGGGGCAAGCTCTTCAGCATTGTCGTCGTCGCGGAGGGCGCCCAGCCCAAAGATGCCACCCTGATCACTCAGACGGAAGAGAAGGACGCCTTCGGCCATGTCCGTCTCGGCGGGATCGGCAACGTCCTCGCCAAGGAGATCGAGAAGCGGACGGGGATCGAGACTCGCGTGACGGTCCTCGGCCACATCCAGCGCGGCGGCACGCCGACGGCTTTCGACCGCGTCCTCGCGACACGGCTCGGCATCGCGGCGATCGACATGGTCAAGAAAGAGGAATTCGGACGGATGGCCGCGCTCCAGGGGAACAGGATCGTCTCCGTTCCCCTGGCCGAAGCCCTGGCCCAGACCAAAACCGTCGACGAAGACCTCTACGCCACGGCCAAGGTTTTCTTCGGATAGATTGACGGGTCCCCGCGGCCGTGCTAACCTTCTCCCCGAGGAAGGAGGCGGCGCACATGCGAGATCTCCGCTCATTAGGGGTTTCTATATTTTTGATGGCCCTGGCCTTGACCGGACCCCTGGGGGCCGATATCAAGGCCGAGCTGGGCTTCGGCTGGTCGCTCGTCGCCCCGGCACTCAGCACGTCGTACGTAAATCAGTTCGCCCCGCCGATGACTCCCGTCGCCAACTATGTCAGCAGCTCGGCGTCGCAGACGGTCCACTTGAGGGGGAATATCGGCTCAGGCATGTCGGGGTTCCTCAACGTTTTCGTCGGCGAGACCGCCGGGGTCCAGGTCCTGGTGGACTATTTCCGGCCGAGCCTCGGAGGGACCAATTCGGATTATGACGTGAATCTGAACTACACGACGACAGGCGCCCGCACCTACGCCCGGCAGGACGCCTGGCCCGACTCGAAGGGTGACTTCATCGAGACGACCTACAGTCTGAACGGTCTCGTCCGCTTTCCTCTGTCCATGGACCTGGCCTTCAACCTCTCGGGCGGCGCGACCGTCTTCTATCTCAAGGGCGAGGCCACGCCGATGGGCTTCTGGAGCTTCCGGCTCGAGCAGAACGCCGATGTTGACACCCTCTATATCAAGACCTACCAGCTGGTTTACGATTTCGGGCCCAAGACGACCTTCGGGATCAACCTGGGGGGCGAGCTGGCCTACACCGTGATGCGGACCATCATCGTCGGCCTGGACGTCCGCTATTTCCTGAGCTCCAGGACGGACTTCAGGATGCATGTCTCACCGAACCAGGGCCTGACCGACCCCGTCGAGCCGATCGAGAGCGCCCTCAGCCTGGGCACGATCAGGGTCGACCCGTCCTATCTCAGGCTGGGCCTGTCGCTCCGGTTCAAGTTCTGATCAGCGGCGGCCCGCCTTCTTCCGGCCGGAGATAAGAAAATACCAGTTGACTCCCACGAGGAGGAGGAGTCCGGCCGCGGTGACGATGATCCTCTGCGCCATGACATTCCGCCCGCTCAGATCCTGGCGCGCCTGAGGCGCAGTGAATTGGAAACGACCGAAACCGAGCTGAAGGCCATGGCCGCCGAAGCGATCATGGGATCGAGGAGGACACCGAGGACGGGGTACAGGGCCCCGGCCGCGACAGGGATCCCGACGACGTTGTAGAAGAAGGCCCAGAAGAGGTTCTGCCGGATGGTCCGGATCGTCCGGCGGCTGAGCTCGATGGCCGCGGGGACGCCCGCGATATCGCCCGAGATCAAAGTGATGTCGGAGGATTCCATGGCCACGTCGGTCCCCGTGCCGATGGCGATCCCGAGATCGGCCTGGGCCAGGGCCGGCGCGTCGTTGATCCCGTCGCCCACCATGGCCACCTTCCGGCCCTCGGACTGGAGCTTCCTGATGACGCTCGCCTTCTCGCCCGGGAGGACCTCCGGGATGACAACGTCGATGCCGGCTTTCCGGGCTATCGCCTGGGCCGCCCCGCAGCCGTCTCCCGTGAGCATGACGACGTCAAGGCCCATGTTCCTGAGCTTGCCAATGGCGGCCGCCGAGCTGTTCTTGAGAGTGTCGGCGACAGCCAGGAGTCCGGCAGGCTTCCCGTCAACGATGACGAAGGCGCTCGTCTTTCCCTCGAGCGCCAGTTCCTCCGCCCGCAACACGAGGCTATCGGGATCGGCCCCCGCCTGGCGGGCGAGCTTGAGGCTTCCGACCACGATCTTCCGCCCGGCAACCTGGGCTTCGACGCCCAGGCCTTCCAGCGCCCGGAATTCGGACGGCGCTTCGAGGGAGACGCCCGATTCCCGAGCCCTGAGAAAAATGGCTTGGCCCAGAGGATGCTCCGACATTCTCTCGGCGCCCCCAGCCAGGGCTAGGACCTCATCGGGACCGTACCCAGCGGCGGGGATGACGTCGGTGACCAACGGCTCGCCGTTGGTCAGGGTCCCGGTCTTGTCGAAGACGACGGTGTCGACCTTGTGGGCCGTTTCCAGGCTTTCGCCGCTCTTGATGAGGATTCCCCTCTCCGCGCCCTTCCCCGTCCCGACCATGACGGCCGTCGGGGTTGCCAGACCCAGGGCGCAAGGGCAGGCAATGATCATGACGGCCACGAAATTCAGGAGGGCGAAGGTCAGGCGGGGCGGCGGCCCGAAATCGTACCAGATGACGAAGGTGACGATGGAGATGGAGATGACGACCGGGACGAAATAGCCGGCGATCCGGTCCGCGAGCCGCTGGATCGGGGCCTTGGCCCCCTGGGCATCATCCACGAGCCTGATGATCTGGGCCAGGGCCGTGTCCTTGCCGACCTTCGCGGCCCGGAAGGTGAAGCTTCCCAGCTTGTTGATGGTGGCCCCGATGACCGCCGCTCCCGGCCCCTTGTCCACCGGCAGGCTCTCCCCGGTGATCATCGATTCGTCGACGGCCGACCGGCCTTCGAGGACGGTCCCGTCCACGGGGATCTTCTCTCCGGGGCGGACGATGACGGAGTCGCCGACCTGGACCTCATCGATCGGGACATCCTGCTCCGCGCCGTCCCTCAGGACGCGGGCCGTCTTGGGCTGGAGCCGCATGAGCCTCCCGATGGCCTCCGAGGTCCGGCCCTTGGCCCGGGCCTCGAGCATCCGGCCGAAGAGGATGAGGACGATGATGACCGCCGACGTGTCGAAGTAGACATCCGGGGCGAGTCCGGCCGTGCGGAAAAGCGACGGGAAAAGGGTCGCCGCCGCGCTGGTGAGATAAGCGGCGGACGTGCCGACAGCGATGAGGGTGTTCATATCGGCGGCCCGGTGACGGAAGGCAACCCAGGCGCCGCGGTAGAACTGAGCGCCCATGATGAACTGGACGGGCGTCGCCAGGGCCCAGAGGACGAAGAAACTCTTGAGGAAGGCCGGCGTCCAGGGGAACCAGTGCCTCATGCTGCCCAGAAAGATCAGAGCCGCCAGGACACTTCCCGCAATGACCTTGCTCCGGACGGTTGTGTCCTCTTTTTCCTTGAGGAGCTTCACCGCATCGACGCTCGCAGCAACGTCGTACCCGGCTTCCCTGACGACGTTGATAAGGGTTTTCGTGTCGACGAGCGTTGGGTCGAAAAGGACGGTCGCCCGGGCCGTGGCGAAGTTGACGTTCGCCTCTCGGACGCCGGGGACGTCCCGGAGTCCGCGCTCGACGTTGACGGCGCAGCCGGCGCAACTCATCCCCAGGATGGGAAGTTCGGCCCGATCCTCCCCGACCCCCATCCCGCAGACGGGGTCTCTAGCCATCCGCCCTCCTTTGGAAACCGCCCTCAGCCAGCCCTCCCCGGGCAACGGAGCGGCCAACTGATATCAGCCGGATGGACCCCCCTGACCCGCGCGATGCCCGCGTTGGTACGCACCCAGAGGGGCGATTGAAGAACTAAACCGTGTCAGGACCTTTCGGTTCGACCTCGCAGGCCTTCTTCGTTCCTGTCGAGAAAATCCAATAGACCGGGCAAACGCCCACGACGCTGGTCAGGAAGAGAATCACGGCCAGAACCCCCAGGACGATGCCGGCGACGCCGGTCAACATCCCCAGAAAGAAGAAGACCGCGATGGCCGCAACGACGATAAGGCGGAGGATCCGGTCAAGAGTACTCATGTTGCATTTCATCTGTGACTCCTTTACAGAATTATAGCACAGAGGCCCGGCCAAGACAATCCCTATCATAATGATAGGATTTAGCCGTCCCCCCGGCTTTCTGACGGGGGGCGCGGGCCTGGGGGCTCCCGGATGGCCGGGCTTGGACGATGTCCTTACAGCGGCGGCAAGATCCCCGGCAGCGCCCTCGCCCGGCCGTTTGCACCGGCCTTCTATTTGTGTTAAAATCCTGGAGCTCATCAGATTAAGGAGAGGACGATGTCCGGACATTCCAAATGGGCTTCCATCAAGCATAAAAAAGCCGCGACCGACTCCAAGCGCGGCAAGGTCTTTACCAAGCTGATCCGGGAGATCAGCTTGGCCGCCCGGGCCGCCGGCGGGGACCCCGACAAAAACCCCCGCCTCCGCAAGGGCATCAACGACGCCCGGGCCATGAACATGCCCGCCGACAACATCAAGCGGGCCATTCAGAAGGGCACCGGCCAGCTCGAGGGCGCCCAATACGAGGAAGTTACCTACGAGGGCTACGGCCCGAGCGGGGTCGCGATCTTCATCCAGGCCGTGACCGACAACAAGAACCGGACGGTCTCCGAGCTCCGGCACGTCTTCGCCAAGAACGGCGGACGGATCGGAGAATCCGGATGCGTCGCCTGGATGTTCAAGCGCATGGGCTACATCGACGTCGAAAAGGGCAAGGCCGATGAGGACCAGCTCATGGACATCGCCCTGTCGAACGGCGCCGACGACCTCCGGGACGACGGTTCCATCTTCGAGATCACGACCTCGCCCGAAAAATATGAGGCGGTCGTCGAGGCCCTCAAGAAGAACAATATCGAAATCTCGGCGTCGGACGTCGGCTACCTTCCCCAGAACTACATCAAAGTCCAGGGGAAGGAAGCCCATCAGGTCCTGCGGCTGATGGAGGAGCTTGAGGACCACGACGACGTCCAGAACGTCTCGTCCAATTTCGACATTTCCGAAGAGGAGATCGCCAGCTTCTCCCAAGCCGGCTGACGGCCGTTCAAGGTCCATGCGGGTCCTCGGGATCGATCCAAGCCTCCAGTCCTCCGGGTTCGGGATCATCGAGAACGACGGCGACCGGGCCAGGCCTGTCGCCTACGGCGTCATCAAGCCGAGCCCCGGCCTCCCCTTCTTCAAGAAGCTGAATGAGATCCGAGAGGAGATCGGGAAGCTCATCCGTGCCTACGCGCCGGACGAGGCGGCCATCGAGAACCCCTTTTACGCCAAGAACGTGAAGACGGCCATGCTCCTCGGACAGGTCCGGGGGGCGGTCCTCGTCGCCATCGCCGGGACGGACTGCGGCTTCCATGAATACTCGGCCCTGGAGATCAAGAAAGCCGTGACCGGCTACGGCCAGGCCGACAAGGAGCAGGTCCAGACCATGGTCCAGGCGCTCCTCGGCCTCGACGACGACCGCCTTCCGCTCGACGCGTCGGATGCCCTGGCCGCCGCGATCTGCCACCTCAACTGCCGGCTCTCCCAGATCAAAGTGGAGGGACCGGACCCGTCATGATCGCCTACCTCAAAGGGATCCTCATCCACAAGTCCCCCGGCCAGGTCATCATCGACACCGGCGGCGTGGGTTACCGCGCCACGATCCCCCTCAGCACGTATTTCAAGCTCGGCGAAGTCCGGGAGCCGGTGGAGCTCCTCATCTACACCCACATGACCGATGATTCTCTCTCCCTTTTCGGCTTCGCCGCCCAGGAAGAGAAGGACATGTTCCTCAAGCTCATCGGGATCTCCGGGATCGGCCCCAAGCTGGCCATGAATATCCTCTCGGGCATCGAGCCCGGGGACCTCGAGGAGGCGATCCGCAAGAGCGACGTCGCCCGGATCGCGCTCGTCCCCGGCATCGGGAAGAAGACGGCCCTCCGGATCACCATGGAACTCCAGGACAAGCTCGAAAAGAAGGAAAAGCTCCTGGCCGCCAAGGGGTCCCCGGAAAGGGAGGACCTCATCTCCGCCCTCCTCAACATGGGCTTCCGGCGGAAGGAGGTCGAACGGGTCGTGGACCAGGCCATCGGCGCCCGGAAGTCCGGCGCGGGCTTCGAGAAGCTCCTCAGAGACTGCTTGAAGCGCTTGGCGAGGATCTAGGGGCCGTCCAGGAAGCGGGGCCGTCCCTCGGAATTTCCTGATTGTTTTCCAGGACTTATTGAGTACAATAACATAGAGCCAACAACGATGCCCGCGATCCTCAGCCCCATCCGGACCAAAGAGGATATCCTTTTCGAGGACAGCCTCAGGCCCCGGACCTTCGATGAGTTCGTCGGACAGGAGACCATCAAGGCCAATCTCAAGGTTTTCATCGAGGCGGCGAAAAAGCGCGGCGAGCATCTCGACCACGTCCTCCTCTACGGCCCGCCGGGACTGGGCAAGACGAGCCTGGCCTACCTCATCGCCAAGGAGATGGCCGTCAACATCAAGCCGACCGCTGGACCGGTCATCGAGCGGACGGGCGACCTCTCGGCCATCCTGACCAACATGCAGACCAAAGAGGTCCTGTTCATCGACGAGATCCACCGTCTCCAGCCCTCGGTCGAGGAGATCCTCTACTCGGCCATGGAGGACTTCAGCCTGGACATCGTCATCGGCCAGGGCCCGGGCGCCAGGAGCCACAAGCTCAAGATCAAGAAGTTCACCCTGATCGGGGCAACGACCCGGGCGGGCCGGATCACGGCGCCGCTCAGGGGCCGGTTCGGCATCATCCATCGCTTGGATTACTACAAGGACGAAGACTTGAAGCAGGTCATCCAGCGGTCGGCGAAGATCCTCAAGGTCAGGATCGACGACGACGGCGCCGGCGAGATCGCCCTCCGGTCGAGGGGGACGCCGCGCGTGGCCAACCGCCTCCTGCGGCGGGTCCGTGATTACGTCGATGTCAAGGGTGACGGCGTCATTACGGCCGGGGAAGCCCGGAAGGCCCTGGACATGATGGAGGTCGATTCGTTGGGCCTCGACGATGTGGACCGGAAGATCCTCGCGACCATCATCGAGAATTTCGGCGGCGGGCCGGTCGGGATCGCCACCATCGCCGCCGCCATCGATGAGGAGAAGGACACCATCGAATCGATCTATGAGCCTTTCCTCATGCGTATCGGCTTCCTCGACCGGACGACCCGCGGCCGGGTGATCACGCCCCGGGCCTACGCCCACCTGGGATATGAATTCGAGGGGTCCCGGGCCCACGCGGCCGGAACGGGCCACGGCAAGGCGCGCCCTTCCGGCCAGAAGAAGCTGTTCAAAGACTGAGGATGCGGGTCTCGGATTTCGACTACGATCTGCCGCCCGAGCTCATCGCCCAGCACCCTCTCCCCCATCGGGACGACTCGCGGATGATGATCGTCGAGAGGGGGACCGGCCGCGTCCGCCACGGCCTCTTCAAGGAATTCCCGGATTTCTTCGCGGCCGGGGACCTCGTTGTCCTCAATGATACGAAAGTCATTCCCGCCAGGGCCTGGGGCGAGCGCGGCGGGGCAAAGATCGAGTTCCTGTTCCTCGAGGAGCGCGGGCCCGGCCTTTGGGAAGTGCTGTGCAGGCCGGCCCGGAAGCTCGAAACAGGAGATAAGGTCCGTTTCGGCCCGGGATTCGAGGCCTTTGTCGAGGAGGTCGGGGCAGAAGGAAAACGGGTCCTCCGGTTTGAAAGGCCGGATGTCCGGGCCGAGCTCGAGACGGTCGGCTACGCCCCCTTGCCCCCTTACATCAAGCGGGTCCAGGAGGACCGCCGGCTTCGGACCGAAGACCTCGACAGGTACCAGACCGTCTTCGCCCGGAGAGAAGGGGCCATCGCCGCTCCCACGGCCGGTCTCCATTTCACGAAGGAGCTGCTCAGGACGCTCGCAGCCAGGGACATCGGAGTACGGCGGGTGACGCTCGACGTGGGCCTGGCGACCTTCCAGCCGGTCCGGGCCGAGGTCGTGACCGAGCACAGGATGCTCGAAGAATGGTATTCGATATCCCCCGCCGCGGCGCGCGCCATCAACGCCGCCAAGACGGAAGGCCGCCCCGTCGCCGCGGTCGGGACGACGGTCGTCCGAACCCTCGAAAGCGCCTGGCGCGACGGAGAGCTCCGGCCCGGGCGTGGCCCGACATCCTTATTCATCTCTCCGGGTTTTGAGTTTCATGTCGTCGACCGGCTTCTGACGAACTTCCATCTGCCGAAATCCACGCTTCTGATGCTCGTCGCCGCCTTCGCCGGGCATGACTTGATCATGAGCGTCTATCGGGAGGCCGTCCAGGAGCGGTACCGCTTCTTCTCCTACGGCGACTGCATGCTCATCATCTAGGGCCCGACCGCGTGCCCGAATGCCGTTGATGCTCTCCGGAGCGCCGATCGGAAGTTTCTTTTCGCGGCCGGCGAGTTCGAAGTGACCGCCGGGGGGGCCGGCTTGGCCGCAGGACCTCGTTCCTGTCTTTGGTGGCAACCCATGATGAGCAGACAGAGGGCGAAAATGGGGAGAACAGTTCGTCGCATGATATCGGATTCCTTTTTGATTTGTGCCGGGTTTAAGGGGATAATGACGAAATGAAGGTCCCGAATGGGGGAGTTATGAGCGCGTTTCGGCCTGGCCGCCGGCGACCAAGAAAAAAGAGCCCGCGCGAACAGGCCTTGCATTGGGGGGCAGGAATCCCGTGAATCGAGGACCTCGGCATTCGGCGCTCCGGGAGCCGCCGATACGCTTCGGGAAAAACTGTCTCGTCCCTGCCGCTCTCGTCCTCTGTTTCTTGTTTTCCCTGTTGATGGCGGTCCTCAAGCCCGTTCCGCATGGGAACCAATACCAGCTCATGATCAGTTTGACGTTTTACTTGCTCCTGGTTTGGCTCCTCTATCGCGTCAAGCCGGAGTGGGTGTTCCAAAAGGGATTCCTGGCGGCCGTCCTGCTCGTCGGCGTCGCCCTCGGCGTCGTAGGATTATTGACGATCCATCCCGACGTCGAAATCGTCCGCCATTACGACTCGGCTTTCGTCGCGATGCATCAGGGGCAAAATCCCTATGCCTGCGGAACGATCTTCCACCAGGGGGAGTCTTTGCAGGCCGTCTATGGGAATTTCAACTACCCCCCCATGGAGCTTTACCCCTATTATCTTGCGCGTCTCATCACCGGGCGCTGGAATGTCGGGATCATGACGATCGTCTTCCTTCTTCTCCGGGGTCTCGCCTGTTGGGTTTTTATCCGGACGTTTCCCGAGATCAAGCGGAGGTATCTCTGGCCCCTTATCCCCTTCTTCCTATTCGACGCGATCCATATCAATTCGGCCATGACGTTCCTTGCCTTGGCCCTGATCCTCTGGGCGATCAGGAAAGGAATGGACCGCCCTCGAACGAAATACCGGGTCCTCATCGCCGTTCTTTTCGGGATCGGCTTGATGACCAAGTTCCTGATCGCGCCCATCATGGCCGCCTACTACTGGAACAAGTTCGAGGCGAAGAGGCTCCGGTCGCTCATCGATATCGCTGTCGACTCGGGCATTGCCGTGGCCACGGCGGTTTTGATCATGGCGCCGTATGGAGTCGTGGCCGTCTTCAAGAGCACGATCCTCTTCAACCTCATTCTCACGAGCCGGGACACCATGACGACGTTTTTCCCCAATGTCATCTCGGGATTCTTCGGCTGGATCGGCGCGAGCGGCCTCTATCCCGTCATCGCCCTGGCTCTTCTCGTCTTGTCGGTCCTGGCCGCCCCCAAGCTGCGTCCCTTCTCGGCCATGCTGGCCGCGGCCTTTACGTTCCTGCTCGTGGCCCCCATCCCGAGATCACAGTTCATTCCCATCGTCCTCTACCTGGCGGTCGCCGGGATCTACGTGAACGCTGAAAAGAGCGGGACGCTGCCGCCTGATGTCCTCAGACCGTCCCCGCCGGCCGAGGCCCACCTGGCGCACCTGTAGCGGCATTCAGCACCAATTCAACCCCTTTTTCGCCGAAGCCGGAGGCTGCGATTGAACTTGTGCGCGGGCCTTTACTCCAGCTTCTTGTGGAAGCGGAGGACGCTCAGGCCGAGGAGCGCCGACCCCAACGCCAGCAGCGCCGCGGCCTGGTCCCAAAGCTCGGGCCAGCCCGCGCCCTTGAGCATGATGCCCCGGATGATGACGAAGAAATAGCGCGTCGGAACGGCAAAGGAGACGAACTGGAAAAACCGGGGCATGTTTTCAACAGGGAACACGAAGCCGCCGAGGAGCATCATCGGCATGATGAAGAAGATGGTCGTGAACATCGCCTGCTGTTGGCTCCGCGAGATCGTCGAGATGAAAAGACCGACGCCGAGGGTGTTGAGCATGAAGGCCAGGCTCAGGGCAAAAAGGAGCGGCACGCTGCCCCGGACGGGCACGAGGAACCACCACTTCGCGGCCGAGACGACCAAGGCCGATTGGATGAGGCCGATGAGGACGAAGGGCAGGAGTTTGCCGACGATGAGCTGATAGGGCCGGATCGGCGTCACGATCAGCTGTTCCATGGTCCCGGCCTCTTTCTCCCGGACGATCCCCAGGGAGGCGAGCGAAGTCGTCATGATCATCAGGATGAGGCCCAGCACACCGGGCAACATGAAATTCCGGCTGCTGAGCTCCGGGTTGTACCAGACCCTGACCTCGGAATTGACGGTGACCGGCCTGACCCCCGATCCCCTCATCTTTTCGAACGCCTCGAGGATGATACGCTGGGTGTATCGCCCCGTGATGATGGCCGCGTAATTGACCCCGATCGTCGCCGACTGGCTTTCCGACCCGTCGGCGATGATCATGACCGATGCCTGTTTCCCGCCGGCCAGCTTGTCCCCGAATCCCCGGGGAATGACGAAAGCCATGGCCGCGGCGCCCTGGTCGAGATATCGGTCGATCTCCTCTATCCGCCCGACACGCGCACTGACGGAGAAGTAGCCGGAATTCATGAAGCCGTCGAGAAATCCCCGGCTGGCGGACGACCGGTCCATGTCGCAAATGACGGAAGGGATATTCCGGACATCCAGGTTGGCCGCATAACCCATGAGAAGGAGTTGGAGGATGGGGGAGATGAAGATCACAGGGAAGAGCCGGGGGTCACGCCGCAGCTGGAGGAACTCCTTCCAGATGATCGCCAGCACGGCCTTCATCGGACGTCCCTCCTCCGGCGCGGCCGCTCCTCATCGCCCTTCCGCAGCCGGGCTGCGCTGGCCCCGAGCGACAGCGCGGCAAAAGCCGTCAGGAGCAGGAGCTGTTGCCAGATGGCCCTCAACCCCACGCCCTTGATGATGATGACCCGGAGGGCCGCCAGGAAATACCTGGCGGGGACGAGGTAGGTGATGCCCTGCACGAAGGCGGGCATGTTCCGGATGGGGAAGACGAAGCCCGAGAGGATGAAGGTCGGAAGCATTGTCGTCAGGGCCGCGATCAGGAAAGCCACCTGCTGGGTCCGGGTGATGGTCGAGATCAGGAGCCCCTGGCCCAACGCCCCGACGAGGAACAGGGCTATGGCCAGGAGGAGAAGCGGATAGCTTCCCTTGATCCCGACGCCGAAAAGGACCTGGCCGAGGAGGAGGACGAAGTGGGCCGAGGCGAGCGAGATCAGGACGTAGGGGATCATCTTCCCGAGGATGAGCTCCAGCGGCCGGAGGGACGAGACCTTGATCTGATCCATTGTCCCCCGCTCTTTTTCCCGGACGACCGAGAAGGCCGTCGAGACCGTGACGATCACGGAAAGGATGAAGGCCATCAGGCCGGGCACGAGGAACTTGGCGCTCCGGAGCTCGGGGTTGTACCAAACCCGGACCTCGGACCGGAGCGGTTCCGTCAGCCCCAGGATGCCCTGGCGCTCGAGGGCTTCCAGGGTGATCCTCTGGGAATAACTCTGGAGGATGGCGCCGACGTAGCCCGTGGCCGTCGTGCCGCTCGTGGCGTTCGAACCGTCCACGATGACCTGGACCGAGGGGCTCCGACCTGCTAGGAGATCGTCGGAGAACTTGGGCGGGATGACGAGGGCGGTGCGGACGTCCTCCCGGCCCATCAGGATATCGATCTGGCCGGGCTTTTGGAGGACGGCTTTGAGGTCGAAATATTCGGTGGTCCGGAATTTGTCGACGAGGTCCCGGCTGGCCTGGCTGCCGTCCTGGTCGACCACGGCGAGGGGGATGTGCTTGACGTCGAAGTTCAGCGCGTAACCGAACATGAGGAGCATGAAGGCCGGGAGGAAGATCATGAACAGGAGCGAGCGGGCGTCCCGGCTGATCTGGAGGAACTCCTTTTTCAAAACGGGCCGGACGCAGCAGAGAGGACGCCTTTTCACGGCCGCGCCTCCTCCGCTCCGCTTTTTCCGGTCTGTTCCTCGATCTTGTGGATAAAGACGTCTTCGAGCGAGGGCATGATCCTTTCGGCCCGGTGGATGGCGATCCCCTCGCGTCCGAGGCGGTCCCGGACGAGCCGGAGCCCCTCGTCCTCGTCGGCGACGCTGACGTGGAGGGACGTGCCGAAGATGGACGTCTCAAGGACCCACGGTTCCTTCTGGAGGATCTCAAGGGCGTCCACGACCCTGTCGCTCGCCACCTCGAGGATCGGGTTCTGGATGTACTTGGTCTTGAGCTCCTGGGGGCTGCCGCCGGCCACGATCCGGCCGGCGTGAATGAGCCGGATGTCGTTGCAGTATTCCGCCTCGTCCAGGTAGTGGGTCGTGACGAAGACCGTGACCTTCCGCTCGGAGAGCTCGTTGATGAGCTCCCAGAAGCGGCGCCGCGCGGCGGGGTCGACACCGCCCGTGGGCTCGTCGAGGAAGACGATCCGGGGCTCATGGAGGATCGCGCAGCCCAGGGCCAGCCGCTGCTTCCAACCGACCGACAGCGTCCGGGTCAGGCTCCGCTCGCGTCCCTTGAGCCCCGCCATCTCCAGGACCCAGGAAGCCCTCGATTCGATGGCCTTTCGCTCGAGGCCGTAGACGCCGCCGAAAAAACGGATATTTTCGATGACGGTCAGGTCCTCGTAGAGCGAGAACTTCTGGGACATGTAGCCGATGACCCTCTTGACCCGCTCCGGCTGGCGGGTGATGTCGAAGCCGCCGACCGTGGCCGTCCCGGAGATCGGGTTGAGAAGGCCGCACAGCATCCGGATGGTCGTGGATTTTCCGGCGCCGTTGGCCCCCAGGAATCCGAAGATGGCGCCGCGTCCGACTTCAAAGGAGACCGCATCGACGGCGGTGAAGGCCCCGAACTTCTTGGTCAAGGACTTCACTTCGATGGAATATTCGGACACGGCGCGCGCTCCCCTTCAATCCCCGCTCAATGGCCCAAGGCCTTCTGGAGCCTGGCCTGGGCCAGGACCACGTCGATCGCGGCCTGGGTCCGGTTGATCCTTGCCTGGAGGAGGGCCACCTCGGCATCCAGGACGTCCGTGTTCAGGGCGACACCCTGCTTGAAACTCTCCCGGGTGACGCGGAGGTTCTCCTCCGCCTGGACGACGGCCTGCCCGGCGACCACTGTTTTTTGCCGGGCCTGGCCAACGTCCAGCCGGCTCTGGGTGACCTCGAGAACGGCCTGGTCGCTCAGCAGTTTCCGAGCGTCCCTGGCCTCGGCAAGCTGGGCCTCGGCTTGACTGGTTTGGCTCTTCGTCTGGCCCCAGTTCCAGATGTCGAACGAGAGCGATATCCCGATATCCCAGGTCCCATAAAATTCGTCCCTGGCCGGCATGATCCTGGGATTGGGATTGAGGTAATCATAACCCCCCGATAGGAAGATCTGGGGATACCATCCGGCTTTGGCGGCCTTCACGCCGGCCTCGGCGGCCCGGATCCTGAACTCGGCCGATTTGAGCTCGGGCCGGCCGGACAGGGCCGTCTGGATCAGGGATTGGGCCGCGGAGGCGTCCTCAGCCGCTTTTTCCTCGGCCGGGAACGCCGCGGACAGGCTTTCGGCCGATGTGGTCAATTCGAGCTCGGTCGTGAGAGGCCAGCCGATCAGGCTGTTGAGCGAGGTCTGGGCGACCTCGACGGCATTGCGGGCATCGATCTCCATCAGCTCGGTGTTCGAAAGCTGGAGCTCGGTCCGGAGGACCTCGTTCTTTGTGAGAAGGCCCTGGCCGAAAAAGGCGCGGACGTCCTTGAGGTGCTCCGCGACCTGGTTGACATTCTCCTTGACGGCCTTCTCAATCTCTCTGGCCCTGGTCAGGCCCCAGTAGCCGTTCTTGACGGCGAAAATGAACTCCGCGCGGTCCTTCTCGAGGTCCGATCCGGCCGACTTTTCGAGGAACCGGGCCGACGCGGCGCTCGCCTCGAGACGGAAGCCGGTGAAAAGGGGCTGCTGGATGCCCAGACGGAGCGCGTAGTTGTTGAAATAGTTCTGCGAAACCACGATCGGATTGGGAAAGATGGGGAGGGTCACCTCGAAGGGGGGGACTTCGCTCAGCCGTGTGTATCCGCCTCCGAACTTGAGAGAAGGCAGCCGGCCGGCCGCAATTTCGCGGGTCTTCGCGGCCGAGGCCTCGACTCTCTCCTGAGAGGCATGAAGCCCGGGGCTCGCCTGGAGCCCCGCAGCCACAGCCTCGTCGAGCGAAAGGGGCTTTTTCTGCGCCCAGGTCGCGAGCGGGATGAGACATACGGCTAGAAATAAGGTCAGTTTCTTAGGCATGTCCGGCCTCCGTTGGGACGGATTGAGTCATGGAGATGAAGACGTTCTCCAGGGACGGCGGGAGGACCCGTTTCTGGACGACGGGGATGCCCTCTGACAAAAGAGCGGACTCGATGAGGGCCATTTCTTTTTCGGGCTCCTCGACGACGACGTTCAGTCTGTCGCCGAAGAGCTGGACCTCGAGGACTTCGGGGAGGCTTTTCAGAACGGCGAAGGCCCTGCGGATCTCCGTGCAGACGATCTCGACGACCGTGCCCCGCATCAGGGACTTGATGGCCTGGGGCGTGTCCGCGGCCAGCAGCCTCCCCCCGCTGAGCAGCCCTACCCGTGAGCAACGCTCGGCTTCGTCCATGTAAGGGGTCGTCATGACGATCGTGATCCCGGACCGGAGAAGGCTCGACAGGATCTTCCAGAAGTCGCGGCGCGAAACGGGATCGACGCCCGTTGTGGGCTCATCCAGAAAAATAAGGCGGGGCGTGTGGATGAGGGTGCAGGCCAGGGCCAGCTTTTGCCTCATCCCTCCCGAGAGCTTGTCGGCCAAACGCTCCCGGAAGGGCGTCAGCCGGGTGAATTCGAGGAGTTCCTCGCGGCGCCGGCGGAAATCCCCGACCAGGTGGATCGCCGCGAAGAACTCGATGTTCTCATCGACAGTGAGGTCGCCGTAAAGGCTGAACTTCTGGGAGAAATACCCGATCTGGTTCTTGATCCGGTCGGATTCTTTCTCGAGGTCGTAGCCCAAGACGGTCGCCCGGCCAGCGGAGGGCTTGAGGAGACCGCAGAGCATGCGGATCGTTGTTGTCTTGCCGGCGCCGTCGGGCCCGACGAGGCCGAACATCTCGCCTTCGCGGACGGTCAGGTCCAGCGAGCGGACAGCCTCAATGGACCCGAAGGTCCTTCCGAGGCCTTGCGTTTCGACGGCCCATGCGGTCATGACGCCTTCCGTCCCCGTCATTTGGCCGGGAGGCTGACCTTGATCGTGGCGTCGGCCGGAAGCCCGGGCTTGAGCAGCCCTTCCCTGTTTTCGATCTCGACCTTGATGCCGAAAACGAGCTTGACTCGGTCCTCTTTGGTCTGAACGTTCTTAGGCGTGAACTCGGCCTCGGGCGAGATGTAGGTGACTTTCCCGGAAAACACCTTGGCCGGAAAGGCATCGATCGTGACCTCAGCCGCATCCCCCAAACGGACGCGGCCCAGATCCTTCTCCGTGACGTAGATCATGACGTAAACGCTATCCAGCTCGGAGACGGTCACGATGGTCGCGCCCTGGGTCACGAGCTCGCCGGCCTCGACGGCCTTGTGGGTTACGATCCCGCCGACCGGGGCCGTGATCGTGCAGTCGGCAATCATTTTCCTGAGGAGATCGGCGGCGGCCTGGGCCTGGCCGAGCCGCGCCTCCGCGGCCTGGATTTCTTCGGGGCGGGCCAGCGTCCGGGTCTTCTTCAAAACTTCTGCGGCGGCGCTGCGCTGGGCCTGGGCAACCGTCAGGCGGGCCTCGGCATCATCTTTCTGTTTCGACGTGACGCTCCCGGACTTCGCGAGTTCCCGCATCCTCCGGGCATCGTCCTCGGCGACCGAGAGCGACGCTTCGGCCTGCTTGAGGGCCTCCTCGGCTTGCCGAATATCCTCCTTGCGGGCGCCGTTCCTGAGGAGGACGAGCTCGGCCCGGGCCAGGTCGATCCCGGCTTCGGCCTGGCGGAGCTGGATATCGAGGGTCGCGTGGTCTATCACGGCCAGCTTGTCGCCCGGCCGGACCCTCGCTCCCTCATCGACGGTGCGCTCCTCGAGTTGCCCGGCCACTTTAGAAGCGACATTGACTTCGATCGCTTCGATCGTTCCCGGGGCGGAGATGACGCCCTTGGCCCCGTTCCCCGAACAGGAGACGATGGGGCTAAGGGCCAGGCATAGGAAAATTGTCTGAGCTTTCATGTCGCGCCCTCCTTTCGGGGCTCGAAAAGAGCGGGGGTCCTGGCCGAAAAGTCCCGCCGGCCGTTATCCGTCAGAATCCCCTGGAAAAAGACCTTGATGACCGATTCGAAAGTCTCGGCAGGCGTTCGGCCGGAACGGAGGATAGCCGTCGGGTTGACAAACTCCTCGAGGAGGAAAGCGAACATCCGCAGAAGGAGCTCCATAGGGACATCGCCCCGGAAAAAACCCTGCTCCCGCCCGGCCCTGAAGATCGCCCCCAAATTCTTCTCGATCTTGTCCCGCCGGAAGTCCTCGATTTCTTTCCATATCCAGGGGGCGCGCTTCTGGATGTCACGGGCAAAGAGCGGCCCGAACTGGGAGATCCGGCCGACGACATAGGTGAAAAGGTCGACCAGCTTCTCGACGAATCCCAGGCGGCCGTCGCCGAGGATCTCGTCGATGCAGGCCGAGATCTCACCAGTGATTTCTTCCACCACGGCCTGGAGGATCTCTTCCTTGCTGGCGAAGGACTTGTAAAGGGTGGCCTTGCTGATGCCGAGGCAGCCGGCGATCTCGTCGGCGGTGACCCGGACGAAGCCCCGGCTGAGGAAAAGCTCGCGGCTTGCGCTGATGATCCTCGCCTGCAGGGGCAGGCCTTCGACGGTCCCAGCCTTAGAAACCTTAAGAACTCTTTTAGTTTTCACAGTTTTATTATAGGCGAGAACCGGACCTTGTCAAGTCCTTCTGAAATTCAACCGGCCCGGATCGCAAAACCGAAGGCCCAGCTCTGAGAGCCTCGGCTTAGACGGCGGCCGGGGCGGTCGGCCCGGGCTGCTCCTCCATGTACTGGATGTAGAGCTCCGTCAGGTCCTCGTTGGCCAGCTCTTTGGCCGTCTTCAACATGACCAACTGGCCTTTTCTCATGAATCCGATCCGGTCGGCGATGAGTTTGGCCCGGAAGATATCGTGGGTCGACATGAAGACCGACTTCCCCTGGTCGCGCATCTGAACGAGGATCTCAAGGAACTCCCGCCCCGACTGCGGGTCGAGGCCCGACGTCGGCTCGTCGAGAAGGACGTTGGGAGCGTCCTTGACCAGGGCGATGGCGATGCCGAGCTTCTGGCGCATGCCCTTCGAGAAATTCTTGATTCGCTTGTCGAAAGCTTCCTTCTGGAGCCCGACGCGGCTCAGCACGCCGCCGTAATCCTTTTTCGTCAGGGTCCGCTTCCCGGCTAGACGGCTGAAATAATCCAGGTTCTGGATCGCCGTGAAGTTGCCGTACAGCATGACGTTTTCCGAGACAAACGACACGTGCCGTTTGGCTTTGAGCGGATCCTTGCCAACATCGATCCCCTCGATCAGGGCCGTTCCCGAGGTCGGAGGGATGAAGTTCAGGAAGAGGTTGATCGTCGTCGTCTTCCCCGCCCCGTTGGCCCCGAACATGCAGAAGATCTCGCCCGGCTCGACCTTGAAGGTCAAAGCGTCCAGGGCGAGCTGCCCGTCCTCGTAGCGTTTTGTCAGGTTGATGGCTTCGAGCATGGTCACACTCCTCAGCGGACGTCGTAACGGAGGAACGACACGTAGGCGCCGACGAAAAAGACGATGATCATGACGATCATCAGGCTGAAATCCGGCAGGGTCCGGGCGAGCGATTTGCCCAGGCTTTCCGGTGCGAGCGAGTGCTGGGGCATGTCATCGAGCTTGATCTTGGCCTGTTCCCCCGTCTGGAAATTGATGCTCTGTCCCAGCTTCGAATTCAACCACTTCGTGTAGATCGGTTTGTAGGACCGGACCGAGGCCAGGAACCGGTCATAGGCGTCGATCCCCGTCCGGGCCAGCGTCATCGAGCCGAAGGTCAGGGCCGAGGCCGGCGAGACCCGGGACAGGTTGACGGCCAGCGTCTGTTGGGCCTTCATTCTCTGCTGGTAATCCCGCTCCAGGGCCGCGTTGTTTTCGTCGATCTTTGAGGTCAGCTCCTGCTGGTAGTCCTGGATGAATTGGCGGAATTTTTCCTGGTACGCTTTGACATCCTTGGCCGCGTCGGCCGCGTTCTTCCGGGCCCAGTCCTGGACGCCTTTCTGGCCTTCCACCTGGACTTGCTGCAGGAACGCGTCCTTCTTGGCCGTGATCTCATGGACCGAAGGGATGGGCTTGATCTGGCTGGCCGTGATGACCGCCACTTTGGGGATCACCATGACAAACACGACCCAGATGAAGAGCAGAACGAGAAAGCTCGTCGAGGAACGGCTGGTCCGGGCTGAGATGAACAGGCCCAGGCTGAAGAAGACCGAGAGGTAGAGGAAGAACATGAGGAAGATGAGAAAGAGCCGGGCCCAATCCCCGCCGTTCAGGGCGAGGTTGGGGGCGACGACCAGGATGATGAGGCTCAGGACGAGGGGGATGAGCAGGGGAATGAGCAGGCTGATATAGCCGCCGATGGCCTTGCCCAGGATCAGCCGGTCCCGGGGGACGTCATTCGAAAGGGCCAGCTTCAGCGTTCCTTTCTCCTTCTCCCCCACGATCGTGTCGTAGGTGAAGAGGATGGCGAAGAGACTCAGGACGATCTTGACGATGAACATCAGGTCCAGGGCGCCGAAGACGGCGAAGACAGGATTGCTGCCGTACTTGGAGTCGACCAGGTTGGGATCGGAGGCGATGTTGACCGGCGCAACCCGGCCCACGGCTTCTTCGATGCCGTTGACGACAGTCCCCAGGACCTGGGGAGGCTTGTTGACCTTGATGCCGATTCCCGCGAGCGATGAGTAGTTCGGCTGGTTCTCCATGTTCTTTTTGTCCAAGGCCACCGCCGCCGTGAACTCCTTCTTCTCTGCCCCATAGTTCGCGACTCCGGTATAGACTGAGAGAAGGATGAGGACGGCGCAGAGAAGGAAGGTGAACACGAATTTCGGACTGGTGATGTTGTCCAGGATCTCTTTTTTGATGATGTCTCTAAGCATGGCCTCCCTCGTATCGTCGAAATATAGGCTCTCGGCTCGTGGTGGATAAAAGCTCCCAGGGTGTCCCTTTATTATACGAGAAACAGGTCCGTGGGTTCATCTATTTTCTTGACGGATCTGGCGCCCCTTTGGAACGAAGCCGATGGCGGGCACCCCTTACCTTTCCACGTCCATTACATTAGGCCAAAGAGGCCCTGGTCATCGCCTGAGATAAGAAGCACGACGTAATGACAGCCGAGGCCGTACGTCAAGTCCCCCAGAAGATTATGATTCAGGGCCCGGGCTGACGCTGCGAGCTAGATAGAGGCCTCGGCTTCGAGGAAGACGTTCGCTGAAGCGATGAACGGGCTTAGGCGCTCAGGATCTCGTGCGAGTGGAGGAGCCGGGTCCTGACCTTCAAACCGTAGGGGCAGGCGCTTTCGCAGGGCCCAGGGCAGCTCTCGCACCCGAGAGGCTTACTCGGGGACGCGAGTTCCGCGTAATAATCCATGGCCTGCTTTTCCATCCCGTAATTCTCGTAGTACATCGCATAGCGGAGGACATCGTTCACGGCGACATTCCTCGGGCAGGCGGACAGGCACTCGGTGCAACTCACGCGGCAGTACGTGCCGTGGACCTGTCTTTGGTAACGGGCGATCAGGCCCAGCGCCGCCCGGTCGAGGGGCTGGCCGGAAGCGGCGACATATTCCTCGACGTGGGAATAGCTGCTCATGGTCGGGATGCAGGTGTCGAAATCGGGGTTGCTCATGACCCAGCGGATGGCGGCCTGGGGGTAACTCGTCCCCGGGTTGACCAGGCCCTTCAGGTTCCCCTGCTGGCCGCCGGCGAAGATCTTCATGGCCACGGTGCCGATGCCCTTGGCCCGGACGGCCCTGACCAGGGGCTCGATCTCCTTGCCCTCCATGTGGTTGTACATGACCAGGACGACCTGGGGGAAATCGGTCTGCAGGGCCTGTTTCAAAGTGACCCTGGCGTTGTGGGTCGAAAAACCGGTGAACCTGACCTTGCCGTCTTTTTTCAGCTGGTCATAGGCGCCGAGGACCTCCTGGTTGTTGAGGAGAGGGGTGAGATCCCCGATATTGTGGACCATGGCCACGTCGACATAATCGGATTGGAGGCGCTTGAGGCTCTCCTCCATCCTCTTGATGATGGACGCCTTCTCGATCTTCTGGCCGGGGTTCATGCCGTGCTTGGTCGTGATGATGACCTTGTCGCGCACACCCTTGAGCCCCTGGCCGACATAGGCCTCGCCCTTCATCCTGAGGTAGCTTTCAGCCGTGTCAAAATACGTCACACCGCACTCATAGGCGTAGCGGAGGACGTTGGGCTCGAACAGGGAGATGGCGCCGCAACTGACGTCCGGGACCTTGAGGCCCGTCTTCCCGAGGTCGTTATACTTCTTGATCCGGGGGGACGCGGCTTCCTTTTGGCCGGGAACGCCGCCCGGCGTCCCCGCCTTGAGCTTCCCGACGAAACCCAGGCCCACGGCGCCGGACGCGATCGAGGTGATGAACTGCCTTCTTTTCAAACCTGACATGTGAAGTTCTCCTTCAACTCGCCTTTTTCTTGACGGAAATGATGGCCAGGGGTTTGAGCTTTCCCAGGAGCGAGGCGGGCCCTCCGCCGATGATCTGGACGGCGAAGCCCTCGCCGCCCCGGGGCATGGGCGCCAGAAGCCGCGCGCCCTTGGCCAGCTCGTCCGGGGGCGGGACCTCGTTGGCCAGGGCGTAGAACGCGATCTCGGACTCGTCCCCCTCGAGGAGCAGAATCAGCTTGTCGCCCGTCCGGAACCCGGCGTTATCGACGTCCTTTTTCGTCCAGTTGGTCGCGATGGACAAGCCGAAGGGGGAAGAATTGAACTCAAGGACGTTCCCTTTCATCTCGCCCGGTGCGGATTCGGTTCTCCCCGCGTTGATCTCGGTCTTCGTGAAGAAATCCCTGGCCAGAGGCAGATTTGCCTTGAGCTCAGTGACCCCGGTCACGTTCCCCCGGGTTCCGACCTGGGAGACAAACCAGGAGAGCGGGAGGCTGAGCCCTTCGGCCTCCTCGAACGGAGCGAAATCGTAGTTGACCTCGTACTTGTCTCCTTCCGGCGTCGCCCCCTGGAAGACGAGCCTCTTCAAGCGGAAGTCGTCGGCATCCAGGTAAAAATGGACTCCGACGGTCCCGCCTTCGACCTTGGGCCTCAGGTGATAGAGCTTCGCTGCCCCGAAGCTCTTCAGGCCCTCGAGCTTGAGCTGACCCTCGAACTTCGCCAGGGAAAAGACGCCGGCGTAGAGTTTGGCCAGAGTCCGGTAAACGGTTCTCTCAGGCTCCGGGACATCGCTGATCACGTTGAGCGAATTCCGCCGGACCTTGTCCCCATTCACGAGGACGACCTCGGTGACGACCGGGTCTTTCCCGGTGAGGACTTTGAGCTCTCCCGCGGCAGAGACGATGTTGCGGGCGACGCCCGTCTTGAAGGACAGGTTCTTGACCTGGCCGATCCTGGCTTTTCCGCCCGAGGCTTGGACGTTCCTGACGAGGATCTCCTTCAGCGAGAGGCCGGCCGCCGCGGATGCGACGAAAGCCGCGGCCATGAAAACGATGACGCCGGCGGCCACGCGCCGGCAGGGAATTCGATGCATGCGGCCCTCCGTTCAGAAAGTCAGAAGGAACCATTTTAGCGGAAAAACCGCCCGGGCGCCAATCTGAAAAAACCAAATTGAATTCTGGGCTCGGGTCGCGCCCCGTCCCAGCGAGCCGGGGCGCTTCGGTCCCGGGCTTCGCCCCCCTCGCCCCTTGGGCGAGGGTCCCTGCCCGCCCAACCCTGCAACGCCTCCTCCGGGCATCGACCCTGCGCCATTTTTTATAAAAGATGACTTTCAGGGTTGGATGATCCCGAGGGGTGGGTTGGTCTTCCACAGGCCGCGGGTGAAATCCGGGATGGCGACGGGCCGGCCCTTGCCGGCGACGCTCTGGCAGCTCGCCCCGACGATGGCGCTCCAGGCCGCCGCGTCATAGACGTCCTGGTCGAGCGGCTCGCCCTTGCGCAGGGACTGGATCAACCGATAGTCCTCGATGTAATCCATGCCGCCGTGGCCGCGCCCCTCCCCTTTCGAGGCGACGGCCTTCCAGAGCGGGTGTTCGAACTCGACGGCGAACTTCTCGAAATCATCCCACTCATCGGGCTTGTCGGCCCTGCCCTCAATGTAGATCCGGTCGGGCCACTTCTGGGCGATGCCCTTGGTCCCCTGGACGAGGTTGATCCTCGTGTACGGCCGGGGCAGGTTCGTCTCGTGGATGAGAATAATCGTCTTTCCGAGCTTCGTTTTGATCAGGCTGGTATTGACGTCGCCAAGGACATATTTCTCCCGGGCCTGGGTCGACTCCGGCCCGAAATGCTCGACGGCGTATTCGTGGAGCCCGCGGGTGGGGCTGCTCACGGACACCAGGAAGTCGAAAGCGTCGCCGCGGTTGATGTTCAAGCATTGGGCGACCGGGCCCAGCCCGTGCGTCGGGTAGAGGTTGCCGTTGAGCCTCTGGGACCAGGCCCGGCGCCAGAGCCCTTCGCCTTCGCTCGAGAACTTGACCCCGCGCAAGTCATGGAGATAGCCGGCCTCGGCATGCAGGGCCTCGCCCAGGATGCCCTTCCGGACGAGGTTCAGGGTCATGAGCTCGATCCGATCGTAGCAGCAGTTCTCCATCATTTGGCAGTGTTTGCCATATCTTTCGGCCGTCTCGACGAGCGCCCAGCAGTCATCGAGGGACATGGCCGCCGGGACCTCGGTCACGGCGTGCTTGCCGTTCTTCATGGCCGAGAGGCAGACCGGGACGTGCCATTCCCAGGGCGTCGCGGTCATGACGAGGTCGAGCTCTTCGGTCGCGCACATGCGCTCGAAATCGTGCGGTCCCCGGGAATAGCCCGTCGGCTCGGGCTGCCCGGCCGCGACGACCCACTTCTGGGCCCGGGCGACCTTCCCTGGAACGACGTCGCATATGGCCTTGACCCGGACGCCCTCGATGTTGAGGTAGTTCTGGACATGGGCCGACCCCATGCCGCCGACCCCGACGAAGCCAACCCGGACCGTCGGGATGGGAGCGGCCTTGAACTGGGACCGGGCCCCCCCCGAGCCGAGGTTCTTCTCCCTGGCGCCGAGCTCGAGCCCTGCGACGGCGGCGCCCAGGCCGGCCGCGGCCCCGATCTTGAGAAAATCCCTGCGGGTTTGGTTCTTTTCGTTCTCGCTCATCGGACCTCCTGCTTATCGAAAGATCATCGGTCACAAGAAAGGCCCAAAACCGCCTTTCCGGAACCCTCATTTAAACAAATTCTCCAGCCCGGCGCAAGAGATGCGGACGAGACGGAAAGCCCCCCTCCTCGGGACTCTGCATATGGCCGGAACGCCATGTGCGGCTTGGCCTTCCCGAAGCGTTGTTCAAAGATTGAGGCTTCGGTAATGGCTGAAGTGATAGAGGAAGAATGCGCAGGGGGTGTTCCCGGAGGAGGCCATGTTCAGGGCGGAGCGGAGGCAGCCCGGAAGACCCGGGTCTCGTTCCAGATATTTACCAGAATTGATGTCGCCGCTATTTTGCGCCGGCCTTTCCCTGCCACTTCGCCCGAATGGCCGGGTCGGCGAGCATCTTGATGAGCACGCCGCCGACCACAGGTCGCGCCTGGAAGCCGGCCTGTTTGCCGCTGTCGGTCCAGTACCAGTCCGTCATCGGGACCCGGTCGGGGGTCTCGCCCAGGAACGCGAACACCGGGTCGGTCAGCCGGCCGAACGTCGCGGCGTCGTCGGCCAGGGTCGCCGTCCAGAAAATCCAGTCGAGCTTGGTGTAGGTCTTGCGATTGTCGAGGGGAAGACCGTACTTGAGCTGTGACTTGAGATAATGATCGAGCTCCTTGCGGGCGACCGAAGCCGGGAAGAGGTTGAAGCCCAAAATCTTGTCCCAGACAAGGTTATATTTCTGGCTCCAGGTCCCGGGCCGGTCGAAGGCCAGGCGGAAGTGGTCGCCGTCGTCCGCCTTCGCCACCCAGTCCCGGGCGAATTTCTTCGAAATCCCAAGATATTCTCCGGCCTCCGCCCTGCGGCCCGTTTTTTCGCAGAGCCAGGCGTAGGACCGGAGGGCCAGGATGGCCTTGAGGGAGAGATTGGCGTTGTGGGCCAGGTGCCCCGCGAAATCGTCCGTGCAGAGCTGGTTTTCCGGGTCGAACCCTTTGTCCTTGAGGTAGCCCGCCCAGCGCGCCACGAGGTCCCAGTAGCGGACGGCAAAATCCGGCTTCCCCTCGGCCTGGGCCAGGGCCGCGACCAGGATGATCATGTTGCCGCTCTCCTCGACGGGCATCTGGTCGTCCTCGGTCTTGTTCCCGCCGCCGTAGACCTGGCCGTTGGCTTGCGGATAGGTGCCGAGGTCGTGCGGCGCGAACGGGAACGGCCACTGCGGGCTCTTCGCGTAATCCATCACCGGGATGAGCATCCCGCGGACGAGGGCCGGGCTGAGAAGAATGTACTGCGGCGCTGCGGGATAAATCACGTCCACGGTGGAGATGCAGCCGTTGCTGAAATTCTCACGCGGGAAAAAGAGCGGCGTCCCGTCGATATCAGCGACGAGCTTGCAGGCGGAGATCGACTGCCTGTAGGCGAGCGACGCCGTGAAGGCATACTTCTCTCCCCCGGCTCTCTTCATGTCGGCCATGAGCTCGCCGTCGAAGTCCCGGCAGCGCTCGAGGAGGGACAAATAATCCCTCTCGGCGGCCGCCAGAAGGTCGCGGGCCTCCCAACCCGTCCGGCGCCAATACGGCCGGAGCTTCCGGTAGAAATATTCGATGGAAAATCCGTCGTCATAAGCCAGGAGGAGATGCCGAGACGACACGGTGCCCCCGACCGTCCCGTAATCGAAAACGACGGTCGCCGCGAGGTCGTCGTCGGCCGGCCGGGGCATCTCCATGTCGTCCGCGTCGGGCAGCCGGCCGTTCTTAGCGAACGTATTGCGGCAGACGTCGGCGGAGGCCATGGCCGAGGCCGAGGCATCGGCCTTCGGGGCGGCCAGGTAGAACCGGCCCCAGTCGATCCTGAGGTCGTCCCCTTTTTTTTCGAGCACCGGCTGGTCCTTGGACCCGATGGCCATAACCTCGAGTCCGGGCACCAGGTGGCGGCCCCAGACGACCTTCTCATCCGGCGTGTTGACGCAGAGAGCGGCCGGGGCGCCGAAGTAGAACGAGACGGAATGGGACCTTCCGTCCGTCGAGCGGAACGCGGCCGTGATGTAGGTCACGGGCCGGGACATGACGTCGAGGTCCTCGATGAGGAGGGGCGAGGTGAAGGTCAGGCTCAGCTCGACGCCGGCGTCGGCGAACGTGTAAACGGTCTGAGTGGGAGTGATCTCAAGTCCGGCCTGGCTGAGGGCCGGAACCTGCCAAGGGCTTGGCCCCATCACCCGAAAGGCTCTCCCGTCGACGCGGGCCAGCGCCGAGAGTCCGTGAACGGTTCCCGTCCAATGGCGGGGCCAGTCGTCTGTCAGCTTGTCCTTGACGGCCCAGATGCTGAAATAAGGATCGTGCGTCACGAGCGGGACCGCCGGCGGGCGCGTGCCCGGGGCGCCTGCGGCCGCGGCCCCAGGGCCCCCCCCAACGGGCCAGACGATGGAAAGGGCCAGCAAGCTCCAGAGCCATTTCTTCCTCATGATTTCTCCCTCCTCGACATGGATCTCGACAGGAAATGCGGTGACATATAACTAAATACACTAATCAGGAAGCTGTGCCTATTTCGTTAATAAGTTGTGTGTCGCCGAAATGCCGAAATGGTCAGGACAGGAGCTTCCTTTTCCTGTTCCATCGCTCGCGCAGCCGGACTGAATCAAGGCCGAGATAGTTGCCTTTCGAGAGGGGGTTCCGTCCGAGGCATTCGAACCTCAAGGTGTGCTTGCCGGGCACGAATTTGAAGCTGCCGAGGTAATGGTCCCTGACCTCGAGCGTCTTGGAATAGAGGTCATAATCCTGGATTTTCTGGCCCGCCATGTAATCCCCGGGCTGCCGGACGTTCTTCCCATCAAGGAAAATCCTGTAAATCCCGTAGTCCTCGGCATAGGTCATCCGCAGGATCAGCCCGCGGTAGTCCTCTTTCTCGACGGCGAACTCGACCTCGAGCGCGGGCTGGTCCGAGGCCGGCATGAAGAGGACCTGCCCCGCCCCCGTCCAGTCGTAACCCTTCTGGAGCTCCAGGACGCCGGGCGAATGCCTGGCCGTCGGGAGCAGGGTCTTGCCCTCAATGACGATGTCGAGGTTCGGCAGGAGGCGCTCCGCGAGCGGCGGGAGCTTCGTGAACCGTTTCGGCTGCCCTTCCTGATACCAGAACGCGACGGTGGCCATGTCGTCCTCGCGCTCGACGTGTCCCTCGATCTTGCCGCTCTCGGTCTCGTCGGCGGAGATCCAGCCGGTGTGCTCCATTTCGAAGCGCAGGGATTTCGAGAAGCGGATGGCATCGGCGATGTGCCAGCGGTAGAGACAGTACTGCGTGCCCAGGTCCTCGAAGTCCGTGCTCATGTAGGTGCATCCGAAGTAAGGGAATTGGGCCTGGTTGAGCCCCCAGGCCATGAGGAAGTAGTCCTCAGTCCCCGTGCCCTGGATGGAAGGCTTCGTGTCGCCGTCGACGTAGACCCGGGCGTCGCCCTCGCCGAACCAGAGAGGACTGCGGGACCGGACGGACATCACCGTGCCGACGTAATGCCCTTTCCCCTCGAGGTCGGCGATGAGGTAATCCTTCCCCAATTTCTCGGGGAACGCCTGGTTGTACTGGGCGCAGAAGTAGGCGGAATCGGGCGCCAGGGACGGCGCCTCCTCATAATCGAAGTGGTAGTAGAAGGAGCGGACGTTCTTCGAGCTCTCGTTCGTGATCGTGATCAGGCCCCGTTTGAAGAACGGCATCGGCCAGTAGCAGTTGTAGCCGTCGCCGCCCTCGACCTGGACGGGCACGGACTTGAGCTCGAGGCGCCGGCCGAATCCCGCCCCGAAGAAATCGCCGAGCGGGGCTTCGACGGCCGGCTCCTTGGCATCGTCCCAATACATCCGGAGGACGATCTCGTTCGGCGCGGCCGACCCCCCGGCTTCGAGCCAGTTCGGCCGGGCCTCGTTGAACGTCAGCCAGATGTGTCGGACGACGGCCGGGCCCTTGATGTCGGCCAGGACTTTGGTCTCGCCGGGCGCAACGTACTTGATCCGGTCGGCGTTGCTGTTCAGGTTGGGGTCGGACGAGGTGACCGCCCGGGACTTCCCCGGTCTGGTCTTCATGAGCGAGTCGAGGTCCTGGGCGGCTAGACGCCCGGACGCAACAGCCATCAGGAATATCGCCAGGAAAGAAATACCTGTCCGGAATGCGGTTTTGCTGTTCATATTGCGCCCTCCATGGTCAGGCCAGATCAAGGCACGTTTATCACAGTTCGCCCGGGCATGTAAATATATCATGCAGCAAAAACCTTTTGAATTCCGGAACCCGGCCCGGCCTTTTCTCGTATAAAAGGATATAATCAGGAATGAAAGACCAGGGAGGCCATCCATGAACGTATCCCGTATTAAGATCGTAGGGGGCATATTTCTCCTCGCCGGGCTGTTCGTCGCCTGCGACGAGCCCAGGGACCTGCAGACGGACAACCAGACGGTGGCGGCCGGCGGGGCCAAAACCGCCGAAATCGAGCTGCGGATGGGGGCCGGGGAGCTCCGGCTGGCCGGGGCGAACCAGGACGCCCTCCTCGAGGCGACTTTCCGCTATAACAGAGACCGCCTGAAACCCGAAGTCGATTACCGGGTGTCGGGCACGACGGGCATCCTCAGGATCGGCCGCCACGGCCGGAGCGGCATCAACTTCGGCCGCACCCGCAATGAATGGGACCTCCGCCTGAATAAGGCCATCCCCCTCGACCTCAAGGTCAATCTGGGCGCGGGAGAAAGCCGTCTCGACCTCCGGGGCCTCGACCTCTCCAGCCTGGACATCGACACGGGCGTCGGCGAGATGAGGCTCGATCTTCGCGGCCCCCATCAGAAGGGCTTCAGGGTCAAGATCGATGGCGGCGTCGGGAGCGGGACCCTCTACCTTCCCGCCGAAGTGGGCGTCCGGGTCAGGGTGGACGGCGGGATCGGCTCCGTCAGCGCCCACGGGCTTTCGAAGGACCATCACGTCTACACGAACGACGCCTACGGAAAGAGTGACGTCACGATCGACATCGAGATCGACGCCGGCATCGGCAGCCTGGACCTCCGGGTCGAACCGGGCGATAAGATCTAACCAGGGAGAGTCCCTGGAGCAATACGCAAAGACTCGTTTCAGATATTGACCAGAAGTGCGGCTCCGAGCCGCTCCGCCACACTTCTGCTGGTCGCTCCTCAGAATCCGCTCCCTGCCGGAGGGACTCCTCCCGAGTCCGCGACCTTGAGAAGAAACAATGAAGAGATTGTCTAGATTTCCTCGAGCCGCGCGGTGAAGTGCCGGAGGAACGGCGATTCCCGTACGATCCTCAGGCCACGGATCTTCCCCCGGTTC
This sequence comes from Candidatus Aminicenantales bacterium, assembly GCA_050015275.1. Classification (GTDB taxonomy): domain Bacteria; phylum Acidobacteriota; class Aminicenantia; order Aminicenantales; family Saccharicenantaceae; genus DATKJS01. The sequence continues at coordinate 87,175 of JBEKBS010000010.1, read as the reverse complement.
TTGTGGAGCTCGATGAGGGCTTCGGCGACCGCCTGGAGGTGGGAGGCCGTGTAGACCCGCCGGGGAATGGCCAGCCGGACCATCTCGAGCTCGGGGTAGACCTCCTTTTTCCCTTTGCCTGCCTTCTGTCCGAACATCACCCCGCCGATCTCGACGGCCCGGATCCCGAACTCACGGTAGAGGGCCACCGTGAGGGCCCAGCCCGGATACTGCGACCTCGGGATATGCGGCAGGAAACGGTCGGCCAGGATGTAAACGGCATGCCCACCGAAGGGCCTGAAGACCGGCACGCCGGCTTCGTGGAGCAAGCCCCCGAGGTAGGCCACCTGGGCCGTCCTGTGTTCAAGGTAATCCTCATCCAGGACCTCGTTCAGGCCCCGGGCCATGGCCTCGAGGTCCCGGCCGGCCAGACCGCCGTAGGTCGTGAATCCCTCGCTGATGATCAGGAGGTTCTTAACCTTCTCGGCCAGGCCGTCGTCGTCGAAAGTGACAAAGCCGCCAATGTTGACCAGGGCGTCTTTCTTGCCGCTCATGGTCGCGCCGTCGGCGTAGGAGAACATCTCCTGGGCGATCTCGAGGACGCTTTTCTTCTCGTATCCCTTCTCGCGCCTCTTGATGAAAAAAGCGTTCTCGGCGAACCGGCAGGCGTCGAAGAAGAAGGGGATCTCATAATGGGCGCAGACCTGGCTGACCTCCTTGATGTTCTTGAGGGAGACGGGCTGTCCTCCCCCGCTGTTGTTGGTGACGGTCACCATGACGAGCGGGATCTTCTTGACCCCCTTCGCCTCGATGAACTTTTTCAGCCCGGCCACGTCCAGGTCGCCCTTGAACAGGCCGTCCGAATCCGGGTCATAAGCCGCGGGCCTGACCATGTTCACGGCCTGCGCTTCCAGAAATTCGATATTGGCCCGGGTCGTGTCGAAGTGAATGTTGTTCGGGACGTAATTCCCTTTCTTGACCATGGCCCCAAACAGGATCCTCTCGGCCGCTCGGCCCTGGTGGGTGGGGATCACGTGGGTGAAGCCGAAAATTCCCTGGACGGACTTCTCCAAATGGAAGAAGTTCCGGGCCCCGGCATACGATTCGTCGCCGATCATGATGCCGGCCCATTGGTCGTCGCTCATGGCGGACGTACCGGAGTCCGTCAGGAGGTCGATGGTCACCTTTTCCGCGGGGATGCCGAACACGTTGTAACCGGACTGCCGGAGGAGGGCCTCTCTCTCCTTGCGCGGAACGTTCCGGATCGGTTCGACGACCTTGATCCGATAAGGCTCCACCGGCATTTTGATCTCGGCCATGATCTTCCTCCCTCCTCGCCCGCCCCGCCTTTCCCGGCGGCGGCGCGCGCTATCGAAAAGAGATGAGCCTCTTGAAATCGCGGAAGCGGCCCTCGATCGCGGCCCGGTCCAGGGTCCGGAAGCGGTCGATGCCGAAGTCCTCGATGGCGAAAGAAGCCAGGACGCTGCCGTAGACGGCGGCCCGCCGGACCTCCCGGCGGCCGAAGCTTCCCGCCCGGTCGAGGTATCCGAGGAAGCCTCCGGCGAAGGAGTCCCCGGCGCCCGTCGGGTCGATGACGTGGGCGCAGGGATGGGCCAGGACGCCGAAGATGAAATCCCGGCCGAAGACGAGGGCCCCATGCTCGCCTTTTTTCAAAACGACGAGCGAGGGCCCGTATCCGACGAGCGCCCGGCCCGCCGCGACAAGGTTCAGTTCCCCGGAAAGGAGCCTGGCCTCCTCATCGTTGGCGAAGAGGACGTTGACCCGGCCCAGCTCACGGATGAGCGCTTCCCTTTTCGTCTCGATCCAGAAACGGATCGTGTCCATGGCGACGACCTTGGGCGCCCGGAACTGCCGGAGGATGAACTCGTGGCCGTCGGGGTCGATGTTGGCCAGGTAAACGATATCGGCCTTGGCGTAGGCGGCGGGAACCGCGGGCCGGAAGTCCCTGAAGACGTTGAGCTCCGTCCGGACGGTCTTCCTGACATTGGGGTCCTTCTCGTAGCGGCCCTCCCAATGGAAGGTTTTTCCCGACCTGACTTTGAGCCCGCGCACGTCGACGCCTCTCGCTTTCAGAAAGGCGATCGCCTTTTTCGGGAAGTCCCGGCCGACGACCCCCACGACCCTGGGATGGGTGAAGTAGCCGGCCGCGAGTGAGCAGTAGGTCCCGGAGCCGCCCACGATCCGCGCCCGGCGGCCGAAGGGCGTTTCGATGGTGTCAAATGCGACGGACCCGACGATGACGAGGCTCATGTTCCCGCCCGGCGATCACGGCTGGAGGTATTTCCCGACCAGCAGCCGGAGCTTTTCCCGCGCTTCGGCCGGGATGAGGTCCGGGCTCGTGACGATCGTGTTCCTGAGGGCCTGGCCGCAGCCGCACGTGTCGGGCTGCCCGGGACCGAGGCCGGCGACCGTCCGCGCGATGACGGCCTTGGCGTTCCCGATATTGTGCCATAGGCTCTGGAGGATCAGCTCCACGGACACGGCCTCCTCCTCGGCGTGCCAGACGTCGTAATCGGTGACGAGGTTCATCGTGGCGTAGCAGATCTCCGCTTCGCGGCAGAGCCTGGCTTCGGTCGCGGCCGTCATGCCGATGACGTCGCACCCCCAGGACTTGTAGATGATGGACTCGGCCTTGGTCGAGAAAGCCGGCCCTTCGATCGAGATGTATGTCCCGGCCGGATGGGCCCTGAGTCCCAACCCGATGGCGGCCTCATAAACGGAGCGCGAAAGCTCCGGGCAGACGGGCTGGCCGAAGCTGATATGGGCGACGAGCCCGCCGCCGAAAAAGGTGCTGGCCCGGCGCGTCCGGTCGAAGAACTGGTCGGCCAGGACGATGTCCCTGGGCCGGATGTCCGCCTTGAGGGAGCCCACGGAATTCACGGAGATGATCCGGCCGACACCCAGCATCTTGAAGCCGTAAATGTTGGCCCGGTAGTTGACCTCGGCGGGCAGGAGCCGGTGGCCCCGGCCGTGACGGCTCAGGAAGGCCACCCGCTTCCCCTGCAGGGTGCCGGTGACGAAGGGGCCCGAGGGATCGCCGAAGGGAGTTTGGAGCGGGACTTCCTGGACGTCCTTGAGCCCTTCGATCTCGTAGAGTCCCGTCCCGCCCAGAATGCCGATCTCCGCGCGGGGCATTTCGGCTGTGTTTGTTCGGTCCATAGCAGGCCCTCGTCCTCATATACCTTTTTCCGCGCGATCAAGTCAAGCGGCCATCCTGTTCATCGTCCACGTCTCTTTGCTTTTTTGCCGGGAAAGCGATATCCTATGGGGCGAATTTGACGTGCCATGGCGGTGCTCCCAAAAGGATAAACGGCATGAAATACGCCTATTTTGACGGATCGTCCGGGCTGAGCGGCGACATGATCCTCGGCGCCCTTCTCGACCTCGGCGTCGACCATGACCTTTTCAAGGAGAGGATGGCCGGGCTCCGCCTCCCCGTTGAGATCAAGGTCCGCCGCGTCCGGCGGGGCGCTTTCGGGGCCCTCAAGGTGGACGTCCTAATCCGGGCGGACAAGCAAGTCGAGCGGACGCTGGCGGACGTGGAGAAAATCATCGTCCGGAGCCGGTTCGCGGGAGCGGTCAAGGACCGGGCCGTCGCGATCTTCCGGAGGCTGTTCGAAGCCGAGGCCAAAGTCCACGGCCGGAAACTCCGGGAAGCCCACCTCCACGAGGCCGGTGCCGACGACGCCCTCGTCGACATTGTCGGCTCGGCGTTCCTGGCCGAGGAGCTCAAGGTCGGGGAATTCCACGCCTCCCCCCTCAACGTTGGTTCCGGATGGGTCAAAACCTCGCACGGCGTCCTGTCCGTCCCGCCGCCGGCCGTGGCCGAGCTCCTCAAGGGAGCGCCTGTTTATTCCGCCTGGGTCGCGTCCGAGCTCGTCACGCCGACCGGGGCCGCCATCGCTTCAACCCTTGTCAGCCATTTCACCAAGCTTCCCGAGCTCGTTTACGACAGGATCGGGTATGGCGCGGGGAGCAAGGATTTTCGCGAGATGCCGAACGTCCTGCGGGTGTTTTACGGCGACGCGCGGCATTTCGAGGCGGGCAAGCGCGTTTTCGTCATCGAGGCGACGCTCGATGACGCCTCCCCCCAGCTCCTGGCTCATTTCCTCGAGTCGGCCTTCAAGCGAGGGGCCCTGGATGCCACGCTCTCCCCCGTCGTGATGAAGAAGAACCGGCTGGGGACCAAATTGACCCTGCTCGCGCCAACGGATAGGCTGGACGCTCTCATAGAGGCCGTTTTCAGGGAAACAACATCCATCGGCGTCCGCTACTTCCCTGTCGAACGGCGCGTCCTTGACCGTGCCTTCACAACCGTGCGGGTCGCCGGGGAGCCGGTCGGTGTCAAGGTCGGCTCTCTCGGGGGGAAACGGGTCAACGCCCTCCCCGAGTACGAGGACTGCGTGAAGGCCGCCCGGAAGACGAAAAGGCCTCTCAAGGAGATCGCCCAGCTGGCCGTCCGCGAATATTACAGGAACCGCTAGCGGGACGGCGGCCGGGGCGAAGGAGCGACGATGGACATCAAGAAGATCGAAAAAGGGGTCCGGCTCGTCCTCGAGGGCGTCGGTGAGGACCCGCGGAGGGCCGGGATCAGGGAAACGCCCCAACGCGTGGCCCGGATGTTCGCCGAGATCCTCGGCGGGACCGAGAAGGAGGCGACCCGGACCCTCCGGGTCATCGAGGACGAGAAGCACGACGAGATGGTCCTGGTCAAGAACATCCCCTTGTATTCGATGTGCGAACATCATCTCCTGCCTTTCGCCGGGGTCGCCCACGTCGCCTACATCCCCAAGGGCGGTCGGATCGTCGGGCTGAGCAAGATTGCCCGGGTGGTGGAGGAGCTTTCCAGGCGGCTTCAGGTCCAGGAACGGTTGACGAAACAGATCGCCGACCTCCTCGACGCGCACCTGAAGCCCCTGGGCGTCATGGTCGTGATCGAGGCCGAACACATGTGCATGTCCATGCGAGGGGCCAAGAAGCCCAAATCGATCACGGTGACCTCCGCCGTCCGAGGGTCCTTCCGGACGAACCCGGCGACCCGGGCCGAGGCCATGATGTTCATCCGAGGAGGAGCTCTCAGTGGAAAAGAAATCTGACGGAACGTTTTACATAACGACGCCGATCTACTACGTCAACGACGTGCCCCATATCGGGCACGCCTACACGACGATCATCGCCGACGCCCTGGCCCGGTTCCAGAAACTCGCCGGGAAGGAGGTCTTCTTCCTGACGGGGACGGACGAACACGGGCAGAAGATCGAGAAGGCGGCCGCGGAAAAGGGAATGACGCCCAAGGCCCTGGCGGATTCGGTCGTCGGCCGGGCCCAGGACCTCTGGAAGGCCCTGAACATCTCCTACGATTTTTTCATCCGGACGACCATGGACTTCCATGAGCGGGGCGTCCAGAAGCTCTTCCAGGAGCTTCTCGACCAGGGCGATATCTACAAGGGCGAATACAAGGGCTGGTACTGCGTCTCCGACGAGAATTTCCTCGCCGACGACGTGCCGCTCGACAAGGGAGGATGCAAGGCCTGTCCCGACTGCGGCAAGAAGGCCACGGTCGTCTCCGAGCCGACCTATTTCTTCAGACTTTCGGCCTATCAGGAGAAGCTTCTCGACCTTTACGAAGCCCATCCGGAATTCGTCCGGCCGCAGAGCCGGATGAACGAGGTCGCGAGCTTCGTCCGGGGCGGGCTCAAGGACCTGAGCATCACGAGGACCACCGTCAAGTGGGGCGTGCCCGTGCCAGGCGACCCGGCCCACACGATCTACGTCTGGTTCGACGCCCTCCATAACTATGTGACGGGTGTCGGTTACGGCTGGAATCCGGCCCTCTTCGAGAAATTCTGGCCCGCAACCATCCACCTCGTCGGCAAGGACATCCTCAGGTTCCACGCCGTCTACTGGCCGGCCTTCCTGATGGCGGCCGGCTTATCCCTCCCCCGCACGGTCTACGGCCACGGCTGGTGGCTCAAGGACGATACCAAGATGTCCAAGTCCAAGGGCAATGTCCTGGACCCCCACGCGATCCTCAAGACCTTCGGGCCCGACCCGCTGCGGTATTTCCTCCTCCGGGAGATCCCCATCGGCCAGGACGGAAATTTTTCCCACGAGGGTTTCCTCCACCGGGTCAACTCCGACCTGGCCAACGACCTGGGGAACCTGGTCCAGCGGACGTTGACGATGATCCGGAATTACTTCGGCGGCGTCATCGCCGACATGGACGCCGAGTCCGGCGAGGACCCACGGCTGCGGACGGAATTCGAGAGCCTCAAGTCCCGGGTCTTCGACCACTATGACTCCTGCGCCCTGAACAAGGCCCTCGAGGAGATCTGGGGCTACGTCAGCCTCGTCAACAAGTACCTCGCGGACAACGAGCCGTGGATCCTGGCCAAAGACCCCAGCCGGAAAGGCCGGCTCGCCCGGGTCCTCTTCCAGGCCGCAGCGGCCATCCGGGGCGTCGCCTATCTCATCTTCCCCGTGATGCCGGGGTCGGCGGAAAAGATCTGGGAGTTCCTCGGGGAAGGGAAAACGCCGGCTCAGGTCCGGTTCGAGACCTTGAGCTTCGACGATCTCAAGCCCGGCCGAAAGGTCGGGACGCCCCAGGCGCTTTTCCCGCGGGTGGCCCTGAAAGATTTCCTGGGCGAAGAACAGGCCGGAGCGGCGGCCGCTCCCCGGCCTACTCCCGCTTTGACGGCCGAAACAAAAAAGGAGGGACCGAAAGCAATGGACATCATCACCTACGACGAATTCAAGAAGATGGACCTCCGGGTCGCTCGCATTCTCACGGCCGAGCGGATCCCGGGCGCGACAAAGCTCCTCAAGCTCGAAGTGGACATCGGGACTGAGAAGCGGCAGATGGTGGCCGGAGTTGCCGAAACCTACTCGCCCGAGGACCTGGTCGGAAAAAGGCTCATCGTCATCTGCAACCTGAAGCCCGCCGTCATCCGGGGCGTCGAATCCCAGGCCATGCTCCTAGCGGCGGTCGTCGACGACAAGGCCGTCATCCCCTTCTTCGACCGGGACGTCGTGGCCGGCGCGGTCGTGAAGTAAGAGGGAACCCGGGCGACAGGGCTGCGGCCTCGATCGGCCGTCAACTCTTGAGGGCGGCCCTGATCTTTTCCGCCGGGATCATCCCTTCCCGAAGGATCCGTGGTTCGGGCCCGGCCAGGTCCACGATCGTGGACGGCGCGGCCCCGGGCGTCTTCCCGCCGTCGACGATCAGCTCGACCTTCCCGTTGAAACCGGCGACCACATCGGCCGGGTCGGACATCCCTTTTTCCCCTGAGAGGTTGGCGCTCGTCGCGGTCAGCGGCTGGCTCATTTCATAGACGAGCCTTCGGATCCAGGCGACGGGCGGGATGCGGACCGCGATCGTGCCGCCGGGTCCGATCAAGAAGGCAGGGAGCGAAGGGGCGGATTTGACGACGAGGGTCAGAGGCCCGGGCCAGAACTCCCCGGCCAAGGTCAGGAAGGCCGGCGTCAGGGGCCCGGCGATCTCCCGGACCATGTCCAGGTCGCCGGCGATGACCGAGAGGGGCTTGGCGTGATCCCGGCCTTTCATTTGATAGATCCTTGAAACGGCCTTCGCCGAAAGCCCGGCAGCCCCCAGCCCGTAGAATGTCTCCGTCGGATAAGCCATGACCCCGTCCTTCAGGAGGACGGACGCGACCTCCCCGATCAGGCCGGGATCGACGATGGCCGGGTTTATCTTCAGGATCCTCGTCTTCATGGATTCGTTGGCCCCAACGGAATGGTAAGAGGGGGAGGCCCAAATGTCAACCCGGGCCGCTTCGGAGGACATCTGACCTTTTTTTGCCACACTTCCTGCCCTCCCCTCTCCCTGGTCCCGCCTCCGCCCTTTCTGGCACGGTTTTTGCTATAATAATAGGCGTGAGGAGAAATAATATGAAAAAAGCGACCATCCTGCTGGCGGCTCTGATCGTCCTTATTCCTTCTTTGGCGTATTCCGACATGCTGACCGTAAGGCTCGGCTATTATATGCCCCAGGCCTTGAGCGACCTGGGGGCCCACCCCGACAGCCTGTGGGCCATCGAACTCTCCCAGATGAGCTTCCAGAAGAGCGATTTCCGGGGGTCCATCTTGGGTGCGGGATATGAGTTCTTTCTGACCCCGCAGCTCAGCTTCGCCATTTCGGTGGACTTTTATGACAAAGAAAACGGCGGATACTACGTGAATTGGGTGTCGAACACGCTCACGAACGGCGATTTCGCCTTTCCGGCGCAATCTTATAACGGATCTGATATCCTGCACACTTTCCACGTGTCGATGGTGCCCGTCCAGTTCTCTCTAAAGGTCACGCCGCTCGGACGCAAAGCGCGGGTCATTCCTTACGTGGGCGGCGGCATCGGGGCCTACTTCGTGAGCGCGAGCGTCTGGGGATCAATCGTCGATTTCAGCCAGCCATATACCTATACCGACCCCGTCTTGGGCGATGTGTCGGTCTATCCGGTCGTCGGGGCCGACGCCCACGAGACCCGTCTCGTCCTCGGCGGCCACGCCTTCGCCGGGGTCATGATCCCCATCGGATACCGGATGACCATCGAGGCCGAAGCCCGCTATCATTACGTCACGGTCAATTTCCACGAAGCTTTCCCCTCCCCGGAATACGAGAAGTTCGACCTGAGCGGACTCTCGCTCAGCATCGGGTTCAATTACTGGTTCTGAGACCCCGGCCAACCAGCCTCTTCCCGCCTCGAACAGGGCCGGCCGCAAGCCGGCCCTTTTTTTATGGGTTACTTCAAGGATATGGCCTGGGCCGTTGCTATCCCGGCCCGACGGCCCGCTGTCAGGACGGCTTCTCGACCGGCACGGTCTGGGATTTGTCGAAATGGATGAGGAGCCGGCCCCAAACGGAAGCGATCTCCATCTCGCCTGCCAAGCGGCAGGGCATGGCCGGCTTCTGAAAAAGGTCCCGGACGTCCTTTCCAGCCTCGAAGAAATCGATGATGAAAGGCAGGGAAAAGATCCGCTCACCCGAGCGCGGCAGGCTCTTGTCTCCGGGGACGAGGCCGGAAAGGACCTCTTTTTCCCCGAACGACAGGCTGTAATTGATCCGGCTGACGATGAGCTCGTAGCCGTTGAGGTTCTTGAACCGGGGCCGGAAGACGAGGTCGGCCCCGCCGACGGTCAGGTCGTTGACCTTAACGGGAAGGAAATCGACCTCCGGGTCCTTGAAGATGGGGAACTCTCCCGGAAAGGCGAACCCCGCCCTCTCCTCACGTTTCCTGTCATCGGTGAAGAACATGTCCCCGACGATGTCGCACAAGGCTTTTTCCTCGATCGGGCCCACGGCCTCGAAGAGCAAGGCGTAGGAGATCTTTACGGGCAGGGCGATCAAGGTGTCCCGCCCGCCGGGCAGGGAGAGCGGTTCGTCGAGGCTCACGGACATGTTGAGGAATTCCCTCTGGTTGATGATGACCCGATAGCGGTACCGGACGAGCTTCCGATCCGACGCCGCTCCGTTCGTGACATTGATGTGGAAGGCCAGGGTGAGGCCGGATGAGCTGAGGTCCTGGATGACTTTTTCCCTCAGAGAAAGCGAAATGTCCTCCCGCGGGAAGCCGCCCGCAATACTCCAAAGGGGGACCGCAGCCGAAAAGGCCGCGAAGACGAACAGGATCTGCGCCGCGAACCGCGGCAGGACTGGGTTCCGCTGGAATATTATCATTTTGAAATCCCTAGGATACACGAAAAGAACCCGTGAGACAAGCCGGCGCGACCATTGAAAAACGCTCTGCTTCCCGGACCGGGCCATTGTTTTTTGCCGCCCGAAAGGATATGCTTCGAGGCCGGGCCGGCGAGGTGCCCGGAGAGGAGGCTGTCTGTGCGGAAGAGAGCTTGGGTCATCGCGTTCCCGTCGCTGGCGATCGTGGCCCTCTTGGCCGTTTCCTGCCGCAAGGACGAGGCCCCGAAGGGCGAGAGGGTCGCCGAGAAGCTGGGCAGGGACGAAGCCGTCTACGTCAAGAGGACCGCGGGCGGCGTGGAGGAGACCGTCCTGGCCATGGACTTCGCCAAGGTCGAACGGCCGACGAAGACCGGAGAATTCACCGAACTCCCGCACCTCCCCCCCGTCCGGCAGGGAAAGACCGGGACCTGCTGGTCGTTCGCCGCGACCTCGCTTCTTGAATCCGAAGCGAGGCGCCTCGGCAAGGCGGACGTCAAGCTGTCCGAGATGTACATCGTCTACTGGGAATATGTCGAGAAGGGCCGCCGCTTCGTCCGGGAAAGGGGGGGGTCGTTCCTCGGCCAGGGCTCCGAGCCTAACTCGGCGCTCGAGCGCGTCAAGCAGTACGGCCTCGTCCGCGAAGCCGATTATCCGGGCCTTCCCCCCGGGCGTACGGAGCACGACCATGGCCCGCTCTTCCGCGAGTTCAAGGCTTATCTGGAGGGCCTCAAGGCCCGCGGCGACTGGGACGAGGCCCGGGCCATCGCCGGCGTCCGGGAGATCCTCGACCGGCACCTGGGAAAACCTCCGGAGAGGATCACCGTGGACGGCCTCGCCCAGACCCCGAAGCAATTCCTCGAGCGGACCTTGGGCCTCAACCCCGCGGATTACGTCTCTTTCATCAGCTTCTCTTACCTCCCGTTCTACACGAAGGGCGAATACAGGGTCCCCGACAACTGGGGACACGGCCGCGACTACCACAACCTGCCCCTTTTCGAATTTTCGCTGGCGCTCCTCCGGGCCCTCCGGCGGGGGTACTCGGCCGACCTGGCCGTGGACTTCACCGAACCGGGATACTGCGGGGAGCTCGGCATCGCCATCGTTCCTTCGTTCGATATTCCCCGGAACTTCATCGACCAGTCGAGCCGGGAGTACCGCTTCGTCTCGGGAAGCTCCACGGACGACCATGCGGTCCACTGCGTGGGGTATAAGGAAGGCAAGGACGTCTGGTTCCTGATCAAGGACTCTTGGGAGAACGCCTACCGGAGCGACCACAAAGGGTATTATTTCTACCGGGACGACTACATCAAGCTCAAGACCCTGATGTTCATGGTCCACAAGGACGCGGTCAAGGGGGTCCTGGCTAATTTTTCCGAATAAGAAAGAATAAAGGAGGACGGTCCTGTTTTTCTCAGAAGGGCAAGACCGTCCCCATGAATCTTCTTCCCAGCTCGCGGGAAAACCTGCTAGAATATGAAATTGAGATGGCTCAGCTGAAGCTCGATTTCGCCGACCGGAAACTCTTCGTCAGGCTTTTCGGCGGGGACGTCTACGCCGTCGGCGGATCGGTCCGCGACCTCATCCGCGGGACGCCCTCTCCCGACGTCGATCTCCTTGTCGCCCGCCGGCCGATCACGGAGATCGTCCGCGAGCTCCGGAAACACGGCCGGGTCGGCCTGGTCGGGAAGAGCTTCGGGATCATCAAGTTCACGCTTGCCGGCAAGACCTACGATGTCGCCCTGCCGAGGAAGGACCTTCCCCGCGGGAGCGGGGCCAAGGGCCATAAAGACTTCGTCATCGCCGCCGACCCGGAGCTGCCCATCGAAAAAGACTTGGAGCGCCGCGACTTCCGCTGCAACAGCATGGCCCTCCGGCTCAAGGACGGCGTTCTCATCGATCCCTTCGGGGGCCGGGAAGATACGCTGGCGAAAAGGATCAGGCTGACGAACCCCGGCGCCTTCCCCGACGACCCGCTCCGCATCCTGCGGGTCGCCCGTTTCGCCTCGGTCCTCGGGTTCTCCGTCGATCCCGCGATCTACGGGATCGCGCGGTCCATCGACCTCGGCGGCCTGAGCGTCGAGCGGGTCAACGAGGAGCTGTTCAAGATCCTCCTCGGGTCGGCCCGGCCTTCGGTGGGCCTCGAAGAGCTTTTCAAGCTCGGGGTCCTGGACGAGCTGTTCCCCGAACTCGGCGCCCTGGCCCTCGTCATCCAGGACTCGGTCTTCCACCCGGAAAAGGACCCCTTCGGCCACCACACGGTCTGGCAGCACACGAAGCTCGCCGTCGACCAGGCGGCCTCCCTGGCCCGGGGCGTCGGCCTCGACCAGGCCAGGACGTTGACCCTTCTCCTGGCCGCTCTCTATCACGATATCGGCAAGCGGGCGACCACGCGCTGGGAATTCAAGCGGGGCCGGATGGCTATCACCTCCTGCGGGCACGACGTCCTGAGCGGCCGGCTGGCCGGGAAGGTCCTGGCGCGTTTCCGGATCCACTCCTGGAACGGATATCCCTTGGGTCAGATGGTCCCCCTCCTCATCCGGACCCATCATCGGGCCGCCGAGCTCTGGCAGAACAGGGGATCGGTCACGAAAAAGGCCTTCAACCGTCTGGCGGCTGAGATCCGGGGGGAGATCAGCCTGATGATCTATCTCGACGCGGCCGACCGGGCCGGCCGCGGGAAGAGGCTTGTCCGGGGCCTGGACCGCGAGGCCCGCTGGCTCGTCCGGCGGTTCGAGGAACTCCGGGTCAACAGGGAGACGATCAAGCCCCTGATCATGGGCCGGGACCTCATCGGCCTGGGCGTCCCTCCGGGGCCCGGCATGGGGAAGATCCTGAAGAAGCTCACCAAGATGCAGCTCGACGGCGGCTTCGAGACCAGGGCGCAGGGGCTCGAAAAGGCCCGCCGGCTCATCGAAAGGAAGACGGTATGACCATCCTTGTCACCGGGGGCGCCGGCTACATCGGGTCGCATACGGTCAAGGAACTCCGAAGAAACGGGTTCGACGTTCTCGTCTTCGATAATTTCTCCTCAGGCAAGAAGGATCTCATCCGGACGACGCCGTACGTCCAGGGCGACCTGATGGACAAGCCTGCCGTTCGGGAGGCGTTCCGGACGAGGTCCATCGCGGCCGTCCTCCATTTCGCCTCCCTCATCCAGGTCGGTGAGTCCTACGCCGACCCTCGGAAATACTACACCCATAACCTCCAGACCAGTCTCAACCTCCTCGATGCCATGCTCGAGGCCGGCGTGGCCAACCTCATCTTCTCCTCGAGCGCGGCCATCTACGGCGTCCCGGAGGAGACGCCCATCCCCGAGACCCATCCGCTCAATCCGGCCAACCCCTACGGCCAGACCAAGCTCATGGTCGAAAGGATCCTCCGGGACTATGACCGGGCCTACGGCCTGAGGTCCATTTCCCTCCGGTATTTCAACGCCGCCGGCGCCGACCCGGACGGGGAAACGGGAGAAACGCACCACCCCGAGACGCACCTCATCCCGAACATCCTCCTCAGTCTCCTCGGAAAGGGACCGCGGCTCGGCATTTTCGGGGACGATTTTCCGACGCCGGACGGGACGGCCGTCAGGGATTACATCCACGTCGCCGACCTGGCCGCGGCCCACGTCCTGGCCCTGAAGGCCCTCCTTTCGGGCCGGCCGAGCGACAGCTTCAACCTCGGGACCAATGTCGGCTTTTCCGTCCTGGAGGTCATCCGGAAAGCCGAAGAGGTGACGGGTCGGAAGATCCCCTATGACGTCCGGCCGCGGCGGGAGGGCGACGTGGCCGTCCTCCTCGCCTCCAACGAGAGAGCGGAGCAGGCTCTCGGCTGGAGGCCCGCGCTTTCGTCGCTCGAGACGATCATCGAGACCGCCTGGAAATGGCACAGCTCGGGAATGGCGGGTTGACGCCGTTCTTCCCTCATGCTATAACTATGGGCTAAAAATGAAGATCCGGATTATGGTTATCAGTTGCCTCGTGTCCGTTGCCCTGGCGTTCTCTCTCTCCGGCTGTGCATCGCACCCCAAACCCGTCAAAACGACCCCCGGAACGCCGGCCCAACCGGCCGGGAAGGCAGTCCCCATTACCCCTACGGGCCGGGAGACCGGCAAGCCGGCCAAACCGAACGAGCTTCCCGTTCTGGAGAAGACGGATATCAACGGCGAGGCCCAGGCCGAGAAGAACGGCGACACGGACAAGGAGGCCTCGGCCCTTCTTGAGGAAGGGTTCGCCGCCTATCAGGAGGCCCTGGGCGCCATCGACCGGAAGGACATGGACACCGCTCTGGCCAAGCTCGACGAAGCCTACGAGACCCTCCCCAAAATCAAGCTTGCCCAAGACTCCCCCCTTCTCCGGGAAAAAAACGGCCTCCGGATCCTGATCGCCCAGAGGATCCAGCAGGTCTACGCCTCGAGCCAGCAGATGAACGCTCCCAGGATGAGGACCGTCTCCTCGGTCAACAACTCCATCCCCCTCGTCGAGAACCAGTGGGTCGAGAAGGAAATCTCGAGTTTCCAGACCGGCGAAAAGGCCTGGTTCCTGGGCGCCTATAAGCGGTCCGGGCTGTACAAGGACATGATCACCGACGAGCTTCGCGGAGCGGCGCTCCCCGAACAGCTCGCCTGGGTCCCGATGATCGAGAGCTGGTTCATGGTCCGGGCCCTGTCCACCGCCCGCGCCCTGGGGATGTGGCAGTTCATCTCTTCAACAGGCTATCGGTACGGCCTCAAGCGGGACAAGTACGTCGACGAACGGATGGACCCCGTGAAAGCCACCCGAGCGGCTGTCCAATATCTGGGCGACCTCCACGCGATGTTCGGGGACTGGACGACGGCCCTGGCGGCCTATAATTGCGGCGAGGGCTATGTCCAGAGGGTCATCCAGGCCCAGAGGATCGACTATCTCGACAACTTCTGGGACCTCTTCAACAGCCTGCCCTGGCAAACGGCCCGCTACGTGCCCCGGTTCATCGCGGCCCTGATGATCATCTCCAACCCGGCCAAGTACGGCTTCGAGCTGCCGGCGCCCGACCCGCCCCTGAAGTTCGAGACCGTCCGGGTCAACACTCCCGTCAAGCTGGCCGGACTGGCCCAGAGCCTGGGGCTCGACCCGCTCCTCCTGACCGTCCTCAATCCCGAGCTCCGGTTTGACTCGACGCCCAACTACGAATACGATCTCCGCGTCCCCGATGGCTACGGGGAGAAATGCCTGAGCTGTGTCGCAACCCTTCCTCAATACGTCCCGCCCGATGTCATCACGGACCGTTATCGAGTCCTCAGGGGGGATTCGCTCGGGGCCATCGCCCGCAAATTCCGGACGTCCGTGGACATCCTGATGCGGCTCAACGGACTGAAGAGCAGCACGATCATCCGCGAAGGCCAGGTCCTCCGGATCCCCGTCAGCGGCCAGCCTTCGAATCCCTCTCCAGCCGTATCTTCGCCGGCCGCCAAGCCGGGGGAAAAGGTGATCTACGTGGTCAAGGCCGGGGACACCCTCTTCACGATCTCCAAGATGTTTGGGACGACGGTCGAGAAGATCAAGGCCGACAATAGCTTGACGTCGGACGAGCTCACGGTCGGCCGGAAGCTCAAGATCCAGGTCGGGCGATCGTAGGCCCTGGCGTCTTTTCCTTTCCGTGTCAGCTCATATCAACGGGAAGTTCCGCGCGGCCTCGCCGCCCGTAGGCCATCGCCTCATGGACGTGGGTCGTGGGCTTCTACCAGACGTCGCCGGTCACTCCCAGCCCGGGCCGAACGTTGAGGACAAGACGGTCCTTGACGGTCTGGACTCCCTGGAAGGGGTCGTTCGCGATGAGCAGGTTCCCGTCAAGGTCGGCGTAGTCGAAAAGCGGCATGACGGCCGCGGCCGCCGAAATGCCGAGGGAGGTCTCGATCATGCAACCGACCATGAGCTTCAGGCCGAGCGCCCGGGCCATCGCGGCCATCCGAACGGCCTCCTGGACACCCCCGCACTTCATGAGCTTGATGTTGAGGCCGTGGAAGTACGGCGTGATCTTCGGGATATCCGAGGCCTTCATCAGGCTCTCGTCGGCGAAGATCGGGAGCTTCGCCCTCTCCTTGAGCCAGGCATAGTCCTTGAGCATGGCGGCGGGCATGGGCTGTTCGACGAGCTCGACGCCCCGGCCCGCCATCCAGTCGATCATCTCCAGGGCCTCCTCCTTCGATTTCCAGCCCTCATTGGCGTCCACACGGAGGGGCTTGCCAGTGACGGCCCGGATCCCCTCGATGATCTTCCGGTCGTCCTTGGTTCCGACCTTGATCTTGTAAACGCCGAAGTCCGCGGCCTCGCGGACCTTCTGCTGCATGGCCGGCACCTCGTCGATGCCGATGGAATAGGTCGTCGTCAGGGCCTTGTCGCGGCCGAGCCCGAGGAGTCTCCAAAGCGGAACGCCGAGCTTTTTGCCCGTCCAGTCCAGGAGGGCCATGTCGATGGCGGCCTTGGCCGCGTGCTCGCCCGGGGTCAGGGTCTCGAGCTCGTTCCAGCGGACGGCGTATTCGCGGAGGTCCCCCTCCAGGACGGGCCGGGCCTTTTCGATGAAGGCGGCGGCGCCCTCCGCGGTCTCTTCATAGCGGGCGATCGGAGCCGCCTCCCCCATCCCCACGGTCCCGTCGCGCTCGATCTTGAGGAAGGCGTTGCGCCGTGTCGTCCAGGTCCCGCGCGAGAGTCCCCAGGCGTGCCGGAGCTTGAGGTCGATAAGCTTGACTGAGACCCGTGTCTTTCCCCTTCCATCCTTGAGGGCTTGGCCGAGCGCGGATGGGACCGAAACGAGCGCGCCGGCCGCGGCCGCTCCCGACAATTTCAGGAAATCCTTTCTTTTCATGGCCGACTCCTCTCGCCGGCCATTATATGAAAAGGCCCCTGAAAATATCCAGCTGATTCGCGGGAGCGATGATGAGGTCACGGCTTTTCGCCAGCCGCGTTCAGGGCTATAATGGACCTTCAGGAGATCAGGCCATGCCCAGATTCGCCGTGCTTTTTCTTATCGTCGCCGCTCCCTTGCTCACCCTCGCGCCGGGGGAAAGATCGTCCCCGCCCCTTGCGGCCGTGGTCATCAATCCGGCCGAGGACATGCACAGCCGGTCGACCTCGACGTCCGACGTCGTCAGCCAGGCCCTCCTCGGCACGAACGTCATTGTCCTCGCTACAGAGAAGAACTCAGACGGGGAGGTCTGGTATGACGTCGAGACGCCCGACACCTACAAGGGCTGGATCTTCGGGCCCTCCCTCAGGGTCCTGAAACCGGGGGACAAGTCCTATGCATCGCAGGGCAGGATCTTCGAGGTCACGGACCTCCTGGCCAATATCTATCGCGAGCCCGACACCACCAAGCACAAGCCCGTCAAGGTGGCCCCGATCAGCTCCGTCCTCGAGATCGTCCGGGAAAAGGACGAGCGCTGGGCGGAGATCGTGCTCCCCTGCGGGACCAAGGCCTGGATCCAGAAAGGCGACGGGGCTTTCCACGAGGGGCCGATGGTCTGGCCACGCCGGACCCCCGAAGAGATGGTCGCCTTGTCCGAGCGCTTCATCGGACTCCCCTACCTCTGGGGGGGGACATCCCCGTTCGGCCTTGACTGCTCCGGTTTCGTCCAGCTCATCTACAAAATGAGCGGCATCCCCATCCTCCGGGACGCGGACATCCAGTTCAAGGGGAGCGGCCTTCTCGCGGTCATGGCCGGGGACGAGACGGCCGGAGATCTCGTCTTTTTCGGCAGCGCGAAAAACAAGATCGGCCACGTCGGGATGATGATCAACCGCGAGCAGTTCATCAGCGCGACGGTCCACGAAAAGCCGGTCGTCCAGGTTTCGAACCTCAAGGACGCTTACTGGCAGCGGATCTATCAGGGAGCGCGCAGGGCAAAAAGATAGGCCCTCCGGCAGGGAGCGGCAGGGAGCGGAGTCTTCGGAGCGACCAATAAAAGTGCGGCGGAGCGGCTCGAAGCCGCACTTTTAGGAAAGATCTGAAGCGAGTCTTCGCTCTTGCTGCCCGGCGATTCCGTCGCTAAGCAAACAGGCTCGGAGCTGCAATTCTGGTAAATATCTGAAACGATCCTCGGAACTTAGAACTGAGCGGACATCCGCATCGAACATAGGCTATGGAACTCCCCCCCAGGAATAAATGTGCGGCCTTCTGAAAGGAGATATACCTGTCCGGAGGATAAAAAAAAGGCCCCGCCGTAGCCGGGCCTTTTTGACAATGACTTTTGAACGGACTACTTTCCAGCCGACTTCTTGGCCTCTTTCTTCTTCTTGGCCTTTTTTTTGTATTCCGTGCCGACGAGCTCGAGCATGGCCATCACCGAGCCGTCCCCCATCCTCCGGTCGAGCTTGACGATCCGGGTGTATCCGCCGGGCCTCTCAGAGAAACGCGGGGCGATCTCGTCGAAAAGCTTTTTCACGGCGGATTCCTTCGTCATATAGGCGAGGGCCTGACGACGGGCGTGAAGGGTTCCCCTCTTGCCCAGGGTGATCATCTTCTCGGCCAGCGGCCGCGCGACCCGGGCCTTGCCCAACGTGGTCGTGATCCGTTCCCGCTCGAGGAACGATGTCACGAGGTTGCGCAGGAGGGCCCGCCGGTGGGCCGAGTTTCTCCGCAGGTATCCTTTCTTGACTTGGTGCCTCATTCATCCACTTCCTTCCCGGGCTTGGTCTCCTTGACCTCCACCTGGATCCGCTCGATGAGCTTAGGGTGGAGCTCCAGGTTCAGTCCGAGGTTCAGGTTCGACAGGGTCTCCTTGATCTCGGCCAACGACTTGCGACCGAAATTCTTCGTCTTGAGGAGGTCCTCTTCGGTCTTCTGGACGAGCTCGTAGATCCTCTCGATGCCGGCCGCCCGAAGGCAGTTATTGGACCGGACCGAAAGCTCCAAGTGGTCGATCGTCTTGGCCAGCACGTCCGCCTGGCCGAGATAGGGAATCTCTTTCTTGGTCGGGGCCTGTTCCTTTTCCAAGGGCTCGTCGACGACGTTCAGGAAGATCCCGAGATGGTCCCTCATGATCTTGGCCGCCTGGGAGAGGGCGTCCATGGGACGGATGGCGCCGGTCGTCCAGATCTCCAGGGTCAGGCTCTCGTAGTCGATCCTCTTTCCGACGCGGGCCGGCTCGACCTTGTAGTTGACTTTCAGGACGGGAGAATGGGAGGAATCGAGGGGGATGTAATCCAGGCTCAGCTCATCGTCGAAATTCTGGTCAGCGGGGATATAGCCCCGGCCGTTCTTGACGATCATCTCGATCTCGAGCGTCCCGTCGGCATCGAGCGACGCGATGGGGACGTCCCTGTTGAGGATCTCGATGTCGGAATCGTGGGCGATGTCCGAAGACTTGGCCTGGTTCGGCCCGGCCTTCTTGAGGGTCATCCGTTTCGGATCGTCTCCCGTGAGCTTGAGGGGGATGCTCTTGAGGTTGAGGATGATATCCGTCACGTCCTCGACGACCCCGGGGATGGTCGAGAATTCATGGAGCACGCCGTGAATCCGGACGGCCGTGATGGCGGCCCCGGTGATCGACGAAAGGAGGATCCGGCGCAGGGCGTTTCCCACCGTGATGCCGTAGCCTCGCTCGAAGGGCTGGGCCTGGAACCGGCCGTATTTCTCCGTCAGCGTCTCAAAATCGCACTCCAAATACTTTGGCCTCTGAAAATTCGTTTCCGTCATGTGTCCTCCTTCTGGGGATATCCTCGTAGGGGTCCCTCAGGACATTATTTGGAGTAAAGTTCGACCACCAGATGCTCTTCCACGGGGAGGGTGACATCCTGACGGGTCGGAAGGGCGAGGACCCTTCCCTTCAGGTGCTCCCTGTCCACTTCGAGCCATCCGGGAACGGACTTGCTCTTGTTTGAGGCGACGACGGCCTGCATGTCTTCGCTCTTGGCCGTCCGCTCCTTGAATTCGATGACGTCCCCGGCCTTGACCAGCGCCGAGGGGATGTTGACCCGGCGGCCGTTGACGCGGAAATGCCCGTGGGCGATGAGCTGGCGGGCGTGGCCACGGGACAGGGAAAATCCCATCACGTAGATGGCGTTGTCGAGCCGCCGCTCGAGCATCGACAGGAGGTTCTCTCCGGTGATGCCCTTCTGCCGCTCGGCCCGCTCGAAGAAGAAGCGGAACTGCTCCTCCGACATCCCGTAGTACCTTTTGAGCTTCTGCTTCTCCCGGAGCTGGATCGCGTAACCGAGCACGCGCTTCCTGTTGCGTCCGTGCTGGCCGGGCGCGTAGGGCCGCCGCTCGAGGGGGCACTTGTCCGTCAGGCACTTGTTGCCTTTGAAGAACAGCTTATTCTTTTCGACCCGGCACAGCCGGCAGTCAGGTCCTTGATATTTCGCCATGGTCCTCTCCTTCGGGCCTCAGACCCGCCGTCTCCGGCGGACCCGGCAGCCGTTGTGCGGGATGGGGGTCACGTCCTTGATCGATTTGATCTCGAGCCCGGCCGCCTGGAGGGCGCGGATGGAGGATTCACGGCCGGCGCCCGGCCCCGTCAGCCGGACGTCAACGTAACGCACGCCGAACTCCCGGGCCTTCGTGGCCACGCCCTTGGCGGCCAGCTGGGCGGCGAAGGGGGTGCCTTTCCGGGCCCCTTTGAACCCCGAGGTGCCGGCGCTGGCCCAGCAGAGGGTCCCGCCCTGGTGGTCCGCGATGGTGATGATCGTATTATTGAACGTGGACTGGATGTGAGCCACTCCGTACGCGATCTCTTTCCGGACTTTCTTTTTCTTGGTTTTGGCTTTGGGCATGGGCGCGTCCCCTCCTTAGGCTTTCTTTTCCTTGAGTTTCTTGATCTTGGAGCCGCGGACGCCTTTCCGGGTCCGGGCGTTCGTCTTGGTCCGCTGGCCCCTCGTGGGGAGTTTCTTCTTGTGACGGAGGCCCCGGTAGCAGCCGATGTCGACGAGCCTCTTGATGTTCATAGTGATTTCCTTGCGGAGATCACCCTCGATCTTTTCCCGCTTCTCGATGATCCGGCGGATCTTGTCGACCTCGTCCTCGGTCAGGGCCTTGACCTTCTTGTTCTTGTCGATCTTGGCTTCGGCCAGGATCTTTCCCGATTTGGAGCGGCCGATGCCGAAGATGTAGGTCAGTCCGATCTCGATCCTCTTTTCCGGCGGGAGCGTGATGCCTGCGATTCTTGCCATGTTGACCTCGTCCTATCCCTGTCTTTGTTTGTGCCGCGGGTTGGTGCAGATGACCCGCACGATGCCCTTGCGCCGGACGATCTTACAGTTCCGGCAGATCTTTTTCACAGATGCTTTGACTTTCATCGTCCTGTCCTTTTATTTGTATCTGTACGTGATGCGTCCCTTGGTCAGGTCGTAGGGAGAGAGTTCCACCAGGACCCGGTCGCCCGGGAGGATCCGGATGAAGTGCTTCCGCATCTTCCCCGAGATGTGGGCCAGGATGACGTGCTTATTCGAGAGCTCGACCCGGAACATGGCGTTCGGGAGGGTCTCGAGGACCACGCCTTCGGCCTCGAACATGTCCTGCTTAGGCATGGGGACTCTCCTTCATAAAGGGGGACCGCCCGGCCGCGCTGTCCCGTGCCCGCGCGCTCAGGATCTCCGGCCCGTCCTCGGTCAGGGCTACGGTATGTTCGTAATGGGCCGAGAGGCTGCGGTCCCGGGTCACGGCCGTCCAGCCGTCCTCCAGGACCTCGACCTCGTAAGACCCCAAGGCGATCATGGGCTCGATGGCCAGAGTCATGCCGGGCTTGAGCTTCGGGCCCCGGCCGGGAGCCCCGAAGTTCGGGACCTGGGGCTCCTCGTGGAGGGCCCGGCCGATGCCGTGGCCGACGAACTGGCGGATGACGGAGAACCCGTCCCCCTCGACGGACCGCTGGACGGCGGCCGAGATGTCGGAGAGCCGGTTCCCCTCCCGCACTTGTTCAAAGCCCTTGAAAAAGGCCTTCTTCGCCGACTCGATGAGCCGGCCGGCCTCGTCGCTCGTCCGGCCGACAGGGACGGTCACGGTCGAGTCGCCGTAAAAACCCTCATAGAGGACGCCGAAATCCAGGCTGACGATGTCGCCCTCCTGGAGGAGACGCCCCGAGGGGATGCCGTGGATGATCTCCTCGTTCACCGACACGCAGACCGAGGCCGGGTAGCCCCGGTACCCCTTGAAGGCCGGCACGGCGCCGAGCTCGCGGGTCCGCTTTTCCGCGTAAAGGTCCAGGTCACGGGTCCGGATCCCAGGCCGGACCAGAGGCTCGAGCTCATCCAGGACCTGGGCCACGATCCGGCTGCTCTGCCGCATGACTTCGAGCTCCGCGCTGGACTTGTAGATGATCATGGCCGCACCTGGGAATCCTCTGTTCCGCGGAGCACGCCGTCCAGAACCAGCCGGATAGGCCGGAACGTCTCTTCGATCGTGCCGTTGCCGTCGATCCGGTGGAGGACGCCCTTGGCCTGGTAATAGGCGATCAGGGGCTCCGTTTTCGTATGGTAGGTCTTCAGCCGTTCCGGCACGAGCTCGGGCCGATCGTCCTGTCTCTGGACGAGGGCCGCGCCGCAGAGGTCACAGACCCCTTCCCGGACGGGCTTCTTCGTGATGACATTGTAGATCGCCTCACAGCTGGGGCACAGCCGGCGGCTGCCAATCCGCCGGGCGACGATGTCCTCACGGACATCGATCAGGAAGACGACCTCCCGGCGGCCGCCGTCCAGCGATTTGAGGTCTTTGGCCTGGGAGAGGTTCCGCGGGTAGCCGTCGAGAATGTAGCCGATCCGGCAGTCCGGCCCCGCCAGCCGTTCCTTGAGGAGGGCGAGGACGATGGCGTCGTCGACCAGGCCGCCCTTGCCCATCTGGGAGGCCGCCTGGAGGCCGATCTGCGTTTTCTTCTGGACAGCGTCCCGGAGGAGATCCCCGGTGGAGATCTTGGGAAAACCGTAGGCCGACCGCACGAGGTCGCCCACGGACCCTTTCCCGCTACCGGGAGCGCCCAGGAGGACGACTCTCATCACCTTCTCCCCCTGATCCGGCTCCGGCGCATGAACCCGTCGTAGTGGCGCATGACGAGCTGGGCCTCGATCTGTTGCATGGTGTCCATGGCGACGCCGACGACGATCAGGATCGACGTCCCTCCGAACAGGAAGTCGATGCCCAACCCCTGGGTCATGAACTTGGGCAGGTTCATCTCGAGCCACGTCCCGATCCAGGGCAGGGCCTGGACCTTGATGCCCGTGATCAGGAACTCCGGCAGGATGGCGACGACCGCCAGGTAGACGGCGCCGACGAGGGTGATCCTCGACAGGACCTCGTCGATGTAATCGGACGTGTTCTTGCCCGGGCGGATGCCGGGGATGAAGCCGCCGTACTTCCGCAGGTTGTCGGCCACGTCGACCGGGTTGAAGATGATCGAGATGTAGAAGTAGGTGAAGAAGATGATGGCCGCGACGTAGAAGAGGTTGTAGAGGGGCATGCCCATGCCGAACTGTTGGGCGACCGACTGGAGGGCCGGGACCTTGACGAGCTGGGCGAAGGTCGCGGGGATGGTGATGACGGAGGCGGCGAAGATGATCGGGATGACGCCGCCCGTGTTCACCCGGAGGGGCAGGTGCGTGCTCTGGCCGCCGTAGACCTTCCGCCCGACGACGCGCTTGGCGTAGGACACCGGGATGCGGCGCTGGCCGCGCTCGACGAAGACGATGAACCCGATGACCGCGATCATCAGGGCGCCCAGGAAGATCATCTTCAGGGGATTCATGGTGTTGGTCTTGAGGCCGCTGAGCATGCTGATGAGCCCGGACGGGAAGCGGACGACGATCCCGGCGAAGATGATGAGCGAGATCCCGTTGCCGATCCCCCGGGCCGAGATCTGCTCGCCGAGCCACATGACGAAGACGGTCCCGGTCGTCAGGGTCAGGATGGTCAGCAGCCTGAACCCCCAGCCGCCGTGGGGAACGATGAGGGCGCCTCCAGGGCTCTTGAGGGATTCGAGGAAAGCGGCGATGCCGAAGGACTGGATGAAGCAGATCCCGATCGTGCCGTAGCGGGTGTACTGGGTGATCTTCTTCCGGCCCAGCTCGCCCTCCTTGGACAGCCGTTCGAGGTAGGGCCAGACGACCGTGAGCAGCTGGAGGATGATGGAGGCGCTGATGTAGGGCATGATGCCGAGGGCAAAGATGGTCATACGCGACATGTAGCGTCCCGAGAACAGGTCGATGAACCCCAGGAGGGAGCCCTTTTGCTGCGCCCAGAACTCCGCCAGGGCCGAGGCGCTGATGCCCGGGTTGGGGATCTGGCCGCCGATCCTGTAAACCGCCAGGAGGAGGAGGGTGAAGATGACCCTCTTGCGGAGCTCCGGGATGCTGAAGATGTTGCGGATGCTGTCTAACATTATTCTTTCCCGATGGTGACGGCTTTGCCGCCCTTGTCCTCGATCTTTTTCAGGGCCGACCCGGAAAACTTATGGGCGTGGATGGTCTTCGGGGAGGCGAGCTCGCCCCGCCCCAGGACCTTCACCTGTTCAGACCCGTTCTTGATCAGCCCGGCCGCGACCAAGTCCTTGATCTCGACCTCTTTCTTGGCGATCTTGGCCAGGCTGTCCAGGTTGATGACGGTGTATTCGGTCCGGAAGATGTTGGTGAAGCCCCGCTTGGGGACACGGCGGACGAGCGGCATCTGGCCGCCCTCGAAGTCCCGCTTGCGGGAATAACCGCTGCCGGAGAGCTGCCCCTTGCTGCCGCGGCCGGACGTCTTGCCCAGCCCGGAGCCCGGTCCCCTCCCTACTCGTTTGCGATCCTGTCTCGATCCTTTGGCCGGTTTCAGGTTGCTGAGGTTCATGGCTTTTCGGTCGCCTCCACTTTCAACACATGGGCCAACTTGCGGACCATGCCGAGCGTCTCGGGGGATTCCCGGCGGACGACGTGGGACTGGAGCTTTCTCAGGCCGAGACCCTTGGCCACGATACGCTGCGACCTTGGATGACCGACCAGGCTCCGGACGAGCGTGATCTTCAGGTAGCGTTCTTGGTCCGGGCCCTTCTCAGCCCGCTTCCGGGTCTTTACGGATTTCGTCGTTGTCTCCGTCATAACCCACCCTTGACCTTCCCGCGCATCTTGGCCACGTCATCGGGGTTCCGGACGCTCCGGAGGGCGTCCAAAGTGGCGTTGGCCACGCTGATCGGATTGTTGCTTCTCAGGGACTTGGTCAGGATGTCCCGGATCCCGGCCAGCTGCATGATGACCCTGACGGCGCCGCCGGCGATGACACCCGTCCCCTTCGCGGCCGGCCTGAGGACGACCAGACCGGCGCCGTCGACCCCTTTGACGAGGTGGGGCAGCGTCGTGTCCGCCAGGGGGACCCGGATCATGTTCTTCTTGGCCGCTTCGACTCCCTTGCGGATCGCCTGCGGCACTTCGCGGGCCTTGCCCTTTCCTATGCCCACTCGGCCGCGCTCGTTGCCGACGGCCACCAGGGCCGAAAAGCTCAGGTTCTTTCCGCCCTTGACGACCTTCGTGACCCTGCGGATGGAGATGACCTGGTCCTTGAGCTCGAAGCCGTCCTCATCGACGGCGATAGCCTTCTCGAATCTTCGATCGTCCACTCTCTCGCCTCCTTAATCGGCCCTTTCCCTTAGAATTGGATGCCTTCTTTCCGCATGGCTTCCGCGAGGGTCTTGATGCGCCCATGGTAGGGGTAAACCCCACGGTCGAACACCACCCGCTCGATCTTCTTGGCCTTCAGGCGCTTGGCGAGCATCTCGCCGAGGAGCCCGCTGGCTTTCTTGTTCTTCCTGTTCTTGGATCTCTCCTTGAACTCTTTCTCGAGGGTCGAGGCGGTCAGCAGGACCCGGCCTTCGGCGTCGTTGATGACCTGAGTGTAGAGGTAGGTGTTGCTCTTGTGTACGTGGACCCGCGGACGCTCCGGCGTCCCCTGGACCTTTTCCCGGATCCGCTTGCGGAGACGGTCGTTCCGCACCCGTTTGGCGACGATCTTGTTCTTAAGCACTGGCCACCCCCGCTTTTCTCTCTTTCTTGATCAGTCTCTCGCCGACGTACCGGACCCCCTTCTGCTTGTAGGGATCCGGAAGGCGGAATTTCTTGATGTCGTTGGCCACCTGGCCCACCTTCTGCCGGTCGATCCCCCGGACGGTGAGCAGGGTCGGCTTTTCGGTCACGACCTCGACCCCGGCCGGGATCTCGTAGACCATCGGCCGGGAGTAGCCCAGGCTGATCTCGAGCCTGTTCTTCTCGACCTTGGCTTTGTAGCCCACGCCTACGATCTCCAGCTGCTTGGAGAATCCCTCGGTGACGCCGCGGACGGCGTTCTGGGCCAGGGCCCGGCAAAGGCCGTGCAGGCTGCGCGTCGTTTTGGCCTCGTCGGCCCGCGTCAGGCTGAGCTGCGGCCCGTCCAGGCTGGCCTGGATCCCGGCGTAGAGAGGCGAGGACAGCCGGCCCTTCTTCGCCTCGAAATCGATCCTGTCCGGCTGGATCGTCACCTTGACGCCCGCCGGGATCGTGATGGGCTTCTTCCCGACTCTAGACATGTTGACCTCTCTTCGCGCTCACCAGATGCTGCAGAGGACTTCTCCGCCCGCGCCGAGCTCTTCGCACTTCCGGCCGGCCAGAACGCCTTTCGACGTTGAAACGATGACCACCCCCAGGCCGTCGAGGACCTTGGGGACCGAATCCTTCGTGCAAAAGATCCGGCATCCGGGCTTGCTGATCCGCCGCAGGCCGCTGATGACGCTCTTGCCGTCCTCCCCGTATTTCAGGGCCAGGTTCAGGACGCCCTGCTTGCTGTCGTCAATGACCTTGAAGTTCTTGATGTACCCCTCTTCCCTGAGGATCTTGGCAATCTCGACCAGGAGCCGGGAGGAGGGGACGTTGACTTCCTTCTTCTTGGTCTTGACCCCGTTGCGGACCCGGGTGAGTAAATCGGAGATGGAATCCATGGACCTATCCTTTCCTCGACGTCACCACGACGACTTCGTGACCCCCGGGATCTCCCCCCTAAGGGCAAGCTCGCGGAAGCACAGCCGGCAGAGGTCGAATTTCCGGTAATAGCCCCGGGAGCGGCCGCAGAGACGGCAGCGGCGCCGGGTCCGGATCTCATACTTGGGCTTTCTCGCGTATTTGGCCATCCGCGCTGTTGTCGACACGTTCACCTCGCCTTTCAGGACTCTCGGAAGGGCATGCCCAGCTTCCTGAGGAGGGCATGGGCTTCCTTGTCGGTCCGGGCCGTGGTCACGATAGTGATGTTCATGCCCCGGGACCTCTCGACCTTCGTGTAATCGATCTCCGGGAACACGAGCTGGTCGCGTAGCCCCAGAGTGTAGTTGCCCCGGCCGTCGAAGGAGCTGCCGGGGACGCCCCGGAAGTCCCTGACGCGGGGCAGGACGATATTGACGAGCCGGTCGAAGAATTCGTACATCCTCCGGCTCCGGAGCGTCACGTAGCAGGCGATCGGCTGGCCCTTCCTCAGCTTGAAGGCCGAGATCGACTTCTTGGCCCGGCCGATCCCGGGGAGCTGCCCGGTGATGAGGCCGAGCTCCGTCTTGGCCGTGTCCAGGAGCTTGATGTTCTGGATCGCGTCGCCGACGCCCATATTGACGATGATCTTCTCCAGGCGGGGCACGGCCATCTTGTTCTTGATCCCGAGCTCTTTCTGGAGCTCGGGGAGGAGTTCTTTCTGGTACTTCTCGTATAAGCGGCTCATGGTGCCATCCTCACTTCTGCTTCTCGATCAGGGCCTCGCACTTGCTGCAGAGCCGGGTCTTGCTGCCGTCCTCGAGCCTCCGTGTCCGGACCCGGACGCCCTGGCCGCATTCCGGGCAGAAGAGCATGACATTGGAGACATGGATCGGGCTCTCCTTCTCCATGACCCCTCCCTGGACGTTCTTGCTGCGGTCGGCCTTGACGAAGTGCTTGCTGAAGTTGATCCGCTCGACGATGACCCGGTCGGTCTCGGGGAAGAGCTTGAGGACCTTCCCGGTCTTCCCCTTGTCTTTCCCCGCGAGGACGACGACGACGTCGTTTTTCTTGAGCTGGATTTTGCCCATCACAGGACCTCCGGCGCCAGGGAGATGATCTTCATGAATTTCCGCTCCCGCAGCTCCCGGCCCACGGGCCCGAAGACGCGGGTCCCGACGGGCTCCCCGGCCTTGTCGATGATGACCGCGGCGTTGTCCTCGAAACGGATGTAGGAGCCGTCCTTGCGGCGGAGCTCCTTGCGGGTCCGGACGATGACGGCCCGGACGACCTTGCCTTTCCCGATCTTGCTCTCGGGGTCCGCCTCCTTGACTGAGGCGGAGATGACGTCCCCGATCCGGGCGATCCGGCCGACGCCGCCGCCCAGGGGCGTGATGGCCATAATCCTCCGGGCGCCGGAATTGTCGGCGACCTTGAGCATGGTCCGCATCTGAATCATGGGCGTTCTCCGGCTTCCAGCTCTTGGCCGCCCTCCGACAGGCCGACGATCTCGAGGACGCGCCACCGCTTCATCTTGCTGATGGGCCGCGTCTCAATGATCCGGACGGTATCGCCGACCTTGCACTTCTCGGTCTCGTCGTGGACGAGGAACGTCTTCTTCTGGCGGACGATTTTCTTGTACAGGGGGTGCCGGATCTGGCGCTCGACCTCGACCGTGACCGTCTTCTTCATCTTCTTGGCGACGACGGTCCCGACCTTGGTGGTCTTCCGTTTCTTTCCCTTGGTGTCCATTCTCTACTCCGTCTCTTTCGAAGGGGCTTTCAAGAGCGTTTTGATGCGGGCGATGTCCCTCTTGACGTTCTTGATCTTCATCGGGCTTTCCAGCTGGCCCAGGGATTTCTGGAAGCGGAGCTTGAAGAGCTGGTCCACGAGCTCCTTTTCCTTGGCCTGCAGTTCGTCGGCCGAAAGTTCTTGCAATTCACGGATCTTCATCGGAGTTCTCTCGCTTCCCGGGAGATGAATCTCGTCTTGATCGGGAGCTTGTGGGCGGCGAGCCGCATGGCTTCCTTGGCGTCCTCTTCCTCGACGCCCTCGATCTCGAAGAGGACCTTCCCCGGCCGGATGACGTCGACCCAGAATTCCGGGTCGCCCTTCCCCTTGCCCATCCGGACCTCGGTCGGCTTCTTGGTGACCGCCTTCCAGGGGAAGGTCCGGATCCAAAGCTTCCCGCGCCGTTTCATATGGCGGGTGATCGTGATGCGGCCGGCCTCGATCTGCCGCGAGGTCAGCCAGCAAGGCTCCAGGGCCTGGAGGCCGAACTCCCCGAAGGACAGAGTGCTCCCCCGCTCGGCCTTGCCCCGCATCCGGCCGCGCTGTTGCTTGCGGAACTTGACTTTCTTGGGCATTAACATGGCTAAATCTCCTCGACCTCCGCCATCTGAGAGGACATCTTCGGCTTCTCGACATCGCCCCGGTAGATCCAGACCTTGATGCCGATCTGGCCGTAGGTCGTGAAGGCCTCGG
Source organism: Candidatus Aminicenantales bacterium (assembly GCA_050015275.1). Classification (GTDB taxonomy): domain Bacteria; phylum Acidobacteriota; class Aminicenantia; order Aminicenantales; family Saccharicenantaceae; genus DATKJS01. Next base: position 58,093 of record JBEKBS010000010.1, on the reverse strand, counting down.
TGAAGGCGTAGTCGATGTCGGCCCGCAGGGTCTGGAGGGGTAGCTGCCCCTTCAAGTACCACTCCGACCGGGCGATCTCGACGCCGCCGAGGCGGCCCGAGCACATGACCTTGATGCCCTTGGCCCCCATCTTGAGGGCCATGTCCACGGCCTTCCGCATGGCCCGGCGGTAGGCGATCCGCTTCTCGAGCTGGACGGCGATGCCCTCGCCGACGAGCAGGGCATTGAGCTCGGCGTGGTCCACCTCCCGGATGTCGACGTAGACGTCCTTGTGGGCGATCCCCTCGAGGTAGCCCTTCAGGCTCTCGATCTCCTTGCCGCCGCGGCCGATGATGATCCCCGGCCGGGCCGTATGGATGATGATCCGGATCTTCGGGCCCACCCGCTCGATGTCCACCTCCGCGATCCCAGCGTGGTAGTATTTCTCCTTGATCGCCTTCCGCATCCTCAGGTCCTCATGGATGAGGCGGGCGTACTCGGGTCCTTTGGCGAACCAACGGGACATCCACGGTTTGTTGAAGCCGAGCCGGAATCCGTACGGATGTGTTTTCTGTCCCACCGCTTATCTCCCTTTTTCGTCTAAATAGATCTGGACATGGCTCGTCCGCTTCACGACACGATAGGCCCGTCCCATGGGCGCCGGGCGGATCCGCTTGGCCACCGGGCCGCCGCCAATCTGAATCTTCGAGATATAGAGTTTGTCGACGTCGAGGTTGGGGGTCTTCTGCTGGGCGTTGGCGATGGCCGAGCGGAGGACCTTTTCCAGGACGGCGCTGATCTTCTTCTTCTCGCTGAAGCGCAGGATGGTCAGGGCCTCGCCGACGTACCGGTCCCGGATGAGGTCGGCCACAAGCCGGCTCTTCTGGGGGCTCATCCGGATGAACCGGGCGACGGCATGGGAAACGTGACTGGGCTCGCTCATCTTACTTCCCTGCTTTGAGCTGTTTGGCGGTCTTTGAGGTGTGTCCCCGGAAGGTCCGCGTCGGGGAGAACTCCCCGAGCTTGTGCCCGACCATGTTCTCCGTCACGAAGACCGGGATGAACTTCCGGCCGTTGTGGACCCCGATCGTCAGGCCGACCATCTCCGGAATGATCGTCGAGCGCCGGGACCACGTCTTGATGACCTGCCGCTTGCCGCCCTGGACGTCGGCGACCCGGATTTTTTCGAGAAGGTGGGTGTCCACGAAGGGACCTTTGCTCAATGATCTGCCCATGATTACTTGCTCCTCCGCCTGATGATGAAGGCCTGGGTCCTCTTGTTCCGCCGCGTCTTGTACCCCTTCGTCGGGATGCCCTCGGGGCTCACGGGATGACGTCCGCCCTTGGAGCGGCCTTCCCCTCCGCCGTGCGGGTGGTCGATCGGGTTCATGGCGGTCCCGCGCACGTGGGGGCGCCAGCCCTGCCAGCGGCTCCGGCCCGCTTTGCCGATGCTGATGTTCTGGTGATCGAGGTTCCCGATCTGTCCGATCACCGCCCGGCAGTCGAGATGGATCTTGCGGATCTCGGAAGACGGCAGCCGGACCTGGGCATAGTCCCCTTCCTTAGCCAGGATCTGGGCCCCGGTCCCGGCCGACTTCGCCACCTGGCCGCCCTTGTCCTTGCGGAGCTCGATGTTGTGGATGACCGTGCCCAGGGGGATGAATCTCAGGGGCATGGCGTTCCCGGGCAGGATGTCGACCTGGGCGTCGGAGGACACGATCTCCTGCCCGACCTTCAAGCCCAGGGGGGACAGGATGTAACGGCGCTCTCCGTCCCTGTATTTCACGAGGGAGATGAACGACGACCGGTTGGGATCGTACTCGACCGTCTCGATGACGCCGGGGATCCCGATCTTGTCCCGCTTCGCGTCGACCATGCGGTAGAGCTTTTTGTGCCCGCCTCCCCGGTTCCGGATCGAGAGGTGCCCACGGCTGTCCCGGCCGCCGGACTTGGGCAGGGAGACGAGGAGGGGCTTGTAGGGGCGGTCCCCCGTCAAGTCCTCATATTCGTTGGTCGTCCGGTGGCGCAGGCCTGGTGTGACTGGTCGGTACGTTTTGATGCCCATGTTAAACAGCCTCGAAATATTCGATCATTTTCTCGCCTTCCCGGAGCTTGACGTAGGCCTTTTTCCAGTCCTTCGTCTTGCCCAGGTTGCGGCCGACCCTCCGGACCTTGCCCGTCTTCGACTGGGTCCGGACGCTCGCGACCTTGGTCTTGAAGAGGTGCTCGATGGCCTTTTTGATCTCGATCTTGTTCGCGCCCCGGGCGACCTCGAAGCAGATGACCCGGTCGGAGTTCTTGAGTTCGGTCGTCTTCTCCGTGATCACCGGCCGGATGATGATTTTATGGGGGTCTTTGATCACTTCAATCTCTCCATGGCGGACTCGAGGGCCCGCTGGCTGAAGACCAGCCACTTATAGTTCAGAACGTCGTAGACGTTGAGCGTCCGGACATCGACGGCCTTGACCTTGGGGAGGTTCCGGACGGACAGGAACAGGTTCGTGTTCTCGTGGCTGTCGACGAACAGGGCCGAATCGAGGTGGAAGGCCTTGAGCAGGGCCGCGGCCTCCTTGGTCTTGGGCTCCTTGATATCGAGCTCGCTGAGGACAAGGATCAGGCTGTCGGCGAGCTTCCGTGAGAGGGCGGACCGGAGGGCGTTCCTTCGGGCCTTCTTGGGCAGCTCGTAGGAATAGTCCCTCGGCTGGGGCCCGAAAACCGTGCCGCCCTTTTTCCAGAGGGGCGAACGGGTGCTACCGGCGCGGGCCCGGCCCGTCCCCTTCTGCCGCCAGGGCTTCCTGCCGCCGCCGGCGACGTTCGCTCTCGTCTTGGTGGCCGCGGTCCCCTGCCGTTGGTTTGCCCGATAGTTGACGACGGCTTCGTAGACCAGGTGGCCCTTGTCCGGATAGGCGAAAACGCTCTCCGGCATGTCCACTTCGGCGGCCGGCTTCCCACTCTTATCGAAAACTTGCAGTTTACCCATGGTGCACTCTTTTCCCGCCTACTTGGCGCTGCGGGCGCTGAACGTCCCCTTCCGGATCAGGAGGTACCCCCCCCGGGCCCCGGGTACCGCGCCCTTGACCACGAGGAGGTTATTGTCCTTGTCCGTCTCGACGACCTTGAGGTTCCGGACCGTCACCCGCTCATCGCCCATGTGGCCGCCCATCCGCATCCCCTTGACGACGCGTGACGGGTAGGACGAGGCGCCGATCGATCCGGGCGCCCTGTGGAACATCGAGCCGTGGGCCGCATCGCCGCCGGCGAAATGGTGACGCTTGACGACGCCGGCGAAGCCCTTGCCCTTGCTCGTCCCGACGACATGGATTGTCTCGCCGACCTCGAAGATGTCGACCAGGACCTGGTCCCCTTCCTTGAACTCGGCCGGCTCGGTGCAACCGACCTCCTGGAGCTTCCGGACGACAGGGACGCCGGACTTCTTGAAATGCCCGACCTGGGCCTTGCCCGGCCTCTTGGCCCCCTTGTCCTCGACGAACCCGAGCTGGACGGCCGTGTAGCCGTCCTTTTCCCGGGTCTTCGTCTGGATGACCGTGCAGGGTCCCGCCTTGATGAGGGTGACGGGGACGACGTTGCCGTCGTCGTCGAACCGCTGGCTCATGCCGATCTTCTTGCCGATCAACCCTTCGACCATGATCATTCTCCCGCTCCGAAGGCCTGGATCTCGACGTCGATCCCCGCCGGCAGGTCGAGCTTCTGCAGCTCTTCGATCGTCTCGTTGTTATACTCGCTGATATCGATGAGCCTCTTGTGGATCCTCATCTCGAAATGCTCGCGGGACTTCTTGTCCACGTGGGGAGAACGGAGGACGCAGAACTTGTGGATGCGCGTCGGCAGGGGGATGGGACCCGCAACGCTCGCGCCCGTGCGCTTCGCTTTCACGACGATATCTTTCACCGATTGGTCCAGCAAACGGTGGTCGAAGGACTGCAGCCTGATTCTGATTTTTTCCATCGTTCGTTCCTCTGTTCTCCGGTTTATTCCCAAGTCCCGGGGGCGCGCGCGGGCCGCCCCCGGCGGACGATCTACTCGAGGATCTCGGTCACGGTGCCGGCGCCGACCGTCCGGCCGCCCTCGCGGATGGCGAACCGCAGGGCCTTCTCCATGGCCACGTCCGTGATCAGCTCGATCTCGAGCGTGATGTTGTCGCCGGGCATGACCATCTCGACGTTCGCCGGAAGCTTCACGGAGCCCGTGACGTCGGTCGTCCGGAAGTAGAACTGCGGCCGGTAGCCCTTGAAGAACGGCGTGTGCCGCCCGCCCTCTTCCTTCGTCAGGGCGTAGATCGCGGCGGTGAACTTCCGGTGCGGGGTGATCGACCCCGGCTTGGCCAGGACCTGTCCCCGCTCGACCTCGTCCTTGCCCACGCCGCGCAGCAGGCAGCCGACGTTGTCGCCGGCCTGGGCCTGGTCGAGGAGCTTGCGGAACATCTCGACGCCCGTGACGACCGTCTTACGGGTTTCCCGAAGCCCGACGATCTCGACTTCGTCGCCGACCTTGACGACGCCGCGGTCGACACGGCCCGTGACGACGGTGCCGCGGCCCGTGATCGAGAACACGTCCTCGATCGCCATCTGGAACGGCTTGTCGATCTCGCGGAGGGGTTCGGGGATGAACTCGTCCATCGCCTTGATGAGCTCCCAGATCGGCTTCGCGGCTTCACCGTTGAGGTCCTCCATGGCCTTGGTCGCGCTGCCGCGGATGACCGGGGTCTTGTCCCCGGGGAACTGGTACTTCGACAGCAGCTCGCGGACCTCGAGCTCGACGAGGTCCAGGATCTCCGGGTCGTCGACGAGGTCGCACTTGTTCATGAACACCACGATGGCCGGGACATTGACCTGGCGCGCCAGGAGGATGTGTTCCCGCGTCTGCGGCATCGGGCCATCGGCCGCGGAGACGACGAGGATCGCGCCGTCCATCTGGGCCGCGCCGGAGATCATGTTCTTGATGTAGTCGGCGTGGCCGGGGCAGTCGATGTGGGCGTAGTGCCGCTTCTCGCTCTCGTACTCCACGTGGCTCAACGCCACCGTCAGGATCTTGGTCGCATCCCGGCGGAACATCTTGGCGTCGGCCTTGGCCACCTCATCGTAGCTCTTGGCCTGGGCCAGGCCTTTCGTCGCCAGGACCTTCGTCATGGCGGCCGTCAGCGTCGTTTTCCCGTGGTCGATGTGACCGATCGTCCCGACATTGACGTGGGGTTTCGTCCTCGCAAATTTTTCTTTCGCCATCGCTCACCTCCTGTTGGCGTTTTCCGTATTCGAAAGCATCACAGACCTTTATGCCTGATCCCGGAAGGGACCCCGTCCCTCGATCCGGGCCACGATGTCGTCCTGGACCTGGGACGGGGTCTTGTCGTACTGGAAGAACTCCAGGCTGAACACGCCCCGCCCCTGGGTCAGCGTCCGGAGGGCCGTAGCGTAACCGAACATCCCCGCGAGCGGCACGAGGATCTTGATGACCCGGGAGCCGCTCCGCATCTCCATCCCCTCGACCTTCCCGCGCCGGGCGTTGATGTCGCCGACGAGGTCGCCCATGTAATCGTCGGGGCTGATGATCTCGAGCTTCATGATCGGCTCGAGGAGGACCGGCCCCGCCTTCTTGGCGGCTTCCCGGAAGCCCAGGGAGGCGGCGATCTTGTAGGCCAGAGGCGTGGATTCCGTCTCATGATGGGACCCGCCGATGAGGCTCACCTTGAGATCTGTCACGGGGAAGCCTGCAACGAGGCCCCCCTCCATGGCTTCGCGGACGCCGTTCTCGATGTCGCCGATGAACTCCCTCGGGATGACCCCGCCCCGCGTCTTGTCGGCGAACTCGAATCCGCGGCCGCGCTTCAGGGGCTCGACGGCCAGAACGCAGTGCCCGTAGATCTCCTTGCCGCCGATCTGGCGGATGTATTTCCCCTCGCCCTCGGCGGCGGCCTGGATCGTTTCCTTGTAGGCGACCTGAGGCTTGCCCAAGTTGGCCTGGACGCCGAACTCCCTCTCCAGCCGATCCATCAGGATCTCGAGATGGAGCTCGCCCATGCCCTTGATGAGGGTCTGTCCCGTCATGGGGTCCTGGACGATCTTCACGGTCGGATCCTCCAGTTGGAAACGGGCAAGGGCATTGCTCAGCTTGACATGAGCGGCCTTGGTCTTGGGCTCGATCGTCGCCGAAATGACCGGTTCCGGGAACCGGATGGACTCGAGGACGATAGGGTGGCTCTTGAGGCAGAGGGTGTCTCCCGTCGAGATATTCTTCAGGGAGCCCATCGCGGCGATGTCGCCCGCGTGAACTTCCTTGATTTCCGTCCTCTTGTTCGCGTGGATCTCGAAGAGCCGGGAGAGCTTCTCTTCCTCGCCCTTGGTCGAGTTATAGACCGACTGGCCGACCTTGGCCTTGCCGGAGTAAACCCGGAAGTAGGCCAGATTCCCCAGGAACGGGTCGTTCATGATCTTGAAGACGAGCCCGGAAAAAGGCGCGTCGTCCGCCGCGGGCCGGGTCTCCAGGGCCTGGGTCTTGGGGTGATGGCCTTCGACCGGGAGGATGTCCACGGGCGACGGCAGGTAGTCGACGATGGCGTCGAGGAGCGGCTGGACGCCCTTGTTCCGGAACGAGGCCCCGAAGAGGACCGGGACGAACTTCAGACCGATGGTCCCCTTGCGGACCGCCGCCTTGATCTCCGGCGCAGTAAGCTCGACCCCGTCGACATACTTCTGCATCAGAGCATCATCGGTCTCGCTCAGCATTTCGATCATGTCCTGTCTCTGTTTCCTCACGTCCTCGCGGTTCTCGCCCGAGACGTCCCGGACGACAAAATCCGTGCCCAGGATCTCCTGACCCCAGTCGATCTCTTTCTCTTCAATGAGGTCGATCACGCCGCGGAATCCGTCTTCCCGTCCCAGGGGAATCTGGACCGGCAGGGGCTTGGCCGCCACCCGGCTCTTCAGCTGCTGAATCGCCCGTTCCGGGTCGGCCCCTATCCTGTCCATCTTGTTGATGAACACGATCCGGGGGACCCGGTACTTGTCGGCCTGGCGCCACACTGTCTCGGACTGCGGTTCGACGCCGCCAACTCCACACAGTATGGCTATCGCGCCGTCGAGCACCCTCAGGGAGCGCTCGACCTCCGCGGTGAAATCCACATGACCCGGGGTATCAATGATATTGATACGGCGGTCGTTCCAGGTGCACGTCGTGGCGGCCGAGGTGATGGTGATCCCGCGCTCCTGCTCCTGGACCATCCAGTCCATCACGGCCGTCCCTTCGTCCACCTCTCCCATCTTGTAGGTCATACCCGTATAGAACAGGATCCGTTCCGTCGTCGTGGTCTTCCCGGCATCGATATGGGCCATGATACCGATGTTTCTCACTCGCTCGATCGGGTAGGACCGCATAAACTCTCTTCTCCATATCGAACCGGATCACTCGAAAAACTTTCAAGAGCGATTTACCATTTATAATGAGCAAAGGCCCGGTTGGACTCCGCCATCTTGTGCGTATCTTCCCTCTTCTTGACCGCCCCGCCCCGGTTGTTGATGGCATCGACGATCTCGGCCGAAAGCTTCTCTTCCATGCTCTTGCCGCTCCTCTCCTTGGCGTAGTGGAGCAGCCAGCGGACCCCGAGGGAGAAGGACCGGTTCGGCGGGACCTCGATCGGGACCTGGTAGTTCGCCCCGCCGACCCGCCGCGATTTCGTCTCGAGGAGCGGCCGGACATTCTCCAGGGCTTTTTCCAGGATCTTCAGGGGGTCTTCCTTGGTCTTCTGCTTGACGATATCCATCGTCCCGTACACCACGCGCTCGGCCGTGTTCTTCTTGCCCTTGCGGAGCAGAAGGTTGATGAGCCGGGCGACGACGGTGCTGTTGTAGAACGGGTCGGCCGGCGTTTTCCTCTTTTTCACGATCCCGCGTCTCGGCATGCTTCTCTCCTCTCCTAGGCGGCCTTCTTCTCTTTGGGCCTCTTGGCCCCATACCGGGAACGCGCCTTGAAGCGGCTCTGGACACCCTCGCAGTCCAGCGTGCCGCGGATGATGTGATAGCGGACGCCGGGCAGATCCTTGACGCGGCCTCCCCTGATCAGGACGATCGAGTGTTCCTGAAGGTTGTGTCCGACGCCGGGGATGTATCCCGTGACTTCGATGTTATTGGTCAACCGCACCCGGGCGACTTTCCGCATGGCCGAATTCGGCTTCTTGGGAGTGGTCGTGAAGACGCGCGTGCAGACCCCCCGCTTCTGAGGGCAGGCCTCGAGAGCCGGCGATTTGCCCTTGTACTTTTTCAGCGTCCTGCCATTCCTGACAAGTTGGTTGACGGTCGGCAATTAAAAATACTCCTCTATGCGAATTTCCAAATGGAGCTTTATTCATCCCCCTGGAAGATAGTCCGGAGGCGAATATTCGGATAATAGCAAAAATTGCTATTCCTGTCAAGAAATTTGAGGAAATTTCAGGCCAAATGCCGGATTCAGGTCTCCGGAACGACCTCCTCTTCCTTCTCGGGGAGGACGGGCTGCATCTCTTCCTTGAGCTCCACGTTCCGGTAGAACTTGTACCCCGTCCCCGCCGGGATCAGCCGGCCCATGATGATGTTCTCCTTCAATCTCCTCAGATAATCCACTTTCCCGTAGAGGCTGGCTTCGGTCAGGACCCGTGTCGTTTCCTGGAAGGAGGCCGCAGCGATGAAGCTGTCCGTGCTCAGGGCGCTCTTGGTGATCCCCAGGAGAAGGGGCCGGGCCTTGGCAGGCTTGCCGCCCTTTTTCATGACCTTCTCGTTCTCTTCCTGGAAGATGAACTTGTCCACCTGTTCGTCCACCAGGAACTCGGTGTCCCCGACTTCCTCGACCTTGACCCAGCGCAGCATCATCCGGATGATCGTCTCGATGTGCTTATCGTTGATGGGAACGCCCTGGAGCCGGTAAACGGCCTGGATCTCCTTGAGGAGGTATTCAGCCAGCTCCTTCTCCCCCAGGACGCGGAGGATGTCATGGGGGTTGACCGGTCCGTCCATCAGGGCGTCACCGGCCCGGATCCTTTCCCCGTCGGAGACGCTCATGTGGGCGCCCTTGGGGACGAGGTATTCCTTCTCGCCGCCGCGCTCGTTGCGGACCATGATCTTCCGGTATCCCCGGACCAGGCCCCCGATCTGGACCGTTCCGTCGATCTCGGAGATGACCGCGGGGTTCTTGGGCCGGCGGGCCTCGAAAAGCTCCTCGGCCCGCGGCAGGCCGCCGGTGATGTCCTTGGTGCGGGCCGCCTCGCGGGGGATCTTGGCCATGACGTCGCCGGCGAAGACCCGGTCCGCGTCCTTGATCTCGAGGTTCGCGCCCGACGGCAGGAAGTATTTCCGGAGGAGGACGGGACGGCCCTTGTCATCCTTCCGCTTCTCGTCGAGGATCTCGATCTGGGGTTGGAGCTTCTCGTCCTTGGGGTCGATGATGACCTGGGTGATCAGTCCGGTGAACTCGTCCTGGATCTCCTCCATGCTCACGCCGAGGACGACGTCGTGGAAACGGACGACTCCGGTCTCCTCGGTCAGGATGAAGGTGTTGAAAGGGTCCCATTCGGCGAAACCCTGGCGGGCCTTGATCTCTTCCCCGTCCTTGACGAGGACCTTGGCCCCGTAGGGGACCTGGTAGTGCTCGACCTCGCGCCTCCGGTGGTCCAAGATGGCGATGTTGGCGCTGCGGTTGACGACGATGAGGGTCCCGTCCTTGTTCTCGACGGCCTTGAGGTTATTGAAGCGGACGACGCCTTCGTTCTTGGCCTCGAGCTTGGACTTCTCGGCCCCGCCCATGGCGATGCCGCCGACGTGGAAGGTCCTCATCGTGAGCTGGGTGCCCGGCTCGCCGATGGACTGGGCGGCCACGATCCCGACCGCCTCGCCGAGCTCGACCATCCGGCCGGAGGCCATGCTCCGCCCGTAGCAGAGCTGGCAGATGCCGCGCTTGGACTCGCAGGTGAGGAGGGAGCGGATCTTGACCCGCTCGATGCCCAGGTTCTGGAATTCATGGGCGACTTGCTCTGTGATCTCCTCGCTCATGTCGACGATGGTTTCGCCGGTGTCCGGGTTGATGACCCTCTCGAGGGCGACGCGGCCCACGATCCGGTCGATGAAGGGCTCGATGATCTCGCCGTTCTCGACGATGGCCGAAACATTGAGGCCCTTGAGGGTGCCGCAGTCGTGCTCGTCGACGATGACTTCCTGGCAGACGTCCACGAGCTTCCGGGTCAGGTAGCCGGAGTTGGCCGTCTTAAGGGCGGTGTCGGCCAGCCCCTTCCGGGCGCCGTGGGTCGAGATGAAATACTGCAGGACGTTCAGGCCCTCCCGGAGGTTCGAAGTGATGGGCGTTTCCAGGATCTCGCCCGAGGGCTTGGACATGAGGCCGCGCATGCCGGCCAGCTGCCGAATCTGCTGCTTGTTGCCGCGCGATCCGGAGTCGGCCATGACGAACAGGGGGTTGAGCTCCTTGCCCTCGAGGCTGATCTTGCGCATCTCCTCGATCATGGCGCTCGAGACCCTGTCCGTGACCGTTCCCCAGATCTCGATGACCCGGTTGAAGCGCTCGCCCGAAGAGATCGTGCCGTCCCGATAGAGGTTCTCGATCTCCTGCACATCTTTCTGGGCCTTGTCCACGAGATGGCCCTTCTCTTTCGGGATGACGAAATCGTCGATGCCCAGGGAGAAGCCGGCCCGGGTCGCGTAGGTGAAGCCGAGCTCCTTCAGGGCGTCCAGGATCTCGACCGTCGGCCCCAAGCCGACCTTCAGGTAGCTGTAAAAGACGAGGTTCTCCATTCCCTTTTTCCGGACCATGCCGTTGACATAAGGGAAACTCTTGGGGAGGACGCCGTTGAAGATGATCCGGCCCGGGGTCGTTTCGATGAGTTCCCCGGCGATCTCCTGGACGGGGCAGGTCATGACCGCCTGGTCGTCGTAGTACGTGGCCAGGTTCATGAAAGGCCCCGTGAAGCGCAGCTTGATGGCGCTCTGTAGCGAGATCTCCTTGTTTTCTAGGGCCAGGAGGACTTCCTCTGGCCGGCCGAAAATCCGGCCCTCGCCTTTCTGGCCTCTCTTTTCCAGGGTCAGGTAATAGCAGCCCAAAACCATGTCCTGGCTCGGGATGGTCAGGGGGCGGCCGTGGGCTGGGGACAGGATGTTGTTCGTCGAGAGCATCAGGGTCTGGGCCTCGATCTGGGCCTCCACGGAGAGCGGGATATGGACGGCCATCTGGTCCCCGTCGAAGTCGGCGTTGAAGGCGGCGCACACCAGAGGATGGATCTGGATGGCCTTGCCCTCGACGAGGAGGGGCTCGAAGGCCTGGATGCCCAGCCGGTGGAGGGTGGGCGCGCGGTTGAGAAGGATGGGGTGCTCCCGGACGACTTCCTCCAGGTAATCCCAGACCTCGGGCTTCTCCTGCTCATGCCACTCGCGGGCGACCTTGACGCTCGGGACGAGGCCTTCCTTCTCCAGACGGTTGAAGATGAAGGGTTTGAAGAGCTCGAGGGCCATCTTCTTGGGAAGCCCGCACTGGTTCAGCTTAAGCTCTGGGCCGACGACGATGACGGACCGGCCCGAGTAATCCACCCGCTTGCCGAGTAGGTTCTGACGGAACCTCCCCTGCTTGCCGCGGAGGGCCTCGCTCAGGGACTTGAGGGGCCGCCGGTTGGCTCCGAGATGAACCCGGCCGCGCTTTCCGTTGTCGAAGAGGGCGTCCACGGCTTCCTGGAGCATCCGCTTCTCGTTGCGGATGATGAGCTCGGGGGCCTTGAGCTCGATGAGCTTCTTGAGCCGGTTGTTGCGGTTGATGACCCTCCGGTAGAGGTCGTTGAGGTCGGACGTGGCGAAACGGCCGCCGTCCAGGCGGACGAGAGGCCGGAGGTCCGGCGGGATGACCGGGATGACATCAAGGACCATCCACTCCGGACGGTTGCCCGACCGCTTGAGGGCCTTGAAGACCCGCAGGCGCTTGGCGTAGCGAAGCCGCCGCTGCTGGGAGGTTTCCTTCTTCATCAGCTTCCTCAGCCGGTCGGCCTCCTTCTGGATGTTGATCTTCTCGAGGAGGACCTTGATGGCCTCGGCCCCGATCGAGGCCTCGAACTTGTCCCCGTACTTTTCCTGGGCGTCCTTGAACTCTTCCTCATTCAGGAGCTGCTTTTCCTTGAGCGGGGTGTCGGCCGGGTCGATGACGATATAAGACTCGAAATAGAGGACCTTCTCCAGGTCCTTGATCGACAGGTCCAGGACCAGGCCGATCCGGCTCGGAGGGCTCTTGAAGAACCAGATGTGGGCAACGGGCGAGGCCAGCAGGATGTGGCCCATCCGCTCGCGGCGGACCTTGGACTTCGTCACTTCGACGCCGCACCGCTCGCAGATGATGCCCCGGTATTTCATCCTCTTGTACTTGCCGCAGAGGCACTCGAAATCATTGATCGGGCCGAAGATCTTGGCGCAGAACAGGCCGTCCTTCTCGGGCTTGAAGGTCCTGTAATTGATGGTCTCGGGTTTGGTCACCTCGCCCCAGGACCAGCTCTTGATCTTCTCGGGGGAGGCGATGCTGATCCGGACGCGGTCGAAATCGGGTTTCGGTCTTGGGCCTATCGGCGGCCTGATCTCCATTAGGATTCTCCTTTTCCGGACTGGGGAACGGCGATCCCCCAGGGCAGGACTTCTTCCTTGTCGCCCTTTTCGAGCTCGACGTTGAGGCAGAGGCTCTGGAGCTCGCGGATAAGGACGTTGACCGATTCGGGAAGGCCCGGCGTGAAATCCAGGTCGCCCTTGACGATGGCCTCGTAGATCTTGGCCCGCCCGTCCACGTCGTCGGACTTGACCGTCAGGAGCTCTTGGAGGGTGAAGGCGGCGCCGTAGGCCTCGAGGGCCCAGACCTCCATCTCGCCGAACCGTTGGCCTCCGAACTGGGCCTTTCCGCCCAGGGGCTGCTGGGTGATGAGGGAGTACGGGCCGGTCGAACGGGCGTGGATCTTGTCGTCGACCAGGTGGTAGAGCTTCATCATGTAGATATAGCCGACGGTCACTTCCTGGTCGAGGAACTCGCCGCCCTGTCCGTCATAGAGGGGGGTCTTTCCGGACTCCGGCAGTCCGGCCTCTTTGAGGAGCTTCTTGATCTCGTTCTCGCTCGCCCCATCGAAGACGGGCGTCGAAAGCCAGAGGTTCAGGGTCCGCGCGGCCCAGCCGGCGTGCGTCTCGAGGATCTGGCCGACGTTCATGCGGGATGGAACGCCCAGGGGGTTGAGGACGATCTCGACCGGCGTCCCATCGGGCAGGCGGGGCATGTCTTCCTCGGGGACGATCTTGGCCACGATGCCCTTGTTCCCGTGGCGGCCGGAGACCTTGTCGCCCACGGAGAGCTTGCGTTTCATGGCGATGAAGACCTTGATGGACTGGATGACCCCGGGGGCCAGCTCGTCGCCCTTCTTCAGGTTGTCCACTTTTTCCTTGAAGACGGCGCGGAGGGCTTCGATCTGCCTCTTGACCTTCTTGTCGAGGTCCTTGATCTCCTTGTCGATGTCCTCGGACTCGGCCAGCTTGAGCTTCATGGCCTCGTCGAAGGAGAGCTCGTCGAGGATCTTCTCCGTGAGCTTCGTCCCTTTTTCAAGGGTCACCCCGGCGACCTTCTGGCTCTTATCGACGACCTTGCCTTTGATGAGGGCTTTGACCTTCTGCCATTTCTCGTTCTCCAGGATGACAACCTCGTCGTCCAGGTTCCGCTTCATCTTGGCGATTTCGTCCTTCTCGATGGCCTTGGCCCGGGGGCCCTTCTCGATGCCCCGGCGGGAGAAGATCCGGACGTCGATGATCGTCCCCTCGACGCCGGGGGAGCAATAGAGGGAAGCGTCCTTGACGTCGAGAGCTTTCTCGCCGAAGATCGCCTTGAGGAGCTTTTCCTCGGGGGACAGCTGGGTCTCGCCCTTCGGCGCCACTTTGCCGACAAGGATGTCGCCGGACTTGACGTGGGCCCCGATCCGGACGATGCCATTCTCATCGAGGTTGCGGAGCAGGTTCTCCGGAACGTTGGGGATGTCGCGGGTGATCTCTTCAGGGCCGAGCTTCGTGTCGCGGGCCTCGATCGTCTCTTCCACGATGTGGAGGGAGGTGAAGATGTCGCCCTTGATCAGCTTTTCGCTGACGATGATCGCGTCCTCGAAGTTGTACCCTCTCCAGGGCATGAAGGCGCAGAGGACATTCCGGCCGAGGGCCAGCTCTCCGCTGTCCGAGCAGGAGCTGTCCGCAAGGACCTGGCCCTTCCGGACCTTGTCGCCCCTCCGGACGATGGGCCGGTGGTTCGTGGAGGTGTTCTGGTTGGTCCGGAGGAACTTGGTCAGGACGTAGAGGTCCGTGCCGACCTCGTAGCCGCGGGGATTCTCCTTCTCCTCCACGCGGACGACGAGCCGTTCCGCATCCACGAACTCGACGACCCCGGACCGCCGGCAGACGACCACGTCGCCGGAGCCGACGGCCACCAGATCCTCGATCCCGGTGCCGATGAGCGGCGCCTCGGGCCGAATGAGCGGGACGGCCTGCCTTTGCATGTTCGATCCCATGAGGGCCCGGTTGGCATCGTCGTGCTCGAGGAACGGGATCAGGGCGGCCGAAAGGGACACGAGCTGCTTGGGCGAAACGTCGATGTAGTGGATCTGGTCCTTGGGAATGAATTTGAAGTTCCCGCGCTCGCGGGCGCTGACGAGGTCGTTGACGAACCGCCCCCGGTCGTCGACCGCGGCGTTGGCCTGGGCGATGTTGTATTTCTCCTCTTCCCAGGCCGTGAGGTAGAAACTGTGGGCCTGCAGGATGGGGAGCTGCCGGGCCTTCTCCGCCTTGAGCTTCTCAACGGCCTTGAGCATCTCGTCCTTCTCGATGATGTCCCCGACCTTATAGTCGCTGCTTCCCGGGTGGATGACCTTGACGTAGTCGATGATCCGCCCGTTCTTGACCTTCCGGTAGGGCGTCTCGAGGAAGCCGTAGTCGTTGACGCGCGCGTAACAGCTCAAGGAGGAGATCAGGCCGATGTTCGGGCCTTCAGGGGTCTCGACGGGACAGATCCTCCCGTAGTGGGACGTCTGGATGTCGCGCACCTCGAACCCCGCCCGCTCCCGGCTGAGTCCGCCGGGCCCAAGGGCGCTCAGGCGCCGCTTGTGGGTGATCTCGGCCAGGCTGTTGATCTGGTCCATGAACTGGGAGAGCTGGGAGCTGCCGAAGAACTCCTTGAGGGCCGCGATCACCGGCTTGGAATTGATGAGGTCCTGGGGCATGGCCGCGGCCAGGTCGGCGGTGATCGTCATCTTTTCCTTGATCGTCCGCTCCATCCGCGTCAGCCCGATCCGGAAAGCGTTTTCGACGAGCTCGCCCACGGACCGGACGCGCCGGTTGCCCAGGTGGTCGATGTCGTCCGTCATCCCCTCGCCGTGGCGGAGGTTCAGGAGGTACTTGAGGACCTCGATGTAATCCTGGGGGGACAGGGTCTTCTCGTCCATGGGCGTTTCGAGCCCGAGCTTGATGTTGAACTTGAGGCGGCCGATCCGGGAAAAATTGTACTTCTGGGGATTGAAGAACAGGTTGCTGAAGAGGTTCTGGGCGCTCTCCTGGGTGTGCGGCTCGCCCGGCCTCAGTTTCCGGTAGATCTCGCCGAGGGCCGCGGGGCGGTCCTTCCGGAGGTCCTTCCGCAGTGTCGAAACGACGATCTGGCCGGCCCGGTCCTCTTCGGGGTAGAAGACCTCGAAGGGCTCGGCGCGGCCGATGAGGAGGTCGAGCTGGACGTCTCCGATCTCCTCGTTGACCCGGACTTTGCCCTTGATCCCGGTGAGGGAATAAGCCCCCTGGAGCTCCTTCTTGAGAAGGGGCACCCGGGCCACCTTGGCGTCGATCAGGGCCTGGCAGACTTCCGGGCTGATCTTTTTCTTGCCCGGGGCCAGGACTTTCCGGCCCCGCGCGTCCATGACGTCGTCGGCGGGGGTCTTGCCGACGAGGCTCTCGGACACTTCCCAGAACAGCTTACCGTCCTCGACGATGACCTTGGAGGACTTGTGGAACAGCTTGAGAATCTCCTCGTCGGAGCCGAAGCCCAGGGCCCTCAGGAAGACGGTGGCCAGGAACTTCTTCTTCCGGTCGAGGCGGACCCAGAGGAGGCTCTTGGAATCGTGCTCGAACTCGACCCACGCCCCTCGGTACGGGATGAGTTTGGCGATGAAGAAGCCCTTGGCTTCGGCCGGACGGAAGAACACGCCCGGCGACCGCTGGAGCTGGCTGACGACGACCCGTTCGATCCCGTTGAAGATGAACGTCCCCTTCTCCGTCATGAGGGGGATGTCGCCGAAGTAGACTTCCTGCTGTTTGATGTGCTTGAGCCGTTTGGTCTTGGTCGTGGCGTCCTTTTCCCAGGACACGAGCTGGACCTTGAGCTTGAGGGGGACGGAGTAGGTGTAGCCCTTCTGGATGCACTCCATGGGGCTGTACTTGATCTTGAGCCCCACCCGGTCCCCGCAATGGTCGCAGAGAGGGATCTCGATCTTCCGCATCGCCCCGCAGTACGGGCACATCTCCTTTTCGGTGAGCTCGACGTCCGCCGGCAGGAGGGTCCCGCAGGCGTTGCACTTGGCCCGCGAGTTCTCGACGCCCTTGAGCCGCCCGCACTTGCACTCCCACGTCCCGATCGAATAGCCGAGGAACTCGAGCTCCGTCGTTTCCTTGAAGTCGGAGATGGGGAAGACGTCCTTGAAGGCCGCCTGGAGACCCACCTCCTTGCGCTCCTCGGGCAGGAGCTCCATCTGGAGGAACTCGGCGTACGACTGGGTCTGGATGTCCAGGAGGGCGGGCATCGGGAAGACCTGCCGGATCTTCGAAAAATCGACCCTCTCGCGAGAAGAAATTTTAGGTTCTGTTAGCATGCTGACTCTCTTGAAAAGAGTTTTTCGTGTCCTGAGTCCATTTCAAGAAAAATGGATGATCAGCCAAACGGGTCATGCGACTTACTGAAGCTCGATGACGGCTCCGACTTCGGCGAACTTGGCCTTGATGGACTCGGCCTCTTCCTTGGTCACGCCCTCTTTGAGCGGTTTCGGCGCGCCGTCGACGAGGTCCTTCGCTTCCTTGAGTCCGAGGCTGGTCACTTCGCGGACGACCTTGATGACGTTGATCTTCTTGTCGCCGACGGTCTTCAGGATGACGTTGAACTCGGTCTTCTCCTCGGCGGGCTTGGCCTCGGCCTGGGGGGCGGCTCCGCCGGCCATCATGACGGGGGCCGTGGCGGCGCTGATGCCGTACCGGGTTTCGAACTCTTTGATGTAGTCCGAGAGCTCCAGAATCGTCAGGCTGTCCAGGTGCGCGAAAAACTGTTCCTTGGTGAGTTTTTCCATGTCACGAGTCTCCTTTATTTGGTCTTGGGTCCTATCGACCTCTATCGATTATTTCCCGTCCTGTTTCTTGGTCTCGAGCTGGCTCAGCAGGCTCCCCATGTTCCCCAGGGGGGCCTGGAGGGTCCGCATGAGCCGGACGAGCGGCGAAGCCATCATGAACCCGATCTTCCCGATGAGATCGTTGCGGGAGGAGAGCCGGGTGATCTCGTCGAACCGCCCCGGGGCCATGTACTGGCCCTCGACGACGCCGGCCTTGACCGCCAGGACCTTGCCCTGGGCGGAGTAATCCTTGAGGATCTTGGCCAGCCCGATGGGGTCCTGGGCGGCGAAAGCGATCGCCGTGGGCTTCTCGAAGAACGGTTTGAGCTCGGCCGGGGCCCGCTTGCTGAGGGCTCGCAGGGCCAGCCGGTTCTTGACCACCTTGTAGGTGTAAGCGTTCTTCCGGAGGAGCTTGCGGAGCTCCACGCTCTGGGACACCTTCATCCGCTTGTAGTCCACCAGGTAGTACGTGCTGTTGGCGTCGGCGACGCCCTCGAGAGCCTTGATGACTTGTCCCTTTGTTTCCTTCTTCACGTCGCTCTCTCCTATTTCTCTAAGATGTCCTCGGAGATCTTGAATGACGGCCCCATGGTCGAAGAGATGAACATGCTCCGGATGTACTTGCCCTTAGCGGCCGGCGGCTTGGCGTGGACGATGGCCTGGATGAAGGTCTGGACGTTCTCCGCGAGCTTGACCTCGGGGAACGAGACCTTCCCCACCGTGGTGTGGACGATGCTGGTCTTGTCCACGCGGAACTCGACCTTGCCGGCCTTGGTCTCGGCGACGGCCTTCTTGATGTCGAAGGTCACCGTGCCGGACTTGGGGTTGGGCATCAGGCCCTTGGTCCCCAGGATCCGGCCGAGCTTCCCGACCCCGCGCATGACGTCGGGGGTGGCGATGACGATGTCGAAGTCGATCCAGCCGCCGGCGATCTTTTCGATAAGGTCCTCGCCTCCGGCGTGGTCGGCCCCGGCCTCTTCGGCCTCCTTGATCTTTTCACCGGCCGCGATGACGCAGATCTTCTTAGTCTTGCCCGTGCCGTGGGGCAGGACGATCGTCCCCCGGACCATCTGGTCCGAGTACTTGGGGTTGACGCCAAGCCGGACGGACACGTCCACCGACTCGTCGAACTTGGCGTAGTGGGCTTTCTTGAGAAGGGCGACGGCCTCCTCGACGGAGTATTCCCGGACCTCCTGCCCTTTGAGCTCTCTGGCCTTGACGTAGTTCTTGCCGCGCTTACTCACTGACGATCTCCAATCCCATGTTTTTAGCGGTCCCCTCGATGATCTTCTTGGCCGCCTCGATATCGTAGGCGTTGAGGTCGGGGAGCTTCGTCCGGGCGATGTCCTCGATCTGCTTCCAGGTGACCTTCCCGACCTTGTCCTTGTTCGGCGCCCCGGAGCCCTTGGCGATGCCGGCCGCCTTCTTCAGGAGGTAGGAGGCCGGGGGCGTCTTGATGAGGAAATTGAACGACTTATCCTTGAAGACGGTGATCAGGACCGGGACGACGGTCCCCTCGTCCATCTTGCCCGTCCGGTCGTTGAACTCGCGGACGAACTGCATGATGTTGACGCCGTGCTGGCCGAGGGCGGGGCCGACGGGAGGGGCGGGGCTGGCCTGGCCCGCCACGATCTCGAGCTTGATCTTCGCGATGACTTCTTTCGACATCTCGTCCTCCTAAAGCTTTTCCACCTGCAGGAACTCGAGCTCCACGGGCGTCGACCGGCCGAAGATGGTGACGAGAACCTTCAGGGTGCTCCTCTCGTGGTTGACCTCCTCAACAATCCCGTTGAAGTTGAAGAAGGGGCCGTCGATGATCCGGACGGCCTCGCCTTTTTCGAACGAGTGCTTGGGCTTGGGCTTCTCCGAGGTCGTTTCCATGTGCTCCACGATCTGGCTGACGTCCTTCTTGCTCAGGGGCGTGGGCGTCCGGCCGGACCCCACGAAGCCCGTGACCTTGGGGACCTGGCGGATCATCAGCCAGTTCTCATCGCTCATCTCCATTTCGACGAGGATGTAGCCCGGATAGGACCTCTTCGTGGAGACGACCTTTTTTCCCGCCCGGATCTCGATGACGTCCTCGGTCGGGATGATGATCTGCCCGACCTGGTCCTCCAGGTGGACCTCGGCGGCCTTCTGCTTGATGGTTTCCGCCACGAACTTCTCGAAACCTGAGTAGGTATGAACGACATACCAGTTTTTTGCCATCGCCCGTATCCTTGATCCGATTAGCCGAACAGGGCCTGCACCTTGCCGATGACCCAGGAGAAGACGACATCCATAAGAAAGAGGTAGAAGCCGAAGAAGATCGTCGCCGCGATGACGACGATGGTCGTGCTGTAGACCTCGTTCCGGGAAGGCCAGGTGACCTTCCTGAGCTCCGACCGGACGTCCTTCAAAAAATTCCCGAAGCGTTTGTACCAGCGAATCTTGTCATTCATGGCTTGACCCTCGCAGAGCGTCCCCCGGCCGGACCCGTTCCGGCCGGCCCGGAGAAAGCATGGCAGGTGAGGCAGGGCTCGAACCCGCAACCTGCGGTTTTGGAGACCGCTGCTCTACCAATTGAGCTACTCACCTGTCTCTGTCTCCTCATCGGTCCCTTATTTGACTTCCTTATGAAGCGTGTGCGTCCGGCAGAACGGACAGAACTTCTTGATCTCGAGCTTCTCGGTCTGCTTTTTTTTGTTCCGCGTCGAAGAATAATTCCGGCGCTTGCACTCGCCGCATTGAAGCGTGATCATCTCCCGCATGTTCGATCCTTCCCTCGGAAATTCCTCTCCGTCCTCCGGCCCCTAGCCCAGGACCTCGGTAACGGTGCCGGCCCCGACGGTCCGCCCGCCCTCGCGGATCGCGAACCGCAGGGCCTTCTCCATGGCCACGTCCGTGATCAGATCGATCTCCAGGTTCACGTTGTCGCCCGGCATGACCATCTCGACGCCGTCGACGAGCTTGACCGAGCCGGTCACGTCGGTCGTCCGGAGATAGAACTGGGGCCGGTAGCCCATGAAAAACGGCGTATGGCGCCCGCCCTCCTCCTTCTTCAGGGCATAGATCTCCGCCCGGAACTTCCGGTGCGGCTGGATCGACCCGGGCTTCGCCAGGACCATGCCGCGGGCGACCTCGTTCTTGTCCGTTCCCCGCAGCAGGACGCCGATATTGTCGCCGGCCATCCCCTCGTCGAGGATCTTGCGGAACATCTCGACGCCGGTGACGACCTTGCGCTTCGTGTCGCCGAACCCGACGACCTCCACCTCTTCGTTGACGGCGACCTTCCCCCGCTCGACCCGCCCCGTCACGACCGTGCCGCGGCCCGAGATCGTGAAGACGTCCTCGATGGGCATCAGGAACGGCAGGTCCACAGCCCGGACGGGGTCCGGGATGAACGTGTCGACCGCGTCCATGAGCTCGAGGATCTTCCGGTTCCACTCGTTCGCGGGGTCGCCGTCGGACTGCATCGCGAGGAGCGCCGACCCCCGGACAATGGGCGTCCGGGCCCCCGGGAACCCGTACCTCGTCAAGAGGTCCCGGATCTCGAGCTCGACGAGGTCAAGGATCTCCGGGTCGCCGACGAGATCCACCTTGTTCAGGAAGACGACGATGGCCGGGACGTTGACCTGCCGGGCCAGCAGGATATGCTCCCGCGTCTGCGGCATCGGGCCGTCGTCGGCGGCCACGACCAGGATCGAGCCGTCCATCTGCGCGGCCCCGGTGATCATGTTCTTGATGTAGTCCGCGTGCCCGGGACAATCGATGTGGGCGTAATGCCGTTTCGCCGTCTCGTACTCGATGTGGGCGATGTTGATCGTCACGCCCCGCTCGCGCTCCTCAGGGGCGTTGTCGATCTGGTCGTAGGCCCGGAACTCAATCCCGGCGTAGGCCTTCGAAAGGACGCGGGTGATGGCCGAGGTCAACGTCGTCTTGCCATGGTCCACATGGCCGATCGTGCCGATGTTGACGTGAGGTTTCGTTCTTTCGAACTTCCTCTTGGCCATTCGCTCATACCTCCCGAGGCCCTATCTTTGAGGGCCACCGTCTGCGATCATGAAAGCCCAAGACCAGAGTTGAACTGGTGACCCCGTCCTTACCAAGGACGTGCTCTGCCAACTGAGCTACTTGGGCCCGATAAGCTCGAGAAAGAGCGGGAAACGGGATTCGAACCCGCGACATTCAGCTTGGAAGGCTGACGCTCTACCAACTGAGCTATTCCCGCGGAAATGGGCAGGGAAGGATTCGAACCTCCGAAGCGTTTCCGCAGCGGGTTTACAGCCCGCCCCATTTGGCCACTCTGGAACCTGCCCAGCGCATGAACCATCCTCGAAAGCCTCGATTGCCTGAAATGAACATTCATCCGTCGCGGTAAGGATATTCCGTTGTCCGATAACCCGCTCAATCGCCGCTGCTAAGCCAGCGAAGGGATTCGAACCCCTGACCCGCTGATTACAAATCAGCCGCTCTACCTGCTGAGCTACGCTGGCGTGCCGTCAATCGTGACAAACCCCAATCGTGCGTGTTCGCGTGGAAGTACAGAAGAAGAGCTGAAAAATAAAAAAATTTTCTCCTCGAGCTCGAAGTTGTTCTTTTTCAGAGAGTTAGTCTGAAATAGACAGAACGGCGATTGTTATCTTATAGGAATCGCCGCTTCTTGTCAAGACCTTACGTTAATTTTTCTCCCGGATCTGCCGGGCCCGGTTGAGCTTCTCCCCCAGCCCCCTGGCGAAGTCCACCAGGAAGATGAGATAGCGGCCCTTCTGGGCCGGCGTCAGGTTCTCGTCGAGCAGGGCTTCGAACTCCTCGTCCTTCTGCTGGACCGCCTGCCGGGTCTCCTTGACCCTCCGGACGAGGGCCAGGATATCCGCGTCCTGGACCGGGCTCTTGTCGAGGGCCGCCCGGAGGTCCCGGATCTCGCCCCCCATCCGCCGCTGGAGCTCGGCCTTCTCCTTTTCGATCCGGTTCATGGCGGGAAAAAGCCTGGCCGTCTGGGCCTCCGTCAGATCGAGGGCCTCGGTCATCCGGAGGAGCCGGAGAGTGTTGATGTTCTCCCTGAGCCTGGCCCGCGCTTGAGGGTCGCCTTGGAGGGGAAGGGCGGCCGCCCAGCCCGGCAAGGCGAGGCCAGCCAAGAGCAAAACGATGACCCTCTTCGTTCTCATGTCAAACCTCCATGACCTTGTTCTTTCCGCAATTCGGACTCAATGAAGCGCAGGTCCTCTTCGCTCATCCCCTCCCAGAACAGGGGATTGTCGTCGAAGCGAACCGCGCTTGTTCCGGGCTGGCCCTCCGCAGCCTCGTTGATCGAAGCTACGATCTCCCTGTTGAACGAGCGTTCGAGCTCGGGATCCGCCCCGATCTCGCGGATGACCTGCGCGACGGAATCCTCGAACGATACGGAGACCGGCTCCTGGCCGCGATGGGGACGCAGGACCGCGAGATAAGTCACGACGAAGGCCAGGAGGACGAAGCCCACCGCGGCCCGGGCCCATTGCCAAAGGACGGGCAGGTGCGGCGTGACCCGGAGATCTCCCCGTTCGTCATCCGGGCGGCCATCGGCCTCGCGGGAGGCCGCGGCCACGGCCAGCCGGGCGCCCAGCCTGCGGCCGAAATCCTCCCACTCCGCGGGAGCCAACCCGGGACCGGCCAAATCTTTCACCCCTCTCCCCAGCCGGGCCAAGTCATCCCTGTAAGCGCGGCAGGAGGCGCATCCTTTGAGATGGCGTTCGAGACCGACGGCCCGTTTCCCGGACAGGGCCCCGTCCTGGGCGTCGGAGATCCGTTTCTTCCATGTCCCGCAGCTCATGATCCGACCTCGTTCAAAAAAGGCTTGAGCCTGGCCTGGAGCATCTTCCGGGCCTTGTGCATCCGCCAGGAGACCGTGTTTTCCGAACAGCCAAGGGCCTGGGCGGCTTCGGCATGGCTTAGACCTTGGCCCGCGACCAGGAGGAACGAGGCCTTGAAGAGCGGCGGGAGGGACCCGACGGCGTCCTCGATGCGATCTTCGAGCTCGTTGCGGACCGCGCGCATCTCGGGAGATGAGGCCGCCGCCTTACTCACGTCCCTTTCAGGGAGGTTATCGTGAAACCCGGCCCGCTCCCCCTCACGGCGGCGCTTCTTCAGAAAATTCAGAGAGGCATTGACGGCGATCCGGTAGACCCAGGTGGAAAAACTCGATCTCGCCTGGAAGCCCGGGATCGATCTGAAGGCCGTCAAAAATACCTCCTGGCACAAGTCGTCGGCGTCCGAACGGTTCTTCGTCATGCCGCAGATGAGCCCGTAAACCCTCTGCTGGTGGCGTCTGGCAAGCTCGGAGAAGGCCTCGTTTTTCCCCTGGCGGGCCTCCTCCACGAGGACATCGTCCGGGCGTTCATCCATTTCATCCTCACTTCTTTAGACATCTATTATACTCAAATCTTAGCGCCCCCTGGAGCCTTCTGACGTCTTCCTGCGGATCGCCCCCGGGCTGAGCATCTCAGGAGAGGAAGTTCGCCGCGAAATCTGCCCGATTCCGTTGACAATCCCTTCCCCCTGCTGCTATGATTCAGCCTCTCCCTTGGTGAGGTAAGAGGCCATGATCGAACGCTACACCCGCCCCGAGATGGGCGCTGTCTGGACGGATGATAATAGGTACAGAAAATGGCTCGAGGTCGAGATCGCCGTCTGCGAGGCCTGGGCCCGCCTGGGGAAGATCCCCAAACCCGCCCTACGGGACATCCGTCGCAAGGCCGGATTCTCGACCGCCAGGATCGACGAGATCGAGAAGGTCGTCAAGCACGACATCATCGCCTTCCTGTCCTCGGTCGCGGAAAAGGTCGGGCCGAGCTCCCGCTACATCCACCTCGGCCTGACGTCCTATGACGTTGTCGACACCGCCCTATCGCTCCTCATCCGCGAATCGCTCGAGAGGATCCTCCGCGAGCTCCGGCAGCTCCGCGGGCTTCTGAAGAGACAGGCGATCAAGTACAAGAAAACGGCCTGCATCGGCCGGACCCACGGCATCCATGCCGAGCCGGTGTCTTTCGGCTTCAAGATCCTCGTCTGGCACGAAGAGGTCAAGAGGCACATCCGGCGTCTGGAGGAAGCCGTCCGCGTGATCGCGGTCGGCCGCATCTCTGGCTCCGTCGGGACCTACATTCACTTGGACCCCCGGGTTGAGGTCCTGGCCCTCCGGAAGCTCAACCTGGAGCCCGCCAGGGTCTCGACCCAGGTCCTCCAGCGGGACCGCCACTCGGAAGTCCTGTCCGCCCTCGCCCTCCTCGCTTCCTCGATCGAAAAATTCGCCGTCGAGATCCGCCATCTTCAGAGGACGGAGGTTGGGGAGGTCGAAGAGCCCTTCACCAAAGGCCAGAAGGGATCCTCCTCCATGCCCCATAAAAAGAACCCCGTCCGCTCCGAGAGGATCTCGGGCCTGGCCAGGCTCGTCAGGGCCAACGCCCAGGTCGGGCTCGAGAACGTGGCCCTCTGGCACGAAAGGGACATTTCCCATTCCTCGGCCGAACGGGTCGTTTTCCCGGACTCCTTCATCCTGACCGATTTCCTCCTGGCCGAGATCATCGATATCATCAGGAACTGGAACGTCCGTCCCGACCGGATGAGGGCCAACATCGACGCCACCCGCGGCCTCATCTTCTCCCAGAGCGTCCTCCTGGCCCTGACCAAGAAAGGGATGTCCCGGGAGGACGCTTACCAGGTCGTCCAGAGGAACAGCCTCCGGGCCTGGAACGAAGGCCGCGATCTCCGCGGGCTCATCGCCGCCGACCCCGATGTGGGCCGGGTCCTCAAGCCGTCGGACATCGCTCGCTGTTTCTCCCTGGCCCCCTACCTCAACAAGATCGACTACATCTTTGAAAGGGTTTTCGCCGATGAGAGTTAGGATCCTCGTTTCGTTCAAGGACAGCGTCCTCGATCCCCAGGGCCAGACCGTGAAGAACGCCCTCCACACCATGGGCTACGCCGCCGTCAAGGACGTCCGGCAGGGCAAGGTCTTCGAGATCGAGCTCGACGGGGTCGGGAGGAAAGAGGCCGAGGCGGTCGTGGCCGAGATCACGCACAAGGTCCTGGCCAACCCCATCATCGAAAAGTACACCTGGGAGTTCATCAAGGCCTCGTCGGGGAAATGACCATGAGGTTCGGCGTCGTCCAATTCCCCGGCTCCAATTGCGACTTCGACACTTTCCATGTCCTCAAGACCGTCATGAAGCAGGATACGGTCATGCTCTGGCACAAGGACCACGACCTCCAGGAGGTAAGCTGCGTCGTGCTGCCCGGAGGGTTCTCCTACGGGGATTACCTGCGGTCCGGTGCCATCGCCCGCTTCTCTCCTCTCATGAAAGAGGTTAGGGCTTTCGCCCGCAAGGGAGGGCTCGTCCTGGGCATCTGCAACGGCTTCCAGGTCCTCCTCGAGCTCGGCCTTCTCCCCGGGGCCATGCTCCGGAACAAGAACCTGAAGTTCCTCTGCCAGCACGTCCACATCCGGGTCGAGAACGACCGGACGGCGTTCACCCGGGCCGGGAAAGCCGGACAGATCCTCCGGATCCCGATCGCCCATTTCGACGGCAACTACTATGCCCCGCCCCGGACGCTCGCCGACATCGAGAGGAACCGGCAGGTGGTCTTCCGCTATTGCGACGCCGGCGGGAACGTGACCGAGGAGGCCAACATCAACGGTTCGCTCCACAATATCGCGGGGCTCGCGAACAAGGAGGGCAATGTCCTGGGGCTCATGCCACATCCGGAGAGGGCCTCCGAGGCCCTGCTCGGCAGCGAGGACGGCCTCGTCATCTTCGGGTCCCTCGTCCGGAGTCTCAGCGCCCGACGGTCCCCCCGGGCCAAAGCCGCCGCGAAAAAGGCCCGCCATGATTGAGCCAAAGACCCTCGCGCAGCACAACCTGACCGAAGAGGAGTACCGGCGGATCGTCGAGCTCATCGGGAAGGAGCCGAACCTGACCGAACTCGGCATCTTCTCCGTCATGTGGTCCGAGCACTGCGGCTACAAGAGCTCCAAGATCCACCTCAGGAAGCTCCCGACCGAGGGCCGGCATGTCGTCCAGGGGCCCGGCGAGAACGCCGGCGTCCTGGACATCGGCGACGGTCAGGTCATCGTCTTCAAGATCGAGTCCCACAACCACCCGTCCTACATCGAGCCCTACCAGGGCGCGGCCACGGGTGTCGGCGGGATCCTGAGGGACATTTTCACGATGGGCGCCCGGCCCATCGCGGTCCTCGATTCCCTGCGGTTCGGCCCGCCGAGCGACCCGAAGAACCGGGCGATCATGGAGGGAGTCGTCTCGGGCATCGCGGGCTACGGGAACTCCATCGGCGTCCCCACGGTCGGCGGGGAGGTCTACTTCAACGATTGCTACGCCGCCAACCCCCTGGTCAACGTTTTCTGCCTGGGGCTGGCCAAAAAGGACAGGATCTTCTTCGCCAAGGCCGAGGGCGTCGGGAACCCGGTCCTTTACGTCGGGGCCAAGACCGGCCGGGACGGCATCCACGGGGCGACCATGGCCTCGGCGGAATTCGGCAAGGAAACCGAGCACAAGAGGCCGAACGTCCAAGTCGGCGACCCGTTCAAGGAAAAGCTCCTCGTCGAGGCCTGCCTGGAGGTCATGGACAGGGGCCTCATTCTCGGCATCCAGGACATGGGTGCGGCCGGGCTGACCTGCTCGACGACCGAGATGGCCGCCAAGAGCGGGCTGGGGATCGAGATCGATCTCGACCTCGTCCCCCAACGGGAAGCCGGGATGACGCCGTACGAGATCATGCTCTCCGAATCCCAGGAGCGCATGCTTCTCGTCTGCACAAAAGAGAACGTCAAGAAGGTCCAGGAGGTCTTCGCGAAGTGGGACCTCGACGCCCCGATCATCGGCCATGTCACGGGCGGCGGGCAGGCCCGGGTCCGTTTCAAGGGGGAGGTCGTCGTCGACATCCCCGTCGACGCGGTCGTCAACCTGTGCCCGGCCTACCGGCGACCGAGCCGGCCGCCCGTCCGTCCCGCGTCGAGCGCCAGACTCCCGCTGCTCCCCGTCCCGGCCGACATCGAGGACGTCTTTTTCCGGCTCCTATCTTCACCGACCATCGCGGACAAGGAATGGGTTTTCCGCCAGTACGATCACATGGTCCAGGTCAACACGGTGCTCCTGCCCGGCGCGGACGCCGCGGTCCTGAGGCTCAAGGGCTCGAAGAAGGCCGTCGCCATGACCCTGGACTCCAATTCCCTCTACGTTTCCCTCGACCCGAACACGGGCGCGAAGATCGCCGTCGCCGAGGCCTGCCGGAACCTGGCCTGCGTCGGGGCCCGACCGATCGGCGTCACGAACTGCCTGAACTTCGGGAATCCCGAAAAGCCTGAGGTCATGTGGCAGTTCGAGCAGGTCATCGACGGGATGGCGGAAGCCTGCCGGGCGTTCGGGATCCCCGTCACGGGCGGCAATGTGAGCTTTTACAACGACACCGAGGGCGTGTCCATCTTCCCGACCCCGGTCCTGGGGATCGTCGGCATCATCGACGACGTCCGGAAGGTCGTCAGCCCGGGCTTCAAGGCCGGTGGGGACCTCGTTCTCCTGGTGGGAGAAAACAGGGAGGAACTCGGCGGAACGGAATATGTGAGGGTCGTCCACCGGGTCGAGACGGGGACACCGCCCCGCATCGACCTCGAGGGGGAAAAGCGGGCCCAGAAGTTCTGCCTGGAGGCGATCGATGCCGGCCTTGTCCGGTCGGCTCATGACCTTTCGGAGGGTGGGTTGGCCATCGCCCTGGCCGAGTGCGTCTTCCACAGTCAGGGGCTCACCGGCTGCGCCGTCGAGCTCGACGACCCGATCCGGCCGGACGCGCTGGCCTTCGGCGAGACCCAATCCCGCATCCTCATGACCTGCCGCACGGCGGACCTGGACAGGCTCGCCGGGCTGGCCCGGACGACGGGAGTCAAGCTCGCGGCCATCGGCCGGACGGGCGGGGCGGACATCGTCGTTCGCCACCGCGGGCGGGACCTCATCCGCGTCCCGGTCGAGGACGCTTACCGGCGCTGGAAGGACGGCATCCCGAAATTTTACAGGGCCCGCGGCATGGAGGGACGATGAACGAGGTCGCATTCCGGAGTCCGAAGAAACGGGGCCGGGTCGCCATTCTTCTCTCCGGCCGGGGTTCCAATTTCATGGCCATCCAGGAGGCCATCCGCCGCGGCGCGATCGACGCGGAGATCGGCCTGGTCCTCAGCAACAAGGAAGACGCGCCCGGCCTCCTCAAAGCGAGGGAATGGGGCCTGGAAGCGTCATTCCTCAACCCGAAGCTGTTCGCGACGCGTGAGGAGTACGACCAGGCCGCCGGGCGGGAAGTCGAGAAAAGAAGGATCGATCTCATCTGCCTCGCCGGATACATGAAAGTCCTGACGCCGCAGTTCTGTGACGCCTACCCGTACCGGATCGTCAACATCCACCCGGCCCTCCTCCCCTCTTTCCCGGGTCTCCACGTCCAGCAGAAGGCCATCGACTGGGGGGTTCGTTTCTCAGGCTGCACGGTCCATTTCGTCGCCGCTGAGGTTGACATGGGCCCGATCATCCTCCAGGCCGCCGTCCCGGTCCTCCAGGACGACACCGAGGAAACGCTGGCGGCCCGGATCCTGATCGAGGAGCACATGATCTATCCCGAGGCCGTCCGGCTCTACTTCGAGGGCCGGATCGAAGTCCGCGGGCGCCGCGTTTTCATCGTATAAGTTCAGCTACGTAACTCCTTTCATCCCCTCCCCCGGTTTGATTGGAAGAAGTGCATGCTAATCAAGAATAGCTAAGGCTCGTTCTAAATATTTATCAGATGTGCGGCTTCGAGCCGCTCCGCCGGCAATCAAAGATGTCAGCGTTTTATCAAGATATCTACCAGAATATCGGCTCCGAGTCACTCCGCCGCTATTCTGCTGGTCGCTCCCAGGAGTCCACTCCCTGCCGCTCCTCAGAATTCGCTCCCTGCCGGTCCCCTTCCGTTACGGGGGCTTTCGGACGGCCATCGTCTCCGCCTGGAACCTGTCACCTCGCTGACAGGACTCTCCCTGCTATCCCTGCCCATTTGGCTATTTGACCGGCCGCCGCCCGGCTGCAATAATAATAAGGTTCATCAAGGAGGGACAAATGAAGATCGGAATATTGGGGTCCGGGGGCGTGGGCCAGGACCTGGGCCTCGGCTTCATCGGCCTCGGCCACGAAGTCAAGATGGGGAGCCGGAGCCCGGCCAAGGACGAGATCAAAGCCTGGCTGGCCAAGGCCGGCAAGAAGGCTTCGGCCGGGACCTTCGCCGAAGCCGCGGCCTTCGGCGAAATGGCCGTCCTGGCGACCCATTGGCCGGGGACGGAGAACGCAATCCGGCTGGCTGGCCCGGACAACTTTGCCGGGAAGCTGGTGATCGATGTGACCAATCCCCTTCTCTTTCGGCCGAAGGCCATGCCCGAGCTGGCGGTCGGCGGCCAGGATTCGGCGGGGGAACAGGTCCAGCGG
Source organism: Candidatus Aminicenantales bacterium (assembly GCA_050015275.1). Taxonomy (GTDB): domain Bacteria; phylum Acidobacteriota; class Aminicenantia; order Aminicenantales; family Saccharicenantaceae; genus DATKJS01. Next base: position 28,249 of record JBEKBS010000010.1, on the reverse strand, counting down.
TGGCTCCCCAGAGCCCAGGTCGTCAAGGCTTTCAATACGGTCAATCACGCCCATATGGTCAAGCCCTCATTTTCGGGAGGGCCCCCCGACATGTTCATCTGCGGGGAAGATGGCGCGGCCAAGAAGCTCGTGGCGGGGATCTGCCGCGACTTCGGCTGGGGGGTCATCGACATGGGGGGGATCCAGGCGGCCAGGCTGCTCGAGCCGCTCGCCCTGATCTACATCCAAAACGCGATCCGGACAGAGAACTGGGACACGGCCTTCAAACTGCTGAAGAAATAGTCCCTACTCGAAGATCCTCGGCGGGACCATTTTCGGGGGAGACCCGAAGACCCGGGCATAGAGCCCGGGATAGGCATCCTTGCCGCCGATGAGAAGGCAGGCGAGCGGCATGACCCTTGCCGCCAGGCGGGACATCTCCGAGGTCACGGCCCGGATCTCCCACTGGGCCGAGGCGTCCTCGCGAAGCCGCGAGACGTGATAAAGCTCCCGGACGTTCAGCTTGAGAAGTGCGCGACGCCGGTGGGCGTTGGTGAGGACATAATCCGCCGCCGGGCCGACGGCTTTCTCCAGGCATGCGTGGGTCTCGTTCGTCCGGTCGATCATCTCCAGGAATTCGCGCTCGGCCCCGATCTCCCCAAGCGAGGGCGGAACCGTCACGCCAAGGGAGGGGTCATAGCGCTGCTGGGTCAGGGTCGCCATCCGATGCCGTTTGAGCTGGGCGAAGCAGGACGCGGAGATGACGAGGTCGTAGGTCAGGTCGGCGTGCTCGAATTCCCGGAGCGGAAAATCGTAGAATTCCATGCGGCAGAGCGCGCTCTGGGCGATCGCCTTCCGCTCCGAAGGTTTCGCCGCCTTGGCCAGGCGGAGACACTCGGCGTGCGAGCGACGGGAGATGGAGTGAAGAAGGGCGGCCAGGATCCGGACGTCGCCGTCAGACGAATGGTCCGCGAGGGTGACGCCCCGGCCGGGACGTTTCCCCGGGCGCCTCTTCCGCCCGGAGCCGAGGATGTCCGCAGCCGCCCGCTCGACATCGCCGTACGTCAGGGCGTCGAAATCCGACGGCAGCGTGAACAGGATGATGGACGGCGCGACGTCTTTGGCCAGGGCGTAGAGCCTTCCATTGAGGTCCTTGATCTCCTCAATCTCTTTTGCGGCGAAGCGACGAATGAGGAGCTCAAGGTTCCTGGCGTTCGTCGTCATCCCCAGTTGTCCCTGCGTCGCCAGGCTCACGATGTAGCGGGCGTCCTCTTTGGCCCAGCCGTCGAGAACGGAGTGGTTCTTGGCGTTCGCCGCCTGGGCCCGGAATTTATCGAAGACATGAGGCCTGAGCCGTCCGTAGAGCTTGTGATACAGGATGTTCTGGGCCCTGACCGTGGCCGTGAAGAGGTCCTCGAGACCGGCCCGCCTGATCTCCGCGGGCACGACGAAGTCCTCGCCGAGGGTGATATAACGCTGGGATTTTTCCGTGAACGAGCAGAGCCGGAAGCGCTCGATCTCCTCGATGGCGAGCCGGCTGACCCCGATGATGTCGAAGTTGAAGACCGCGTGTTCGGCCACCGAGTGATGGCCCATCTTGAAGATGATCGTCTGGTTCGAGCGGCGGGCCCGCTCGACCTCCGCCCGCGCCGCGGCCCTCAGCTCGTCGGCCGGACGCGGGTCCCTGGAGATCCGGGCGTAGGAAGCCGACAACGTCTCGGGCGTCACGTCCTCGCGCGGCGGAGAATTCTTCTTGAGGTCGTCGAGGACCACGCTGTCGACGTTGTAGCCGGCCAGGATGACTTTCATGGGCGCCTCTAAATTAAGAGCGGGCACGCGAAATGTCAACCGGGAATCATTGAATCCCGCCGGTTCTTGGGATAATCTTATAAAGGAGGGAAGTCCGATGAAAAACAGGGAGATCGCCGACCTCCTCGACCGGATCGCCGACGCCCTGGAGATCAAGGGCGAATCGGGCTTCAAGGTCGTGGCCTACCGGAAGGCGTCCCGGATTCTCCTCGACATGACCGAGGACATCGAGAACGTGGCCCGCGAAGGACGGCTGGAAGCGATTCCCGGCATCGGCAGCGGCCTCGCGGGCAAGATCAAGGAATACGTCGAGACGGGCAAGATGACCAAGTATGGCGAGGTCCTGAAAGACGTCCCGGAAGGGCTCCTCGGGCTCCTGGAGATCCAGGGTCTCGGAGGGAAGACCATCCACCTGATGCACGAGGAGCTCGGGGTCAACGGCCTCGACGACCTCAAGCGCGTGATCGCCGACGGCTCCCTGGCCGGCCTCCACGGCATGGGAGAGAAGAAGGTCGAGAACATCCGGAAAGCGATCGACGCCCGGGCGCGCGGCGGGGAGCGGATCTCGATCGCGGAGGCCTCGCTCATCGCCGACGAGGTCATCGCCTACCTTTCGGGCGCCCCCGGGATCGGCCGCGTGTCCGCCGCTGGGTCGCTCCGCCGGATGAAGGAGACCGTCGGCGACATCGATATCCTCGCCTGCGGGAAGAACGGCGCCGCGATCATCGACTATTTCGCCCGCTTCCCGGGCACGGTCCGCGTCCTGGCCGGGGGAGAGACCAAGGGTTCCATCGTCGTCCGGGCGGAGGGGATCGAACGCCAGGTCGACCTCCGGGTCGTCGCCGAACCGGAATACGGGGCCGCCCTTCTCTATTTCACCGGGTCGAAGGCCCACAATATCAAGCTCCGCGGCCTGGCTAAGGAGAGGGGCCTCAAGATCTCAGAATACGGCGTCTTCCGGGGCCCGAAAAGACTCGCCGGCCGGGAGGAGGAGGACTGCTACAAGGTCCTCCGGATGCCCTGGATCCCGCCCGAGATGCGCGAGGACCGGGGAGAGGTGGAGCTGGCCATTGATGGCCGGCTTCCCCGCCTCGTCGAGCCAGCGGACATCCTGGGCGACCTTCATGTCCACACCAAAGCGAGCGACGGGAACATGTCGCTCGACGAGATCGTCAAGCAGGCCCGGAAGATGGGATATGCCTACGTGGCCGTCTGCGACCATTCCAAGGCCGCGCACTACGCCCACGGCCAGAGCGAAGAGCGTCTCCTCGAACAAGCCAGGGAGATCGACGTCATGAACCGGGCGCTCAGGGGCTTCCGGATCCTGAAGGGGGCCGAGGTCGACATCCTGCCCGACGGCTCCCTGGATTTCGGGGACGACATTCTCGCCAGGCTTGACTTCGTGGTCGCGGCCATCCACTCAGGATTCAAAAAGAACGTGACGGCGCGCATCCTCAAGGCGCTCGAGAATCCCTACGTCCGGACGATCGCCCATCCGTCCGGGCGGCTCATTTCAGGCCGGGAAGGCTACGACGTGGACCTCGACGAGGTCATCGAGGGCGCGGCCAGAACGGGGAAGGCGCTGGAACTGAACGCGTTCTACGACCGGCTGGACCTCGACGAATTGCATCTCAAGAAAGCCAAAGAGCACGGCGTCAAGATCAGCCTCGGGACCGACACCCATTTCGCAGCCGGGCTGGCCATGATGCGCTTCGGGGTCGGGATCGCCCGCCGGGCGTGGCTCGAAAAATCGGACATCCTGAACAGCCAGCCGGTCGAAGAGCTCCTGGTCCGGGCGGCTTGACGTTATCCCTTCATGACGCCGACCGGGACGACTTTGGCGACGAGGCGCCCGAGCCCGACTTCATGCGAGACCCGGACGACTTCATCGACGTCCTTGTAAGCGGCCGAGGCTTCCTCGGCGACGCCTTTCCAGCTCGTGGACTTGAGCTCGATCCCCTGGCGGGCCAGGTCGTCCCGGATCTGCTCGCCGCGGAACCGCCGGAGGGCCTCGTGGCGGGACATGACCCGGCCGGCTCCGTGGGCCGTGGAGCCGAAGCTCAGCTCCTCGGCCTCCGGCGTCCCCACCAGGAGAAAGGACGAGGTCCCCATGCTTCCCGGGATGATGACGGGCTGGCCTGCGGGCCTGTAGGCCTCGGGGATCTCGGGCCGGCCGGGCCCGAAGCTCCGCGTCGCGCCCTTGCGGTGGACACAGAGGTCCCTGAGTTCCCCGCCGACGAGATGCTTCTCGACCTTGGCCACGTTATGGCAGACGTCATAAACCTGCCTCATTCCCTTCGAACTTCCGAGGACCTTGGCGAAGACATCCCGGACCCAGTGGGCGATCATCTGGCGGTTGGCGAAGGCGTAGTTAACGGCCGCCGACATCGCGCGGTAATAGCGCCGGCCGAGCTCGGAGCGGAAGGGCGCGTTGACGAGCTCGCGATCCGGAAGCCCCTTGGTCCCGAACTTGTTCTCCATGAGCTCGATGAAGTCGGTCGCGACCTGGTGGCCGAGGCCCCGGCTGCCGCAGTGGATCATGACCAGGATCTCGCCCTCGGCCCCGATCCCGAAGGCCCTGGCCACCTCCGCATCGTAGATCTCGAGGACCTTCTGGATCTCCAGGAAGTGGTTCCCGGCGCCGAGCGTCCCGAGTTGCGGGATCCCCCGCTCCAGGGCCCGGTCGGACACGGCGGCCGCGTCCGCGTCCCTCATCCGTCCGTATTCCTCCGTGCGCTCGAGATCCTCTGGCATGCCGTAGCCGTTCTCGACCGCCCATTCCGCCCCTTTGGCCAGGATGTCCCTCAGGACATTCCGGCTGAGCTTCGTGACCCCGCCCTTCCCCACCCCGGCCGGGACTTCCTTGAAGATCTCGGACAGGAGCTCTTTCCTCCGGGCAGTGATATCCTTCTCCATATAATCCGTCCGGAGGAGCCTCACGCCGCAGTTGATGTCGTAGCCGACGCCGCCCGGCGAGATGACGCCTTCGTCAAGGTCGAAGGCCGCAACGCCGCCGATCGGGAAACCGTAGCCCTGGTGGGCGTCGGGCATGACATAGGACATGCGCTGGATGCCGGGCAGGCAAGCCACGTTCCGGGCCTGGTCTAGGGTCATGTCATGCTTGATGTCGGCCAGGAGCTTCGCGGATGAATAGATGAGGGCCGGGACCCTCATCTCACCCTGCTTCGGGATCTCCCAGACGTTGTCGCTGACTTTCCGGAGCTCCATGGCGCGCCTCACATGTCCACGACGACCTGAAGGGTGAAGCCGTCACATTCCTCGATCTTCATGTCGCTATACGTCACGGCCTTGACGCCGCCGTAGATCTCGTAGCGGTCGGAAAAGATGTCTCCCTTGAATTCGGCCTCCAGGAGCCAATCTTTCTCGTCCGCCCGGATGACCAGGCTCGCCACGGAACCGAGCAGGAACCGCTCGGTCTCAAAGAGATAGATGATCTCGCCGAGGAACTTGACGAGGAGCTGTTCCCTGTCCCGCCCGCGGACGCGGAGTGCCCGGCTGAGCTTCGGCTCGATCCGGGCCCAGGCCCACATGAGCGAGGCCGTGGCCAGGGCCGCGTTCATGAACGCCTCTTCGAGGGTCCGGCCGTAGGCCCGAAACTTGCCGTCGGCGGTGTGCGGGAGTATTTCGTATTTCTTCATCTCGGCCATGCCACCCCTCTGACGTGCGTCAACCGGTCATCACGATCAGTTTATTCCATTTTCAGGCCGGCGAAAAGGGCGGAACGCCCGGAATTCCGACGCGGCTCAGCTGAAAACGCCCGCGATCTGGCCGGCGCAGAAGGGGCACGCGTTCCCGGCCATCCGGTTCTCGGCGACAAAGAACCCCTGGCGCCTGATGAGGGCGTGGCCGCAGGTCGGGCAGCAGGTGTCCTCGGACTCGCCGGGCATGTTCCCGATATAAATGTAGCGGAGTCCCTCTCTGTTCCCGATCTCAGCGGCCAGGCGCAGGGTCTTCGCCGGCGTCGGGGGGGCGTCGGTATACTCGAAGTCCGGATGGAAGCGGCTGATGTGCCAGGGGATCTCGGGGTCGACCCCGGCGATGAACCGGGCGATCGCCGTGAGCTCCTCGGCCCCGTCGTTCAGCCCGGGAACGACCAGGGTCGTGACCTCGACCCAGATGCCCATTTCCCTCATCCGACGGATCGAGCCGAGGACGGGTTCGAGCCTGGCCCCGCAAACCTTCTTGTACGTTTCGTCCTTGAACGCCTTGAGGTCCACGTTGGCCGCGTCGAGATACGGCCGGATGGCTGTCAGGGCCTCTCCCGTCATGTAGCCGTTGGTCACGAAATTGTTGGCCAGCCCGGCCTCCTTCGCCAGCCTCGCCGTATCGAAAGCGTATTCAAAGAAGATCGTGGGCTCCGTGTACGTGTACGAGATGCTCCGGCAATCCTGGGCCAGGGCCTCGCGGACGATCTCCTGGGGGGACAGCTTGTGGCCTCCGATGCCTCCGTCCTTTCTCCGGGGCGCCTGGGAGATCTCCCAGTTCTGGCAGAACGCGCACCGGAAGTTGCAGCCGGCCGTCGCGATGGAGAGCGCTTTCGACCCGGGATAAAAATGGAAGAGCGGCTTCTTCTCGATGGGGTCGACATGGGCCGCGATGACCTCGCCGTAGACGAGAGTCACGAGCTTCCCTTCGCGGTTCTCGCGGACGGCGCAGATGCCGGCCTTTGAAGGGGCGATGACGCAGCGGTGGCTGCACAGGGCGCAGGCGACCTTGCCGCCCTCGAGCGGGGCCCAAAGCATGGCGTCCTTGATCATGAGTCCTTCAGGCCGGGGAAAAAACCGGCCGCCGACGGGCACAGCCGCCGGAGGAAGCATTCCGGGCACCTCGGCTTCCGGGCCTGGCAAAGGGCCCGGCCGTGGTCGACGAGCAGGGAGTTGAAATCCAGCCAGTCCTTCCTGGGGATGATCGCCAGGAGGTCGCGCTCGATCTTGTCCGGGTCAATCTCCCGGCTCAGTCCCAGTCTCTGAGAAAGGCGGCGGGCATGGGTATCGACGGCGATCCCCTCGGCCCTGCCGTATCCCGCCGAGAGGACGATGTTGGCCGTCTTCCGGGCCACGCCCGGCAGGGTGATGAGCCTCTCCATCGAGTCGGGCACCGTCCCCCCGAATTCCTCGACGATCCTCTGCGAAGCCCCGACGAGGCTTTTCGCTTTATTCCGGAAAAACCCCGTCGACCGGATCTCCTGTTCGAGCTCGGCCCGGGCGGCCCGGGCGAAATGGGCGGGCGTCGGGTATTTCCGGAAAAGGCCCGGGGTGACCATGTTGACCCGCTCGTCCGTACACTGCGCGGCCAGGATGGTCGCGACCAGGATCTCGAACGGGCTCCGGAATTCGAGGGCGGTCCGGCTCCCGGGATAGTGTTTCCTTAGGAGGCGGATGATCTCCCGGACGCGCGTCGCTTCTTTGTCCATGTCGTCCCTCCCGCTTTCTCAAATGCCGAGATCGGACCGGACCTGAAGGATCTTGAGGATGTCGCTCCGGCAGATGACCCCCGCGACTCTGTCGCCGTCCATCACGGGGACCTGGTGGAGATCCCTGGACGCGAGTGTCGCGAGGATCTGGTTGCCGTCGGCGTCAAGGGACACGGATTGGAGCTTGTCCTTCGGTGTCATGATGTCCGAAACGGGAGAGCTTGGCCATTCCCCGCGGGCCAAGGCCTTGACGTCCTCCAGGCAGACGATCCCCTTCAGGTCCTGACCCACGGTCACCAGAAAGACGCGCTCCTTTTTTTTCAGGATGTAGTCGTCGACGAGGGTCTGGACGGGCAGCCCGGCGGGCACGGTTTCGAAGTCCGTATTCATCAGGTCCCGGGCCTTCAGGCCCTCCAGGGCGGACTTGATCATGACCTGGCTGTAACCGCGCGTCGCCGCGCTGTGGAGGAACCAGCCGATAAGAACGAGCCATAACCCGCCTACGCTACCCCCCAGGAACTGGGGGAAGCCCAGAAGCTGGGGGATGTTCAGGAATTGGAGGACGCCGACGAGGATCATGAGGTAGGCGATCCCGTCGCCGGCCAGGGATGCAATGCGTGTCGCCTTCTTGAGGTCTCCCGTGACCTTCCAGACGATGGAACGGAAAACCCGTCCCCCGTCCATGGGAAAGCCCGGCAGAAGGTTAAAAGCGCCGAGGGTGAAATTGACCATCGCCAGATAGGAGGCGGAGGCACGGAACGGCTCGGCGCCGGCCGGCAGCAGGAGGGAAATGAGCAAAAAGATAACACCGAGGAAGAAGCTCGACAGAGGCCCGACGATCGCCATCGAGAACTCCTTCAGCGGTTCGTTGGGTTCTTCGCTGATCTGGGCCACGCCGCCAAGGATGAAGAGGGTGATGCTCCTGACCTCCTCCCCCTGTTTGATGGCAACGAGAGAGTGCGTCAGCTCGTGAACGAGGACGGAAGCGAAGACAAAAAGGCTGGTGAGGAATCCCATGGCCCACTTCAGGGCGAATGACCAGTGGGGGTGCGAACTCGGAAAATAGCTCCCTGCCAGCATCCAGCTGAAAAGGACAAAAATGACGATCCAGCTCGAATCGATCTTGATGTCGATGCCGAAAATCCGTCCGATGCGCCAACTGTATTTCATCATCCCTCCTTCCCAGGCATCCACCCCTCCCCGGGACGAGCCGGCGGGGCCGCGGATGCCCGGGGGCCGCCTGAGTCCAGGTCAGGGCCCGACGTGGAAGAGGTCTTCGCCGACATGGAAGTCCTCGACGTTATAGTAATCGGGGAATTTTTCGAGAAGATCGATCTCGGAGCGGATCATGGCCTGGTGGCTCCTCTCCACCCGGCTGAGGTAGGCCAGCATCTTCCTGCTCCCCTCATCCTCCGCCAACCCGCCGGCCTCCTGATAAAAGCTCTCAGCCGTCTCTTCGGCCTTGAGGGCGGCCAGGAAGAGGTCGAGGACCGAGGCCTGCTCGCCGACCGATGCGGCGATCGGGGGCATCAGGGAGGATTCGGGCGCTCCCACGGTCTTCTCCGGGAAGCGCTGGCCGATGAGCCTCTCGAGGATCTTCCTATGGTGTTCCTCTTCGAGGGCCAGGAACTTAAGTTTCTGGATGAGGATGACGTTCTTGACCCGGCCCTGGAGCCGCGTGTAGAACGAGACGGCGTCGACTTCGGAGCGGATGCCGACGCTGAGGATCTCCCAAGGCTTCAGTTTGCGGTCGATGGCCATGGGGGCCTCAGAAGGCGACGAACTTGTCCCGGGGCGCCCCGCAGACCGGGCACTTGTCCGGGGCCTCGCCTTCCATGGTGAAGCCGCACATCGAGCACACATGGATGGGCTTCGCCGCGGCGTCCTTCCCGGACTCGACGGCCTTGCCCGCCGCCTGATAGATCCCGCGGTGGACGATCTCGGCCTGGAGGGCCGCATTGAAATTGAAGTCGGCCGTTTTTTCCCCCTGGGCCCGGGCCACGGCGATGTAGGCGGGGTACATCTCCTCGGCCTCGAAGTTTTCCCCGCCGGCGGCGGCCACGAGGTTCTCCCTGGTGCTGCCGATCCCGGAAAGGGTCTTGAGGTGGTTCGTGGCATGGACCTGTTCGGCGTAGGCGTTGGCCTTGAAGATCCGGGCCACATTGGGCAGCTTCTCCGCCGCGGCCTTCTCGGCGAAGGCCAGATACTTGATATGGGCCTGGCTCTCGCCTGCGAGGGCGGCCTTGACGTTCTCCTCGGTCATCTTTTTCATGCAGAAACTCCTTTATGAGATTTTGATCATGGCCTGGATGGCCCCCCGGGCCCTGTCGGCGATCGCCGGCGGGACCGTGACGGGAGGCACTTTTCCCTCGAGCGCGGCCAGGACTTTCTCGAGGGTCGTCATTTTCATATTGACACAGAGGGCCGAATCACGGGCGGGGATGAACCGGACGGCCGGGTTCTCCTTTCCCAGCCGGTGAATGATCCCCTTTTCGGTGCCGATGATGACCTCCCGGGCCTTCGTGGCCCGGGCCTCGGTGACCATCTTTCCCGTCGACAGGACTTTGTCGGCGAGGTCGATGACGTCGAGGGCACATTCCGGGTGGACCCAGACCTCCGCCCCGGGATGTCGGGCCTTTGCGGCGCTGATGTCCCCGGGCCGGAACCTGTGATGGACAAAACAATATCCGTCCCAGGCGATGATCCGCTTGCCCGTCTCGCGGGCGACGTAGGCGGCGAGGTTCTTGTCCGGGACGAACAGGACTTCGTCCTCGCCCAGCCAGTTGACCACGGCGATCGCGTTGGACGAGGTGCAGCAAATGTCGCTCTCCGCCTTGACCTCGGCGCTTGTGTTGACGTAGCAGACGACCTTGCGTCCGGGGTACTTCTCCTTCCACATCCGAAGCTCCCGGCCGGTGATCATGTTCGCCATCGGGCAGCCGGCCCCGGGCTCCGGGAGCAGGACCTTTTTCCCGGGCGAAAGGATGGCCGCCGTCTCGGCCATGAAATGGACCCCGCAGAAGACGATGACCGCCGCGTCGAGGGCGGCGGCCTTGCGGCTCAGCTCCAGGGAATCGCCGGTGAAGTCGGCCGCGTCCTGGACCTCCGGGAGCTGGTAGTTGTGGGCGAGGATGACGGCGTTCGTCCGCTTCTTCAACCCGTCGATGCGGCCGAGGATCTCAGCCTGGTCCACGTCCCTCCCCTCCGTCCGTCCCGCGGGTACAGCCTTCAGCCCGCCAGCGGCTTCCCGCACTGGATGCAGGTGGCGGCGCCCTTTTTCGTGATGCCCCCGCAGGACGGGCACTCCTCGAGCTCGATCTGGCAGGCCTTGCAGAACTCCTTCTCCCCCTCTTCCAGGGCCCCCTCGCAATAGGGGCAGGCGCAACCTTCGGCGTGCTCGTGGGAATCCACGGCCATGGACGCGCCCTTCTCCCCGGACCTCTGCCTGTCCTTGAAGTTTTCGATGGCCGCGTGGAGGGCGTCGGCGCCCAGGTTCGAGCAGTGGAGCTTGTTCTTGGGCAGGCCGCCGAGCTCCTCGGCCACGAGACTGTTCGTGATCTTCATGGCCTCGTCCAGGGTCCTGCCCTTGGCCATTTCGCTGACCATGCTGGAAACGGCGATGGCCGCCCCGCAGCCGAACGTCTGGAACTTGACGTCCTCCAGGCGGTCGCCCTTGACCTTGATGTAGAACGTCATCATATCGCCGCAGACGGGGTTCCCGACCTGGCCGACACCGTCGGCGTCCGCGATGACCCCGACGTTGCGGGGGTTCTGGAAATGGTCCATGACCTTATCGCTGTATAGCATCGGTTTTCTCCTTGAGATACTGCGTATAGAGGGGCGACATCTTCCTCAGCCGTTCGATCACGGGGGGGAATGCGTCGAGAAGGTATTCGACGTCCTCGCGCCCCGTGCCGTCGATCATGCTGAACACGAGCGACCCCTGGGCCAGGGCATGGTCCAGGCCCATCGCCAGGAGGACGTGCGAAGCCTTGAGGGCCTTGGAGGTGCAGGCCGAACCGCTGCTAGCCGAAATGCCCTGCATGTCGAGGAACAGGAGCATCCCCTCGCCCTCGACGAACTCGACGCAAAAGCTGGCATGGTGGGGCAGGCGCCGGGTCCGGTGGCCGGTGAGGATGACGTGATCGACCCGGCGGACGAGCTCCTCGATGAGGAGGTCGCGGAGGGGGATGGCCCGGGCCGCCCGGGCTTCCATCCCGGCGCGGGCGATCGCAGCGGCCTTTCCCAGGCCCACGATCGCGGCCACGTTCTCCGTTCCGGCCCGCCGGCCGCCCTCCTGGATCCCGCCCTCGACGAGGGGCACGATCCGCGTCCCCTTTTTCAGGAACAGAGCGCCCGAGCCCTTGGGACCGTAAAACTGGTCCCCGGCCAGGCTGAGGGCGTCGACGTCCAAGTCCCGGACATTGAGGGGGATCGACCCGGCGGCGGCCACCGCGTCCGTATGGAAAAGGACGTTCCGGGCCCGGCAGACCCGGGCGATCTCGGCCACAGGCTCGACGGTCCCGACCTCGCTGTTGGCCGTCATGACCGAAACGAGGATGGTGTCCTTCCTGAGCGACTTTTCGACCTCGGCCGGGTCGACGAGTCCGGTGCCGTCCACGGGGACCGCCGTCGAGGAGAACCCGAGCTTCTCCAGGCTCTTGACCGGGTTGAGGACGGACTGATGCTCGATCGCCGAAACGACGATATGCTTTCCCTTGGCCTGATAGGCCTGGGCGAGGCCCTTGACCGCGAGGTTGTTCGCTTCGCTGCCGCTGGCGGTGAAATAGACCTCCTCCAGTCCGGACCCGATCAGGCCGGCTACCTCTTCCCTGGCCGCGTCGACGGCCGCCTGGGCCTGCTGTCCGGCGGAATGGAGGCTTTGGGGGTTGCCGTAAACTTCACCGAGGTATGGGAGCATGGCCTGGAGGGCCTCCGGATGGAGAGGCGTCGCCGCGATGTGGTCGAAATACGCTTTCCTCATGAGGGATCCATCTCCGGCCGTTCCCGTCCCGCCCGGAAGCTCAGACGGCCTCGACGCTCTTGACCTCGGGGACCTCTTTCTTCAGGATCCGCTCGATCCCCATCTTGAGCGTCATCTGGGACATGGGGCAGCCGCCGCAAGCGCCTTTGAGCCGGACCCGGACGATCCCGTCCGCGCCGACTTCGACAAGCTCCACGTCTCCGCCATCGCCCTGAAGGGCGGGGCGGATCTTGTTCAAAGCCTGTTCGACTTTCTCTTTCATTCCGGTCTCCTTGGGGGACATCTATTTATATTAAGCCTTTCCCGGACGATAATCCAGGGCTCTATCGCCCGTACCCTCTCATGATACACGCCTTTCCCCCAAAACTCAAGTATTCTTATAGATTTAGTAGAGATTGGCGTGGGCGAAGGCTCGCCGGCCAGGCCGAAGGGCCTATTTTTTCCGGGCCGGCTTCCTGGCTGCGGCCTTCTTCATCGGCTTGTCGCAGCAGACGAAGACGTGCTCTTCTGCGCAACCGCAGGCCTCGTCGATGACGACGCGGTAGCCGCAGACGCCGCATTCGTAGGCCTCGCCCTTCCTGGCTTTGGCTTTTTTCACGGCCATGTCGGACCTCCTTCGGATATTCGTGACGCCCTTATTCCCAGTCCAGCAGACACTTCTGCCCCGCGAGGGCCCGGATGCGCGTGACATCCTGGCTGACTTCGAGACACCCCCGGTAACGCCGCTGGGCGTCCCGGACGGCAAAATAGCGGATATGGACAAACTTCCCGCCCGTCTCGATCCAGAATTCGGCCGTGTCCCGCGTCCCGGCCTTGAAGGCCTTGAGGATCTTGTCGACGACGTCGATGCTCTTGGCCGGATGGCAGTTCTGGACCTTGCGCCCGATGACGCCCGGCGACCGGGGGAAGATCCTGTCCTTTTTCGCCGAATAATAGCGGACGGTGTCCTCGTCGTCGACGAAGGAAACGTCAACGGGAAGATGGATCAGCACGAGATTGATGAGCTCCCGGCTCATCGTTCCCGCGTCCAGGTCGAGAAGCGGATCGGGCTTGTCCGCCGGTTTAATGGCCATTGTATCAACCTCCGTGAAAATATTTTAACACAGAAATCCGCGGAATCGAAGCCGCTCCGTCGGAATAATGATGAGTGGCACTGTCATAACCCTCTTGCTCGCGCCCAAGGAAAAGGCCGAGGGGAAGGGCCGGAACGTGATAAAAGGGCGCGTTCCCTCCTTGGAGGGCGGCGAGGATGTTTGAGCAAGAACCGCGTTGAACGACCAGACCGTAGATCGCTGAGCGAGTTCCGCAGACGCCGAGAACGGACGCCGAGGGAACGGCGTGAAAAACCGCGATCTGGAGTGAAGGCCATCCCCGAGGCACTGAAAACAAGCGCACCGGGAGAGGACCCATCTCTTCAATGATGCAGGAGACTTCAGACGATGACGCGGGGGACGAGCGGGTTGATCCGGGCCAGGATCTCGTAGCTGATCGTCCCGGCGAAGCCGGCCAGGTCGTCGGCCGTGATCCTCTCCTTCCCGTCGGCGCCGATGAGCGTCACCTCGTCCTCGAGACTCACGCCCGGGATGTCCGTGACATCGGCCATGAAGAAATCCATGGCCACCCGGCCCCGCACCGGCGCCCGCCGCCCCCGGACGAGGACGTGGGCCGTGTTGGAGAGGCCGCGGTCGTAGCCGTCGAAGTAACCGACGGGGACCACGGCCAGGACGGTCGGCCGCGTCGTTTTGTACGTGCAGCCGTACCCGACGCAGAAGTCGGGACCGATCTTCTTGACCTGGGCGATCCGGGCTCTCCATGAGAGGACGGGTTTGAGCAAGAGCGGCTCCCTCTTTTTCTGGAGGCAGGACAGGTAGGTTTCCTTGGACGGCCAGTGGCCGTAGAGGCCGATCCCGACCCGGGCCATGCTGAAGTCGGTCTCCGGGAAGAGGATGGTCGAGGCCGTACACGACATGTGCTTGACCGGGACGCGCACGGCGTGGGCCTGGACCGTCCGGACGGCGGCCCGGAAGGCCTCGAGCTGGAGCCGCGGGTAGTCGTGCTTGGTCGTGTCCTCGATGTTGGCGAAGTGCGACGACAGCCCTTCCAGGACGAGCTCTTCATGCCGGCGGATGTTGCGGACGAACGGCCAGATGTCCTTGACCTCCACGCCCTGGCGGCGGGTGCCCGTCTCCACCTTGACGTGAACGGTGGCCGCCGTCCCCTGCCGGCGCGCGACGGCCGCCAGCCGCTCGACCGTCTGACGGTTGTAGACGATGAGCCTCAGGTCGCGGGCCACGGCTTCCTCCAGCGCGCCGAGAGGAACGTAGCCCAGGATGAGGATCGGGCAGGCGAAGCCGGCGTCGCGGAGCGCGGCCCCCTCCTCCACGGAATTGACGCCGAGCCAGTCGACGCCATTCTCGAGGGCGACCCCGGCGACCTCTCGTAGGCCGTGGCCGTAGGCGTTCGCCTTGACAACGGCCATGAACTTCCGCCGGGGGCCGATGATGCGGCGGAACTCGCCGATGTTATGGACGAGAGCCGCCCGGCTGACCTCGACCTGTTGCAGGAACCTTCCACCCATCCCGGCCCTCCTCAAAGCGGCGGTGCCTCCGGGAGCTTCCGGAGGTCGACGACGCCTTCGAGCTCGCCGGCGAGAAGGATCGTCTCCCCCCGCTCGACGCCCGTGGAGATGATGGCGACGCGGGTCTCGACGAGGTCCTCGACGAGGCTCACATATTCCTTGAAACACCGCGGTAAGCCCGCGGCGTCCGAGGCCCCGTGGACGGAATCCTGCCAGCCCGGGAGCGTCCGGTAAACGGGTATCACCTTCTCGAGGATCCAGGGCTCCGAGGGAAAGTTCTTGAGGACCTCGCTCCCGTAACGATAACCCGTGCAGACGAGCAACTCACCGAACCCATCCAGGACGTCGGGCTTGGTCAGGGCGATCCTGTCGACCCCGTTGATCCGGCACGAGTAACGGACGGCGACGGCGTCGAACCAGCCGCAGCGACGGGGACGGCCCGTCGTCGCGCCGAACTCATCGCCGCGGGCCGCGATCCTCTTCCCGCGCTCGTCGAGGAGCTCGGTCGGGAAAGGCCCGCCGCCGACCCGGGTCGAATAGGCCTTGGTGATGCCGAGGACGGAATGGACCGCCTTGGGGCCCACGCCCAGCCCCGTGCAGGCCCCGCCGGCCGTTGAGTTGGACGACGTGACATAGGGGTAGGTCCCGTGGTCGATGTCGAGAAGGGCCCCCTGGGCGCCCTCGAAAAGCACGTTCTTGCCCGCATTCATCAGGCCGTGAAGGAGGTCGGAAACGTCGCGGATGTAGGGAGCCATCTTTTCGCCCCAGGCCAGATATTCCTCCAGGATGGGCTGCGCCTCGAGGGCCGGGAGCCCATAGGCCTGGAAGATCCGGTTCTTGGCGGCCACGTTCTCGAAGATCCTGTCCCGGAGGACCTGCGGGTCCAGGAGGTCTCCCGCCCGGACGCCCCACCGCGCGGCCTTGTCCTCGTAGGCGGGGCCGATCCCCCGGCAGGTCGTTCCGATCTTCCTCTCGCCCCGGCTCTCCTCGCTGACCCTCTCGAGAAGCGGGTGCCACGGCATGATGAGGTGGGCGTTCCGGCTGACCGCGAGCAGGGACGGGTCCACCCGGACCCCCAGGGCTTGGAGCTCGGAGATCTCTTTCAGGAACGCCGCCGGGGAAACGACGAGGCCGTTCCCGATGAAGCAGAACTTTCCGGGATGGAGGATTCCGGAAGGGATGAGGTGGAGGACGATCTTTTTCCCGCGGACATGGACGGTGTGCCCGGCGTTATGGCCGCCCTGGTAGCGGGCGACGACGTCGAAAGCGGGGGTCAGCAGGTCGACGATCTTGCCCTTGCCTTCATCCCCCCACTGGGTGCCGAGAACGAGCAGATTGGCCATTCCTCATCCTTTGTCAGTGAATATTTCCGGGCCGGGTCCGGGCACGGTTGGGCCCGGGGATTGTATCAGATTCGGGCGGTCGACTCAAGGCTCAGAAGCCGAGGGCCGCCTGGACCCGGAACAGATTGTCCTTGATATTCGGGGTCTCCTGGTTCCATTCGTATTCGGCCTTGAGGAACAGCTTCGGGCCGAGGACCACCCGACAGCCGAGCGTCCAGCGGCTCCGGTCGATCAAGGTGCCCCCCCCGTGGTAGGGATCGTCGACTTTGACCTTCTGGAAGCTCCCCACAGGTTGGAAGGTGGCGAACTTCATGACCATCCATACGGAATAACCCTCGGACTTTCCGTTGGCGAACGGTTCCGGGTTGTCGATGAGGGCCCGGGTGACCTCGGCCTTGACCTCCCACTGGTCCGCCACCCAAGAGAAGTCTGCGCCCTCGAGGGTGAGGCTGCGTTCATCGAGGTCGTCATACTTCCCCGTATAGTAGGAAATGGCGGCCTCGAGCCCATTGTTGAATTGGAGTCCCAGGCGACCGCCCTTTCCCTTGTCCTTATTGTTGTCGGAAAACTGCTGACCATCCTGCAGGCTGTCCGCTTCCTTGAGCCCGTTCCCGATATACGCGGAATAGTCCAGGATCCCGATCTTGCCTTCGACGAGGACCCCCAGGTCCCGCCAGCTGGCCGGGTAAAGGTACTCCAGGTTGAGAGGGGTCCCGATGAGAAGCGTCTCATAAGGCCTGCTGGCGCGGTTCCAGATCCCGAAGGGAACGAGGTACATTCCCGCCTTGACGCTGATGACCTGCGAGGGCACGAAGCCGACCCAAGCCTGCTCGATCTCGAACAGCGATTCGGTCCTCGACCGGACCTCCAAGGTAAATTGGAATTTCGACGAGACGGCGCCGGAGGCCATGAGCCCAGCTTGGATGTTCTGGATGGACCCCTGGGCGTAACCGCTTTGGGACTGGCCCTTGAGGAATTCAAGAGCAAAATAGCCCCCATATGTGGCGGTGATCCCCCCCCTGAGAGGAGCGGCCCCGGACATGAGGAGGCCGAAGGAAAGGACATAGGGCAACAGCTTGTTTTTCATGGTTCTTAGACTCCGCTCCAGTCGAACGCGTCCTCCAGGAGGCCCTCCTTCCAGCGGTCCACGTTCTTTTTCAGGGCGACGAGCCGGCTGATCTCCGCGACGCCCCGCTTCGTCCCCATCCAGATGGCCCCGACCAGGAGGCCGTCCTTGATGACGAGTTTCTTGTACAGGCCGGCTTCGGGGACGGAGCGGGCCAGGACTTCGTAGCCGCCTTCATCGGGAATGGCGAGGCCGACGGACGTCACGGAGAGCCCGGCGACCTTGAGCGTCGCCGAGCGCACGGTCCCGGAATAAGGCTTATCGATCCCCAGCATATTGTAGGCGGCCGTCCGGGACTGCTCGAAAGAGGCCGGGATGATGCCATAGACGTTGCCCCCGTGCTCGGCGGCGTCGCCGGCGACGAAAATGCCTTCGGCGCTCGAGCGGAGGCGGTCGTCGGCCAGGATGCCACGGTTGACGGCCAGACCCGCCTCCCGGGCCGGGCCGGTCTCCGGCCTGACCCCGGCGGCGATGACCACCATGTCGGCCTCCATCACTCCGCCGCCCTGGAACCGCAGCCCCTTCGCCTCCCCGTCGCCCAGGATCTCCTCCGTGACCGTTCCGAGCCGGACCTCGATCCCCATCTTCTCGAGCTCCCCCTTGAGGATTCCCGCACCGGTGGAATCCAGCTGGCGCGGCAGAAGCCGGTCGAAGAACTCGACGACCCCGACCTTCGCCCCCGCCGTCCTCAGGGCCCGGGCGATCTCGAGACCCAAGAGGCCCCCGCCGAGGACGGCCACCCGGGGATGACCCTTCATGTATTCCAGAATGGCCAGGGCGTCGTCGAGGGTCCGAAGAACGAAGACCCCCTTCTGGCCGCTGCCGGGAAGCGGCGGGACGGCGGCCCGGGACCCGTTCGCGAGGAGAAGGACATCATAGGGGACCGCGCGGCCTCCCGCGGTCTCGATCATTTTTTCGGACGGCCGGATGCGTTCGATCCTCTGGCCGGAGTGGACCTCGATCCGCTGCCGGGAATTCCAATCCGGGGGGAAGGCAAAAAGCCGGTCGAGGGGAAGCCGGCCGGCGATAAACTCGATCAGGTTGGGCCGGGGATAGTAAGGGTATCTTTCCTCCCCGAAAATCTCGATTTCGACCTTGTCGTCGAGCTCCCGGAGCGTCTTGGCGGCCATGGTGCCGGCCAGCCCGTTCCCGACGATCACGGCTCTCATGGGCGAAGCGCCTCCCTGACGGCGCGACTAGGAGACTTTCTGGAAAAACTCTTTACCCACTCCGCACTGGGGGCAGGTCCAGGCCTCCGGAAGGTCCTCGAAGCTCGTCCCGGCGGGGATCCCGTTGTCCGGATCGCCCAGGGCCGGGTCATAAATATACCCACAGGCCTGGCATTCCCATTTTTCCATGTCGTCCTCCTCGTTTCAGTCCTCGCTCAGGATGCGCTTTTCATACTCGGCTTCGAGTTTGAGCTTGTGGACCCGTTCCTGGCCGGCCAGGAACTCGAAGATCTTCCGGGCCCCGGCGAACTCCGGACTCCGGGCCAGGCCGGCATACAGCTCCTCGGCCTTCTTCTCTTTCCGGGCGGCGAAAATGAGAAGGTCCTGAAGCGTCATGTCGGCGGCCGGGGGCTCATCTGGCAGAGCGTCGGTGAGGCCCATATCATCCGAAGAAGGAGCGGCGGTCGCTTCGAGCGGGGCGGCGGCCAGGTTCTCCAGGAGCCTGCAGTGGTTCTCTTCTTCCCCCTTGAGCTCGAGGAGAAGGTCCCGCAGGCCGGGCATCGTCGCCATCCCGGCCATGCGAGCGTAGCCTTCGGCCGCCTCGATCTCCCGCCCCATGGCGAACGCGATGATATCGTTCACGCTCTCCCAACGGCGCTCGGCCATTCCTCTCTTGTCCTCCCGGCGTTGAAGTCTTCGAGACGGCGAAGACGTGCTCATTATATTGAATTTCCCCGGGCTGTCAAACAAGCGGAGAAGCTCCGGACGGACCCTCAGGGCCGTCCCTCTCCCCCGCCGATGCGCATCAGCTTTTCCTTGACCAGGCTGTTCCTCTTGACGGGCTTGTCGTTCTTGATCGCGATGTAGAGGGCCTTGAAGGAGCCGACGATGATGCTCAGCCTCTTGGCCCTGGTCAGCGCCGTGTAAAAGAGGTTCCTCTGGAGCATGATGAAGTGCTGGGTCATGAGCGGCATGATCACCGCCTGGTACTCGCTGCCCTGGGCCTTGTGGACGGAAACGGCGTAGGCCAGGGTGATATCGTTGATCTCGTCCTTCTCGTAGCTTACGGTCCGGCCGTCATAGTCCACGAAGAGGCGGAATTTCGCCTTATCCACGTGGAGGATCGTCCCGATATCCCCGTTGGAGACGTCCTTCTCATAATCGTTCCTGAGCTGCATGACTTTGTCGCCGGTCCGGTACTCGCGGAGCCCGGTCTTGAGGCCTTCGCCCTTGGGGTTGAGCCGCTTCTGGAGCTCCTGGTTCAGGTTGTCCACCCCCACGAGGCCCTTGTACATGGGACTGATGACCTGGATCTGCGGCGAGCGGGGGCTCAGCCCGAGCTTCCGGGGCACGCTCCAGGAGCAGAGCTTCATGATCGTGTCGAAGGCCTTCTTCTCGTCGTCCTTCCGGACGAAGAAAAAGTCGGCGGCCTCGTCCTCCCGCGGCGGGAAGACGAGGGGCTGGCCCTGGTTGACGCGATGGGCGTTGAGGACGATGTAGCTCTCTTTTTCCTGCCGGAAGATCTCTTCGAGCCGGACGACGTCCACGGTCCCCGACTCGATGATGTCCCGGAGGAGGGTCCCCGGCCCGACCGAAGGCAGCTGGTCCTTGTCGCCGACAAGGATGAGTCTCATCGGGGCGGGGACCGCCTTGAGGAGGTGGTACATCAACGGCAGGTCGACCATCGACATCTCGTCGACGATCAGGGCTTCGCCGCGGAGCGGGTTCCGCTCGTTCCTCTTGAACGTCCCCTTCTTCGGCTGGAATTCGAGGACGCGATGGATGGTCCGGGCGTCGCGGCCGGTCGTCTCGGCCAGTCGCTTGGCCGCCCGTCCGGTGGGCGCCGCCAGGAGCGCTTCCCGGCCCCATTTCCGGAAGATGTCGACGACGGCCCGGATGATGGTCGTCTTTCCTGTGCCCGGCCCGCCCGTGATGACGAGGATCTTTTTCTCGAAACTCTCCCGGATGGCCTTCTTCTGGAGGGCCGAAAAAGCCAGGCCGAGGTCCTTTTCCGTGGCCGCGATGGCCAGGCCGAGCTCGAAATCCGGAGGTTGGCAGGGAAAGCCCGCGAGCTTGTGGATGGCCCGGGCCACTTCTTCCTGGGCCTGGTAATAAAAAGGAAGATAGAGGGCGGCGTCGGCGCCAAGTTCTTCCCGGACGACCCTCTTGTCCTGGAGAAGCCCCTCCAGGGCCTGCTCCGCTTTGTCAGCTTCGACCTCAAGGTCCGCGACGCATTTTCCGCGGACCTCGGAAACGAAGGAGAAGACGTGCCCCTGCTCGTTGTCCTTTTCGAGTATATAAAGGATATAGGCCTTGACCCGCTCGATCGAGCCGGGGTCCATCCCGAGCTTGAGGGCAATCTGGTCGGCCGTCTTGAACCCGATCCCCCAGATGTCGAGACAGAGCTGGTAGGGGTTCTTCTTCAGGACCGTGAACGACCGGTCCCCGTACTGGCGGTAGATCTTGGTGGCCAGGTTGGTCGAGACGCCGTGCTCCTGGAGGAAGATGATCAGGCCCCGGATGTCCTGATGCTCGGCCCAGGACCTCTTGATCTCCCGGAGCTTGACCGTACCGACGCCCTCGACGTCCTTCAGGCGCTCCGGGCCCTTGGTCAGGATGTCGATCGTCCCCGCGCCGAACTGGGCCACGATCCTCGCGGCGAGCACCGGCCCGATGCCCCGGACGAGCCCGGAAGCCAGGAATTTCTCGATCCCCCTGGCCGAGGCGGGAAGGGTCAGGGTGAAATTCTCGACCTTGAACTGCCGGCCGAATCGGGGATTGAGCTCCCACCGGCCCTTGACCTTGAGCATCTCCCCCGGAGAAAGCGGGGGGAAGGAGCCGACGATGGTCAGGGCGTCGCCGCTCTCGACGATGAAGCGGCAAACGGTGTAGCCGTTTTCGGGATTGTAGAAAACGATCTGGTCGACGGTCCCTTCGACGGTGTCCAGGGCTTCGGTGGTCAACGGCAACCTGCCGCGGATCCGGTCAGGAGCGCGGGGCGGGGATGGTCCATGGCTTCGCTTTTCTCATCTTAATCGTTTCCGGGAACCCGGTCAACCGGGCCGGACCGGCAGGGGCCTTCAGTTGATGATCTTGAAAAAGCGGCCCCAGCGGGCCTTGGGAATGAAGCTGATGACCTTCCTCAGCCGGGCCTGGAGGCTCGTCTTCTGCCAGGCGTCCCGCTCGGCGGTGTAGGAAAAGTAGATGACCCAGGGCTTGCCCTTGATGTTGTCGAGTGGCAGGAAGCCCCAGTACCGGCTGTCCTGGCTGTTGTCGCGGTTGTCGCCCATGACGAAACAGTTCCCCGGGGGGACGATGACGGGCCCGTAATTGTCACGGATGAGGTCGTCATAATGATAGGCGTCGCCCTTGGAATAGACCTGGCTGTCGCCGTGGACCTTGTAGGGCTCCACGATCGGCTTGTCGTTGATGAAGACCTGCTTGTCCTTGATCTCGACCTTCTCCCCCTCCAGGGCGATGACCCGCTTGACGAAATCCTTGGTCAGGTCTTTTGGGTACTTGAACACGACGATGTCTTTCCTGCTGATCGTCTTGTGGGGAAGGATCGCGCCCTCCAGCGGCAGGACGGGCCGGGTGTAGGCCAGCTTGTTGACCAGGAGGAAATCCCCGACGAGCAGGGTCGGCTCCATCGAGCCCGTCGGGATCTGGAAGGCTTGGACAACGAAGGTCATGACGAAAAACACGAAGACGGCGGTCTCGGCGATGAGTTCGAAGTATTCCCGGACCACGCTCTTGTCTCTTGTCTTTGTCTCTTTTTCCATGTCGCGCCGCCTTTAAAACATCTACTATAATCAAAAACGCGAAATTCGGCAACATCCGTTACATAAAAGTCCATTCGCGGAGAATCTTTCCGCTTCTCTTATGGGTTGGGCGGCGGCTGAAGCGATATAAAGAAAATGCGCAGGGGGTGTTCCCGGAGCCGCCCAGAAGAAGGGTGTAAGACTCGATCCGGATGTTTACCAGAAGGGCGGACCGGGCACGGCTCCTCGACCAACGGGCGAGGAGAGCGAAGACCGGAACCGAGGCGGGTTTGGCTCGCCGGGACAAACCCGCGATCCGACAGAGAGAACCCCCCCGAGCTCAACAACTCGTAGGCGACAGCCCGGCTTTGCGTCCTTGACAGCCCGGGCGATTCCGGCTTTACTAATCCCGTGAATATCACCCTCTTCGGCTACCCGAAATCGGGCAAGACGACGCTCTTCAACCTCCTGGCCGGGGCCCACATCGAGGTCAGGGCCTACGAGGACGGAAAGCGGGAGCCGAACGTCCGCTCCTCGCCCGTCCCCGACGGCCGGCTCGACCGGATCGCCGCCCTCTACCCCGAGAAAAAAAAGGTCCCGGCCTCCCTGGACCTGACCGACCTCGTCGGGATCTCGTACGGAGAGGTCAGGACGAGCCTCCTCCTCGGCCACCTGCACAAGGCCGACGGCCTTGTCCATGTTGTCCGGGCCTTCCATGACGACCAGATCCTCCATCCCAAGGGCCGGGTCGACCCCGCCGGGGACATTCGGTTCATGGAGGAGGAGCTCGTCCTGGCGGACCTCCTCGCGGTCGACGGCAGGCTGGAGCGCCTCGAAAAAGACCTGAAAAAGATGAAGGACCCGGAAGGCGAGAAGGAGAAAGAGGTCCTTGAAAGGCTCCGGCCGCGCCTCGAGTCCGGCCGGGGCTTGCGTTCCGCCCAGCTCCCCCCCGCGGACGAGAAGACCGTCCGCAGCTTCGCCTTTCTGAGCCTGAAGCCGCTCCTCCACTTCCTGAACCTGGACGAAAAGGACTCGGCCTCGGTCACGACCCCCGGCGACCTCATCCCAGCCGACGAGAAGGGCCGGCGGGTCATGGCGTTCTGCGGCAGGATCGAGAACGAGATCTCCGAGCTCGATGACGAAGAGAAGGCCCAGTTCATGTCGGGATACGGGCTCCGGGAGCCGAGCTCGGCCCGGTTCTACGACCAGGCCGTCCCTTTCCTCGACCGGATCTCCTTTTTCACGGTCGGCAAGGATGAAGTCCGGGCCTGGACAGTGCGGGCGGGATCAACAGCCCTCAAGGCCGCCGGCGCCATCCATACGGACATCGAGAGAGGGTTCATCCGGGCCGAAGTCATCGCCTCGAAGGACCTCTTCAGGCTCGGCTCCCTGCAACAGGCCAAGGACGCCGGCGCCATCCGGCTGGAGGGGAAAGAGTATGTCGTCCAGGACGGCGACGTCATCTACTTCCGCTTTGCCCCATGAGCCAGAGATTCCGGACGACCGCCCAGGACCCCGCCTCCGCCGCCCGGGCCGGCGTCCTCGAAACGCCCCACGGCGAGGTGGAAACGCCGGCCTTCATGCCCGTGGCGAGCCAGGGGACGGTCAAGGCCCTGACCCATGGCCTCGTCGAGAGCATGGGCGCCCAGATCATCCTCCTCAACTCCTACCATCTTTCGCTGCGTCCGGGCGTCGAGACGATCGAGGCCATGGGCGGCCTCCACTCGTTCATCGGCTGGCCCAAACCCATCCTCACCGACAGCGGCGGCTTCCAGATCTACAGCCTCTCCCCCCTGGTGACGATCTCTGACGAGGGGGTCCGGTTCGCTTCCCACCTCGACGGGACCAGGATCTCCCTGACCCCCGAGGACATCGTCGACCTCCAGGTCCGGATGGGGGCCGACATCCTGATGTGCCTGGACCATTTCCCGCCCTATCCGTATTCGGAGGAAAAGATGGCCGAGGCCGTCCGGCTGACGACGGCTTGGGCGCGGCGCTCCCGTTCCCGCTTCGCCCGATATGACGGCCGGCAGCACCTCTGGGGGATCAGCCAGGGCGGGATCCACTGGGACCTCAGACGGCGGTCCATCGAAAGCCTCGTCGAGATGGATTTTTCCGGCTACGCTTACGGCGGGCTGGGGATCGGCGAGCCCAAGACCGGGCTTTTCGAGGTCCTGGAGAAGGGCCACGCCATCCTGCCCGCGGACCGGCCCCGCTACCTGATGGGCATGGGATACATCGAGGACGTCTTCGAAGCCGTGGAGAGAGGCGTCGATCTCTTCGACTGCGTCCTGCCGACCCGGAACGCCCGCAACGGGACGCTGTTCACGAGCCGAGGCCGGGTCGCCATCAAGAACGTCAAGTACGCCCGGGACCCCCGGCCGCTCGACGAGGCCTGCGGCTGTTACACGTGCCGGAATTTCTCCCGGGCCTACCTGCGCCACCTATTCGAGCGACAGGAGATGAGCGCGGCGATCCTCAATACCATCCACAACCTGCACTTTTATCTTGACATCTTCCGGAGAATCCGTCATGCTATTCAATCTAACTCCTTCAGTTTCTTGAAGAAGAGTATAGTTTCGAACGAAACCACAAAGGAAGAAACGACATGATCTTTGGAACCTCTTTTTCTCTGGCCCAGCCGGTGGCGGCGGGACAGGCCCAACGGCCCAATATGCTGGCCGCCCTCCTTCCCTTCGTCCTGGTTTTCGCGATCTTCTACCTCCTCATCATCATGCCCCAGCGGAAGAAGCAGAAAAAGCACATGGACCTCGTCGAGAACCTGAAGCCGGGCGACCGGATCGTCACGTCGGCCGGGATCTTCGGCACGGTCATGGGCGTCCAGAAGGACCGGATCGAGCTCAAGATCGCGGCCAACGTCAAGATCGACATCACCAAGAGCGCCGTGGGGGTCATCCTCGGGGCGACGGACTCGGGGATGGAGAAAACGGACTGATCGCCAGCTATTTCAACGCGAAGGGGCTCACATGAAGAAAGCACTCCGCTGGAAGATCCTTCTCACGTTATCCGTTCTGGTCGGTTCGATCATCGTCGCCTGGCCGATCCAGGACAAGATCAAGCTGGGCCTGGACCTCAAGGGCGGCATCCACCTGGTCATGCAGATCATCACCCAGGACGCGGTGACGATGGAAACAGACCAGGAAATCCTCCGCCTCCAGGACCTCTTCAAGAAAAACAACATCGCGTACAGCTCGATGACGCGCTCGACGCCGGGCAAGTTCACGATCCAGGGCCTCAACCCGGACGAAGAAGGCAAGGCCCGGGACCAGCTCGAGCAGTACCTTCGCGACTGGGACTATTCCTTCAGCGCCGGGACGGCCACGGTCATGATGAAGGCCCCCGCCATGGAGACGATGAAGGACCAGGCCGTCGAGCAGTCTGTCGAGACGATCCGCAACAGGATCGACCAGTTCGGCGTGGCCGAGCCGATCATCCAGCGCTACGGCCGCGAGCAGCTGATCGTCGAG
This sequence comes from Candidatus Aminicenantales bacterium, assembly GCA_050015275.1. Taxonomy (GTDB): domain Bacteria; phylum Acidobacteriota; class Aminicenantia; order Aminicenantales; family Saccharicenantaceae; genus DATKJS01. Next base: position 2,578 of record JBEKBS010000010.1, on the reverse strand, counting down.
CTCCCCGGGGTCGACAACCCGGAGCAGGTCCAGAGCCTGATCAAGACGGCCGCCGTCCTGGAATGGAAGCTGGTCAAGGGCTACTCCCCGACGGATGAGGAGTCCCTCCTCAAGGACTATGGCGGCAAGGTCCCCGACGACATGGAAGTCGTCAAGGGAGATCCCGCGGCAGAGGCCCGAGGTTACTATCTCGTCAGCAAGGTGGCCTCCGTGACCGGCAAGGACCTCCGCCTTGTCCGCCGGTCCGTGGACGAGTGGAACCAGCCCGCGGTGGCGTTCCAGCTCAAACCTGACGGGGCCCGGCGGTTCGAGCAGGTGACCGGAGAGAACGTCGGCAAGCAGCTGGCCATCATCCTGGACAAGAAGGTCCAATCGGCGCCGAACATCAACACCCGCATCAGCGACAGCGGCATCATCCAGGGACACTTCACGATCGAGAAAGCGGACCTCCTCGTCATCGTCCTCAAGGCGGGCGCCCTGCCGGCCGGGATCCAGACCCTCGAGAACCGGACGATCGGGCCTTCGCTCGGCGCGGACTCGATCCGGGCGGGCCTCCTGGCCGCCCTGGTCGCCCTCGTCTCGATCATGACCTTCATGATCATCTACTACAAGATCTCGGGCATCAACGCCATCATCGCCCTGATCTTCAACCAGATCATCCTCTTCGGGTCCCTGGCCTATTTCCGCGGCACCCTGACCCTGCCCGGCATCGCGGGGATCATCCTGGGCATCGGCATGGCCGTCGATTGCAACGTCCTTGTTTTTGAGCGCATCCGGGAGGAATTCGCGACGGGGAAAACCGTCCTGAACTCCATCAGCCTGGGCTTCTCCCGGGCCTTCCGGACGATCTTCGACTCGCACATGACCACGATCATCTCGGCCATTTTCCTTTTCCAGTTCGGAACGGGCCCGATCAAGGGATACGCCGTGACCCTCATCATCAGCTTGGTCGCCAACCTGTTCACGGCCGTGTTCGTGTCCCACCTGATCTTTGACCTCACCCATACGAGCAAGAGCCAGAAGTTGAGTATCTAACCATGCAACTCTTCAAAATACCCAACATCAACTTCATGAAATACAGGTTCCACGCCCTAGCCTTCACGGGCGTGGTCATCCTGGCCGGCGCGCTGAATATCTTCTTCGGCAAGGGGCTAAAGATGGGGGTCGATTTCGGCGGCGGCACCCTCATCCGGGTCGTCTTCAAGAACCCGACGACGACCCCCGAGATCCGGGCCGAGCTCAACCGGGCGGGCCTAGGCGAGAGCGTCATCCAAGAGAGCGGCCAGCCCCGGCGCGAGTACATGATCCGGACCTTGCAGGTCGTCGGCGCCAAGGATGCCCAGCAGGAGATCGAAGCCCACGAAAAACTGGGCAACCAGGTCATCGCGGCCCTTCGCGGCGATGACGGCAAGGCCGAAACCGCCCGCGGGCTCAAGGACCTGAACAGCATCGACCTCCCGGGCCTGACGGCTCTTCTCCAGCCGTCGTTTCATGACAAGGCCGAGGAGCTCGCCAAGAGCGTCATTCACTACCGGACGACGAAAACAACGGGGAGCGGGATCATCGAGGACTACTCCGGACTCTCCCAGCCCGGCCTCGGCCCGGACGTCATCAGGGAACTCCAGGCCAAGACCTTCCTTGGGAAGATGACCGTCGTCAGCAAGGAGACGGTCGGGCCGCAGGCCGGCGCCGACCTCCGGAAGAAGGCGACCCTGGCGGTCATCTGGTCCCTGATCGGGATGCTCGTCTACATCGGTTTCCGGTTCAAGCTGGAATACGGGGTTTCGGCCATCGTCACCCTGACCCAGGACGTGCTGATGGCCCTCAGCGTCTATTCCTTCACCAGCCGCGAGATCAACCTGCCGATCATCGCCGCGCTCCTGACGATCGTCGGCTATTCCATCAACGACACGGTCGTCGTCTTCGACCGGGTCCGGGAAAACCTGAAGGGCATGCGGAAGGACTCTTTCGAGGCCATCCTCAACCGGAGCATCAACCAGAGCCTCGGCCGGACGATCATCACGACGGGCACGGTCTTCCTGGCCGTCCTGGCCCTTTTCCTCTTCGGCGGAAAGAGCATCAACGACTTCGCCTTCATCATGCTCTTCGGCTCGATCGAGGGCGTCTACTCGACCATCTACCTGTCCTGCCCTGTCGTTCTTTTCTGGACCCAGCTCTTCAAGCAAAAAAAAGGCGTCCGGAGATAAATTTTCCCTTGTCAAAAAGCTTTTTTTACTTTATACTGTTTCTTGCGTTATCTTATAGCATCGCGGGCATGAGGTAAGGACAATGGCGGATGTCAAAAAGCAGGTCACGAAAACCCAAATTCCCTCTCTCTTCAAGGATTCGTTTTTCAGGGGCGATAAGGGCACGCAAAGAAAAGCCATCGCTCTCCCCATCGCCCTGATCGTCCACGCGACACTCATCATCACGTTGATCGTCATCCCCTTGCTTTCGACCGGGCAGCTGCCGAAGGTGGAGGTGTACAGCGCGTTCCTGGCGCCGCCTCCGCCTCCGCCTCCACCGCCACCGCCGCCGGCCAAGAAGAAGGCCGTGGCCAAGACGGCGAGGATCAAGC
>JBEKBS010000009.1:0-89801 GCA_050015275.1 Candidatus Aminicenantales bacterium | reverse complement strand
TTAAATGAAGTGCCCCTGGCCTGACTCGAACAGGCGACACATGGATTAGGAATCCATTGCTCTATCCATACTGAGCTACAGGGGCACTCAGAGGAAGTGGCCTTACTATAGCGTAAAGCCGCGGCCTTTTCAATTCAGAGGGATACCTTCTGTGCGACCTGCATGCGGGCCCGCCGCTTCCGCTGGCACTTCGGGCAAAAGAAAGTGCTCCGGCCGCCCACCACGACCCTCCTGATCGACGCCCCGCACCGGCCGCACCTCTCCCCTTCCCGGCCGTAGGCCTTGTGGAAAAACTGGAAGCTTCCAGGCTGGCCATCGGCGTCGACATAATCGCTCAGGCTCGAGCCTTTGGCCTCAACGGCCGAGGTCAGGATCTTTCGCGTCGATCCCCAAAGGCGGGCGACGGCCTTGGCCGACAGTGCGGCGGCCGGCGTTTCAGGATGGACCCGGGAATCGAAGAGGATCTCGTCCGCGTAAATATTGCCGATCCCCGCAATGACCGTCTGGTCAAGGAGAAGGCTCTTGATCCGTCCTTTTCTCGGCCGAAGAATGCGCCTGAAATCCTCGAGCGTGATATCCAGCGGCTCGGGCCCGAGAGACGACAGCTCCGGGCACGATTCCTCCGGGACACCGGAAACGCAGAGAAGAAAGCCGAACTTGCGGACGTCCCGGAAGCGGAGCTCGGGCCCCCCGTCGCGGAACTTGATGATGAGCCGGGTGTGTTTGTCCGGCGCTTCCCGGCCGTCCACGAGAAGGAGCTGGCCCGTCATTTTCAGATGGAAGACCAGAGTCCATCCGCCCTCGAACGCGAGGAGTGCCAACTTCCCGCGACGCCGCGCCCCGAGGACCCGGCGTCCCGCGAGGCCGGCGAGGCCGCCCCCCGGCCGCCGGCGCAGGAGCGGCTTGAACAGGAGCTCGGCCCGGTCGATCACCCGGCCGCGGAGGCCGGGCCCCAGGCTCCGGACGATCGTCTCGACTTCGGGCAACTCGGGCATGCCGCTATTTTATCAAAATTGAGAGGGACAGTCCCCTTCCGAGGAGAGCCCCGGTTTCCAGGTCTCCACTGCTACGGCTTTCTTTGAGGATCTGAGGGAGCATCGCCAGTAGTCAAAAGATGAAAAATAGCCTCCGTCTTGATTCCTCTTTGATTTTCGTTTAAGATGGAAAACCGATGAAATTCAAAGCTGTCGTCTTCATGGTTCTCGGCTGGCTCGTGCCCGGCCTCGGCCACGCGGTTCAGAAAAAATACGTCCGGGCGCTGCTCTTCTTCGGCTCCATCCTGGCCATGACGGCCATGGGCCTGGCCATGGGCGGACGGGTCTATCCCTTCCAGACCGACAACCCGCTGACCATCCTGGCCTTCTTCTCCGACGTGGGTAACGGCCTGTTCTACGGACTGGCCAGGCTCTTCGCCTGGGGGCCGGGAGAGCTCGAGCGGGCGACCTTCGAATTCGGCACGGCCTACATCGCCGGGGCCGGCCTCCTCAACTTCCTCGTCGCCCTGGACGCCTACGACATCGGGACGGGAAAAAGGCCATGATCCTCGAAAGCCACCTCCTCTCCATGGTCATCTACTCCTTCTTCGTGTCCCTCGTCATGGCCCTCATCCGCCGCACGGAAAAGAAGGACCGTATTCGCTATGGCGTCGTCCTGTTCCTCGTGATGGTGGCCGGCGCCCTGGCCTTCGGCTGGTTCATGTTCCTGTTCATCAAAAAATAAGCGCCCGGACGCGGGCCCGGCGGGCGCGCAGGACCCGAAGGTCATGATCGAACTCTTTCACGTCTGGAAGCAGTACCAGAAGCCCTACTGGGCCCTGTCCGACGTCACCCTCCAGATCCGGGCCGGCGATTTCTATTTCGTGACCGGGCCGAGCGGGTCGGGCAAGACGACCCTCCTCAAGATCATCTTCCGGGAGATCCTCCCGACCGAGGGCCAGATCCTCATCGACGGCGTCAACGCTCTGAAGATCCCCGACTCCAAGATCTGGAAGCTCCGCCGGCAGATGGGGATCGTCTTCCAGGACTTCCGGCTCATGTTCCACCGGCCGGTCTTCGAGAACGTGGCCGTCCCCCTCCAGGTCATCGGGGTCAACCGGAAGGAGATCCGGCGGCGGGTCTTCGCCACCCTGCAGAAGGTCAACCTCCACCAGAAGATGTGGGAACTCCCCGGGCGGCTCTCCTACGGCGAGCAGCAGCGGGTGGCCATCGCCCGGGCCATCGTCAACAACCCGGAGATCATCCTGGCCGACGAGCCGACAGGGAACCTCGACCCCGAGCTGGCCTTCGAGATCGTGACCCTGTTCAAGGAGATCAACCGGCAGGGGACGACGGTCATCATCGGCAGCCATGACCGCGAGCTCATCCGCCACTTCGGCGACAACATCCTCTTTCTCCAGAAGGGCAAGATCGTGGGAAAGGAAGGACGCTGATTTTCGAAAAAATCAAGTTCTACCTGAGGGTCACCGGGAACAACTTGTGGCAGTTCCGCGGCCGGAACGTCTTCTCCGTGACCATCATCTGCCTCTCCTTCCTGATCGCCGGCACCTTCCTGGCCCTCTCCAACAATCTCCGCGACACGGCCCGCGACCTGGCGAACAACATGACCATCTCCTTCTTCCTCGACCGGGGCACGTCCCCGCAGGCGACCGCGGCCCTGCTCCGGGACATCGGCCAGCCGGCCTTCATCGAGAGCGTCCGCTTCGTGCGGCCCGAGGAGGCCATGGAAAAGTTCCAGGCGAGCTTTCCGGAGCTCAAGGACATCCTGGCCAACCTCAAGGCCAACCCCTTCCCGCCGAGCATCGAGGCCCGGGTCCGGAGCAAGACGTCCTCGGCCGAGGAGCTCGTCCGGTTCGTCCAGACGATGAAGGGCCGGCCCGGCGTCACCGACGTCCAGTTCAACGAGGAGTGGGTCGAAAGGATGCAGGGCTTCAGCCGGCTGGCCGGGGCCGTCGGGGTCTTCCTGGGCGGGATCCTCATCCTGGCCTCTTTTTTCATCATCTCGAACGTCATCAAGCTGAACGTCATGGCCCGGCGGAACGAGATCGAGATCCTGAGGCTGGTCGGGGCGACGAACCTTTTCATCCGGATCCCCTTCTGGCTCGAGGGGATCGTCCTCGGGCTGCTGGGAAGCCTCCTCTCGCTCGGGCTCCTGTTCGTCGTCATCAAGCTTTTCCCGCTCTATCTCGGGTCGTCCCTCGGCGCCCTCCAGCAGCTCCTGAGCTTCCGCTATCCGGACTGGCTGCAGGCGCTGGGCCTCCTGGCCGCCGGGGCGGCCACCGGTTTCACGGGCAGCGCCACCTCCGTCTCGAAGTTCCTCAAGATCTAGGCGAGCCGCGGAAGTTCGACCTCCCATGGGTTGGTTGACAGGACGAAGCGATTGTCTTAAAATCTGGGTCCATGGCGACCCTGGGTCAGGAGCTCAAGAAGGAACGGGAATCCCGCAACATCTCCCTCGACGAGATGGCCTCCGCCACCAAGATCGTCGGCCGCTACCTGGCGGCCCTGGAAGAAGACCGGCTCGACACCATGCCGGGCGGATTCTTCATCAAGGGCATCATCCGGACGTACGCCAAGTACCTCGGGCTCGACGAAAACGAGGTCCTGCATAAATACGTGGAGGCCGGGGTCCTCGACGAGCCGGCCAGGAGCCGGACCTCGGAAGAAAGGCCCGTGCCCGCTTTCCTGGGGAAAAACAAGATCATCGTCTGGGCTGTCGTCGGGACGGGTGTCTTCCTTCTCCTTATCGCCTTGCTTTTCCTGTGGAGATCACGGCTTCCCCACAAGGCCGCTCCGCCAAGCAAAGTCTCGACGGCCCTCACCCAAACCCGGAAGCCGTCACCCCCGCCGGCTCAAAAGAATGTCGCCCCACCGGTCCAGAAGCCGGCGGCCGGGCCCGCGACCGAGGTGGCCTCGAAACCACCCGCTCAACCCGTCTCCCCGCCAGCCTCTCAGCCCGCCTCGCGATCCGTCCAGGCGGAATGGAAGGGTTTGACCATGGACATCTCTTTCCAGGAGGAGACCTGGATCCAGATCTACGCCGACGGGGCCTTCAAGGTCGGGGGCCTGTTCCCGGCCGGCCAGAAAGTCCGGGCCGGGGCGGAGAAAGAGCTCCTCATCTCCTTGGGCAACGCGGGCGGAATGACTTTCGCTCTCAACGGCAGCCCCGGAAAGACGCTGGGGCGCTCGGGCGAGGTGCTCAACAATATCCGGATCAACCTCGACAACTACAAGGACTTCCTCCAGACCAGAGAACCGTCGGGCCCGTCCCACTGAGTCCCATGGCGACGGCCCGGACCGCGTGACCCATGCCAACGGACCAGTCGGAAGCCATCGTCCTGCGGACGATCAACGTCGGCGACCAGGACAAAATCGTCGTCCTCTTCGGCCGCGACAAGGGCCTCTTCCGCGGCGTCGCCAAGGGCGCGCGGAAGTTCGGCAACCGGTTCGGCAGCAGCCTGGAGCCCATGACCGTCGTCCGCGTCTTCTATTACGAGAAGGAGCGCCGCGATCTCGTCACGATCTCGGGCTGTGACCTCCTCGAGTCGTTCTTCGAGGTCCAGTCCGACCCGAAGACGGCTTTCCTCTTGACCTATTTCGCCGAGCTCGTCGAGGAGTTCGCCCCGGCCAGGGCCAAGGAGGAGGTCCTTTACCGGCTCCTCCTCTCCGTCCTCGGCGCCCTCGCGGCGGGGGGCGAAAGGCCGTTCCTGGCCGCCTATTTCGAGGCCTGGCTCCTCCACGTCAATGGCTATCTTCCGAACCTCGGCACGTGCCGGAAATGCCGCAAGCCGCTCAACCCGGGCTGGCTCGGGGCGAAAAGGGACGGGGCCTACTGCTCGGACTGCGCGCCCTTGAAAAAAGAGGAAGTGCCGGCCGAGACCCAGGCTTTCCTCCGCTGGGTCCGGAAGAATCCCCCCTCGGGATCCGGCGGCCACGGTTTCCCCGCCGCCGAGATCGGCCGGATCCGCAAGACCCTCCAGGCCATGATCGTGTTCCACCTGGAGCGCGAGCCGCGGACCCTTCAGTTCATCAAAGACTAAAGGCCCGCGGAAGCATAAAAAAAGCCCGCCCCGGCCGGAGCCGGGACGGGCTTTTCCTTTTTCTAGCCCTTATAAGAAGGGCCCATTCACCTGCCTCAGAAGAAGAGAGACAGCCCCACGAAGATGGTGTTAAAAGTGACATGTTCTATGTATGCGTCATCTTCATACGGGGTACTGATCCTATAATGGCGGTAGCGGTATTCCAAACGAAGAGCCCCGATGTTGCCGAACAGGTACTTGACGCCTACGCCAAGGTTGGGGGTGCTCACCTTGCTGCCTGTATCCCATTTCTCAACATAGCCTTCATACGGGACCCCGTTCCCGAATCCGAACCCGGCCAGGACGAAGGGAACCCAGTGCGGAGATTTCAGCTTGAAATTGTAGAGCACGTTTGCGGAAAACAGCACGCCCGTTTCATGATACTTATCGTCATAGTAGCCCGGATAAACTTCATGATAATGATAGCTCGTCCACATCAATTCCGGCTCTAACTCCAGCCCTTTCCAGATGAACCAGCCAAAGCGAATGGGGATATTGAGATAGCTTTCGGTATACTTGTAACCAGCTGGCGCATCTGGGTAAGTATAGCTAAATGTTTCAAATGAAAGGGCCGTGCTGAATTCGAATTTTTTCCCCTCGACGATGGAGCCGGACGCCGCGGTGGCTGCGCCCAAGAGAAGCAAGACTCCCAGAAAAACACAAACTTTTTTCATCATCATTCTCCTTTCCCACATGAATAGTTTACCCCCCCTGCTGTCCATTCCCTTTGCCCGTTTGATGGCTCTCGATTCCCACCTCCTTTTGAATTCCCAATTTTAGACTTCCGGTCACTTCAGTCATTATTTTTCAACATCAGGCGGTTGTCTGTCAAGCGTTTTTTGCCGTTGGGGCGCTTATCTTTCGAAAGGAGGGCGGCCGGGGCTATTTCTTGATGGTCGAGATGAATTCCTCGACCTCGGGGATGCCGCCCTGGAAGATGAGGTACCCGTTCGACGGCTCGCGCTCCGTGATCTCGCCGGCGATCGGTGTCAGCATGATCTTCCGGACCTCCTCGACATCGCTCGTCCGGCCCAGAGCCCAGGCGAGCTTGACGTAGGCGACCTCGGGGAGCATGTTCGCGGCCGGGATGACGCCGAGCTCCATCATGTCGCGGCCCGTGTCGTAGACGTACATTTGGACATACCCCCAGAGCGTCTGGACGGTCATGTAGACGGCGATCCCCTTGTCCCGGCACTTCTTGAGCGACGGGTAGAGAGGCTTGTTGACATGGCCCAGGCCCGTCCCGGCGATGACGATCCCCCGGTAGCCGTTGTCGATGAGGGAATCGATGATGTCGGGCTTCATATTGGGGTAATAGTAGACGATCGAGACTTTCTCTTCGAAGGACGTATCGATCCTGACCTCGCGGTCCTTCCGGCGCCTCTTGTAGTCCTGCCGGAGGGGCGTGATCTTCTCCCGGCTGACCATGGCGATCGGGATGTCGCCGATCGTCCGGAACGTGGACCGGTAGCTCGAGTGCATCTTCCGGACCCGCGTCCCCCGGTGGAGGAGGCCGTACATGTCGGACGTCGGGCCGAACATGCAGACCATGACCTCGGCGATGTCGCTCTCGGCGGCCGTCTTGACGCTGTGCATGAGGTTGAGGGCGGCGTCGGACGAGGGCCGGTCGGAGGAGCGCTGCGAACCGACCATGACGATGGGCACGGGCGGGTCCTGGACCATGAAGGACAGGATGGCCGCCGTGTGGTGCATGGTGTCGGTGCCGTGGCCGATGACGATGCCCTGGACGCCCTTCTCGATCTCCCGGCCGATGGCCTTGGCCGTCGCGATGTATTGTTCGGGCCCCATGTTCTCGCTGAAGACGCCGAAGAGCTTCTCGGTCTCGAGGTTGCAGATATCGGCGAGCTCCGGGACCGAGCCATAGAGCTCGCCGGGCGAAAAGGCCGGGATGACCGCGCCGGTCCGGTAATCGAGGCGGCTGGCAATCGTCCCGCCCGTGCCGAGGAGCTTGACCCTGGGCTTTTTGGGGTCGTACGGAAAATCCTTCTCCGGGATCTTGTAGTGGGCTTCCTTGCGGCCGGTGATGGTCACGGCCTCGATCGACCGGGCCAGGAGGCCGATGTTGTAGCCGGAGCGGAGCTTGAGGACGATGTGGAAGGGGTCGGCGGTTTCCGAGCGCGGCAGGATGATGCCGGTGTAGGCGCCCCGGGCCGTCTTGATCTCGGCCTCGCTCCAGACGAAGGCGCCGAAGTTCTTGAGGACGGCCAGGGCCTCTCCCCGGTATCCTTTGTAGGAGTCGTCGCCGGCCATCAGGATCTCTCCTCCAGGACTTTGCGGACCTTGTCCGCCACGGCCGCGCCTTCGGCCGAGCCCCGGAGCTCGGGCATGACCAGGCCCATCAGGACGTGGGCCCTTTTGGCGGGGTTGTGGAGCTTCAATGAGGTCAGCTTCTCGGACCCTCGGCTGACCAGGGCATCGACCTCTGCTTCGGAAGGGACGCGGGGAGGGTCGATCGCAGAGAGGCCGTCGTTCCCGCCGGCCCCCTTCATGGCCAGGTAGATCCCCTCGCGTGAGATCTTTCCGTCCTTGTAGAGCTCGAATATTTTCTTCAGGTTGTCCTCTGTGAGCGAGGCCGTGTCCAAGCCCTTCCTGCGCAGCCGCTTCGGGAACTGGACGAGGGCCACGGCGGCAAGGGTCGGGCCGATTTTCCAATCTCGAACGAGACTCTCGAACAGCCCCGCCAGCCGCGACATGGCCAGGGGACGGATGACGTCGTCCGGAACGCCAAGGTCGGCATATGTGGATTCCCGGGCCCAGATCGGGCGCGGCAGGGAAGCCCCGATCTTCTCCAGCCGCTCCGTGGTCACTGTCTTCGGCGGCAGGTCCGTGTCCGGGTACATCCGGTCCGGCCCTGGCAGGATGCGCTCGAAGCCGTTGGTCCCGTCATGGAGCGCCTGGCGCGTCTCGGAAGGAATGCCGACAGTCGCCTCCTTGGCCCGGATGGCGATCTCCTGGGCGCCCGTCCTGGCGTCGTCCTTCGTCCCCCAGACGATGACGAGCGTATCGTTGTCGGTCGCCTTGAGGGCTTTCCGGACCGCCTGCCATTCGGCGCTCGCCAGCGTCTCGGAGGCGCTGTCCGAGTGGACGATATTGGGCAGGGTCGTCAGGCAGGCGACGACCCGGACGCGGTCGGAGATCTCCCGCGAGAAATGGGTGTTGGCCTGGGTCTGCCAGTTGAGCAGCCCCTGGAAGCCGCGCAGGGCGACGCCGCTCGCGACGGCGCCCGCCTCGAGGGCGTTGCGGACGGGCTGGTAGCTCGTCCGCTGGAGAAGCTTAGTGACGTCCTCGATGTCGGTCTTGAAGGTCTCGGCCGTGAGGCCGCGGCGATGGAGCTCGTCGCGGAGCCGGAGAAGGTTCCACTGGCGTATGGCCTCGTTATAGGTCAGGAGCGGGATCCGCGGGATCCGGGGCACGCCCTTGATCTCGACGCGGGTCCCGCCGCGGACGCTGACGTTGACGTCCTCGCGGGCGGCCCCGATCCCCGTCCTGACCCGGCCGGTGCTCCGGACGAGGCGACGGCAGATCTGGGCCACCTCGGCGACCTCCTGGGGCGTGCGCATGTCCGGGCCGGTCACGGTCTCGATGAGGGGCATGCCCAGGCGGTCCGTGAGATAGACGCGGCGGTGGCCGACGTCGCTCACCTCCCGGCAGGCGTCCTCCTCGAGGCCGAGCTGGACGATCTGGATCCGGCGGCCCTTGTAAGGGATCCAGCCGTTGACGCCGACGATCGTCGTCCGCTGGAAGCCGGTCGGGATGCTGCCGTCAAGATACTGCTTGCGGGCGATGTGGAGCTCATCGACCAGGTTGAGGTTGTAGAGCATGGCGATGCCCAGGGCGATGTCCAGGGCCTGCTCGTCGATCATGAACGGCGGCGTGTCGTCCATCTCGTAGGTGCAGACGGTCTCGCGGTTGATCCGGTAGATGATCTCCTTTTTGGTCTTGAACTCCATCAGGGCCGTGCCGTCATACTCGCCGAGCTCGGACAGGGTGGGCCGCATGTGGCGGAGGATCTCGGCGTCGTATTTTTCGCTGTAGCGGCCGGCCGGGCAGCGGCAGAAAAGCTTCTTTTCGGTCAGGAGCTGCTGATGGATCTCGAGGCCAGAGCGGAAGCCGACCGCCTCGTAATCGGCTTCCGTCATCTCCGGGAACGGCTTGATCTGGAAGTCGTGGTCGCTCATCTCTCGGGTCTTGCGTCCTTAGGGATAAAGGAGGGCATTATACCATAATTTTTTGTTCGGGGTCGGACCACTTCAACTCATAGATAACAAAGGGATTGCCCATTGTCGCATAGTTTGACCCTCGCCTTGGGTCCCATTTTTTAACGCTCAAAACACGGACTTAAGGCGAGGCCAGGTCCAAGGAGTGGAGAATTTCCTTAACCCCCGTTTTTCAGGCCTGAAAAACGGGGGTTAAGGCCAAAAAACTAGTAAATTCATACGATAATTTATTCGATATCAATAAGATAAATTGGTCCGACCCCTAAACGAGATAATCCTGGACCTTGCCGTCGGCGTCGACCCGGCGCATCCAGACCATGACGGGCTTGCCGCTCTTGTCGTAGAACTGGCCAATGATGATCAGGGCCAGGTCGATGATGAAGCCGATCAAAAAGCAGCCGCCGGTCAGGAGCCAGACGATCCCCGTGCCGGTCTTGCCGACGTAGAACCTGTGGCCGCCGAACATGCCGAACCAAATACAAAGGAAGAGTGTGACCAATCTCGATTTTTCCGACACTTGAGGGCCTCCTTCACGCTTTCCGCGCGAGATCTGAGGACCTTATAACAGAGATGATCCCGCCGGGTCAACCCGGCTCGACCGGCGCCCGCCAGCCGTCTTCCGGCCGAAGAAACTCAGGGCCGGCGTTCTTCAAGGAGGCCGCCCGTCAGGTGTTGAATCTCTATAGGGGTTGATTTTTCCCCGATGTTGTGTAAAATATCACTTTTCCGTTCGGGAGGGAAACACGATGAACATTCTGGGTTTGGCCCGACACGGGTTGAATTCATTCGAGCAGATCGCGATCGTCGGCGTCCTTTGCACGGCCTTCTTCAGTCTCTTCTACGCCTGGATGCTGCGCAAGGTCGTGCTCAAGAAGGACAAGGGCACGGAAAAGATGCAGGAGGTCTGGAACGCCATCCGCATCGGCGCCGACAGCTACCTCAGCCGCCAGCTCAAGAGGATCCTGCCCGTCATCGGAATCCTGACGGTGGCCCTGTTCCTCAGCGTTTACATCGTCCCGGCCAGCCGGGAGGCCGTCCGCGAGTTCGGCGAGAAAAACGCCCAGATCATCGTCGCCATCGGGCGGACGATCGCCTTCATCATGGGCGCCTCGTTCTCCCTCCTCGTCGGCCAGCTCGGCATGCGGATGGCCATCCAGGCCAACGTCCGGGCCGCCTCGGCCGCCCGCCGCGGCTTCAACGAGGCCCTCTCCATCGCCTATTACGCCGGAACGATCACAGGCATGCTGACCGACGGCCTGGGGCTGTTCGGCGGCACCGTCATCTTCATCGTCTTCGGCACGGCCGCCCCAGACGCGCTCCTCGGCTTCGGCTTCGGCGGCACGCTCCTGGCCCTGTTCATGCGGGTCGGCGGCGGCATCTACACCAAGGCCGCCGACGTCGGCGCCGACCTCGTCGGCAAGGTCGAGAAGGACATCCCCGAGGACGACCCGCGGAACGCGGCGGTCATCGCCGACCTCGTCGGCGACAACGTCGGCGACTGCGCCGGGATGGCCGCGGACATCTTCGAATCCTACGAAGTGACCATCGTTTCCGGGCTGATCTTGGGGCTGGCCCTCATGGCCATCGACCCCACCCACTCCCTCAAGTGGATCGTCTACCCCCTCATCATCCGGGCCATCGGCGTCATTTCCTCCATCCTGGGCACGTTCACGGTCCCCATCTGGGAGCGTTTCCCGCTCAAGTTCCTCCGGGCCAAGGACGCCGAAGAGGCCATGTTCCGGTCGTACGAGGTCTCGAGCGTCAACACCATCCTCTGGTCGTTCCTCGTGGCCGTCAACTACGCTCACGATTGGCGGCTGGCCATGCTGACGTCGGTCGGCGTCGGCCTCGCCGTAGCCTTCAACCCGTTGACCTCCTACTTCACATCGACCCGGAAGAGCCCGGTCAAGGAGATCGTTCGCTCGACCAAGACCGGGCCGGCGACGACCATCCTCTCCGGCCTGTCCGTGGGGATGGAGTCGAGCGTCTGGGCCGTCGTGGCCATCGTCGTCAGCTTCATCGTCGCCCTCGCCCTCTACAGCGGGACCGGCGCGGTCTACGTCCTCTACGCCGTGGCCATGGTCGGCATCGGGATGCTCAGCCATACGGGCAACAACGTGGCCATGGATTCCTACGGGCCGATCTCGGACAACGCCAACGGCATCGGCGAGATGGCCTGGCACGATATGAACGACGAAGGGACGAGGAAGGCCCGCCAGATCATGGCCGACCTCGACGCCGTCGGGAACACAACCAAGGCCATCACCAAGGGAGTGGCCATCGCCTCGGCGGTCATCGCGGCGGTGAGCCTCTTCGCCTCCTATATCACGGACGTCGGCCGGGTCCAGCTCCAGCTCGGGGTCAAGGACATCATGAATTCGATCCGCGTTTCCGACACTAAGGTCTTTATCGGCCTGCTCCTCGGCGGCGCCCTCCCCTGGCTCTTCAGCTCGCTCTCGATCAAGGCCGTCTCGCGGGCGGCCGGTCTCATCGTCGAGGAGGTCCGGCGGCAGTTCAAGATCCCGGGCGTGATGGAGGGCAAGGTCAAGCCCGATTACGCCAGGGTCGTTGGCATCTCCACGGCCGCCGCCCAGAAGGAGCTCATCCCGCTGGCCATGATCTCGGTCATCATGCCGATCGCGGTCGGCCTGATCCTTCAGGTCGAGGCCCTTGGCGGCTTCCTCGCGGGCATCATCCTGAGCGGCCAGCTCCTGGCCGTCTTCATGGCCAACGCGGGCGGCGCCTGGGACAACGCCAAGAAATCGATTGAGGACGAGCCACGCGACCTGGCCGCTAACACGGGCAAAGGCTCGGAGCGTCACAAGGCCGGCGTCGTCGGCGACACGGTCGGCGACCCCCTCAAAGACACGGCCGGGCCGGCCCTCAACCCGATGATCAAGGTCGCGAACATCGTCAGCCTGATCGTCGCGCCCGTCATCGTCAAGTACAGCCACATGAGCCTCGGTCTCGGCATCGTCGTGGCCGTCCTGCTCGCCGGCGTGGCCTGGGCCATCTGGAAGAGCAAGCGTGAGGCCCCGTCGCTCTTCGAGGAAGACAGGGTCAAGAAATAAGAAGGTCAGCGGGAGAAAAAGAGGATCAGGACCTGGGCCGTGAACACCCGGAGCAGCATCGTCAGCGGATAGACGGCCACGAAGGCCATGGACACCCCGTCGGAGGACGGCTCCTGGGCGTTGGCGAAGGCCAGGGCCGGCGGGTCGGTCATGCTCCCGGCCAGGAGACCGCAGACCGACAGGAAATTGAGCTTGAGGAAGAACCGGCCCGCCAGGGAAAAAAGGACCAGCGGGACGACGGTGATCACCGCAGCGCCGAGGATCCAGTAAAGCCCGCCCCGGAGCAGGATCTCGACGAAACCCTCCCCCGCCCGGAGCCCCACGCAGGCCAGGAAAAGAGAGATCCCGACGTTCCTGAGCATAAGGTTGGCGCTCAGGGGCATATGCCAGATCAGGGGCCCGATGGACCCGATCCGGCTGAGGATGATGGAGGCGATGAGAGGACCGCCGGCCAGGCCGATCCGGACCGGGACGGCCGTCCCGGGGATCCTGATCGGAAGACTCCCCAGGAGCACGCCGAGAGCGATGCCGAGGAAGATGGGGACGATGTGCGGCTGTTCGAGGCGCTCCCGCGAGTCCCCGACATCGACGGCCAGCCGGTCGATGGCGTCCTCTTTTCCCACGACCATGAGGACATCACCGAACTGGATCCGGAAACCCGGCCGGGGGGAGAATTCGAGCCCCGTCCTGATGATCCGGGTCACGACGATGCCGTAGACCTCGCGCAGGTTCAGGTCCTGGACGGATTTGCCGAGGGCGGCCCTCCGGGTCACGAGGACCCGGCGGCCGGTGAATTCCGAGGGCAACTCTATCAGATTGAGGCTGCTTTCGGCTCCGATAAGGGCCTTCAACCTCCCGAGCTGTTCAGGCACCCCGACCGCGAGAATGACGTCGCCCAAGTGGATGAGCGTGTTGGCCCGCGGGACCTCCTGGACCTCGCGCCCGCGGAGGAGCCGGGCCACGACAACCCCGCCATCGACCATCTCGATGATCCTGCTGATGGGCAGATCCTCCAGGCCGGAGTTCTGCACTTCCAGGGTGATGGTCGATAGCCGGGGGCTCTCTTTTTCCTTGAGGGCTTCGAGCTCGGCGGCCTCCTTCTTGGTGTCGACCCGGAAGACGGCGCGGAAAGCGACCATGACCAGGATGATCCCGGCGACGCCGAAGGGGTAGGCCATGGCATAGGCCGCGCCGGGGAGCCTGCCGACGGAATCGGTGTAGTCTGGGGCGAGCTTGATGGCCTGCTGGATCGCGGCCAGGCTCGGCGTGTTGGTCGTGGCCCCGGAAAGCAGGCCCGCGGCCGCGGCCATGGGGACCTTCCCGGCCCAATGGAGGACGAGGGTGATGATCCCCCCCGACATGACGATCCCCGCGGCGAGCAGGTTCAGGGGAAGCCCCCTTTTCCGAAGAGAGGCGAGAAAGCCCGGTCCGACCTCCTGGCCGATGCTGTAGACGAAGAGGATCAGCCCGAGATCCCGGGCCAGCTCCGCCATGACGGGATTGACCTTGACCCCGTAATGACCGAAGAGGATCCCGACGAAGAGGATGCCGGCCACGCCGAGATGGACCGAGAAGACCTTGATGCTTCCGAGGATCATCCCCAGGACGATCACCAGGCAGATGATGAGGAGGGCCTGGCCGACCGAATCTTTGAGGAAGATATCCAGCAACCAGCTCATGATGGAGGTCCCTTGGGCCTGGGCACGGCCCTCAGGCACGGCCCGAAAGCCGCCCCATTGTAGCCCAACAAAATCGGGGACACAATACTCAATTCCGAATTTGGCGCGCCTGAAGGATATCTTCTCGCCTGAGGGCCGGTGAAAAGGGAAGGCGCCCCCCCTCCGTGTCAGCCGGGTGGACCCGGGTATCCCGATATAGTATGATCTGGGGACGGGTGAGCCGGAGGAGATCCGGGCGGAAAAAATTCGGAAATTAGGATGGTGTCCCCAAATTGAATTGAACGAGGTGAGGATGCGTAATTCATTGATATCAATTGCCATAGCTGTATTGACGATGGCCGCGGTTCCCGCCGCCGCACCGTCCCAGGATGTCAAGTACGGCGTGGGGAAATGGGACCCGGAATCAGGTCTTGGGAACCATAGGGCGGTCGTCCGCGTCGAAGCCGTCGCGCCGGGAAAGCTCGGCGTGCGGGTCAAGATCCCCTGGCGACGCCGCGATGCCGAACCGGAAAAGAAAAGCATCATCGTCATCGACGCGGCGACCGGCGCCAGAATCGCGAATGTCTATCCCCTCGCCGTCAACCGTGAGTTCGGCGACATCGTCTTCGAACCCAAGACCGTTCCCGGCGATTATGGCGTTTATTTCATGCCCTACAAGTCCGAAGGCCGGAAGAACTACCCGAACGTCAAGTACGACCCGCCCCAGGCGACTGCCGACGCCGCCTGGCTCGCGGCGACCGGTTTAGCCGCCGGCAAGATAACGTCCGTCTCAGCCGACGCCTTCCCCTCCGCGAAGGTCGTCGAGATCCAGTCTGCGGACGAGTTCAGCAGCTTCTATCCCATGGAGGTCATCGCCACCGCCGCCGAGGCCGCGGCCCTGCTCAAGGCCAATCCGGACTCTCCCTACCTCCTGTTTCCAGAGGATCGTCATCTGTCCATCCGCATGACCGGCGACCTGCCTCAGCGGTGGATCGCGAGCGGGCCGAACCGCGTTTTCTACGGGGAAGCGGCCCCCGGCGAATACTTCACGTTCCAGATAGGCGTCTGGGCCGCCCGCGGGCCGATCGAAGACCTCGCGGTGAGGTTCACGGAGCTCGAGAGGTCCGGACGCGCGGCGTCCGCGAGCCCCGCTCCCCTCTCCGCCGTGATCCCGGCCTCGGCCACGACCTGCTTCAATACGGGGGGGTCCAACTGGGACGGGTCGTCCTTCAAGAAAGCCGTCCCGGTCGGCGCCGGAAAGGTCCAGGCCCTCTGGTGCGGCGTCCAGGTCCCGAAAGACGCCGCCCCGGGTGTCTATGAAGGCACCGTCACGGTCGCGCCCCGGGCCCTTCCGGAGACGGCCGTGGTTCTCGAGCTCCGCGTGCCCGGCCCCGCGCTCGAAGACGCCGGCGACGCTGATCCCAACCGGATGACCCGGCTCCGCTGGCTTGACTCCCGGATCGCCTTCGACGACGGCATCGTCCCGCCCTACACGCCACTCAAACTTGAGGGAAGGACGGTCAGCTGTCTGGGCCGTTCTCTCGTAGTCGGGCCGGACGGTCTGCCCGCCCGGGTCCTGAGCTACTTCACTTCCGAGATGACCCGGTTCGCGGCCGTGCCGGTCGAACTTGTTGCCTCGCCCTTCAAGGTCCGCGTGGACGGCCCGGACGGACACGAGATCGCGTGGACCGGCCATCCATCCGAGCTGCGCTTCACGAAAAGCTCGGCCGGCGCCATCGCCTGGGAATCGGAAGACCGGGCCGGCGGCTTGACAATGACGGTCAGCGCCAGGATGGAGTTCGACGGGTTCGTCGATTACAGGGTTTCGATATCGGCGGCGCAAGATGTCCCGGTCTCTGATATCCGGCTCGAGATTCCGTTCAACGGGGACCGCGCAAGTTACATGATGGGTCTCGGCTTCAAGGGCGGGCTTAGGCCGGCTTCGTTCGAATGGTCATGGGACCCGAAGAAGAACCAGGACGCCCTCTGGATCGGGAACGTCAACACGGGCCTGCAAATCTCCCTCCGGGCCGAGAATTATTCCCGCCCCCTCAACACGAACTTCTACCTGTCCAAGCCCCTCAACATGCCGCCCTCCTGGTGGAACGCGGGCAAGGGCAGCGTCTCGGTGAGGACGGTCGGCCTCGCGGATATCACGACGGGCCCGAACGCGTCCGGACGTGTCGCCGGTGGGCCCGCTTCCGCCGCCCGCGGCCGGAAGGCCATCGTCCTCCTCGCCGCCCGATCAGGGCCGCGGGTGGTCCGGGCCGGCGAAACGCTCCACTTCGATTTCACCCTCCTCCTTACGCCCTTCAAGCTCCTCGACCCGGCGGCCCATTTCAGCCAGCGCTACTTCCACGCTTACAAGCCCCTGGACGAGGTGGCCGCCTCCGGGGCCAACGTCATCAACATCCACCACGCGAACGACATCAACCCGTACCTGAACTATCCCTTCCTGCGGCCGCGGCAGATGAAGGACTACATCGACGCGGCCCACCGCCGTGGCTTCAAGGTCAAGATCTACGACACGGTCCGCGAGCTCTCGAACCGCGCGGCCGAGCTCTTCGCCCTCCGGAGCCTGGGGCACGAGGTCTTCTCGCCCGGCCCCGGCGGGGGCTCCTCCTGGCTCCAGGAACACCTCGGCGCCGACTACATCGCGGCCTGGTTCGTGCCCGAGCTCAAGGACGCGGCCGTCATCAACAGCGGCATGTCCCGCTGGCACAATTATTACCTCGAGGGCCTCGACTGGCTGGCCCGCAACGTCGGCATCGACGGCCTCTACCTCGACGATGTGGCCTTCGACCGGACGACCATGCTGCGGCTCCGGAAGATCCTCGACCGCGACCGGCCCGGCGCCCTCATCGACCTCCACAGCGCCAACCAGTACAACCCGAGGGACGGGTTCGCCTCGAGCGCCAACCTCTACCTCGAGCACTTCCCGTTCCTCAACCGGCTGTGGTTCGGCGAGTACTTCGACTACAACGGCAGCGGGCCCGACTATTGGCTCGTCGAGATCTCCGGCATTCCCTTCGGCCTCATGGGCGAGATGCTCCAGGACGGCGGCAATCCCTGGCGCGGCATGGTCTTCGGCATGACGAGCCGCCTGCCCTGGGCGGGCGACCCGCGCCCTCTCTGGAAGGCCTGGGACGACTTCGGCATCACCTCGAGCGAAATGGTCGGCTGGTGGGCGGAGTCGAACCCCGTGAGGACGGGAAGCGCGGAAGTCCTGGCAACGGCCTATCTGAAGAAGGGGAAAGAGGGCAAAACCCGGGTCCTGATCGCCCTGGCCAGCTGGGCCCGGGACACCGTGGACGTCAGGCTCGCGATCGACTGGAAGGCGCTCGGGCTCGACCCGGGCAGGACCCTCCTCCGCGCTCCGGCCATCGACAAGTTCCAGCCGTCCGCCGAGTTCAAGCCCGGCGACCCTGTCCGGGTCGAGCTGGGAAAAGGATGGCTGCTCGTCGTCGGTGATTAACCCAGGGTGACGCGGTTCCGGCCGGCCGCCTTGCCCCGGGACATCAGCGCGTCGGCGCGGCTGATCACGCCCTCGGCCGTGTCGTCCGGGAGGAACGTCGTGGCCCCGATCGAGACCGTGACCCCGACCTGGCAGGCCGCGAGCGTGACGAAGCTCTTCGCGACGAGGGCCCGGAGCTTCTCGGCCAGCTTGCCCAAGTTCTTCTCGGTGATGTTCCGGATGATCAGGACGAACTCCTCGCCGCCCCAGCGGCCCACGATATCGAAGGCCCGGACCCCCTGGACGAGGGTCTGGGCGACGGCCTTCAGGATCTGGTCCCCCGCCTCGTGTCCGTAGCTGTCGTTGACCCGCTTGAACCGGTCGATGTCAACGAACAGGAGGCCCATGGGCCAGCTGTAGCGATCGACCTCCTTGAGGACCGCTTGGAGCGAGATCTCCATGTAGCCCCTGTCCCGGATCTCGGTCATGGGGTCCAGGAGGGCCAGCCGCTTGAGGTGGTCGAGCTGCTGGGCCTCGGCCAGCCGGCGCGAGTTGTCGCTGAAGACCTCGACGCCGCCCATGATCCGGCCGTCCGCATCCCGGATCGGCGCGACCCGCACGGAGACGGGCATCCGGTGGCCCTTCCGATGGTGAAGAAAGACGTCCGCCTCGCGCGGCTCCCCGTCCTCGATCGTCCGGGCCAGGGGGCACAGGCCCTCGCACAGGTTCGTCCCGTCGCCGTCGACATGGACGAGGATGTTGTCCGCGCAGCGCCGGCCGACGACCTCCCGGGCCTCGTACCCGGTCATTTTCTCGGCCGTCTTGCTCCAGAACGTGATCCGGCGCTCACGGTCGACGAAGTAAACGCCGTCGAACAGGTTGTCGAGGACATCGCGATAGAATTCGTTCCTGGGCGACATTCTTTCCTCCGCTCGCACAAGGCCCCTGAATTATGGACGTTATTATATCAAAAAGGGAGCCGCGGCCAAGCCTGCCGAGCCCGTGCGGGGCCCGGTCTCACCCGGCGAGCTTCAACAGCCAGCGGTGGAGAGGGACGAGCGGCCTATAGCGCTCGAAACAGTAATCCACCAGGCGGGCCGAATAGAACTCCTCGGGGGTCTTCGTTTCGTATCCCACCCAAAGACCGTTGTGCTTCAATAATTCCGCGTTCGGGTGGCCGGGGTCGTAGCCGGCCGGAACGCGCTTGTAATGCGTTCCGCCGAGCTCGTACTCTTTCCGATCCGCGAGGCCGTCCAGGATCTTCCGGAGCTCCTTGCCGAGCTTCGGGTCGACGACGGCGCGGCGATAGCGCGGGACGAACTGATCCGGGAACATGTACATCCCCGACCCGAGGTACAGGTCCGGCGGCTCGACATGGAAATAAGAACCGGGGGATTCCATCCGCGACTTCGTCCCTTCCCAGAAATAGAGGCCTAGGTTAGTCTTGTACGGGGACGGGTCCAAGCTGAACCGGGTGTCGCGGTTGATCCGGAAGATTGATTTATTGACCAGCGGGACGGCGATGATCCCCGGGACCGCCGTCCGGAGCTTCTCGCCCATGGCAACGACGAAGGCCTTGGCCGGCTCCATCACGTGCCTATCATATATTTCCCGGTGCGCGGCGAACCATTCCCGGTTGTTATTCCGGCGCAAACCATTGAAGAATCGGACCGTGTCCTTGGTGAATCCGGAAAAGACGGCAGTATCAGCCATTGCGTCCTCCTCCCGGCTATTCTATCGGGCCGGACGGGCGCGGTCAAACCCGCACATTGTCAAGAGCTCCGCGGGCATGGTATAAATCGGCCGAAGGAAATCTCCATTCTAGGCTGACGGAAAGGGAGGCGCCGATGAAATGGATCCGGGCCATTGTGTCACTCCTGATCGCGGCTGCGGCCTTCTGGGGGCTGGACAACCGCCACGGGATGGTTCCGCCCGCGGGCAAGCTCGTCAACCCCTTCGCCGGATTCTGGCAAAACGGGACGCGCGCGGATAAGCCGCCCGGAGAGCTTATCCTCCCGGGGCTCCGGGACAGGGTGCGCGTCGTCTGGGACGCGCGGCATGTCCCCCATATCTTCGCTGCGAACGACCATGACCTCTATTTCGCCCAGGGATATATCACGGCCCGGGACAGGCTTTGGCAGATGGACTTCCAGGCCCGCTACGCCGCCGGCCGGCTTGCGGAGATCATCGGCCGGGCCGGCCTCGAGTCGGACCGATTCAACCGGCGCTTCGGCCTGGGCTGGGCCGCCGAGCGCGCGGCGGAAGCCATAAGCCGCGACCCTCAAGCCCGTGACACCGTCGAGGCCTACGCCGACGGCGTCAACGCCTATATCGGCAGTCTCCGCCGGAGAGATTACCCCGTCGAATACAAGATCCTCGATTATTCGCCGGAGCCCTGGACTCTTTTCAATTCCGGCCTGCTGCTCAAGTACATGTCCTATGACCTCACCAGCTATAACGACGACCGTTGGATGACGGTGGCCAGGAAGGCCCTTGGGGAAGCCGTCCTCGACGAGCTTTTCCCATTCGAACCGCCGCCGATCGCCGACCCGATCATCCCGCCGGGGACGCCTTGGGACTTCAAGCCGGTCCCGCTCCCGAAACGAGGGGAAACGGCGGCCCCCGCCCGGGCGCACGATTCAGCTTCACCAACGGCATCTTTCTGCCCGTTGGCTGATGGCCCGGCGCCCGTCCCCGAGCGGCCGGAAATCGGGAGCAACAACTGGGCCGTCTCCGGCACCCGGACCCGGAGCGGCCGGCCGATTCTGGCCAACGACCCGCATCTCCGCCTGACGCTGCCTTCGATCTGGTACGAAATCCAGCTCTCCGCTCCCGGGACGAACGCCGCGGGCGTCTCGCTTCCCGGAACGCCGCTCGTCATCATCGGCCACAACGACAGGATCGCCTGGGGCTTCACGAACGCCGGAGACGACGTCCTCGACTGGTATGCCATCAAGTTCAAGGACGAAAGCCATGGGGAATACTTCTATAACGGGGAATGGCGAAAGAGCTCGGTCCGCTCCGAGGTGATCAAGGTCCGCGGCCAGAAGGATGTCATCGACCGCGTGGTCTACACCCACCATGGCCCCGTTGTCTGGCTGGAGGGCGAACCTGAGCCGTCCAACAAATCCGTCCCCGCCGGCGCGGCCCTGCGCTGGGAAGCCCATGACCCCTCGAACGAGTTCATGACTTTTTACCATCTCAACCGGGCCCGCAATTACGAGGGCTATCTCGAGGCCCTGGCGTCATGGGACTGCCCGGCCCAAAATTTCGCCTACGCCGACGTTGACGGCACGATCGCCATCTGGCACAACGGCAAATACCCGTTAAGGCAGAAAGGTGATGGGCGTTACATCCTCGACGGATCGAACTCCGCCGACGAGTGGCGGGGTTGGGTGCCGCGCGAGCACAACCCGCACGTCAAGAACCCGCCGCGCGGCTTCGTCAGTTCGGCGAACCAGAAACCCACCGACGCGAGTTACCCGTATTACCTCGGCTGGGATTATGCCTCCTTCGAGCGCGGCACGCGGATCAACCAGATGCTGGCGGCGATGAAAGACATCACCCCGGAAGACATGCTCCGGATGCAGAATGACAACCTCAGCTTGCGGGCCAGGATGGCGATGTCCCGGCTTCTCCGGGACATCGTCGACCGGGACTTCACGGCCACGGAAAAGTGGGCCCTCGAGGAGCTCAAGGCCTGGAACTGCGAAAACCTGGCCGGGCTCGCCGCGCCGACGATCTTCAGCCGGTTCTGGTCCGATTTCAACGAGAAGACATGGAACGACGAGAAGAAAGGCGACCTTTGGGGGATGCGCTGGCCGCGCAGCGAGGTCGTGATCGACCTCATCCTCAACCACCCCGACTCGGAATTCTTCGATGACCGGACGACGCCGCAGAAAGAGACCATGGCGGACATCGCGAACGCGGCCTTCCACTCCGCGGTCAAACAGCTCCAGGCCGAGTGCGGGCCGCCGGGAAGATCCTGGACATGGGGCGAGTGGCGGCGCGCCGGGATCGGTCACCTGGGCCGGATCCCGGGATTCGGGAGGGAACGGCTGGCCATGAACGGCGGCGGCAACGCCGTCAACGCTTCGGGTCCGGGTTTCGGCCCGTCGTGGCGGATGGTCGTCGAGCTCGGACCGGAAGTCCAGGCTTGGGGGATCCTGCCGGGAGGGCCATCAGGCAACCCGGGGTCACCCTACTACGACAGCGGGGTCGATGACTGGTTGGCCGGCAGGGCCCACCCGCTCCTTTTCCTGAAGTCGGCCGAAGAAGCCGGGCCGGACGTGGTCGCTAAAACGAGCTTGAGAGGTGCCAAATGATCGCCGTCCTGGTATGCCTTCTGGCCATGCTGGTTTTCCAGCTCCTGACCCCTTTCTGGTGGTGGATCATGATCGTGCCTTTCGCCTACGGCGTCGCGGCGGCGCACACGGGTGGCGGAGCGTTCTTCAACGGTTTTCTGTCGGCCGGCCTGCTGTGGCTGGGCTCAAGCCTTTGCTTTTTCCTGACCGGGAGCGGGATCATCACGGCCCGGGTCGTCAAGATGTTCGGGCTCGGCGGTTCCTGGCTGATGATCCCGGCGACGGCGCTCGTCGCGGCCATCGCCGCGGCCGTCTCCGGCTACGCAGGATACGCCGTCCGAGCCCTGGTCAAAAGGAAGTGACTCGAGATCATCCGCAGGATCATTCGCTCTTTCCCAGGCGATTGTATTTTTTCAGGATCTCGCGCAGACGGTCGTGAGGGATGGCGTGGACCGTGTTCCCGTTGATCCCGGTCATCGTCTCGGCGGCGACGAGGGCGTTGGCGATCGCTTCTTCGGTCGCGTTGACGGTCGCCCGGAAAAGAGGGTCGATCCTCTCGTTGGGAAGCATGGTCAATTGCGCCAGACCTGAGGTTTTGGCGACCTCGGGGTTGGCTGTCGAGAAAGCGACGAAAATATCCCCGGAGCTGTTGTTGGCCCTCCCGCCGGCGACCGCGATGCCCAAGGCCGCTCTTTTAACGAGCCGCTCGAGCTGGTGGGGAAGCAGCGGCGCGTCCGTGGCCACGATCACGATGATCGAGCCGTCCTTCGCATCAACTCGGCCCGGCTCGGGCAGGAGATCGGCGATCTCCCTTCCCACGGGAACCCCCGCGATGCTCAGGGTTTCCCGGGTCCCGTAGTTCGCCTGGACGAGGACGCCGACGGTATAGCCGCCGTCGGCCTGCCCGATCACTCTTGAGGACGTCCCGATGCCGCCCTTGAACTGGTGGCAGACCATTCCCGTGCCTCCGCCGACGTTCCCTTCGGCCATGGGGCCCGGCTTCGCCCGATCGAGCGCCTCGAAGACGTGTTCCTTCTTGACGTGGAACCCGTCGATGTCATTCAGGAAGCCGTCCCAGGTTTCGGCGACGACCGGCAGGCTGAAATCGCCCGAATAGTCGTCCGCGTGACCGCGCCGGACGTTCCATTCGATGACGGCGTCTCGAACGACTCCAACACTCTGGGTGTTGGTGATGAGGATGGGGCTTCCGAGACAGCCCGATTCCTTGAGCCAAGTCGTCCCGGTCATCTCGCCGTTGCCGTTGAGCGTGAACCAGGCCCCGAAGAGGCGCTCCCGGAAGGATTTCCCCTGGGGAAAAATCGCCGTGACTCCCGTTCGTATGGGCCCATTGCCGACGACGAGCTTCCCCTCGCCCGAGATGAGCGTCACCTGGCCGACCTCGACGCCTTTAACATCGGTGATGGCGTTGAGCGGACCGGGAGAGCCCTCAAAGGGGATCCCCAGATCACGGGCCCGGGGCTTGTTTATAGTCTGAGGGATCGCGGGGGCGAGGAGCACGGTCCCTGCGATCCCCAGAAGTAGAAGCCAGAGGGTGAGTGATTTCGGTTTCATCGGCAACTCCATGGGCCTGAGGGCAGGAGCATCGGGATCGGACGCCTGGCCCCTCATCATGCCAGATATATATCGCCGGCTCGTCCGGAATGTCAAATGGGGGACGCTTCATGGGGGTTGCCGGTCGCCGGGATGGCGCCGGGTTCGGCGACAAAACTCTTAAAAATCGGCTCGGGATGCGGTAGGATAACCGAGATAGGCTTTGGAGGTGCACATGCCTAAACACGAGTGGGTCAAGGAATTCCCCGGCTCGGTCACGGTTTGCGATCAAGAAGGCCGGATCATCGAGATGAACGACAGGGCCGCCGAGGTCTTCGCCAAGGACGGGGGCGCCAATCTCATCGGGACAAACGTCTTCGACTGCCACCCCGAGCCCTCGCGAACGAAACTCAAGGAGATGATGGAGGCCGGGCGGACGAACGTCTACACGATCCAGAAAAGCGGAAAGAAAAAGCTCATCTTCCAGTCGCCGTGGTTCGAGAGAGGCCGGTACGCGGGCTTCATCGAGGTCTCGGTCGAGATCCCCTGGGACATGCCTCACATCAACCGCGACTGAAGCTCTGCGGACTTACGTCCGTGGGATCCAACTTTCGCAGGCTTTGGAGCGCCTGTCCCCGAAGCGGGGGTTCGCTATTCCTCCATGGACCCACGTCCGTGGAATCCCGCGAAGGGGATTAGCGGGGTCAGGCCGGCGAGCCGTACTTCTTTTTAAAGATCAGGTAGATCGGGATGCCGATGAGGACCGTCGCGATCGCGATGGAAGATTCCTTGGGCCGCTGCAGGAAGGACAGGAAAAGAATGGTCACGCCCGTCAGGACATAGATCGCCGGGACTATAGGATAGCCCGGGAGCTTGATGACGCTCCGGCCGGACCGCCTCAGCTTGAAAACTCCGAGGACGGCGAGGATCGGGAAGATGCCGAGCGAAAAGCCCATGTAGGTCAGGAGCTGGTCGAACGTCCCGAACAGGACCAGGACAGTGGCGATCAGCCCCTGAAGGACGATCGACCGCGAAGGCACGCTGAATCGGGGATTCACCTTGGCCAGCGACTTGAAGAAGACGCCGTCCTTGGCCATCGAATAATAGACCCGTGGCCCGAGGATGATGAACGCGCTGAGCGACGAAAAGAGGGCGAAGGAAATGAGCACCGAGAGCACTGTCTCAGCGGATTTCCCGAAAAGGTTCCCGGCCGCGAGCCCGCCGATCGAGATGACCCCCTCCATGCCTGCGGGCGGGACCGCATAAATATAGAACAGGTTGAGGGCGACGTACAGGACGACGACGGCCCCTGTCCCGAGGAGGAGCGACCGCGGCAGGTTCCTCGACGGGTCCTTCACTTCTGAGCCGACGTAGGCCGAGGCGTTCCAGCCGCTGTAGGCGAACATGATCCACATCAGGGCCAGGCCCATGGTCTTCCAGCCGCCGAAGCCGAAATCGAATCCGCCGGACGCCGTGAGGTGGGTCAGGCTGCCCTTGCCCACGGCGAAGCCCGCGGCGACGAGGACGATGATGAGAAGGATCTTCAGCCCCGTCAGGAGGTTCTGGACCTTTGCCCCGAGCTCAAGTCCCCTCGTATGGAGGAAGGTGAACGCGGCGATGGCCAGGACGGCATAGATCTTTTTCATGACCCCCGCTTCGGACCCGTTGACGAAAATTCCAGGGTGCAGAAGGCCCGGAAAGGCCCGCGTCAGATATTCCGTGAACCCGATGGCCGAGGCGGCGATGGGCGCGGAGAAGCCGACGAAAAACGACACCCAGCCGGCGAGAAAACCCAAGACCGGATGGAAGAGCCGCGAGAGGAAGGCGTACTCGCCGCCCGCGCGCGGGATGGCCGCGCCGAGCTCGCCGTAGCTCAGGGCGCCGCAGAGGGCGATGAGGCCGCCGACGGCCCACAGGGCGAGCATGACCAAGGCGCTGTGGAGGTCCTTCATCAGGAGGCCGGAGGTCGTGAAGATGCCGGCGCCGACCATGTTGGCGATGACGATGTTGGTCAGCGGGAAGAGACCGAGCTTGCGCTGGAGGCCGTTGACCGGTTCTTTGTCGTCCATGCTATCACCTTTTGAGTCGGCTGATCCGGGCATTGTCTTGCTTTATATGACAGCACAAGGGGCAAAGTCAACGCGCAGCCAAGCCTCACGCGCCCGGCCTTGACATTCGATTCACCCGAGTCCAGGATATTCGGTGATGAAAAGCCGGGCCGTTCTCTTTTATCTTCTGATGCTCCTGGCCCATATCGCCCACGTCTTCGAGGAGATCTGGGGAAGATTCTGGATTCTCCAGAGAATCGGGCTGACCGGGTTCCTCGCGATCAACGGGATCCTCTTTCTGATCCCGGTGGCTTTTTTGTACTTTATCCTCAAGCGAAAACGCTGGGCGTATTGGCTCGGCTTCCTCTACGCCGGATTCATGGGACTCCAGGGACTCGGTCACAACGTCGCCACGATCGTGACCGGCCGTTATTTCGATGGCTATGCCGGCGGATTCAGCGGGCTTGTCATGCTCGTTGTCGCCTGGCCGCTCATTCGCCACCTCAGAAAAGAAATGCCTGGGCGCAGAGGCCCGGCCGTTTCTTAAACTGAGAACGTCGCTGACGCACAACGCAATGCGCTAAATTATTCGGAGGGCTCTGCCGAACTCTATTTCGGTAATGAGTTGTGTGTCACCGAATGGGGAAATGAGGAAATCACTTATTGACCCGTTTCGCCTCGAAGACGCCGCCGGGCTGGTTGATCTCCAAGCCCGTCACAAGTCCCTTGGCGTCCTCGATGAACCTCAAGCTCACGACCTTGGCTTGCTTCAGAGAGTACTCGCCGCCGAGCTCGGGCACGAGGTCATAGACGGGCTGGCCGGGAAGGACGAGCGTTAGGCTGGCGCCTCTCAAGCCAACCGTGATGGTCTGGCGCATGAGCTGGTAAGTCCCGACGACGTTCTTGAGGTAAGCGGAGTCGGAGAGCTTCGCTTCCGGCTTCTTCGTGAAAACGATCTCGTCCAGGGTCGGCTCGAAGGGCACCGCCAAGGCCGCCACGTTTCCGTTGACGTCGGTCCGGAAGGTCAGCTTCATATCCTGGAAGGTGGGATCGTCGGTCTTCAGGCCGTTGAAGGTGTCGAAATGCCAATGCTCGAGGGGCGTGGTGATCGCGTTATAAGTGAAGCGGAGACGGCCTTCCTTGAGCTCGACCTCGAGGGCGCCGTACCCGGGATGCCAGTAGTCGCCGGCATATTCTTCGAGTTTGTGGGAGGGCGTCGTCCCGGGGCGGCGGCGGGCCGCTTTCTTCTGCTCGGCCGTTTTCTGGGCCTCATTGCCCTCGGTCTGGTTCTTGGCCGCTTCACCGATCCAGTCAACGGCCTCGAGACCGAAGATGCGGTCAGCGGCGGTCTGGACGACGAGGCCGGGGAAGGGCGTGCCGTTCTTGTTGGTCAGGACGACAAAGCCGAGCCCGTCCTTCGGGAAAAGGCAGACCAAGGCCGAGAAGCCGTCGATATTCCCGCCGTGCTCGACCCGCTGGTGCCCGCGGTAGGTGTCGATGAACCAGCCGAGACCGTAATCCGCCGGGGAGATGTCCGGGCGGGTCGAGGTCGCCCCCGTGGGCATGTAGGCCGAGTGCATGTCGTTGAGGGTGACGGGATTAATGACCTGCGCGTCCCTATATTTCCCATTGTTGATATGGACCATGACCCAATGGGCCATCTCGTTGACACTTGAATTGATGGCCCCGGCCGGGCCGATGTTGGTGATGTTGCGGAAGGGGATCTTGACGAGCTTGCCGTCGCGCTCGGTGTAAGGCAGGGCGAAATCGCTGTCCTTTTGCGAATCAACGACGGAGAAGTTGCTCCGGGTCATCCCCAGGGGATTGAAGACCAGCGTCCGGATCGAATCCTCCCAGGGCTTCCCCGTCAGGACCTCGACCAGGTAGCCGGCCGTGAGGAACATGAGGTTGTTGTATTGCCAGCGCTCGCGGAGATCTGCGCTCGGAGGGAGGAACGCCAGGCTGCGGACGAGCTGCTCGCGGGTCGATGTAAAATTGTTGTACCAGACGAGGTCGTGGCGGGGCAGCCCGGAGCGATGAGTGACCAGGTCGCGGGGCGTCAGGCGCTCGCCGGCCTGGGGGTCATAGAGCCGGAACCAGGGGATGTAATTGTGGAGCGGCTTATCCCATTCGACTTTACCCTGGTCGACGAGGGTGCCCAGGGCGAAGGTCGTGAAGGCTTTGGAGGATGATCCGATGGCCATGAGGGTGTCGGGGGTCATGGGGAGTTTCTTTTCGAGGTCTTTGTAGCCGAACCCCTTGGCGAAAATGACCTCGTTGTCCTTGACGACGGCGACGGCCGCGCCGGGGACGTTGATCTTGGCCAGGCCCTGGGTCACCACATCGTCGAAGCCTTCCAGGGCCTTTTTGGCCTTGGCCGCGGGGTCAGCGCCCCGGGCGATCTCGAACGTGAATTTCTGCCCTCCCTGGGTGAAATCCCCGGCGAGCTTGTTCCCGTCCGCGTTCAGCGTGCCGGCGAAGGCCGGGTTCCCCGGGATCCCGGGCATGGCGAAGGAGATTTTCGCCCCGTCGGCTTTGATATCGGACAAAGGCATATTCTTGATGTTCTGGATCGGGATCGAGATGTCCCCTTTCCAGGAACCGTCCGCCTGCTTCATGAAGTTGAGGTTGAACTCAACCTTCATGGCCGGCAGGACGATCGCCCCGTCCCAGTGACCGGCGAGGTCGGGCGGTGCGGCCGCGAGTGACGGGACGCCTGCGGACAAAAACAGGACGAGGGCGATAAAAACGGAATTCCTGACAGAGCGGTTCATCTAAGCCTCCTTGTCCGGACCTTAATAAAAAGACAGGATCTGCGGATATCGGACATCAAAACTCGCCATACTTTACCATACGGGTTCAGCGGCCCGCAAATGGGCCTCAGGCTCTATATACGCAAGTCGTGACGAGGGAGTTCAAACCGGCCTCTCATTCGGTGACGCACAACTCAATACACTTAATGATCACCTAATGATCACCCGATTCTTTATGTCTTAATTTCGGTAATGAGTTATGTGTCACCGAATTAATAATTATTGAAATGCCGGGATATTTTTTTCATAATACGGCCTTGAGACGAGCGATGCCCGTTTTCCCGTGTTCCACCGCCCCGAGCCCTTCCGACCAAGGAGTTCCCTTCGTTGGCTGAGTTCCTGGAGTTCCGCGGCGTCTCCAAGCGTTTCGGAACCATCCAGGCGGTCGGCGACGTTTCCCTGGAGATCAAGAAGGGGGAATTCTTTTCTCTCCTCGGGCCGAGCGGCTGCGGCAAGACGACCATGCTCCGTCTCGCGGCCGGGTTCGAAGAGCCCGACGCCGGCCGCGTGTTCCTCGACGGCCGGGACATCACCGACCTCCCCCCGAACGAGCGCAAGGTCAACACGATCTTCCAGAGCTATGCCCTCTTCCCCCACATGACGGTCCGGGACAATATCGCCTTCGGCCTGGCCATCGCCAAGCGGCCGAAAACGGAGATCGGCGCCGAGGTCGACAAAATGCTCCACCTCATCCAGATGACGGACCAGGCCGACAAGAGGCCCGACCTCCTCTCCGGCGGCCAGAAACAGCGGGTCGCCGTCGCCCGGGCCCTGATCAACAGGCCCGACGTCCTGCTTCTCGACGAGCCGCTCGCGGCCCTGGACCTCAAGCT
Organism: Candidatus Aminicenantales bacterium; assembly: GCA_050015275.1. Classification (GTDB taxonomy): domain Bacteria; phylum Acidobacteriota; class Aminicenantia; order Aminicenantales; family Saccharicenantaceae; genus DATKJS01. The sequence continues at coordinate 60,757 of JBEKBS010000009.1, read as the reverse complement.
CCGCCAGAAGATGCTCATCGAGCTCGACCTCATCCACGACGAGGTCGGGATCACCTTTCTCTACGTCACCCACGACCAGGCCGAGGCCATGAGCCTGAGCGACCGGATCGCGGTCATGGACAGCGGCCGGATCGAGCAGGTGGGGGCGCCGGCCGAGATCTATGAATCTCCCCGGACGAGCTTCGTCGCCGCCTTCATCGGCGACACGAATTTCCTCAAGGGCCGGGTCCTCGATTGCCCGGACCGCGAATACTGCCGCCTGGACATCGCGGGCCTGCCCGGGATCCTCTGTTTCAACGACAAGCACCTCCAGCCCGTCCAGCCGATCTATCTCAGCATCCGGCCCGAGAAGATCCATATCTCCCATGAGCGGCCCGAGGAAGAGCCGCAACGGAATTACCTCCCGGCCGTCGTCGAGGACGTCATCTACCTCGGCTCGAACACGAAATACTGGGTCCGGGTCGCGGGCTACAGGATCCAGGTCCTCCGCCAGCACGCCCGCTATTTCCTCGACGAGAAACCCCTGCGCTGGAAGGACGAGGCCTGGATCTGGTGGCACGCCGACGACGGTTTCATGCTCGACCATTTCCGGAAGGCCGACGAGGGCCTGCTTGCCGTCCCGCCGCAGAAGGTCGGCGAGCCCTTCAACGGGGAATAGGATGAGTCTCCGTCGCAGAGAGTCCTTTGATCCCGATATTTCCCAGAAGCGCGACTCCGAGCCGCTCCGCCGCGCTTCTGATGTTCGCTCCTCGAAATCTGCCCCGCTAAGAAGCGGGGCTGCCCCGCCAAGAGACGGTGCTGCCCGTATCTGGACAAATCGGGCAGGAGCCGGGACTGCCCGCGTCCGGACGGATCCAGTAAGAGGCGAGACAGCTCCCCGCCGGCGCAGGTTCCAGGAGTGGCTGATCTCGCTCCCGACCCTGTTCTGGCTCACCCTCTTCATCGTCATTCCGACCCTGCTCGTCTTCGCCATCGCCTTCCGCCCGGCTAACCCTTACGGCGGCATCGGGGCGGGCTGGACCCTGGAAACGATCCGCGCGCTGGGGAATGCCGGATACCTGGTCATCGCCTGGCGGACGGTCTGGATAAGCCTCGTGACCACCATGCTTTGCATCCTTTTCTCGCTCCCGACAGGTTACTTCATCGCCCGGGCCCCCGAAAAATGGCAGAACCGGCTCCTGATGCTCATCATCGTGCCGTTCTGGACGAGCTTCCTCGTCCGGGTCTTCGCCTGGAGATCGCTCCTTCACCCCGAGGGGCTGATCAAGAAAGTCCTCGAGGCGACCGGCCTCGCCGGCCCCCAAACAACGCTCCTCTATCATCCGGCGGCGGTTGTCCTGGTCATGGTGTACACCTTCCTGCCGTTCACCATCCTTCCGATCTACGCGGCCGCGGAGAAGTTCGATTTCCGGCTGGTCGAGGCGGCCCGGGACCTCGGCGCCAAGCCCTTCCAGGCCTTCCGGAAGATCTTCCTCCCGGGGATCCGGCGCGGCCTCGTGACGGCGGTCCTGGTCGTCTTCATCCCCGCCCTGGGCTCCTACATCATCCCCGACCTGGTCGGCGGGCCGGCCAGCGAGATGGTCGGGAACAAGATCGCCCAGAGGGTCTTCGTCGACCGCAACCTTCCGCACGCGGCCGCCCTCTCGGCCGTCCTGATCCTGGCCGTCCTGGCGCCCCTCATCGCCGTGCTTGTCCGCCAACGGAAGAAAGACAAGGCGGAGATCATCATCGGGGAGGCGCCGTGAAGAGGAGCCGTTTTCCGTTGGCCATGACCGTTCTCATCCTCGTCTTTTTCTACCTGCCGATCCTCATCCTCGTCGTCAATTCCTTCAACGCAGCCCGGTTCTCGAGCAGCTGGCAGGGATTCACCCTCGATTGGTACGCAAGGCTCTTCCACTCCCCCGAGATCTGGCTGTCTGTCCGCAACACGCTCATCATCGCGGTGAGCTCGACGGCCGTTTCGCTCGTCCTGGGCACGGCGGCCGCCTTCGCCCTGCACCGTTACGCCGGGAGCCGCCTCCAGCGGGTCCATTACACCTTGATCTATACCCCTCTCGTCGTCCCCGAGATCCTGATGGGCATCAGCCTTCTGATGGCCTTCGTGGCGGCCGGGACCGGCCTCGGCCTTTTCACCATTTTCCTCGCCCACGTGACGTTCTCGGTGAGCTATGTCGCGATGGTCGTCCTGGCCCGGCTCCAGGATTTCGATTTCTCGCTCATCGAGGCCGCCCAGGACCTCGGCGCCAACTGGTGGCAGAGCACCCTCAAGGTCCTCCTCCCGCTCCTTCTCCCTGGGTTGGCGGCGGGCGGTCTCCTGGCCTTCACCCTGTCGGTGGACGATTTCGTCATCACTTTTTTCGTCGCCGGCCCGGGCTCGACGACCCTCCCCCTCCGGATCTACAGCATGATCAAGTATGGAAACCCGCCGATGATCAACGCCCTTTCGACCCTCCTCCTGGCCGTGACCCTCACGGCCGTCATCGCCAGCCAGAAGCTCGCCCGGTTGAAAAGATAGCCGTTCTGGGGTTAAATAGGGATTCCGCGATGAGGGATCCCGAAACCGGAAACAGGCGTTCCCCAGGCTTGCCGGCCGTCCCGGCCGGAACCCGGCCGGCCCCGCCCCGCACGATCCTTGTCCTTCTGGCTTTGTCGCTCCTATTCCCCGGCGGCTGCGGAAAATCGAGGCCGGTCCTGAGCGTCTATACTTGGGCCGATTACATCAAGCCCGAGCTCGTCCGGAGGTTCGAGCGAGAGAACGGTTGCCGCGTCGTCATCGACACCTTCGAATCGAACGAGGCCATGTACGCCAAGCTCAAGGCGGGCGCGACCGGATACGACGTCCTCACCCCGACGAGCTATATGGTCAGCCTGATGTTCGACCAGGACATGCTCCTCCGGCTCGACCATGCCCGGCTGCCGAATATCAGCCACGTGGACCCGGAATTCCTCAAGATCACGGTCGACAAGACGATGGACCATTCCGTGCCCTACATGCTCGTCTGGAGCGGGATCGCCTACCTCGAAGGCCGGGTGAAGGATATCAGGCCGACTTGGGAAATGTTCGACCGGAAGGACCTCAAGGGCCGGATGACCATGTTCAACGACATGCGGGAATCGATCGGGGCCGCCCTCAAGTCCCTGGGATACAGCATCAACACCGTCAACGAAAAAGAGCTCCTCGAGGCCGAGGCGGTCCTCCTGCGCTGGAAGAAGAACCTGGCCAAGTTCGACAACGAGCAGTACAAGCTTGGCCTGGCCTCCGGCGAGTTCCTCCTGGTCCACGCCTGGAACGGCGACGTTTTCCAGGTCCGGAAGGAAAACCCGGACGTCCGCTTCTTCATCCCCGAGGAGGGAACGATCATCTCCTGCGACGACCTCGTCATCCCGAAGAGCTCCGACCAGGTCGCCCTGGCCCACGCCTTCATCAATTTCCTCCACGACCCGAAGGTCGCCGCCGAGAACACGGACTTCATCTATTATCTCTGCCCGAACAAGGACGCCTATCCGCTTCTCGATCCCGAAATCCGGAACAATCCCGGCATCTTCGTGAAACAGGAAATCCTGGCGAAGAGCGAGATCATCGCCAACCTGAAGGAAGCCAACGCCCTCTACATCAAGGTCTGGGACCGGGTCAAGTCCGCGGACTGACCAAAAGGGAAGCTCGGGCCGCCCCCTTTTCGGGCAGCGAGGTTGCCCTTGACCGCCTACTTGAGCGTGGCGACGTAGTTGCCGACCCCGACGACGACCGTCGAAAGGATGAGGATGACGATCCCGGCCACGACCAGCCGGCGCGTCGGCCGGCCCGTTCCCTTCCATTCGTGGAAGTAGATCCCCCACAGGCTGCTGAAGGTGATGATGAAGGCCATGTGGATGGTCCAGCTCGAGAAGTCATACTTCCCCATCTTCGTCGTGCCCATCCCGTAGAAGAAGAACTGGAAGTACCACGTCATGCCGGCGAGGGCCGAGAAAAGATAGTTGGAGAATAGCGACGGTCGCGGGGAGCGCGAGGGAAACGGGGTGGATGCGGCCGCAGCCGTTTCCGCCGCCGGCGTTATGGGCTCCTGGACCCGCAGATAATCCCTTGCCGTCCTGTTCCGGACGCTGAGCGTGACGCACCAGAGAAAATTCGTCGTGAACCCCCCGAAGAGGGCAACGATCAGGACCGGAAAATTCTGGAAAAGAGGGGGCGTCCCGTTCGCCACCGCGGCCGCGGCGATGGGCTTCCCGGCAGCGAAGGAAAAAGCCATGCAGGAGCTCATGACGCCGGCGAACGTGGCCACCCAGGCGCCCTTGACGAAGCTGAACTCGGCGATCGAGGCCCGTTTCTCGGCGTCGGAGAGCTCCCGTTCCTTCCTCATCCCGGCGCTGCCGCACATGGCGATCCCGGTCAGGCAGACGAGGATCCCGAGGATGACGATCCGGCCGGAGGGGGTTGAGACCATGCCCGCGAGCTGGCTGTGGAAAAGCGGCGGGACGAGGGTGCCGAAGACGGCGCAGAAGCCGAGCGACAGGGCCATTCCGAGCGACAGCCCGAGATAGCGCATGCTCAGGCCGAAGGTCAGCCCGCCGACCCCCCACATCACGCCGAAGAGGTACGTCCAGAGGAGCGTCCCGGGCGAAGCGGACCTGATGACCCTGATGAGATCGGGGCAGGTCAGGAGCCCCACGATCCAGGGCGTGATGATCCAGCTGAAGAACCCGCCCGTCAGCCAGTAGGTCTCCCAGGCCCAGCCGCGGACTTTCTTGTAGGGGATGTAAAAGCTCCCGGCCGCGAACCCGCCCAGGGCGTGAAGAAAAACTCCGAGAAAAGGATTGGGGGCCATCCTGTCTCCTCGATTTTCCGGGAACTATATAACGCAGGCCCCGCGAAGTCAATGCGCGCGCCTTGCTTTTCCCGGCTCATTTTCATTACGATACTCCCCGGACCGATGTCCGGTTCCGGGAAGGCGTCAACATGCTGAAAAAACATCCCCAGGGACTGCCGTTCATCTTTTTCACCGAGATGTGGGAGCGCGTCGGCTTTTACACGCTGATGGCCCTCCTCGTCCTCTACATGGACAAGGTCCTCGGCTGGAACGACTCCCGCAAGGGCGATTTCTACGGGGTCTTCCTGGCCCTCTGCTATTTCATGCCTCTCGTCGGCGGCTGGCTCGGCGATCGCGTCTTCGGGCAGATCAGGACGGTCCGCGCCGGGGCTTTCCTAATGGCCCTCGGCTATGTCGGGCTAGCCGTATCATCGGCGGACCATATCACCACGTTCTACATCGGCCTCCTCCTGATCGCCGTCGGAACGGGCATCTTCAAGGTCAACATGGCCGTCCTCGTCGGCAACCTCTACGCCGACAAAGTCCCTCTCAAGGACGCCGGCTTCAACATCTATTATATGGGCGTCAATCTGGGCGCCATGATCGCCCCCATCGTGGCCACGGTCAACAGCGCCGTCTTCCACAGCTATAATCTCTCGTTCTGGGTGGCCGCGGTGGGGATGCTCTTTGCCGTGATCATCTTCGATATGGGCCGGCCGCATATCCGCGTCGCCGACGTCAAGAAGCGGGAAATGGGACCGTCCAAGGACACCTCGCGTCCATCGGAGACTCCGAGCGTCATGGGGGCACCGTCCGCCATGGACAAAAAAGAACAGGCCCAGCGCATCGCGACCCTCGTGATCCTCTTCCTCATCGTCATCTTCTTCTGGGTGGCCTTTTATCAGAATTCCTTCGGCCTGACCCTTTTCGCCGAGCGCTCGACGATCAGCCTCAAATGGCTCCGGCCCGAGACCTACCAGTTCTTCGAGCCGTTTTTCATCCTCGCGCTGACCCCGGCCCTCCTCGCGGCCCTGGCCGCCCTGAACCGGCGGGGCAAGGAACCCTCGACCCCGGTCAAGATCTTCCTCGGCATGCTCATCATGAGCCTGGCCATGATCATCATGGTCTTCGGGTCCCTCGCCGGCGGGAACAGGGACCAAACCATCCTGTCGCCGGCCTGGCTCATCGGGACCTACTTCATCGTCACCCTGGCCGAGATCCTGATCTCTCCCATGGGCCAATCGTTTGTCTCCAAGGTCGCGCCGCCGAAGATCCAGGGACTGATGATGGGTGGCTGGTTCGCGGCCACCGCCGCCGGGAGCTACGGCAGCGGCCTGCTCGGGAAATCCTATAGCCGCTTCGCCCACCACCAATTCTTCCTCATCCTGACCGGGCTCCTGGCCATCGCCGCGGTGCTCGTTTTGGCCTTCATGAAAAAGCTCAAACGTTTTTCGTCCTAGACCGGAAGGAGAAGGACCATGCTCATCCAGGAAAAAGTCAGACAGTCCGTCGGCCTGCTCAGGGAATTCGGCGTCGACTGCTGGATCACTTTCACCCGTGAGAGCGAGATCAACGGCGACCCGACCCTCGTGTACTTGGCCCCCGGACACGTGACCTGGCACTCCGCCTTCATCGTCGGCGCCGACGGCCGGACGCGGGCCATCGTCGGCCTCTACGATCAGAAAGGGATCGAGGAGACGGGCGCCTACGACAACGTCGTCGGCTTCGTCACGGGGATCAAGGAGCCCCTCCTCGAATATCTCAAAGAGCTCGATCCGAGGACGATCGCCCTCAATTACTCGAAAGGCAGCGAGATCTGCGACGGCCTGACCCACGGCATGTACCTGACCCTCCTGGAATTCCTTGGAGAGATCGGGTTCGCGGACCGGCTGATGTCCGCCGAGAAGATCGTCTCCGCCCTGAGGGAGAGGAAATCGGCGACCGAGATCGCCTGGATGAAGGAGGCCGTCCGTCACACCGAGGAGATCTACGCCGTCGCGGCCGGGTTCATCGGGCCCGGAAAGACGGAGAAAGAGATCGCGGCCCTTATTTTGGCCGAGGTCGAGCGCCGGAAGCTCCAGCTCGCGTGGGGCCAATCGACCTGTCCGGCGGTCTTCACGGGACCCGAGACGGCCCAGGCCCATTACTCCCCGACCGATCGCGTGGTCGAGCGCGGCCACGTGCTCAACATGGACTTCGGGGTCAAGGTCAGCTCCTACTGCTCCGACATGCAGCGAACCTTCTACATCCTGAAGGAAGGCGAAAGGGGCGCGCCGGAGGACGTCCTGAAGGGTTTCCGGACCATCGTCCGGGCCATCGATGAATCGCGCCGGGCCATGAAGCCGGGGGTCCAGGGCCTCGTGATCGACGCCGTCGCCCGGTCGATCGTCCTCGATGCGGGCTATGCCGAGTTCCCCCACGCCCTCGGCCACCAGGCGGGCCGCTTCGCCCATGACGGCACGGCGCTCCTCGGGCCGAAGTGGGAGAAGTATGCCCAGAAGCCGCTCCAGAAGCTCGAGGAAGGCATGGTTTTCACCATCGAGCCCCGGCTGACCGTTCCCGGCAAGGGGGTCGTCACGGTCGAGGAGATGGTGGTCGTGACGAACAAGGGCGCCGAGTGGCTCGGCCGCCCGCAAACCGAGCTCATCCTCATTGGCTGAGAAATCGGGAATGATCCCGCTCCGGAAACCGGCCAAATTCGTCCTGGCGGCCGCGGCCGCGGCGTTCGTCCTGTCATTCTTCATGAGGGACCGCCTGCCCGGCAAGACCGCGATCCTCCCGGACCTCCTTCAGGAACCGGTCCAGACGAACTCCGAGCTTCCTGAGCCGTTCGACGCCGTCCGCAAGGGCGTCACATACTCGGTGACGCCCCTCTTCACTTATGAGCTCTGGGGGATGATCGTCTCCTATCATCACGCAAATTCCTTCGTGGATATCTCTCACGAGGCCTGGAACGACCACATCAATATCAAGGACGTTTGCGTCCTCTGGGGGAAGGACCTCGAATCGGCCGTTTACACGAGGATGAAGTTCAGGAACCGCGATTTCACGTGCTTCTACACGTATCCGGACGAGGAGACGGGCCGGATCTTCAAGGAGGACTGCCTGTCCAACAACCACCTTCTCCCCGCGGATCCACTGGTAGCCCGAACGATCATGAGCGCGAGGAAAGGCGATCAGATCCATTTCAAGGGCTGGCTCGTGTCGTACGGGATCAAGGATTCGCCCTACCGCCGGGTGTCGAGCACGACCCGGAGCGACCGGGGGAACGGCGCTTGTGAGACGGCCTTCGTCAACGAGTTCGAGATCCTGCGGGAGGCCAATCCCGAATGGCGCTCACTCTACAAGCTGTCGCTGGGCCTCATGGCCCTCTGCGCCGCATTCCTCATCTTCGGGGCAAGGCCGCCCCAGGGCCAGGACTGACCTCTGGCCTCGCTTCACGGGGAGGGACCTCGACCGGGCTCCCCCTCACTCGCGGAGCGCCTCAACGTCCATTGACAAATAGGGGGCCCCTATAATATATCAGGCCCAGTCAGGGAATGCTCCCGCGGCGCAGGAGGAAACCTTGGGCCCGATAGCCAGGAACCATCGAAACATATCTCGCCGTTGGGCGGCCCTTGGGCTGGCCTTATCTTTGATCCTGGCCGGCACGCCGAGTTTCGGCCGGTCGAAGGCGCGCCAAGCAGGGACGGCGCCGGCACCCGGCGCCATCAGGCTCTGGCCGCAGTACGTCAAGATGGACTCCTGGGCGATCAAGCTCCCGGTCCCGCGTTCCGAAGAAATCGCCGACATCGGCTTCACGGGGCGCTATGCGACCTACGAGCACGCGGACACGTGGTATCCGTCGTGGGCCTCGGACGGGAACATGTACTCGCCCTGGACCGACGGCGAGGTCGGCAAAGCCAGTTGTTCATCGGGCGGGAAGGACGCGCGCACCGGCCAGGCGATGATCGAAGGCCAGGATCCCCTCAGCCTCAAGATCACGAACCTCGGGACGTTCCCCGGCGACCCCAGCCCGTACGAAGGACGGTATCCCTGCGGTTCGCTCGTCCATAACGGCGTCTGGTACTACGGAACCTATTGCCTGTTCGACCATCCCGCCTGGAGCATGAACTGGCCGATCCTGGGGCCGTTCGTCGGCTTCCGGATTTCGCGCGACTTCGGCAAGACCTGGGAGCCGCCCCTGCCGACGCCGGCCAATCCCCTCTTCGGCGAGAAGACCTCGGTTTGGGGCGCCGAGCCGGTCAAGATGGGCTCGCCTCACTTCGTGGACTTCGGGAAGAACATGACGCATTCTCCAGACGGCAAGGCCTACCTCGTCGGCCACGGCGCGACGGCCCCCGACCCGAACCCCCGCGCCGGAAACCTGAGCTGGATCTCGGGCGACGAAATCTATCTGGCCCGGGTCAAGCCCTCTCCCGAAACGATCAATGACATGAAAAGTTACGAGTTCTATGCGGGGAACGGCCGTGACGGAAAACCCCTCTGGAGCTCCGATTTTTCGAAAATCCGGCCCCTCTTCAGCTGGAACAACCACTGCGGCTGCGTCACGATGACCTACGACGCCCCCTTGAAGAAGTATCTCATGTGCATCACCGACGGCTGGCCGACGATCAAATCCATGGACACCTACATCCTGGAATCCTCCGAGATCACGGGCCCGTGGAAGATCGCGGCCTACTGGAAGGACTTCGGTCCCCAGGCTTATTTCGTGCACTTCCCGTCGAAGTTCATCGGTGCCGATGGCAGGACGGCCTGGCTCAGTTATTCGGCGAATTTCACGTACGGCCAGAACGATCCGGCCTACGTCGGGAATCCGCCCGGCAGCGGCTATCAGTGGTGCCTCCACGAGGTCCGCCTCCTGGACAAGGCGGAATATGAGAGGATCGCCAAGGAAGAAATCAGAAGGGGAACCTCTCTTCGCTAAAATCGTATTTCTTATTGGGAATGTGAAAAAATCGTCTTGGAGAGTCGGGCCATGAAAACTAAAAAATTCCTGCTTTTTCTGTCCCTCTTATGGCTTGTCGCCGTCGTCTGCCAGGCGCTGGAGAACCCGAAGGATATCCTGGCAAGAGCCAAGGACGCCTCCGGAGGAGCGGCCTGGGATTCGGTTTTTTCCATGCACTCCAAGGTCGCCCTCGCGGTCGGCGGCATGAAGGGGACGGGCGAGTCCTGGGAGGACATTCTGAAGGGACGGTCCTTCACGAGCTTTCAGCTGGGGATATTCACCGGAGCCGAGGGGTTCGACGGCCGGACGGTCTGGTCCCAGGACCCCTCGAAGCACTCCCACGCCGAGGAAGGAGGCGATGCGAAGGAGGAAGCCGTCAACGACGCCTTCCGGCGCTCGCTGGCCTACTGGTTCCCGGAACGTTGGGAAGGTGCCGTCGAGTATCCGGGCCTGAAACAGCAAAACGACCGTCAATTCCACGTTATCAGGATCACCCCCCGGGGCGGCCGGGCGTTCGACCTGTGGATCGATGCCAGAACCTATCTCCTGGACCGCATCGTCGAAAAAACGGCCATGGAAACCCGGACGACGTACTTCTCCGATTACCGCGAAATCTCCGGAATTAAAATTCCCTATTTATCGCGCTCGACCAACGGCGAAGTCCGTTACGACCAGCTCATCACGGTCGAAAGCGTGGAATTGAATGCCCCGTTGAACGACGAGATGTTCCGGATGCCGGGCCCGCCGCCTCCGGATTTTGCGATCTCCGGAGGCCGGAGCTCGACGACCGTGCCTTTCGAGCTCCTGAACAATCATATTTACGTCCAGGCCGTTCTCAACGGGAAAGGGCCGTTCCGGCTCCTCTGCGACACGGGAGGCCAAAACATCGTCAGCGTCGACCTGGCCAGGGAGCTCGGATTGAAATCCGAAGGGGCCCTCCAAGGCCGCGGCGTCGGAGAAAAATCCGAGGATGTCGGCATGACGAAAGTCCAGGCTCTCCAGATCGGGGAGGCCACGCTCTCGAACCAGATCTTCGCCGTTTTCTCCCTCTCAGCGCTGGGAGATGTCGAAGGCATGCCCATCCAGGGACTTGTCGGCTATGAAGTCTTCAAGCGATTCGTGGTGAGCATCGACTACGAACACGGCCGGCTGACACTGACAGTGCCGTCGGCGTTTTCTTATGCCGGCCCGGGGACGGCTGTCCCGTTCAAGTTCAACGGTCAGATCCCTCAGGTCGAGGGCGAGATCGACGGCGTGGCCGGGAAGTTCGACATCGACACCGGGAGCCGGTCCTCGCTGACCGTCCTGGCTCCGTTCGCCGAGAAGCACAGCCTGAAAGCGCGCTATAAGCCGAAAGTCGAGACGATCACCGGCTGGGGCGTCGGCGGCCCGGCCCGGGGGCTCGTGACGCGGGCGCAAGTCCTCAAACTGGGGAACGTCACCGTCGAGAACCCTCTGACGGAAATTTCCGCGCAGACGAAGGGGGCCTTCACGGATCCGTACGTGGCGGGGAACGTCGGCGGCGGCGTCCTGAAGCGGTTCAACGTCATTTTCGATTATGACAGGCAGCGGCTGATCTTCGAACGGAACGCCAACTACTCCCGGCCGGATGACTATGATCGCGCCGGCCTTTGGCTGAACCTGGCGAACGGAGCCTTCAAGGTGGTGTCCGTTCTTCCCAAGGGACCGGCGGCCGAAGCCGGGCTGAGAGAGGGCGATCTCATCGTGGCGATCGGCGGGAAGACGCCGGCCGAGCTTTCACTGCCCGCGGCGCGAAGAATGCTCACGTCCAATCCGCCCGGCACCAAAATCCGGCTGCGGGTCGGATCGGGCGGCAAAACCCGGGAAGTGACGGTGACCCTCAGAGACCTCATCTGAGGGGTTCCCGGTCATTTTCCCTTGATCCGGTACAGTCCGGCCCCGTGCCACGGGATAACCGGCGCGAACTCACCGGCAAGACTGCCGAGGTCCTTTTTCGCCCAGAGGTCGCGGATTTCGCACGGTCCCGGGAACCCGAGGTCCGAGAGACGGACGCTGATCCCGAGTCCGGCCGCGGCGTCTTTTTCTCCCCTGTCGGCGGCATTGAAAACGGCGAGATATCGCGCCCCTTCGTCCTCGCTCCCGGCGACCCAGGCGACGAGGCCGTTCGCGTTGAAGAGCTGACGGTTGCCCCGGCTCCGCTGATTGACGGCGATGACCTCTTCGTTCGTGATGAGCGAGAGCGTCCAGTCGTCGCTCGCCGGCAGATGGCCGCCGAACATCAGCGGGCACCGGGCGATCGTCCAGAGCGTCATCACCGTCCGCTGTTCGTCGCGGGTCAGGAAATTCGGGACGTCCTCGCGGCCCCCGTGCGCGGTCATGGCGAAATATTCCCGGCTCGTCGTCTTGTTCTGTGACCAGCCGGGCGGCAGATAGCGGAGATGGCCAAGGGGAAGCATGTCGGGGTCGGGCCAATGGCCGGGCCCGGCGTAAGGCGCCCAATCGTGGAGCTTCCGGAAGGCCGGCAGGACCTGGTCCCAGTAGTCCCAGAGGTCGCTCAGAAGGCGCCACATGTTGGCGTTTTGGGCAACGTGGCCGGCCTTCTCGATCGGCGTCGGCCCGGGCGAGAGACTCAGGACGATGGGCCGTCCGGACTTATCGATGGCCGCGCGGAGGATCTCGATCTCCCGGGCCCGATAAGGTTGCGAGATGTCGTCGACCTTGACGAAATCGACGCCCCAGGACGCGAGGAGGCGGAAGAACGAGTCATACCATTCCTGGGCGCCGGGCTTGGTCACAGCGACGCCCCACTGGTCCACGTTCCACGGGCAATAGTCAGTCTTGAGGGCGATGTCGGCCGCGCGATAGGATGTGCCTTCGATCGGAGTGTTTTGCTCGACGGCTTTCCGGGGAATGCCGCGGACAATATGGAGACCGAACTTGAGTCCCTTCCCATGGACGTAATCCGCGAGCGGTTTGAGGCCCTTGCGCCCCGCCGCCGACGGGAACTTGTTCTCGGCCGGACGGAAGCGGCCGAACCCATCCACGTCGGCCCGCGATTCGAGCGGATAATCCGGCCCCATCATCTGCGGCTCATACCACTGGATATCGACAACGATATACCGCCATCCGTAACGGGCGAGCTTCGCCGCCATGAAATCGGCGTTGGCCTTGGCCTCGACTTCCGTCATGGCTTGGCCGAACGAATCCCAGCTGTTCCAGCCCATGGGCGGGATCAGGGTCCAGGCCTGATGAGGAGAGGACAGGACGTGCCCCCCCGCCGCTTTTTCCTTTCCCGGGAGATCGAAGCCCGCGGCTTGCCGGATGACCTGGACCTCGGCCTGCGAAAACGGCCGCCCGTCCGGCCGGAAGATGTCGTGGTGCCAGACCGCCGGCTCCGGGCTCCCTTCTTTCGACCCCCAGGGAAAGATCGTCTGGGTCTTGCCGCTCACGAGGCCCCAGCTCATCGCCCCGACGTCCCCGGCCTTGAAGAGGGGAAGGATGTTGTCGAACCGGCTTCCGGCCGTCCGGGCCATGTATTCCGTGCAGATGAGAGGCCGCTTGAGAGCTCTCAGCGCCTCCAGCCTTTTCTTCGTGCCCGCTTCATCAAAATAGGCGTGGAACGAGACGATGTCGGAGTTTTCGACCTGGAAGCGGTTGAGCTCCTCGAGGTCCTTCGCGTCGTCCCAGATGCCGGAGGTCAGGGGCTGGATGGGCGCCGCCGACCTGGCCCACTCGAAGACCGTTTTCAGGAGAGGCAGGGTCTTCGGCCCGCCCGGCTCGTTATAGAGGTCCCAGGCCAGGACGCGACGGTCCTTCCCGAACGCGCCGATGACGCCCTTCGTGTAGCTCTCGAGGATCCCCCAGCGGGACGGATCGGCGATCATTTTCGTCCCCGGGCAGCGGACCCAGCCGGAGTTATGGACGCCGGGTCGAGGCACGGGCTGCGGGCCGAGCTTGAACGAGTCATTCCAGCAGTCGTCGAAGAGGACGAACATTGTCCCGATGTGATGCCGGTCGGCGATCCGGAGGAAGTCCTCAAGCCGCCGGGTGAAGCCCTCCGGATCCTGCTCCCATAGGGCGTAATGGAGGAAGACCCGGGCGGCGTTGAAGCCGAGGGACTCGGCCCAGCCGAGCTCCTGGTCGATCGTCTTCGGGTCGTACGTCTCGGACTGCCACATCTCGAGGGTGTTGATGGCCGTCCTGGGAACATAGTTGCAGCCGAGGACCCAAGGCCTGCATTCGGCCCAGGCCCGAGCCCGGGCTTCGTCCCATCGGGGGCGGCCGGCCGAGACGCGCCCTTCCCCGACCGCGACGGTGACGGTCCGGCTTGGCGGAACTTCCATGGTCACCCAGCTCGTGGCGTGTCCAGCCTCGTCCGGTCCCTGAAAAGCCTCCGTCGGACGTCCATCCACTGTCAGCTCCTTCCACCGTCCATCGAACGCCGCGCGCCAGGCGAGGGCAGGGCCCGATCGATTCGTCAGGGCCGAACGGTCGCGGCCCTCGTGACGGATATCGATCACGTTCCCGAAGACGGGCACGTGGACGAGTTCGGCCCACGCCGCCTCCGCCGTCAGCCGCGATCGCGTCGCGACCGCGCGCCCCCCGGACTCCGGCTCGACGCCCATCGTACCCGTCGCGATGGCGCCGACCAGGGCGAAGGCAACCTCCGGGTATTCCCGCCGTTTCTTCGCCGGGTCCGAGAGCTTCAGAACCTCGGTGTAGGCCGCCTCGTCCCGACCGAAACGATAAAAGACCTCGGGCAGGTAAGACTCTATCTCGATGCCCTCCGCCTCCCCCCCGGCGATCCGATTCAGGGTCATGTCGCGCTCGGGACCTGGACGGAGGAAGCCGAAATAGAGCGGGAAAACGCCGGACCAGAACAAGTCCTCGAAATTGAGAGCCCCGCCCTGGAGCATGAGCCCGGCGAAACGCCCGAGCTCCGGACTCCACCACTTTTTGTAAAACGCCCGCTGCAGGCCGGCGGCCCTGGCTTCGAGGCTTCCCGCCGTCTCGACATCTCCCCTCATCCTCAGCATCTCGGCATAGGACAGGAACGCCCGGGCCTCGGCGGCGATGAGGTCGGCGCCGATGGCCGTCCGGTCCGACAGCGGACCCTCGTCGTAGCTCCCCAGCCCGCGGTTCCCGTCGACCGTCCGATGGTCGGGAACCCCGTCTCCGTCGTTGTCCCACGCGTCGACATAGGAGGTTACGCTCTGCCGGCAGAACGAGGCGAACGCGGGGTCGTCGAGGTAGGCCCGGTTCCCCGTCCATAGATACTGGCGCCGGCAGGCGTCCACGACATCAAAGTTGGCGGGCAGGTTGTACCAGAAATCCCGGTCGTTCTTATAATCGACGGGCGCCGGCCTGCCCCACTTGTCGATCTCCCAGAACGAGGCGTGGCGCCGGGAGGAGGCGAGGCCCGCCGCGAATCTCCTCAGCATGTTCAGATTGAAATCCGCCAGACCAAGGACATGGGCCCCGGTGGCCTGGTGGGAGACGTCGCGCATGCAGAAGGCGAACCGGCCGGGCAGGGCCGCCTCGTACCAGTCGCCCGCCGGATCGCCGTAGACGGCGGCCGGAAAGACGTAGTCGAGCGCCTGCCCCTTGGCCCAGACGAAGGCCGCGGCCAGCTTCGCGTCGGACGTGAGGAGATCGAGACGGCTCTCGAACCTTTTCGCCGGCCGGAATCCGCTCGGCGGCCCGAGCTCGAGGTCGAACGGCTCATTCCGGTCGCAGACGATCCGGCCGCCGGCGAGCTCCAACTTCGCCACTTGCAACGAGGAGCGGTGCTGGCCGGGCCGGACATGGTCCTTCGGTCCGAACGGATGGGTGAAATAGAAGAGGTAGGCGTCGCGCCCCTGGACGACGACTTCGCCGTGGCGGCCGATGTCGGCGTCGTCGGGCCGGGTGCCCGGCACGCCGAGGATCGTCCCCGGCTGCTCGGTCCAGCGCTCGAGTTCGTCCGAACGCAGCACCGCCATCCCCTGCCAGCGGTCGACGAGCATCCAATAGGCGCCCCGCCACCAGAAGACGGCCGGCCCTTCCTGGGCTCCGGCGGTGACGACCGCTCCCTTGACGGCCCAACGGTCGAGGTCCTCGCTGTCGGCGGCATAAATGTGAGAGCCGTGGGCCTCGTCCTTGTACCACATCCGCCAGCCGCCGGACGGCTTGGCGTAAACGAAGGGGTCGATGACCTGGGCCGAGCTCAGCGCGAGAATGGAACTGAACGTCCAGTGGACGAGGTCGCGGCTCGTGTAATGGACGATGTGCCGCTCGCCGCTCCAGTCGGCGGGCACGCCGCGCACGTAGGCAACGAACATGTGGTAGGTCCGGGAATGCTCGACGAGGCAGGGCGCCCAGAAGGTGTTGCGGCCCGCCTCGAATTCGAGCCCCTTGGCCGTGCCCCGATAAGCCCAGGTCCGGCCGTCCGGAGAGGAGGCGATGCCGATGTCGGTCCCATGGCACCAGCGGACGCCGTCCTGGGCGTCGGGCGCGTTGGCCCGGCGGTTCGTGTAAAAGACCCACCAAGCCCGCTCGGCGTCGTTCCAAATGAAGGAGGGGTCGGCCGCGCCGTCGTAGACGGGATCGCGAAAAAGCGGCGCGGGCGGCGTGCGCATCCCGGCGACGGGACGGGCTTGAGCTTGCGCGTCGGCGGCGGCCGGCCGGACAAGCCCGGAAGTAAGAACGAACAGGGTTATCAGGATCGGGATCCTTGTCATCATGCGCGCCATCGGACCCTCCCTCGCTTCAGGAATGCCGCGGGGTCCGCAGCGAAGTCGGTCTCGCCGCGCAGGGGACCCGCCGTCCGGTCATCGGCCATCGCAACGCCCGGGCTATTGCTTCTTTTCGAAAACCCGCCAGTTCGGGGCCAGGCGCAGCGTCTCCAGCCGGAACGCCGTCGGCCAGGCGACGAGCCACTGGCTCACGCTCGAGGGGTAGAGCCAACGGGTGTGCAGGAACCCCTCGTCCTGGCTTCCGGCCGGCCGTTTCTTGCCGAGGACGACGAGGTCACCGTTCGAGATCCCGATCGTGCCGTTGGCCCAGGCGGCCAGGGCCCGATCCCGCCAGACGGTTTTCCCGGTCAGGGCGGCCAGCTTGATCCAATCGTTGACGATGATCACGGCGAAGGGGTCCTGGTGGTGATGCTGTGTCGAGACGGCGCTCCCGCCCAAGGTGTCATAGCCGAGCCCGTTGAGGACGGTCCCCGCCGGATAAGGCACAGTGTAGTGCCACTGCCAGGAGGCGACGTAATAGGAGACATCCTCGGCCCACCGTAGGTACGTTTCCTTTCCCGTGAGCTCGTAGAGGTCCAAGGCGGCCTTGAGCAGGGGCGTCGCGGACTCCTTGTCGATGCAATCCGTGTCCAGGGCGCCGGCCGTGGTGAAGCCGTTCTTGATGAAATCCCCGATGTAGAAGGCGAAGGCCCTCTCCGCGCCTTCGAGATACGGCGGCTTGTGGGTGAGACGGTAGGCCGTGAGGAGGGGCGGGATGAGGTAGGCGCCGGTCGTCCCCTCGGGGTCGACGGGCCGGCCGTCATTCGTCCAGGCCTTGCCGATCCGGCCGTCCTGCTGCATGGCCTTGAGCGCGAAATCACAGATGGCGACGGCGATCTCGCGGTACTCCGGCCTCGGGAGCTTGCATTTCGCGGCCAGGTCCCAGGCCTCGAAGAAGCCCTGGGCCGCCTGGCCCAGGTTGCAGGCGTCCTGGACCTCCGTCTTCGGGTCGCCGAGGCCGATCAGATAATCAAAATGGCAGCGGAAGAGGCCGTTCTTGAGCCGCGCGTTGCGGGCCCAGGCGTCGAGGCATTTCATCCCGAGATCGAGGGACGTCCGGTCACCAGTCTTCAGGTAGTCCTGAAGGAGAGAGTTCGAGAGCGAGGCGTTCTGGCCCGCCCAGCCGATCTCGTATTTCCAGGACGGGCGCTGGGCCCATTTCGCGCCGTCCCAGCTGAGGCCGATGGAGAAGCCCTTGAAGGACTGTTCCTCGGCCCAGAGGCTGTCTTTGGCGAACTCGAGGCCGAGCTCCCAGAGGTCTTCGGGCTCGAACCGCGGCGAGACGGGGTGGGAGCTGAGCTGCCAGGCGGCGTCCAAGAGAGCGTGCCAGCCGTGCTTCGGCACCGTCACGGGGCCGGCGACGATCCACGCCTTGAGAGTGACCGTTTGGCCGCGGGACATGCGGAAGTCCTCATGATACGCGTCCGCATAAAGGTCGCGGGCCGCGTAGACAACGGGCGTCTCTTCCTCCGGCCAGACGAGACGGTGGACGGTCCTGTCCTGGCCCGGGTCGAGGGAGCAGGAGAAGCCGCAGACGAGCTGCCCCGGCCGGCTGAAGAGAGCCACCGACCAGGCCTCGGACTCGGAATAGGTCGCGCCCGGGACGGAGACCCTGTGATAGGCGAAGGTCCAGGGCTGTCCGTCCTTTCTGAAACCCTTGGGCTCCAAGCCCTTGCCCCACGGGTTTCCGTTGTACGACACGGCGGGGATGAGACTGTATCTCGACGCATAGAACGTTTCGAGCTCCATCGTCAGCCGGGCCGGCCGGACATAACCCTCGCCGTTGTAAGTGAAGGTCCGCGTCCACTCGAAGAGCCCGGGCTGGACCTCCAGGACGCCGTCCGTGGCGGCGAAACCCGCCTCCTTGAAAGGCACCAGGGCCCCGACCGGCTGCCCGCTGCCGTAGAGCGTGTATGTTTCCCCGGTCTTCCTGAACTCGACCCGGACCTGCGCGGAGGCGAAGACCGCGATCATGCCAACGAGAAGCGCCGCGGAGATCAGTTTTTTTGTCATGACGGACTCCTTGGACTCCGGGACCAGGACGATATTCCGGAAGATACGGGGCGCAGGGCGGGTCCGGAATCGGCTCGATATCCCACTGTCAGCGGTTATACCAGACGGCCCATCAAAAGACAAGATAACTTCAATAGGGAATCCCCCGAGCTCAACCTCCATGAGAATGGAGGCTATCCTCCTCAACGTTCCTTTGTAAAAGGACAGCGATTCGGGTATGATTTGGCCGGGAGGTTTCATCATGCCCATTTCTTATAAAGACCTCGGATTGTCGAACACCCGCGAGATGTTCCATAGGGCTTTCGAGGGACGATACGCGGTCCCGGCCTACAATTTCAACAACATGGAACAGCTCCAGGCCATCATCACCGCCTGTGTCGAGACCCGTTCTCCCGTCATCCTCCAGGTCTCGAGCGGGGCCCGGAAATACGCCAACCAGACCCTCCTCCGCTACATGGCGGAAGGCGCCGTGAAGATGGCCCGGGAGATGGAGAAGGCGCACGGGGCCGACGGGGAAAGCCCCATCACCCTCCACCTCGATCACGGCGACACGTTCGATCTGGCGAGATCCTGCATCGACAGCGGCTTCTCGTCGGTGATGATCGATGGCTCCCACCTCCCGTACGAGGAGAACATCGCTCTCACGAAACAGGTCGTCGCTTATGCCCGGGAGCGCGACGTCTCCGTCGAGGGCGAGCTCGGCGTCCTGGCCGGCATCGAGGACAAGGTCAAGGCGGAGAAATCCACCTACACCCGGCCCGACGAGGTCGTCGACTTCGTCGGCCGGACCGGCGTCGGCTCACTGGCCATCTCGATCGGGACATCGCACGGCGCTTACAAGTTCAAGCCCGAACAGTGCACCCGGGACGAGCGCGGGGTTCTCATCCCGCCGCCCCTCCGGTTCGACATCCTGGAGGAGGTCGAAAAGCGGCTCCCGGGCTTTCCCATCGTCCTGCATGGGGCCTCGTCCGTCATCCAGGACGCCGTGGCCACGATCAACAAGTACGGCGGCGCGATGAAGGACGCCATCGGGGTCCCTGAGGACCAGCTCCGGCAGGCCGCGAAATCGGCGGTCTGCAAGATCAACATCGACACGGACGGCCGGATGGTCATGACCGCCACGATCAGGAAAATCTTCGTGGAACAGCCGTCGGAATTCGACCCGCGCAAGTACCTGGGCCCGGCCCGGACCGCGCTCATCGAGATGTACAAGAGGAAGAACCGGGACGTCCTGGGCTCGGCCGGCCGGTACGGGAAGGAATTCTAGGCCGGGCTCCTATCTCTTGTCCGGCGGGAAGAGCTCCCGGATCCTTCGCCTCGTCCTTTCGATCACGTCGGCCAGGCCCCTTTTGCTCAGAGCTTGGGCCGTGCCCGTCAGGCCCAGGGGAACAGGGCCCGGGTCCGAGTAGACGAGGTAGGCCGCCAGGACCCCGCTCGCTCCTGCTCTTCTGACCAGCCAGCGACCGGACGTGTCTTTCACCGTCTGACCCGGCGGGAGACCGGGCCAGGGCAATTTTTCCCAGCTGATCTCAAATCCTTCGCCGCTCCTCGCGGCCCGGTATTCCAAGCGATACTGCCTGGATTGGCCTAGAGGGAACGCCAGCCGGATCTCCACGATGGAGGTCGTCGCGTTCACGTCACGGACGGCGACGCGCTCGACGCGGGGCATGAACTCCGGGTAGCGCCGGTAATCCGTGATGACTGCGTAGGCCTCATCGAGCCCGCCCGGGAACGACCCCAGCGCCTCAAAGGTCTTGCCCGGCCTCGCGGGGTTCGGCAGGTCCCTGACAATGATGCCCCCTTTGAGGATGTCCGCCCTCTCCTGCGGAGTGAGGCCCATCTGCGGGTCGGCCGTCCCGGCCTGAACGGGGACCGCGCCGAGGCCGTGGGAAGCTTCAAGGCCCGAAGCGATAGTGAGAGCCGGGGCAAGAGCGGCGATCGCGAAGGCATTTCTCCAGGCCGGGGGGAATCGCATGACGATATCAGTGTCGGGGAAAGATAAGGGATTGTCAAATCCCCCGGAAACCTAAGGAGAAAAAATAAGGCGCCCCGCTGCGCGAGGCGCCCCGTTTTTTAGAAATAGGCCGCGACGAGCTAGAATGCGATGCCGATGGTCCCCGACCAGACCCCATTCTTGATATCGAGAGGGGTCTGTCCCTGGACGGTGGCAATGACCTTCTCCAGGCCCATGCTGTATCGGACGTCGATCTGGAAATGGCTGCCGATATTCAGGCCGCCGCCGAAGATGGCGCCGTAGTCGTTGTTCTTGAAAAGCGCCTGGGTCAGGGGAACGGTCTGGCCGTTCTCCACGACTTTTTCGTTCAGCTTGAATCCGACGGCCGGTCCGAAGAACACGAACGGCGAAACGAGCGGGGTCGGGATCCGGAACTTAAAGAGCAGCGGGACTTCGATGTAATTCGCGTAAAGCTTGTCAGAGTAGGTCGTGTCCACGTCGGTGTAGGTCGTGTCGACCCCTTTCATCGTGTAGAGGCCCTCGAGCTGGAGGGTGAAGACGCTCCCCATGTTGAAGGCCAGAAAAACGCCGGCCACGAACCCGACCTTGTCCTTCAGGGTCCCGTTGATGTCCTGGGCGTCCGCGCCCGTGATCGTCGCCATGTTGCCCCCGCCCTTGATACCGAACTGCACGTTGGCAGCCGCGGGACCGGGCAGCGCGAGCAGGCAGGCAAAGGCGCCGACCACCAGGGCCGCAGTCAGTTTTCTCATATTAACCTCCGTTCCGACGGATGGCGGCAGTTCTGCACGCCTCCATCTCTCATAGTCATTATGTCGGCGCCCCGGAATCCCCGGAATCCCCTTTAAGAGTGAATCCGCTGGGGATATTTCCCTCCCCCCAAACGGGGAAAGGGGAACCCAAGCGGTCCCCCCGGGACAAGGGGATATCACCCCCCTCCCGGCCGCCGACGCCGGGCAAAGTCGGGCTCCGATGGTCAGCTTGGAGAATGGCGGGGATGGAAGCCCGGAGGATGCCGGGCTCTCAGTTCATCACTTGATGAGCCTCTTTTTCATCATCCGGATGCCGACGACGAAGGCGACGGTTTCCAGGACGAAGATGACCAGAAAATTCCAGATGTACCTGGCGTGGTATTCGCCCGAGAAGACGGCCCGCGAGATCTTGACGGCGTGGGTCAGCGGCATGAACTCGGAGAGCTTCTGCATCCAGGCCGGGAACTTGTCCAGGGGGAAGAAAACTCCCGAGAAGAAGAGCATGGGCGTGATGACGAGCTCCGTGTAGTAATTGAAGAAGTCGAAGCTCGGCGAGACGGAGGTCACGATCATGGCCAGCGAGGCGAAGAGGACGCCGACGAAGACCATCAGGACGAGGATGATGAGGACGCTCGGGATCGAGACGGGGAGAATGCCCATGGCCATGGAGACGAGCATCATCAGGACACCGCTGATGAGGCCGCGGGCAGCCCCCCAGGCGATGTCGCCGGCCACGGCGTCCTCCGCGGAGACCGGCGTCGCGATCAGGGATTCGTAGAGCTTCTCGTGGACCATCTTGACGAACGTCCCGTACAGGCACTCGAACGTCGACGACATCATGACCGACGAGACGAGGACTCCGGGCACGAGAAAATAAAGATAGGGCTTGCCGCCGAACAGGCCCATGTAGGCGCCCATGCCGATGCCGAAAGTGATGAGGTAGAACAGCGGCTCGATGAGGCTGACGAGGAACGTCGAGACGACGAACCGCTTGTACGAGTAGAGATTGCGGACGAAGACGTGGTAGATCCTGTAGGACAGGTTCATTCGATGAGCCCCCTGCCCGTGAGCTTCAGGAAGACGTCCTCGAGCGTCGCCGGCCGGGTCCAGGTGTTGGGGAGGTCGAGCTCGACGAGCTTGCGCATGATGTCGTGGCCGTCGCGGCAGTAGAAGAAGAGCGTGTCGCCGACGCGCTCATGGCCGCAGGCGAAGGACCCGAGCTCGCGGATGAGCCGGTCGTCCTCCTCCCGGCCGATCCGGATCTCGACGACCTCCCGGCCGATCTCCTCCTCGATGAGCCTCAGGGGGAGACCTTCACGAAGGATCTTCCCCTGGTGCATGACGACGATCCTGTCGCAGAGCTGCTGGGCTTCCTCCATGTACTGAGTCGTCAGGATGAGCGTTGCTCCCTGGGTCTTGAGCTGCCGGAGCCGCTGCCAGATCATGTGCCGGGCCTGGGGGTCGAGCCCCGTCGTCGGCTCGTCGGCGACGATGAGCTTCGGGCGGTTGAGGAGGGCCCGGGCGACGAGCAGCCGCCGTTTCATGCCGGTCGACAGCTCGTCGATCTTGCTCGTCCGCTTGCCCTCGAGCTCGACGAACTTCAGGAGTTCGTCGATCCGGGGCCGGGCCTCGCGCCGGGGGATGTCGAAGAACCGGGCGAAGATGGTCATGTTCTCGGTCACCGTGAGGTCGGGGTCGAGGGTGATCTCCTGGGGGATGACGCCGGTCATCTGCTTGATGGCGCGGTTGCCGGTATGGGCGGGCATGCCGTCGACGCTCAGAGTGCCGGAGGTCAACGGCGAGACGCAATGGATGATCTTGACCGTCGAGGTCTTGCCGGCGCCGTTCGGCCCCAGGAAGCCGAAGCATTCGCCCTCCCGGATCTCGAAGGAGATCCGGTCGACGGCGGTCAACTCCCCGTATTTCTTGGTGAGATCCCGCGCCGTGATGAATGCGTCCATGGCCTTGAGAAAGGCCATGATAGCAGATTTCCGGAAAGGAGCAAAGTGGCCGGGCCGGTCGTGAAGGTCCCCCAGAAATCGTCCCCGAGGATGGCCATGCCGAAGTAAACCTCCCCCTTACATTCCCGATTCAGGTGGTGCCGCCCAGCAAAGGCAGGCGTTTTTTCTCTATTTGACATCGGCCCCGGGCTGCCCTACTTTCTATCGCAACAAAGGACATTCCTAACGTTCCCGAAAGGCGTCCTCATGAACCGTTTTTCTCTCCGGCCTTTTTATTCGGGGATGGTCATCGCGCTGATCCTGCAGCTCGTTCCCTCAGGCATCGCCCGGGCGCAGCAAACGGCGGCGCTTTCGGACGATCAGGTGAAAGAACGCCTGGGCTATATCGAGAACGCCCTGCGTTCAGCCCAGCCCCGGGTTGAGATGTGGTGCTACGGCTGGCTGGCCGTATCTTTCGCCGGATCCGTCGCCGGAGGCACCCTGGCGGCCTCCCGTTGGACCAAAAAGAAGATCGAGAATGGCGAAACTGTCCCTGACCAGGAGTTCGCCGAGGGCATGCTCGTGGCCGGGGCGACCCTCGCCCTGGGAGTCGGGGCCCTTCTCCTCGACCCGTTCGTGCCGGCCTACGCCCCGAACAAGCTGCATCCCCTCCAGGAAGCGACGCCGGAGGAACGGCGGGCGAAGCTTTGAAAAGCCGAGGAGCTTCTGCGCCGCTGTGCCCGACAGGAGACATCGGGACGGAGCTAAACGACCCACCTGCTGAACATCGGCGCCGACGCCGCTGGCGCGCTCGTGGCCAAGGCTATGTTCCGCCAGTCCTAGGGCAGCGCGTTCGTCTCATTCGCGGGCATCGAAGCCATCTCCTCCCTCAACATCTTCACCCAGCCGATGCGGGCGACCCGCGACCTGAAGGAATACGAGGCGAAATACCTGGGGAAGAACGGGGACACCAGGCTGATCCGGCCGGAGGGCCATTGGACGTTGAGCGTTTGGCCGGGCGGCCTCACCTTTCGGCTCGAGTTCTAAGGTCATGGGGGCGCAACACCCGGTCCCCGTTTTGATGCTGGACGGGGAGTGACCTGCCCCCCCTTAAATCGGCTGTCAGCTACTTCTTCGGTGCGGGCTTGAGGACCTTCGCATATTTAGCCCCGAGCCACGGTGCCCAGGAATTGCCGTCGGTTGAGATCTCACCCTTACCTACAAAGCTCATCGAGTCCGCCGCAATTATCATGGTGAACTTGGCCATATACGGCTTGCCCCCGACGATGAACTTTCCCGAATAGGTTACTGTGTTTCCATTGAAGACGTACGCCCCGGTAAACATATTTCCATCATCATGGTATTCATTACTGAAAAAGGCCTTGTTCGCCGGGTCGTACCCGACAATTTCAATAGCTCGTGTCTCTCCCATAGCCCCTTTTTCTGTAGACTGGTTCTCGATAAAGAAGCCCCCGAGAATCTTCCTGCCGGATAATTCTCCTGTGACCTTGCTGGCGGGCCCTAATGGGCTGGCCTTGTATTCTGCTGCGTATGTCCAATGGCCCAAAAAGACCTCAAACTTCGTGATCTCGGGATCGGGCTTCGGAGCCGTCGTTTGTGCCCAGAGCGAGACCGCGAAAACCAAGACGACCACGCCGACCGCAAGAGCCATGCGTTTCATGAAAGCCCTCCTTTTAAACTGATTCAGAGACGCGGGGACGGCAAAGATGGTTTTTACGTAAAAGCTGACCGACGACTTCCCCTGAATCTCTTGCTGGTTAACTTATAGCACCGAAAAAATACGAAGTCAACCGAAGCGGAAAGATCCGGAGTCCACTGCTCAATCTAACGGGCAGACTCTCCACGGTCACAATTTGGTCACAATCCTCTCCCGCCTAGCCCCCTACTCCCCCACTGATCGTTGATTATGAAGGGGATTAGCAAGCGGGTGCGGCCTCAGGGCATTGAACGGGGAATTCCGCGGCTGACAATCATCCGAAAGGATGATAAAATGAGGCCCTGGGTCATATAGGAATCGCCATGTTTGATCAAAGCATTTACATCGAAAGACGGAACCGCCTGAAACAACGCGTCCGGTCGGGCCTCGTCCTCTTCCTGGGAAACGAAGAGAGCCCGATGAATTACGCGGATAACGGCTATCATTTCCGTCAGGACAGCTCGTTCCTCTATTTCTTCGGTCTCGACTTCGCCGGGCTGGCCGGTGTTATTGACCTCGATGAGGGAACCGTCGCGATCTACGGCAACGACCTGACGATCGACGATTTCGTCTGGATGGGCCCCCAGCCGACGATCCGGGAGCGGGCGCTCGCCATCGGGGTCGAAAAAACGGGGCCCCGCGCCGCGCTCAGAGACGTCTTGAAGGCCGCAAAGGCCGTGGGTCGGAAGGTCCATTTCCTGCCCCCTTACCGCGCCGAAAACGCGATCATGCTCATGGATGGACTTGGGGTTGCGCCCGACAAGGCGGGAGCCGAGGCGTCCGCCGAGCTTATCAAGGCGGTCGTCGGCCAGCGGGCGATCAAAGGCCCCGAGGAAGTGAAGGAAATCGAGGCTGCGGTCAACACCTCCGTCGATATGCACATGGCCGCCATGCGCATGGTCCATCCCGGCGTCCGCGAAGCCGAAATCGCCGCCGAGGTCTACAGAATCGCACTGGCCGCAGGGGGGGATATTGCCTTCCCGATCATCGCCACAGTCCACGGCGAGACACTCCACAATCATGACCACGGCAACCGGCTGAAGGACGGGGACATGTTCCTGCTCGATGCCGGGGCAGAGAGCGCTCTCCATTATGCCGGCGATCTCTCCAGTACTATCCCCGTCTCACCGAAGTTCACGCCGCGGCAAAGGGAGATCTATCAGATCGCCCTTGCCGCCCACGAGGCCGCCGCCGGCGCCCTCAAGCCCGGCGTGAAAAATCTCGATGTCCATCTCTTGGCCTGCCGGACGATCGCCGCCGGGCTCAAGGATCTCGGCCTCATGAAGGGGGATGTGGACGAGGCCGTCCACCAGGGCGCCCATGCCCTTTTCTTCCCATGCGGCGTCGGCCATATGATGGGCCTCGACGTCCACGACATGGAAGACATCGGCGAGATCTACGTCGGCTACGAAGGCATGTCCAGGAGCAGCCAGTTCGGCCTGAAATCCCTGCGCTTGGCCAGGGAACTCAGGCCGGGGTTCGTCTTGACGATCGAGCCCGGCATTTACTTCATCCCCGAGCTCATCAACCAATGGAAGGCCGCGGGCAGACTCACCGATTTCCTGAATTACGACCGGATCGAGGCCTACGAGGATTTCGGAGGGATCCGCAACGAGGAGAATTTCCTGATCACGACCGACGGGAAGCGCCTCCTGGGGAAGCCGAAGCCCAAGACAATCGAAGAAGTAGAGTCCATCGCCAGAACTTGAGGCGGCTTTTGAAGGACCTCTCGATGGCGGGCGCATCGAAGCTCTTCTTATTTGATCTTGGCCCCATATCGTGAAACGTTCAGGGTCTTCCCTTGACCTGCAATTCATTGATCTTCTCCAATTGATAATTTGCCTTGGCAGAGGTTCACACAGTTTCCCATATACTCCGTCTGTTGACACGGCCCAAACTTGAACTTATGATGCGCGTCATGAGTAAAACGAAAAGACGCAATTGCGCGAATATCACGAAACTCCTGTCATCCGTGATCTTGGCATTATCATTTCTGGGAATGTCCTCCGGCCAGGGAGCCGGCCCCCGGGGAGATTCGGTGTCCCTCGACC
The DNA here is from genome assembly GCA_050015275.1 of Candidatus Aminicenantales bacterium. GTDB lineage: Bacteria > Acidobacteriota > Aminicenantia > Aminicenantales > Saccharicenantaceae > DATKJS01. The sequence continues at coordinate 33,804 of JBEKBS010000009.1, read as the reverse complement.
GGGAAAAGATGATCCCGGCAATGAGGCAAAAAACATATGAAACGAACTGGGAATCCCTGGCCCAGTGGGAGATGCCCAAGTGGTTTGAGGACGCCGTTTTCGGAATCTACTGGCATTGGGGGCCGTATTCCGTGGCCGGCTACGGATACAGCTGCTGGTATGGGAGCAGCATGTATGAGCCGGATAACGGACCTGATTATCGAGGGGGAGATTGCTATAAGCATCATCTGGAGGTCTGGGGCGATCCGTTCACTCAGTTCGGCTACAAGGATTTCATTCCTCTGCTGACGGCGGCGAAATGGAATCCCGCTGAATGGGCCAGGCTTTTCAAGGAGATCGGAGCGGATTTTGCCGGACCCTGCGCTGAACACCACGATAACTTCTCGATGTGGGATTCCAAAGTCACGATGTGGAATTCCGTCAATATGGGCCCCCATCGGGACATCGTCGGTGACATCGCCAAGGCCTTGAAAGCGCAGGGCGTGAAATTCATCGTCACCTTCCACAATAATGGATGCAATAACTGGAACTACTTCAACGGAGGAAGAAAGGGCTGCCCCGAAGGCGTCGATGTCAATAATCCCGATTTTTACGGGCTCTACGGCGAGCCGCACGATTCACCGGGCGCGCGTCATAGGATGTGTCTAAAATTTTTCAACAAAGCGATGGAGGTCATCGATAAGTACAATCCCCAAATGATCTGGCTGGAAGGCTGCATGGATAAGGAGATCATCGCGGATTATATACCCAAGATGATGGCCTATTATTTCAATAAGAACGAGAAGTTGGGTCTGGGCGTTGTCGTGACGCATAAGGGCCAGGAGCTGCCTCTCGCCTGTTCACCGCTGGATTTCGAAGGCGGCGGCAAAGAGGAACCCGATATCCGCAAATGGCAGACCGATATGCCGTTGCCGGGATGTTCCTGGGCCTATGAGTACACCATTAAAATGACGTCCGAAGAGATTGAAAAAAATGCCGGCGACCTCGTGGACGACATTGTGGACAGGACAAGCAAGAATGGGGTCACGCTGTTGAGCATCGGACCCAGAGCCGACGGGACAATTCCAGAGTACCAGATCGAGATGCTGAAAAAGCTAGGTGCCTGGATGAAAGTCAATAAGGAAGCTCTCTATGGGTCCAAGCCGGCTCCTTTTTCCAAGGGCGGCGTGGATAGCTGGAAAGCCGGCACGATCAGGTTCACGGAGAAAGATGATTATCTTTATGCCATCGAACTGAAAATGCCGGCCGCAGGAGAGGTGATCCCGGGGGTCAAATTAGCACCAGGGTCGACCATCAATATGCTCGGGTACGCTAAAAATCTGCCCTGGCACCAGGAGGGTGGTGCTCTTGTGATCGATAAGATGCCCGATAAGCTCCCCTGTCATTATGCCTGGTCATTCAAGATTAAGAAGGCCGATATCGTGAATTGATGCAGATCGTCAGATCAATGAAAAACCGCTCCCGGGTTTTTCCCGTTATACCCGGACCGACTTAAGGGGGACAGGTCAGGGTCAAATGCCTTTTCCGTGCTTCTTCAGGTAAGAACGCCAGGTGATCGCCCATCTCGCCGGGTCCTCGAACCAGCCGTGGTCGATCCGATGGACGACGCTCCGGTAGGGAGCCCCCTTGACCTTCGCCGGGTCCTCATAGGCCTCGCCGGAGATCTTTTTCAGGGCGGCCAGATACTCGTCGATCTCGGCTTTGGAGTAAGATTCGGTCGGCTCGATGGTGAAGGGTTCGGGCACGATGAAGGGGTGATGGCTCGACCAAAGGTGAAAGCCGAAATCCGCCATCCGGAGGGCGACGTCCTCCGTCGTGACGCCCGTGTCCCTCGTGAGTTTCTCCCAACTGTAACGCACCTGTTCGATCCGGTGCCGTCCCTGGGCAAAGGGGGCGCTTGCCCCGCGGATCTTCTTGACCTTTTCCAAAATGTAATTGTTGTTGAGCACCGCCACATTCGCCGCCTCGCGAAGGCCGCGGTCTCCCAAGCTCATGATCCAGGCGTAGGCCTTGAGGATCGCGGGAAAGACGCCGTAGAAGCTCCGGACCTTGCCGATTGTGTTCTTCAGGTCATAGCGGAGGAGATATTTCTCGCCGTCGAAATCGACGAGCGGGACGGGCAGGTAATCCATGAGCTCCCCGACGACGCCGAGGGCGCCGCAGGCCGGGCCGCCGCAGCCGTGGGGCGTCCCGAACGTCTTGTGGAGGTTGAAGAAACACATGTCGAAGCCGGCCTCGCGGGCCCGGGTCACGCCCAGGATGCCGTTGGCGTTGGCCTGGTCATAGCCACACAGCCCGCCGGCCGCGCGGACGATCCGGGTGATCTCGTCTATTTTCGGGTTGAAGATGCCCGTGTCCTCGGGGTTCGTGATGAGAAGCCCGGCCGTCCGCTCCGAGACGGCGAGCTTCAGGGCTTCGAGGTCGGGAAGGCCGTCTTCCGTCTGATAAATCGTGACGACTTTGTAGCCTTTGACGGCGGCCGCAGCCGCGTCGGAGGGATGGGAGAAGATGGTCGTGATGACCTCGTCGCGGGTCTTCCCCTCCCCCCGCGATTCATGCCAGGCCTGGATAATCGAGGCCATGGCGAGGATGGCCGCTGAGCCCGAAGCCGGCTGGAAGGAGAACCGGTCGAGCCCCGAGATCTCCCGCATGAAAAGGTCCAGCTTGTAGATGATCTCCAGGGCGCCCTGGACGGTGCTCTCGTCCTGGAAGGGGTGGAGCTCCGCCACTTTGGGCGACGCGGCCAGGGCGTCGTTGATCTTCGGGTTGTACTTGACCGTGCACGTTCCTTGGCCGATGTCCACGTTGAGATCGGCGCCGAGCGTTTGCTGGGAGAGGCGGAGGTAGTGTTTCAAGACCCGCATCTGAGAGATCTCGGGAAGCGCGGGCGGGGTCATGCGGCGAAGGGATTCGGGAAGGGCCGAGATCCCGTCGCCGACTTCATCCGCGAGGGCCTTCTCGACCGGCGGGACGAGGATCCCTCTCTCTCCCTTCGTGCTGAGCTCGAAGATGACCTCCTCGTCCCATTTCGCCTGATGGAAAGCCCGCAGCTTCATCGGAGCACCTCCTCGAGGGCCGCCGCCAGGGAATCGATGTCGTCTTTCGTGTGGACCTCCGTGACGCAGAAAAGGACACAGCCCGCCAGGCCGGGGAAATCCCGGCCCAGGTCTCTCCCCCCGAAAATCCCACGCCCGAGGAGGGCTTGGTTGATATCGGCCACGCTCTTCCCGGTCCCGGTGAAATCGACGACGAATTCCTTGAAATAAGGCGACCTGAAGCGAGGGGCTTTCACGCCGGAAAGCTTAGCGATCTTTTTCAAGGCATATTGGGACTTCTGGAGGATGTGTTGTCCCAGCTCCCGCATCCCCTGCGGCCCCATGAGGGCCAGATAGACGCCGGCCGTGATCCCCCAGAGAGCCGCTGCCGTCCCGACGAACTCCTTGCCTTTTTCCCGGACGCCGAACGAGGTCCGGTCGTAGGCCACGTCGCCAAACCCCCATTCCCCCTCGACCGCCGTCTTGGCGATCCCGAAGAGCCGCGATGGGTATTCCATGACGAACCTTTCTTCGTCCCGGGTTGAGATGAAGCCGGCCTGGCCGCCTCCGAAGTTCATGTGGACGCCGAGGGGCTGGATGTCACCGCAGACGATATCGGCACCGTAGTGGCCCGGCGGGGCGATGACGCCCAACGATATGGGGTCCACGCCGACGACGCAGAGCCCGCCGCGGGCGTGGGCCATCTCGGCAATCCGCTGCCCCTGGGTTTCGAGGAAGCCCAGGTAGGATGGATTCTCAAAATAGACCGCGGCCGTCTTTTCCGTGAATTTGGCCGCCAGGTCCTCGAGATCCATGCCGCCCGTCTCAGGATCATGACGGACCGGGACGAGGCTCATCACGCCGCGGCAATAGTTCTTCATGACCAGCAGACGGTCGGGACCGATCGTGTCCGCGACGAGGGCCTCGTTCCTTTTCGTGATCCGGCCGGCCATCCGGACCGACGTGCTGGCCGCCTGGCACCAGTCGAAGGTCGGGACGTTGACGACATCCATGTCGAGGAGTTCGGCCATCAGGCTCTCATATTCGAAGAGGGCCTGGAACCGGCCGTGGTCCTCGTACGGCTCTCCAGCGTAGGCTGTCAAGAATTCCGAGCGGCGGTTGATCTCATCGCAGACGGCCGGCACGTAGTGTGGCCAGCATCCGCCGCCGAGGAAGCTCAGCGTTTCGGCGCAGGACCGGTTTCTGCCGAGGATGCCCTCGACATGCCGTTTCAGCGCCGCTTCCGATGTCAACGGCTCGGGCAGGTTCATCCGGCCGCGGAAACGCAGCCGCTCGGGGATATCGCCGTAAAGCTCATCAACGCTCCGGACGCCGATATCCCTCAACATCTGTCCCTTCACTTCGGGGACGGAATTCGGGATGTAGGGATGGACAAAGGGCTTTTCGTCGCTCATGGGCACCTCAAGGGTCGGACTGCACATCCATCAGTCGTTCTCATCTCGGCCGGGCGGCCCGCCGGTCTCGTGCGAGAAAGACGGGCCCTGATCCCGGCGCTAGGCGATGCCGCCGCCATCCACGACGAGGAAGGCGCCGGTCACCCATTTCGAAAGATCGCTCGCGAAAAAGAGGACGGCGTTGGCCACATCCTCGGGCGTCCCCACCCGAGCCAGAGGCCGCAGGGCCGCGGCTGCCATGAACGCCTCCTCCTCCTGACCGAGCTGGGCGCATTCGCTCCGGAGCAAGGGCGTGTCGATGTCGCCCGGGCAGACGCAGTTGACCCGGATGCCGTGGCGGCCATGGTCGATGGCCATGGCCCGGGTGATGTTGAGGATTCCGCCCTTGGCTGCACAGTAGGCGACCGCGTCAGGGCCGCCTTTGAGGGCCCAGCCGGAGCCCATGTTGATGATGCTCCCCCCTCCGGCGGCGATCATATGGGGGATGACATGATGCGACAGGAGATAGGTCCCTTTGAGCATGACGTCGAGCGTAAGGTCCCACTCCTCTTCCCTGAGCTCGATGGCGTTCTTACGTACAATGACGCCGGCATTATTGAAGAGGATATCGATGCAACCGAACTCGCGGATCGTCTCCTCTACGGCCCGGCGGCAATCGGCCTCCGAGCGGACGTCGCAAGAGATGAAGAGCGCCCGGCCGCCTCGGGCGGCGATTCCTTCGGCGGCCGCGGTTCCTTTCTCCCGGTGGATGTCAAGAAGGACGACCCCAGCCCCGAATTCTGCCAGCCGGCGGGCTGAGCCCAGCCCGATTCCAGAAGCGGCGCCGGAAATGACGGCCACCCGTCCCTCGAGAGAAACGATCTTTAATGCTTTTGGATTCATGAAGGCCTCGCCCATGTCGCGAAGCGACCCTCGATATACCACAGGGACCGGGGACTGTCAACGTAACGGGTCTGGCCTGCCCCCCCCCTTAAATATGGGTGTAAGGAAAAGGGATGAGGTCCCGGAAAATTGGCATCTCCGCGCTGCCGATCCGGTGAAGGCCGGCGGCTAGCTCCAATATGCCGCGGTGGATCTCCTGGGCCGCTAGGTTGCTTATTATTCTCTCTGACTGGCCAGACCGCCGGCGATCTCCCCCCCGTCGATGACGAACGATTGGCCCGTAATGAACGCGGCATCATCGGAGGCCAAGAAAGCGAAGAGGGCCGCTACTTCTTCCGGCCGGCCGAGCCGGCCAAGCGGCACTTTGGCCTCGAAGACTCGGCGCTTTTCCGGGGTGTATTCGGCCTCTTGCATGGGCGTCAGGATGAAGCCCGGGCAGACGCAGTTGACCCGGACCCTGGGCGCGAGTTCGAGGGCCATGGACCGGGTCAGCTCGATGACTCCGGCCTTCGAGGCGTTGTAGTCGGCGTAGTAATGATAGCCCATGATCCCGTTGGTCGATCCCATGTTGAGGACGACGCCGCCCGAGCCGGCGGCCATACGCCCGGCCGCTTCGCGGGCGCAATAGAACACCCCGTTGAGGTTCGTGTCGATGACCCGCCGCCATTCCGCCTCCGTAGTGTCGAGGAAGCGATGGCGGAGGCTGATGCCCGCGTTGTTGATGAGGACGTCGAGCCCGCCCCACAGATCATCCAGCCGGGCGAAAGCTCCGGCCACGGATTCCGGATCCGAGACATCCGCTCGAAGGACCGTTTCCAGGCCGGGAAGCTGCGTCTTCACACCGTCGAGGGCCGCCTCGTTCCTGTCGAGGATGGCTACCCGGGCTCCCTCATCGAGAAAGCGGGCCGCGATGGCCGCCCCGATGCCCTGGGCCCCGCCAGTGACGACAGTTCGTTTGCCTTTCAATCCGCGCATCTCATCCTCCCCCAATATTATAATCCACCTGGTCTTGGCGAACAAAGACCGCCGGCTAAGCATGCCTGTTCGGTTTAGGGATGGCTGTGCATGCCATGTTGCGAGGCATCGCTCAGGCGCCACGGAGGACGAAAGCGAAACTAAATTAAGCGGACAGGCTCCGGCTTTCGCCGTGTGGACATGTTTAGGTGTTTGTCCTTGACCTCGATCCGCGGCCGGAATTATCCTGTGCGGGACGGAAGTGTTGAGGTATGGGACAGGAACAAACTGTGATCTCAAGTCGACATCCGGCGAAGAATCAAGGGTTAGAAGCCCGCAGCGAGGCCGAATCGGCTGTGGTGAGGTGCCAATGAACAGACGGGATTTGTTCCGCCAAGGGTTTTGGAGCCTGGCTGCTCTTCGGGGATTTGGCCGCCGGGCATTGTCCGGCGCCGCGGCGTCAGGAGGCGCCGGGGTGCCGGCGGTGCCGCAAGCAGCGGCCGCTCTCCCGCTCAACAAGGCGCAAATCTACAAACTTTTGGGCTTGGCCACGATGACCGGTGAGGACCCGCTCAAGATGTGGGAACGGCTCCGGGACACTCACGAATGGCTGGTCGGGCCGCTATCTCCGGACGCCTGGCCGGGGCAGGTCTTCATCGCGGATCATGCTGATATTTTCGCCTTCCGGTTTCTCACCGTTCCCGCGGCCTGGACAAAGGAACGGAATAGCGAGGGCGGCGCGGAGTTCTGCGCCAAGAACTTCCGGGCTTGGTTCGCGGACTGGCCCAAGTGGTGGAAGTTCGTGGGCCCGAAGGCACCCGACAATTCATACGCTCGCCTCGTGTGGCAGATGCCGGACGGCGGACCCGAGGTGACGTACGAATGGGCGCAAACCGCCATGAACGAAGTGGTCTGCCGGATCAGGCATTCGCGGCCCTGCGACCTCGTGGTCCAAGCCTACACACCATGGGACAGCCACCCTCCCCAATTCTCTGTTCTTTACACAGACGGCCCCAGCCGCCGTTTTCTGCGCGCGCGTTCCTGGGTACCCGGCACCCGCGACGGGATGCGCTTCGTCACGGCTTTCAGTGCACCCTTCGATGAGAGCCGGCAGGTCACCCACGATGAGCACGCCGGACCGGGCATGCCGCGTGACTGGAACGCGCTCTTCAGCAACATCCAGACATTGTATCTTTGCGGGCGGCAAGGGCAGACGTACGAAGAATTGCAGGCGAGCACCGCGGCGTGGCTGGAAGCCGGGCGGATCGATGATCTGCTGGAACGCAACCGCAAAGAGTACTTGCGCACGCGCCCGGAGGGCGTGGGCTGGCTGGCCGATGTTCCGGCCGCTATCAACGACCAACTCCAATGGAGCGAGGTCTACACGCCCGAGCGACGGCGCCCCTACATCACTGTCAGCCGCGCTTGGGCCAGAGAAAACAACAGCGCACCGGACTTCCTTTGGGACAGCTTTTTCAGCGCGCTGCTGGTTGCCCAGGAAGACGAAAAGAAGGCCTCCGCGCTTGTGCGCGATATCACTTCCTGGCAGAACGACCAGGGCATGTTCGCGCAATACGGTCAATGGGTGGCCCGGCCGAACGACTGGATCTTCCCGGTCGCATGGGGCCACACCCAGTACCCCGTCGGAGGCCTTGCCGTTTCCAAGATCTACATGCGCCGGCCCAGCAAGCCATTCCTTGCGGAAATCTACCCGCGCCTGCTCAAGAACCACCGCTGGTGGTTTTTAGACCGCGGCGATGGCCAGCCCTGGCGCGACGGCAACCGAAACGGGCTGCTCGAGTTAGGGTCCAACTATCCCGAGGAAATCCCTTACGAAGATCGCCAACAGACCGCCTATTTCGAGTCGCATGACGACAGCCCGCAATGGTGGCACGTCGCAAAATACAACGAGAAGACCAACACGTGCGAGCTCGACACGGTCGAGCGGAACTGCCTCTACGCCATGGATTGCTGGATCCTCGCATGGATAGCGCGCGAGCTGGGTCGGACAGCGGAAGCCGCTGCGCTCGAACAGGAACACCGCGCCATGACGGAGAAGATCAACCAGCTTCTTTGGGACCCCGGGCGCGGTTCCTACGCGAACCGCCGCTGGGCGCCGGAAAACGGAAAATGGCACACGCCGCACATGGCGCCCGACATCTTCCTGTCTCTGCTCGGCCGCGTGACGCCCGCCGACCGCGCCGAGGCGCTGAAAAAGCATTTCTACGATCCCAACAAGTTCGCCGGCGAATGGATCCTGCCGACGATCAGCCGCGATGACCCCTTGTACCCGAAACAGCACTACTGGCGGGGCAAGGTCTGGGCGCCGATCAACTGGCTCGTTTACCAAGGTTTCAAGATCTATGACTGGGACCACGAAGCGAGGATGCTCGCCGAGTCGAGCGCGAAGATGTTCCTGAAGCCGTGGCGCGACAAGGCCGAGTGCTACGAGAACTTCCTGGCCACCACCGGCGAAGGATCCAGCGACCCGCATTACACTTGGGGCGCGCTGATGATCCTCACGGCGCTCGAGGAGTTCATTGATGCCAACCCCTGGCATGGCTTGCGTTTTGGAAACCTCGAGCCCGTCGAGGAAGGGGCGATCCGCCGGTACTACGTGGCTGGTTCGTTCTACGACGTCGAACTTTCCCCCAAGCATCTCGAGGTGCGGCGCGACAGCCGCTTGCTCTTCTCCGCCAACGCGCCGGTCGAGCTGCGCCATGTCGAGTTTGAGGGCGATGCTGTGCGCTTTGCGATACGATCGGCCCGCGGGGCAACGCTTCGGGTCGGCGACAGCAAGCCGGAGACTTACGCGGGCGGTTTGCAACGCGGGCACGGAAGGATATAGCTGTCTGTTCCGTCGCGGGCATAGGGATCTCCTATCCTCCCGTTCTTGTGCCGTTGATATCGACGGTGTCTGCTGAGGTCATGGCGGTTTGCTCAGGAGGAAGCGAAATGGAAAGCAAAGAACAGGAAGTTTCGCGGCGCGCCTTCTTGAAAGCCACGGGGGCGGCCGGTCTCGCGGTCGCCGTTCCTCTCCTCCTCACATCATATTCGAGTACGGCGCCGGGCAACCGCGTGAATGGTGGGGGGCCAAATTCTCCCGCCATCCCCAAGAATGACGTCCGAATGAACCAGGATGCCCTGCGAAGTCTGGCCGCAAGGAGAGGTCTGCTTCTCGGTACCGCGTTCAGCGTCGATGCTTTCAGGAAGGATCCGAGATACCGCGAGGTCATCGCGCGCGAGTTCAACTGTCTCGTGGCCGAGAACGAGATGAAGCTGGATGTCCTTCAGCGCGTGCGGGGACAATTCGACTTCGGACCTGCGGAAGTGATGATGGCATTCGCCAGCCGGCACGGCATGAAAGTGCGCGCGGTCCCGCTGGTCTGGCACGACGCGCTGCCGGAGTGGGCCATGGACAAGACGTTTTCCCGCCAGGAAGCCCTCGACATCCTTCGCGAGCACATCTTCACCGTGATGCGTCATTTCCGCGGGCGCGTGTTCGCGTGGGATGTCCTGAACGAAGGCCTGAGCGACAAGGGGCCGGGGTTGCGGGAAGAGGGCCCCTGGTATCATTCCATCGGCCCCGAATGCGTCGAGAGGGTCTACCGCTGGGCCCACGAAGCCGACCCGCATGCCGTGCTCTTCTATAACGACTTCGATATGGACGGGATGTCGGAAAAGGCCGACCGGTGCTACCGCTGGGTCAAGGGACTCCTGGCCCGCGGCGTGCCGATCCACGGGATCGGATTGCAGTATCACGTCCAGCTGGACAAGCATCCCTCCCAGGCGGAGGTGACGGAGAACATCAGGCGGTTCAACGACCTCGGGCTGGCCGTCCATATCACCGAGCTCGACGTTTGGCTTCCCAAGAACGCCACCGAGGCGGACTTCCGACAACAGGCGATGATCTACCGCGGCGTCTTCGAAGCCGCTCTCGCCGCGCCGAACTGTCCGGCCATCCTCTTCTGGGGTTTTACCGACCGTTACTCATGGGTCCCCGGGATCAGCAACGGGACATACGATCATGCGTTGATCTTCGACAGGGACTATCGGCCCAAGCCGGCCTACGACGCCATCGCCTCCGTTCTTCGGTGAAGCCCGGAGACATTGGGGTGCGACGGCACGGGGCGATTCTTAGATCGGAGCTCGCTTCTAAGATGGCCCGGCCTTCCTGAATGCACGTCACGAATGAGTTCGCCTTCGAAGCCATCGCGTTCTCGTTGACACCGCTCCGTAGCTCGGAATATCCTTTTCTCGCAATGGGAAGCATCTCTATCAAGCCCAACGGAAGCGGAAGCCGCACAACGCCCGAAAACGATTTCTTAGGCCCGAAACCTCAATCGTCAATCCTCACCCTGTAAGACGATCATGATACGAATCACGCGGGTCTTCGCGGTCTGCGCCTTGACCGTAGGTTGCACCATAGCGTCCGTGGCTGAATCTCCTTGGCATCTGTTGACCGTCAGAGCAGATTATAATTCCACGGCTGGCACGCTGGAGAAAGCCCGGCTGCTCAACGGATCGGTGGGCGGCTATGAGCCGATGAAAAACCTGAACTGGCTACCGGAAGCCTACGATAATCTGGCCGCCATCGGCTTCAAGATGATCCGATTGGATCATTTGGTGAACGATAAATTCTACCGGGTGGCCGCCCGGGACGAAGCCGGGAAACTCCGGTTCGACTTCAGCCGACTGGACCGGGTGATCAAACCGATGCTCCACAAGGGGATGACTCCGCTGATGTGCCTGGCGTATTGCCCCGGTGTGCTGCTCCCCGAGGGCGGCGACGCCGCCAGCGTTCCCACAAACCTGGACGAGTGGAAGCAAATCGTCAAGGCCTATGTTCAGCACTACAGGGACCTCGGCTCCAACGGCTGGTGCTGGGAAGTCTGGAACGAGCCGGATATAGTCCGGTTCTTCAAGGGCTCGAGCCGGGAGTACGTTGCCCTGTATGTCAAAACCGCGGAAGCGATAAAAGAAACGGACCCCACCGCTCATGTGGGCGGAGCTGCCGACGCCGGCGTTCTCTCTCCAACCTCCAAGCTCGGACCCCTGTTAGATTATGTCAGGGGGCATCCCGAGGTGCCGCTCGATTTTGTTTCCTACCATAAGTATGGCGGGAGCACTCTTGATGAGAAGCCGCCCTACGACCTGGAATGGGACGTCGACGAAGTGAATGCCTGGTGTTTTAGCCAGCCGGCAGGCAAAGCAGGAATTGGACCTTGCCGCTGCGAAGCCGGTTTCCGCCAGTTCTTCTTTGGAAAAGGCCGGCTGGGGAACAAATCATTTGGTGAACGAAATCACTCACAGTCTGCCTGGCACGCTCGGCTGGAGCAGCGCCGGTCACGATACGCCGAACCATAGCGAATGGGTGTGCGTGGATCTAGGACGGGCGGTCCGGATCGATAACATCAAACTCTGCCCGCGAGATGACCAGGAGGCCGAGGGTGGCGGCTTTCCGACCGATTTCAAGATTCAAGCGTCAGATGACCTCAACAACTGGACGGACCTGGTGACCCGGACCGGATACGGTCACGGGCAGAAGGTGCTGGGGGTGCAATCTTTCGTTTCCACCAGCCGACGTTGCCGTTATGTCCGCGTTTATGCAACCAGGCTGGGCAAAATATCTTCCAGCCCGCTCGAATACCGTTTTCAATTGGCGGAGCTGGAAGTCTATGGCAAGGACAACTAGCGAAGGCGCCCGTGCCCCCTGACGGTCACGTCGGGCTTGGGACCGGTCAGGGACGGCAGATTCTCGAACGAACCGGCCGGGGTGGCTGAGATGGCCTTGGGCTTAAGAAGGAAGATCTCCAGCCCATCAGAAGTCTTGGGGTTGGGCCAGCGGTATGCGACGAGGGGGTCGGGCGATTCGGGCACCTCCGGACCGCTGAAGCGTCCCGCGCCGACATAGGTATAGGGCTCGGGAATCGGCGGCCGGCCCCTGGTCAGCGCATCCTGAACCGCCGGTTGATCACCCTGAGAAACAGTGCGCGCCAGGCCGGAGAGCACCGCCAGAGCGATGGCCGCGATCATGAGGACTTTGATCAGGCGTTGGGCCATGGTGTCGCTCCTGTGGTCAAGCCCCGGTGATCATGGCAAGCTGTGGCATATTCAGGATCGTCGCTCATCAGCGAAGTTCAGGGGGAAATTCTTTGGTGATCCCCCAAAGCCCCATCTCGAAATTTTTGAAACCAAGCCGCAGGGCCGGCGATTCGGGCCGCACCCGGTAATCGTTCCCGGCCGGGTCGATAAAAAGGGGATCGGCGAAGACCGAGTTCCGGTCGAACCCGAGTTTGCGCCATTCCTCGAGATCGACCAGGCGGGATCCGCCTTCGGGTCCGGTTTCGCCGCGCATCTGGCTGATCCGGGCCGTGAATCGACCGGACCGGCTGAAGAGGCAGTTATGGTCGAGCTCCTCGAGCCACGGGCCCCGCGCCGGCGGGGCGATGATCGAATAGACGTCGTCGTGGGCCATCACCGTGATGTTCCGGAAATAACGGTCATGGTTGTCCTCGTTGCCCACATGGAAGCAGGGCGCGACGTTACTATCGACCCAGATGTTGTTATAGATGGTCCGGTAGGCCCCCTCGCGCAGCTTGATGCTGATGCCCTTGGAAATATTGTTGTAGATCTCGTAGTTGGAGGCGCCGTCGTCGAGGTCCAGGCCCCAGCCCGAGCGGTCCTCGAAAAAATTGTTCCGCAGGGTGACCGGCTCCATGGCGTCGATCTTGACGGCGCCGGCCTCGAGGCTCCGGTGGACGCTGTATTCGGAGTGGGATTGAATCAGACTCCAGAACCGCTCGCGGCCCCAGGCGTTGAACGGTCCGTGATCGCCCGTTTCGCGGACGGTGTCGTGGATGTGATTGAACTCGATGACGTGGCCGCCCCACGTGCCGTCGCCGATGCAGATGCCCGCCCGGGGCATGTTGTAAATGGTGTTGTGGGCGGCTGTGATGCGCTTAGCCCTGGAGATGTAGACACCCGCGATCTGCTTGCCGAAGACCCCGCAGTCGTGGATCAGGTTGTTGGACACCGTGCATTCGTAGGGGAAGGCGCGGCGGGTGCCGTTCGTGGCCCCCAGGGTCCCGACGAGGCAGACCGCGCTGTCGCCTGTTTCCGTGAACTTGCACCCGGTGACGGTGGCGTTCCGGTTGTAGTTGCTGATGAAGACGGCGTTGCCGCCGACGGCGTCAAACCAGCAGTTCCTGACCGCGCAGTCCCGCGTCCCCTCCAGAAAGACGGTCCCGCCGCGGTGGATGGCCCAGTCGCTCAGGGATGGAATGTCGTAGGGCTCGAGGAACGTCGAGGCCGTCTGCGTCAGGTGGAAGCCCTCGATGGCGATGTGGCGGACCGGGGCGTCCTGCGTCCCGGCGAACCGGACGAGCTGCTCAAGGAGCGGGGCCTCGACGCGCGCAACCGCCATATCGACTCCCGGCTCTGGCAAGTCATAGAGGATCCCGGCTTTGACATCCAAATACCATTCCCCCGGAGCGTCAAGCTCCTCGAAGACATTCTCGATAAAAAAGCGCGAGTCCGCTTCGATCTTGGCCGGGTCCTCGAAATATTTGGCGCCCATCTGGAACCCGCCCGCGCCGAACCAGATCGCCCGTCCGTCATAATCGATCGCCTTTAGCCGCCATTGCAGGTTGCCCCACTCCCAGCCCTGGAAAATATGAATAACCGCCTCTTCCGGCCGGGCCCAGCGTTTGGCCGTGAACGACGCGGAATCGAAGAGGATGCCCCGCGGGGCGCCGCCGGAGAAGGTCATGTCGTCGTTCTCTCCGGGCTTCGGGTCAGGAAGGCCGTCCGGGATCGGGCCCACGGGGTGGATATAGCCGCTTCGCCCGGGTTTCGAATCGTCCCGGTTTGGAAATCGGGCCAGAGTCTGGCGTTTGCCGTTGACGAAGAGCTGCGAAAAACGGACCCCCCCCTGTTTGACGGCGGGCAGGTCGCACATCAGGATCCCGTCCCGGTATGGCTTCCAGCGGCAATCCAGGGTGCAGCTCCCGCTGATGGTCACGCGCTCGCCCGGGGCGGCGGCAAAGACGACGGGGGACGCCGCCGATCCGGAGTCCTCGGGCGAGAACACCAGCGGGCGGTCAAGAGCATAAGTGCCTTGGCCCACCTCGACGACGGCCGGGCCGGAGCCCGTCTTTTTCCATGCCCGCAGCGCCTGCTGGGCCCGGGCCAGGGTGGCGAACGGCGCCAATTTCGTGCCGGGATTACTGTCAAGGCCGGAGCTCGAAACGTAGAACGTAGCCCCACCGGAGGGAACGGATTTCGAGGGGTGCGGGGGATCGCCGGCCATCGGGACCAAGCCCAAGGCTGATAGGATCATCGCACCGAGAATCGCCCGTCGGCCATTCACCGTTCGTATCATCCCCGGTTCTCCTTCCGGCCCCTGATTAATGCGGTTTTTCCCGATAGACATCCAGTTCATAGATCGACCAATGGTACGTGGCATCCGCGCCGGTCTGGGTGATCCTGATATAACGCGCGGTCTGAGCGGGGAAGATGATGGTCGTCAGTCCCAACTGCCCCGATCCCGAGGCGATCGGGCTTCCCCAGTGGATCCCGTCCCTGGAGACCGAAACTGAATAGGCCTTGGGAGAATCCCACAAAGCCCAAGTGTTGTCGAGAGCGATCTTGGAAAACGTTTCCGCCCGCCTCATATCGACTTGGAACCATTGTCCGCTGTGTTGCGTTCTCGTCATGTCGCGCCAGCCGGTCCAATGATCCCCGTCGATGGCATTGGCGGCCGAAACATCGACAGGAATCTTATCTCCGCTGAAGAGAAACGTGCCGTCTTCGACCGAAGCGGAGGCGATCCAGGATTTCTTCTCCAGCGGGATATCATCCGCCGGCGGCGGCGGCAACGGCTTCGGCGAGCTTATCGGCAACGTGCCCAAACCGGTCAAGGACCATGTCCCCGGGTTCGCTTCGAATTTGATATATTCGTCATCCTCTCCGTTCCAGGAAATACCTTCCACCCCGCCGCGGTAAGCTCCACTCCAAACGGTCGTCCCGTTGACCTTGATGGCATCCAGCTTCAAGAATGAACTCTTGGGAATGCCGACGATGGCCTGGGTGTACGGGGGGGACGTCAGCCTCAGGGAATATTCCCTGGGGGTTTTCTTCATGAGGACCGTGATCTTGCCCTTGATGGAGGGAACGACGACCTTGATCGTCGTCAGAAAGGCCTCTTTGGGCAACACATGGTACGTCGTCCACCCGGGCGCCTCCGGGGCAATCCCGGCAATGGTTTGGGAGAGATTGAGGACGGGGGGATTCCAGCCGTGGTTGAGCGATGAGCCCTCGTCGAAGGCGTTGAGGCCTGTCGCCCACCACCGGTCGTAATGTTCCCACAAGGTCGTGAAGCTGCACGGGATCATGGTCTTATATCGACTGGACATTCTGAGCAAGGCCGTGTCCTGTTTTCCCATGGTGCACAGGGCCTCGAAGACCCACCGGTCGAAAAAACAGCTGGCATTCGTCATCTTGGTCAGCACCATGTCGTGGATCGCAGCCCATTTGGAGCGGTCCGCCAGTCCGGAATTGACCGCCATGGCATTCGCCCGGTCGTCCGGCGCGAGGGCGTTCGCCGACCTATAACAGTTCCCTTTCCAATATTTGTCATCAAACGTGCTTTTGATGGCCTCGAGCCTTGCCTCGATGGCCGGGATATCCGCGTCATGCCCGGTCGCTTTGGCCATCTTCTTCAGGGTCTTGAGGTCAATATAATAAAAGCAGGTCTCGATGACGGGGATATCCTTTGTATCCTTTCCCCAATCGAACCATTGCCTGGGATTGCCGAACTTATAGGTTTCCAAAAGAAAGGCCTTGGTCGCGTCATAGACGGCTTTTATGGAATCCAGATCTCCGGTGTGCAGGTAATAGAACCACAGCCCGTATTCGCCGAGAAATTCCAGGTGTTGACCGGGATAGAAATCGGGCTCGAGTTTCCTCAGGACCAGCTCTTTGCACAGCCGATGGGAGGCCGTATCGAAGGCATAAAAGCACTGGCCGAGTTCAGGCGTCCCATCGCCCCAGAATCCGACCCTCTCCCGGTCGGGGCAGTCGTAGAAATGGTCTCTCATGCAGACATAGACGGTCCTGGCCGCTTTTTTCCAGAGGATATTGAAGTCGGCGTCGTTGCACTCGAACGAACCGGCCAAGGTCGTGTCGTATCCCGTTTCGCGGTATTTGACGGCCTTCACGGTCACGCCGGCAGGAATGGTATAAATCGCGCCCTCCCCGCTGACCCAATTCTTCGCCTCGTGGCTTTGCTCGCCCGAAACGGTCGTATATGTCTCCGTGGGTGTCAGATAGAGGACGAGCGGGTTGCTGGAGTTGAAGCGGATCACCTGGCCCGCAGGGGCTTCCAGCTGGATCCAGGGCTGAAAATGGCAGTTATATGGCATGCGGCAGACAAGCTTCCAGCCCTTATTCTCCGAATGAGGCAGGCCCTTGGAGAGACCGATATAATCTCTCAATCCATAATCCTTCAGGCCCGAAGATGCCTCCGCGGAGGGTTTCCCTGCCTGCCTCAGAGCCGGGCTTGGATGGGCCGACGGAATCAGGGCGGGATTCATCGGCAATGCGGCAGTTGTGAGAACGATGAATGCGCCGATCCTGACGAGCATGATCCAGGGAGTTTTCATCGACGGGGTTTCGACCCGGAAGAACGAGCGGATCTTATCCATCAGTCCCTGAAGACCGCCATCTCGGCAAGGCCAACGTTGGCCGTTTCTCTAGAAACCGAATCGACGACGAACACGACCCAGGTGACGGACTTGGGCGGGAAGCTCAGCTCCTTGCAGGATCTCGCGTCGTTCGGAAGCTCACCCACGCGGATGGTGCTCCCGTCGCTGAAAAGCAGCATGCCCGAGGTGATGTGGTCGGTCGGATCCGGACGGTCGAAAAGCCAGACCCGTCGCACCGTCTGCGGCGAATCCCAGCTGAGGCGGATCATGGCCGTCTCCCGCTCGCCGCCGCTCACCCATTCGTGCGCGTTGATCCCGGTGTTCAGGTCGACGATCCCGTCTACGGCCCCCTCGCCAAAATATTCCATCAGCTCAGTGAAAGGCTTGTTTTTCTTGTGGACCGACGAGACGTTGACCCTGGCGCGAAGGGCGATATTATTCTCGTTCTTGAGCGGATCCAGCGGCGGCATATCGCTCTCCGTCGGGCCGGACATTTCCCCGGTCCCGCCCAGGAGTTTGACCTCCTGAAGAGTCCAGGCGTAGCGGCTGCCCATCGGATCGGCCGCCGTCCGGTTGCCGAAGTAGGCTTTGTGGAAGTTCGCGGAGTAGGATAGCCACGCTGTCCGGCCGTCGGCGCTGATGAACTTCGACGGGAAGTGCAGGAAGTAGCCCTGCCGGCCGAACTTGTTCATGTATGTGACCATCCTGTAGGGTCCTGTGATCTCGTCCGCTTCCAGGATGTATGAGTTCATGTCCTCGACGCCCGGCCAACCGTCGGTGACGCACATCAGATATTTGCGGAGCGGGGCATCATAGGTTATCGTCGCGCAGCCCATGTGGTCGTCCCAGGTCAGGAGCGGCCGGATGTCCGTGAAATTCCGGGACCAGACGGGACGCCCGTCAGTCCCCCGGCCGGCGAAAAATTCGTAAGTCCTGACATCGTTGATGTTTTTCGGGCTGGGAGTTACGCGCGCGAGGTAGACCGCGTCGCCTGCGATCCAGCTGTTCCCGGCGATGCGCGGCGTGGGGTCCACGTCTAGGGCGCCGTGGCCGACGAGGTAGGCCTTCCCGTCCGGGGAATGCTCCAGGTTGCATCCGAAGTCCACGAAATGGGGCGTCCCCATCTTGACCTGACGCCCGTCCTTCCCCGATTCCGGGAAGAGTGGCTTTTCGGGCGAAAGCGGGCTCGGGATCCAGGTCTTCCCGTAGTCCAACGAGATCCGGAATCCCGGCACCGGGCCGCAGATGGCCCAACTGTAGAGGTCCCGGTATTCAGGTTTGGACAGGTCGAAGTCGACGCAGTACGTCCCGTAATACCAGACCCCGTTGTGCACGAGGTTGGCGCTGGGATAGCGTCCGCCGTACGGCAGGGCCGAGGCCGGTTCTGACCCGAGAGAGGTAACCGTCAGATTCAAGGGATCGTCGCCGGCGATCTTGGCGTTGCCCGTGCGAGCCTTCGCCCCGCCGCTCGAATGGCAGGACTCCTCGCCGATCTCACCGTCCGTCCAGCCGCTATACATGTTGCCGTCGGAGGCCCAGGACGGATACCAAGTATCGGCATCCGTGTACGTCGCTGATTTGTGGGTGAAGGCGATACCCCGGATGTCCCGGGAGGGTTCGAAGGGACAGCCGGGGGGCGCTTCGGATTTCCAAACCCGCGGCGGCCACGGCCGGGACGTGTAGGCGACGGTCCTCTCGGTGACCCCCCGCGAGCATCCGGCGAGAGCGAAAATGATCAGGCCGGGAACAAACGAAATCAGGAAGCGTTTCATCATGTCTCCTCGGCGACGTTTTTTATCACCACAAGAAATCATGCCAGCACGACCTGCTCTGCGGGGCCAGAACGTCGGCGGCCCCGGGCATGGTCAGCGCCCGCCGATCTCGAGTTCGACCAAAACCTCCTGACCCGCCGGCAGCGACAGCTTGCGTGCCCTTGCGTCATTCAGGTTCTGGATGGCCGCCTTGCCGGTCTTCACGGCAATGCTCTCGATCTTCCCCGGCGCATAGAGCGAGATGTCCTGGGCCCTGGCCGTCTTGAACGCGGCTTGGATCTTTCCGCCGTCCCACGACAGGCGCGTGATCTCGATCTGGCCGCGGCAAAGGACCCCTTCGATCGTCCCCGACGGCCAGGCCGAGGGAAGCGCTGGGAAGAGACGGACGACGCCGGGATCCGAGGCCACGAGCATCTTGATGAGGACAGCCGGCAGACCCCCGCTGATGTCCGTGTTGAAGAGCTCCTTGGCATTGTGCATGGACGCCAGATTATGCAGCCAATAGCGGTTGAGGAGCGGCACCAGGCAACGATAGGCCAGGTCCGCTTCTCCCAGGCTGGCCGAGGCCTGCCCGAGCTGGACCAGGCCGAAGGACATGAAGCCCCCCTGTTTCTGCCAATGGCCCCAGTAGCGCTCGAGCTTGAGCTCGATGGCCCGCTTGAAAGCGGCCCTGAGCTCCGGGTTCTTGGCGATCTCATCCGGCATCCCGTCAAACAGGGCATAAAGTTGGGAATTGTGTCTGTGATCGTAATTGTCCGCGAGCTTGGGAGTCAGCCATTCCCGGACCGCGCCGTCCTCGTTGATCAGGTACTCCGGCATCTTGGCCAGCATCTTCTCCCAGACGGGGATCTTGTCCTTGTTGACGTTCAGTTCCCGGGAGGCGGCCACCGTATTCCGGAGAAGTTCCTTGGCCGCCGCCACGTCCATCGTGGCGTTGAACGTCGTCTGGGACCCGGTGTTGCTGGGCGAGTTCTCGGGCGACTGGGTCGGGCTGAACACGTATTTCCTGTCCGGGCCTTCGTAAAGATAATCTTCGAAGAAGAGGGCCGCCTTTTCCATGAAAGGCAGGGCATGTTCAGCCAGGAACTTCCGGTCGCCCGTGTAGAGCCAATAGTCATAAAAAAAATGGGCCGCCCAGGGGGCGCCGGCGACCCAGAACTGTCCGGGGAAATCCGCTTCGAACGCGTTATTGTAGCCGTTCGTGGTCGACCGTGACGGCAGAGCGATCCCCCGAGCCCCGAAGATCATCTTCGCGTTGACCTCGAGATACGGGACCAGTCCCTCCATATAGGATGTATAGGCCAGAAGGAGTTCGGGCGTGTTCCCCATGAGCATGCTGGCCAGGGCCGAGGGGACGTTCCCGTTGTGGGTGAAATCACTGGACCAGGGCGGGTCGTAGGTCCCGGCCCAGACGCCCTGGAGGGTCGGCGGCAGATCGCCCGTGCTGGAGATGATATTGTAGCGGCCGGCATCGAAGACCTTTTCCAGGAGCGCCCTCGAGGGCTCGGCGTCGGTCGACTTGGCCAGCAACTGCTCCGACGTCAGGCCGCGGTCCGGGCCGCCACCCAGGTCGAGCCGCATGCGCCGGAACATCTCCCCGTGGATTTTCTCGTGTCTCCGCAGAAGCTCGCTATAAACCGGGGGCAGGCCGGCCAGGGCCCGTTTCGTCGCTTCGATCATGGATTTATCGAAGTCGTCGAGCACCCTGATATCGACGAAAACAAGCACTTCGTCCGCGCCCGTGACCACCAAGGCCGGTCCGTCCGTCGTCGTCGTGCCGTTCTTGGCAATGACCCGCGCGACACCTTCCAACGCCTGGATGCTTCCGGGATACGCGTGGGTGAAGCCGTTGCGATACGTCAGGGTGGACGCATCGGTGGTCATGGCCAGGTTGGTGACGTTCGCCCTGAACCTCTCGTTCTTGGGCTCCCGGGGCGTGAGCTCCAGCCGGCAGTTCACCCGGCCCGGGCCGGGCCCGATGATCTGCATCAGGGCGATCCCATCGGCGCGCGAGACGAAAAGCCGGCGCTCGAACACCCCCCGGTTATCGGACCAGTGAACGGCCGTCTCGCCCGTCTCAAAATTCGTCGAGCGCAGATATTCCGTGACGGCGCCTTCCGCGGCCATCTTGACCCTGAGGTCAAAAGCGGGCATGAGCGGGTCGGGATAGAGGAATCCCTTCTGTTCGGCGACATCTTCCGCCAGTTGCCCCGCCTGCGCGTAAAGCCCGCGGTCGATGAGGCGGCGGATCTCGAACAGCCGAGTGGCGGTGGCCGGCGGCAGGAGTGGGGCGCGCTCGGGCATGAACAGATGCTTGTGACTGAAGACGACGATCTCGTCCAACGGCCGGCCCAGGACGCTCGCCCCGATGGTCCCATTACCGCTGAGAAGGCCCTGCTCCCAGGTCAGGCCGGGCTCGGAGCTGATGAATCCGCGCTCGGGGACAGGCAGTTTCGTTGAGGCCTGAGCTGGGGGATCCGAAGGATCGGTGGCACGGCGCGCGGAACCGGCCGCCGGGCTGAAGGCCGAAAAGATGATGAGGAGTGCCGCAGCGCCGTAGATCGCTTTTTTCACGGACGGTTTGTTCATGAGACTCATCTCCCTTTCTGTTTGCCGCTATAAATTTCCCGGACCCGGTCGACGACGATCGCCAGCAGGATGAGCAGGCCGAGAAACGAGTTGGCGTAATAGGGGTTCGCCTTGACCTCGACCAGCCCGTGTTTGATGAGCATGAAAATGGACGACCCCATGAAGATCCCGAGCGCGGAGATGATCCCGCCGTTGAGCCCTGTCCCGCCGATGATGGCTACGGCGAACGAGATGATCAGCCAATCGTCGCCGGTTTCGGGGGCGGCCGAGCCGAGCTTGGACGCCCACAGGACGGCCGCCAGCGCCGCGAACGCCCCGGACAGGACGTGGGCCGAGATGACCATACGGTCGGTATGGATCCCGGACAGCCGGGCCGCGGCCGCGTTGCCGCCCGTGGCCAGCATCCGGCGGCCGAAGACCGTGTTCCTGTACATGAATCCGATAAGCCCCAGCAGAAGGACCACGAGAATGAAAACGAACGGGACCCCCCAGAGGCTTTTCTGGCCGATGACGCTAAATGACTCTGAGACCTTGTAGGGCGATCCGCCCGAGATGCCAGAGCGCAAACCCATGAAGATGAACATCATGGACAGCGTGACGATGAACGAATCGATCCTGAGGCGGGTGATGATCAGGCCGTTGAGCCAGCCAGCCAGAACGCCGACGCCCAGGGCCAGGGCCACGGCCAGGCCTGCCGGGAGGCCCCAGGTATCGAGTCCCAGGCCGAGGACAACGGTGGCGATGCTGCCGATCGCTCCGACCGCCAGGCTCATCTGGCCCACGACAAGGCAAAAGGCCTGCGACAGAGCGATCAGGACATAGAACGCCATCTGGCGCGAAATAACGAACATGGTGTAGCTGCTGAGGAAGCTTTGGGAACGAAGCGCCAGGATCGCGAAGAGGACGACGGTCGAGATGACCAGCCCGAGGGTCCGGCCGCTTATCCTTTCCCGCCGGTCGAACCCCGCCCCGGTTTTCGCCCCGTCCTTCTCCGCTGTGGTCTTCGTTGCCATGATCGTGTCCTTCCTCACTGCAAATACCGGCCGATGGCCGCACTGACCTGCCCGTAGGTCTTGGTCTCCTCGTCCACGCCCGTGATCTCGCCGACGACACGGCGGTCCCTGAAGACGAGGATCCGGCTGGCGACCTTGATGACCTCCGCCATGTCCGAGGAGATGAGGATGACCGCCTTCCGCCCGTTCTTCGCCAGGTCCCAGATGAGCTGGTGGATCTGCTCCTTGGCCCCGATGTCCACCCCGACCGTCGGCTCGTCGATGATCAGGATGTCGCAATCGGCGGCCAGCCACTTCGAAATGCAGATCTTCTGCTGGTTGCCGCCGCTCAGGTCCTCGGTCTTCTGGTAGGGCCCGGTCGTCCGGATGTCCAGGGCCCGGATCATGCGTCGCGTCAATGCCAACTCCCCGGCCCGGCTGATGGCCCGGGTCAGCCGGCTGCGAAGACGGGGCCAGACGGTGATCGTGACGTTGGTCGTGACGGGGGACTGGAGAAGCAGCCCCTCCTCCTTGCGGTTCTCCGTGACGTAGCCGATGCGGTAGCGCTCCAGGCTGTCCGCAACGCTCTGGATGCAGGCCTTCTCCCCCCGGACATAGACTGCGCCGCGGTCAAGCCGGTCCTCGCCGATCAGGACGCGGGCCAATTCGGTGCGGCCCGCCCCGACCAGACCGTAGAAGCCGAGGATCTCTCCTTCGTAAAGGGTGAAGTTGACATTATCGACCTTACCCTCGCGAACCACGTTCTCGGCCCGCAGCATCTCGCGGTCCCGGTTGACGTCGAGCGGGCCCAGATGGGCCTCCACGATCTCCCGTCCGATCATCATCCGGACGAGTTCCCCCGGTTCGAGGCCGGCGATCCTCCGCGTGCCGACGTGGCGGCCGTCACGGAGCACGCTGACCGCATCGCACAAGGCGAACACTTCCTCGACCTTGTGGGAAACGAAGATGATCGTGACGCCCCGGCCCCGGAGGTCCCTGAGGATATGGAACAGGTTGCCCGCCTCGTGTTCGGTCAGCGAGCTCGTCGGCTCGTCGAGAAAAAGGACGCGCGCGTCGGCGGCCAGCGCCTTGGCGATCTGAACGAGCTGCTTGTGGGCGGCGCTCAGGTTCTTGATCACGGCGTCCGGGGGGAGGGCCAGCCCGACCAGGTCGAGGTATCTCCGGGCGACGCTTTCGACGGCCTTCCAATCGATGATCCCTGTCCGGCCGACCGTCACGAGCTTGTCGAGCATGATGTTCTCGGCGACGGTGCTTTCGGGGATGATCTGGATCTCCTGGCTGACGACGTCGATGCCGCGGGCCAGGCTGTCGCGGTAGTCGCGAAAGCAGAGGCGCTCCCCGTCATAAAGAACTTCGCCCTCGTCGGGCTGCTCGATGCCGGTGACGACCTTGATGAGGGTGCTCTTCCCGGCACCGTTCTCCCCGACGACGGCGTGGATCTCTCTGGGCTCGAACCGCAGGCTGACGCCGTCGAGCGCCTGGACGCCCGGGAAGCGCTTGCGGATGCCCCTGAGTTCGAGCATGGATCGGCGGCGCTCCTATTTCGGCGGTTGGAGATACTTCGTCCGGAGCTCTGCGGCGATCCCGTCGGTGATCTTCCGGACCTCGGTGGCGTACGTGTCGATATTGTCCTTCGTGACGATGACGATTCCCGCGTTGATGAACTGGTAGGGGGCTTTGGGCGTCCACCCGTCGAGCATCAGCCCGAGCAATCGGGCCGAAAGGTAACCGTGTCCGGGCGGGTTCTGGGCGATCGTGGCGTCGATGAAGCCGTCGCGGATCGCCTGGAGCACGGTCGGGCCGGTGTCGATCCCGATGAAGCGGATCCGCTTGTGCCGGGGGTCGCGGTGCCATTCGGTCAAAACGGACGCGGCGGCGATGGTCGGGTTGTAGCCCGTGGTGATGATGCCGTCGATCTCGTCCATCCGGGCCGCGAGGGCGCTCTGGAGCTTGGTGACGGCTTCGCTGACCTGGGTCATGTCCGAAATCGTCTGGACGATTTCCACGCCGGGATGCCGGGCCACGACCTCTCGGATGCCCTCGTCGCGCTTCTTGGTGTTGATGTCCGTGACCATCTCGAGGACATTGAGAATCCGGCCCCGGCCGTCCATGAGTCCGATGAGCTTCTCCGCGGCCGTCATGGCCGCCGCCTTGATATCCGTGGCCACGGTGAAGGGAACGGGCGTGGGCAGGTCCGGTTCCGCCCCATAGGCCACCACGAGCTGGCCGCGGCTTTTCAATTGGGCGAAAAGGGCATTGGCGCCGGCGGGGTCCCCGGGATAGACGCTGAAGGCCTTGTATCCCTTGGTGGACAGGGCCTCGACGTTGACATTCTCGTTGTCCTGGGTCCACTGCTGGCCGACGACCTTGGCCGCCCGGGTGCCGGTCTCCCGTTCAAACCGCTCGACGCCGCTCCGGACTTCGCTGACGTAGGGATGGGGCATCATGCCATACCAGCAGACGGGCTCGACCCCCACGTTCGTACGTGTCACTTTAACGACGACGACCACGGCCGCCAAAACGACGACGGCGAGGATAAGGACCGTCTTTTTCATCGCGATTCCTCCCGATCCGCCGCCCACCGCGGGTGCCGCTGGACCCGCGCGACGGAGACAGGCCGAAGGCTTAAGGATTTTTCATTATAGCATGACTCAGATCCGCTCATCGGGGCCCCAAGCCGATGCGGACCGGCCGGACCGACTCCTTCTTGATCCAGACCACAAGATCGGTCCCGTCGATCGTTCGCACATATCCAAGCTTGAGGGCCGGGCCGCGCTCGACGGGCTGTCCATCCACCGTCACCGCGGCGCCTCCGTCGCCCCAGCCCCGGAGATAAAGCACGATATTCACCGCCGGCCTTTCCGGGGCAGCCTGGAGCTCGCAGACCACGGCCTCCGGCCTCCCTGGGTGGGGGCAGGCAAGCACATAGGCTCGCTGCGAGAGGTCATAGCCTTCGGAACGAAGGCCGGGACCCTGAACGGACAAGGCCGGCGCTAGGGCCCAGGACCTTCCGAGCGCCGCCAGGCCTCTGTACGGGCCCTCCGTGACGCCATAGACCCAACTCGCCCAAGTGGTCTCTTCGGGCCCGGCGTGCCTCGGAGGATCGGTGTAGGAGATGGAAAAACTCGTCACGCGGTCGGCCGCCACCGCGTACCGGCCGTCCGAAGGCAGGAGAGAGACCGGAAAGTGGTTGTACGCGGGGAAATTCGAGACGCCGGCCCTGACCCTCCCGACATAAACATTCATCTGGCAGCCCGGTTCGAAGAGGATGAAGGGCTTGGCCTTCGACTTCAGGTTCACGACCTGGATATTCGGATTCTCGGGCTGGAGCTTCCGGCGGTGGTCAGGATCATTGATCTCTCCGGGCCAGGAGTACACCTGGCTCTCCCCTTTCAGGTTGAGAAGCGTCAGGGCGTCCCGGTTCAGGACGTCCTCGGAGCTTTGACCGGGCTGGCACAGGGGGATGGTTTCCTGGATTTCGGACGGTGATTCCCGGCCCAGGAATTCTGCGGGCCAAACCACTTTGCGGACGGCCGTCAGGTCGGGATAAAAATAGTAATATTCGTCCATCCATAATCCCCAGCCGGATTTCTCGTCGACCCGCCAGAAATGGTTGCGCGAGCTCACGGGGGCATAGCGCCAATGGACCACGGCCCGGGCCTCGCTCGATTCCAGGATCCGGACTTGGGAATAGAGGCAGCGAGGGTCTTCCATGTGCTCGTAGCAGCCCTCGGTGTCGTCCCATGTTTCGACGCTCTGGTCGGCCAGCCACTGTCCGTTCTCCATGACCCAGGCCGGGCCGTAGCGCGTCCCCCGCCAGAAAACGACGCGGACCGGCGAATCGTCGAACTCGACGACGATGTCCGCGGCCGGACCGACGGGCCACAGGGCATCCCAGCCGTCGTCGTACCGGAGCTTCGTATAATAAGCCCCGAAACGCCCCGGCCCTTGAGGGCCGGAAGGCAGCCGGGGGACGGCGAGGTCGGGGGCTGAGGCCGGCCGCACAGACTCATAGGTTTGCTTCAGCTCTTCGGCGGAAAGCGCTCGATCGAAGATCCTGATCTCATCCATGATCCCGTCGAACGCATACCAGCCTTCGACCGTTCCGACGCCCGACCCGACGATGTGCGACGGCTTTCTCTTTTCGGGGTTCATCCCGATCAGGAGGTCCGCGCCGCCGGCATAGGCCGGGATCCCCTGAAAAGCCAGCGAGCCCGCCTCCCGGCCGTCAAGGAACAATGTGATCCCACTCCGGGCGTCGAAAACGGCCGCGAGATGTGTCCATTTTCCCGTGGGAATCCTGGTGCGCGACAGGCACTCCTTCCATTCGCCGCGGACAGAGACCCTCAGTCCGAGTTCGCCTTGGGGCCCGATCCCGAAAGAATAGCCGACAAGCCCGTCCTTCTCCTGGCTCAGGACGGGACACCAATTCCACGGCAGCGCCGCCGGGGCGACCCAGGCCTCCATCGTGAACGCCTCGCCCAGGCGCGGAGCCCGGTTTCCTTTCCGGATGACGCGGGTGGTGTAGCCGTCGAACCTAAGGCCGGTTCCCGAGATCCCTGTGACAAGCTTGAAATGCCCCTCGATCGCATCCTGGACGCCGCTCGCCGCATCGAGCGCCCTCCGGGTCGCCGATCCTTCGTCGAACGTCCACAAGGCCACCGGGTCCTTTCGAGCGGCCGGTGACCGGAGTTCAGCGACCGCTCCCGAGAGAATGGTGAAGAGCGCAACAAGGGACCAAAGCAGACGTTGGCTCACGGTTCCTCCCCCATGATGCGCCATCTGTTTCTTCAATGGCTTTCGCCGAGGATCCGCGCGACCTCATCAAGGGTCGCGACCTTGGGATGGTTCCGGTAGTCCGGGAGCACGAGAGATTGGATCGCGAGCGCGGCCAGCTCATCTTCGGGCACGTGGAGATCGCGGAGCCTGAGATCCATCCCGATCTTCTTCATGAAGCGCTCGATCGCGGCACACGATTTCTCGGCGGCCTTCAGCCCTGTCTCGGCGGCAATTCTTTTATCGAGGATCCGGCCCACGGCGGCGAATTTAGCGGGGGCGGCCCGGAAACTGTAGCGCAGGATCGCCGGGTAGACCACGGCCAGGGCTTCGCCGTGAGCGACATGGGGATAGAGTCCGCCGATAGCCATGCCGATGCCGTGAGGGAGGGTCACACCGGAGTTGGCGATGCAGAGGCCGGCCAGCGTATCGGCCCACGCCATTTGTTCTCTGGCCTCAAGGTCCGTTCCGTCCTTGACGGCGGAGGGGAGGTGTCTGGCGACGATTGCCAGGGCCTCCAGAGCCATCAGGTCCGTATAAGGAGATCCGTTCGGGTTGATAAAACTCTCAAAGGCGTGGGCAAATACGTCGAACCCGGTCGTGGCCGTCACCCGGCCTGGCACGGAACGCATCAGCTCGGGATCGACAATGCTCGTCCGGGGGTAGAGCAGCGGATGAAACAGCGCGGATTTGTTTTTTTCCTCCGGATTCGTGATGACGGCCACCTGAGTGACATGGGATCCGGTTCCTGAGGTAGTCGTGACAGCGACAATCGGCAGGGTTTTGCCGGTCGGCTGGCTTTCCCGGAAGAACAGGTAATCCCAGGCCCTGCCCGGGTGGGTGGCTTCGACGGCGATCGCCTTGGCCGTGTCCATGCTCGAGCCGCCGCCGACGCCAAGGACGATGTCGGCCTTGAAATCCCTCGCCATTCTGGCACCCGCCGACACGACGTCGCAGGTGGGATTGGGGATGACGCCGTCGAAATGGGCGAAGGGGATCTTGGCCTCGGTCAGCAAACGTCTGACCCTTCCGAAAAGTCCCCCGAACTCGGGGGTCTCCGGGACCGTCACGAGGAGACAGCGGCTTCCGACGCGGGCCACGGCTGGCCCGATATCGGCCACGCGGCCCCGGCCGAACCGAATTTCCGTTGGTTGGTGGTAGTGGAATGGTTTCATGTGTTCTCTATCCTCCGGACGCATATAATCTTGGCTCTCTCCGCGGCACGTCCCGAGCGCCCGTTCAAAGGTCGATAAAGACCTTCATGGATCTGTCCCCTTCCTGGTCGATGAAGTCATAGGCGCTCCGATAGCTTTCGAAGGGGAAATGAACGGTCTCCAGGGGCTTCGTGATGACGCGCCGGTCCGTGATCAGCCTGACCGCCTTGATGAAATCCCTCCTCTGGTACATCAGAGTCCCCTTCAGGACGAGCTCCCGGTCCTGGAGAAATCCCATATTGACCCGCGGTCGTTCGCCGTAGACTCCGACGGCGACGATCGTCCCGCCTTTCCGGATGGCTCCAATGGCCAGATTGATGGCGGCCTCGGCGCCGGCGCATTCAAAGGCCGTGTCAAAGCCCTTACGGCCGAAGACGCGCACCACGGCCTCCTCGAGACTCTCCGCCTTCGCATTGGATACCGACCGGAGCCCGGACCGCCGGGCGATCTCGAGGCGGAAATCGCTGATGTCGTTGATCAGAACGTTCGCGCCCGCGGCCCGGGCCACTTGCCCGAGGAGATTGCCGATGGGGCCGGCGCCGAGGACGACGACGTTCGTCCCGCCGATCCTTCCGGCCCGGGCGACCGCGTGGACCCCGACCGCCACCGGCTCGACGAGAGCCCCCTGTTCGAAGCTGAACGACGCGGGGAGGGGGATGATCTTCGCCGCCTCGGTGACAAAGAAGTCCTGGGCGCAGCCGGGGGCCTGAAAGCCCTGGACCTTGAGGACGTCGCAGATATGGTAATCCCCGCGCCGGCAGGGGCCGCAGCGGCCGCAAACGATCTGGGGAGTGGCCGTGACTTTCAGCCCAGGCCGGATGTTACGGACTCGTTTTCCGACGGACTCGACGACGCCCGAGAATTCGTGGCCCTGGACGACAGGGTAAGAGGTGAACGGGTGACGTCCGTGCCGGACGTGAACGTCGGATCCGCAGACCCCGATCGTCTTGATGCGGATGAGGACTTCGTCGGGGCCGGGCTTGGGAACGGGCACGTCCCTGAACTCAATCTCGCCGGGAGAGGTCATCACGGCCTGTCTCATCTTCGATCTCCTTTATTTTAGAGCTTCCGGTTCGCCGGCGCCAGCGGGAGCGACATGATAGGTCTCGCCCCGTTCCGTCGGAAAGGTCAACATGTCCTCCCCGCTTTCAACCGTCTTTACGGGCATGCCGTCACTGAGGGTCACTTGCACCGGCCATCGGACTCTGAGGCGGCATGGCTTGCCCAGCCGCGACTGAATCGACCCGGACGTCAAGCGGCCGGCTTTCCAAGCGATGTCCACTTCGAAGCCACCGCGGGCGGCGAAGCCGCGAAGAACACCATCGGGCCAAGCCGCGGGAAGCGCGGGAAGAAAGTCAATCGTGTCGTTCTGAGATTGGAGCAGCATCTCCGCGATTCCAGCCGTCCCGCCGAAGTTCCCGTCAATCTGGAAGGGCGGACCGATGTCCATAAGGTTCGGAAGCGTGCCGCCCTTTCTCGGATCGCCTTCGGACATATCCTGCGGTTGAAGGAGACTACGCAACGAGGCGTACGCCTTCTCCGCATCGCGCAGCCTGGCCCACAGGGCCGTCTTCCAGGCAATCGACCAACCCATGCCTCCCTCGCCGCGCATGGTTAAGGACATCCGGGCCGCGGCCGCGAGCCGGGCTGTCGCGTCGAGTCCGATCGCACGACCGGGGTAGAGAGCATAGAGATGGGAAAGGTGCCGGTTCGTGTCCTTGGGATCGTCCCAGTCGTCGAGCCACTCCTGAAGCTGGCCGTAGCGGCCAATCTGAAGAGGGGCCAGGCGATCCCGGGCACGAAGGACGGCGCTCCGGAACGCTGCGTCCAGGCCGAGCGTGCGAGAAGCGTCGGCATAGGCGCTGAATAGGTCCCGCAATAGCTCCATGTCCAGGGCCGGACCCGCGGCAATCGTGGCGAAGACCTTGACTTTGCGCACCTCGTCGGTGAAGCTCACGTTGCCGGGATAATGGGGCCAGTTTTCGGGGGAGCTCGAGGGGCAGGTCACGAGCCACTTGTGGCGTGGCTCCTCAACGAGCGTATCGAGAAAGAACTCGGCCGCTCCCTTGAGAAGCGGGTAAATCCGGCGCAGGTAATCCGCCGCCCCAGTGAAGAGATAGCGGTCCCAGAGCTCGTTGCATAGCCAAGCCCCGCCCGCCGGCCAGGTCCCCACGTACGGACCGTTGACCGGAGCGGCGGCCAACCAGATGTCGGTGTTGTGGTGGAGCATCCAACCGCGGGCGCCGTAATGCGTTTTCGCGATTTTCGCCCCCGTTTCGGCCAGGCCTTCGACGAGCCGGACGAACGGCTCGAAACACTCATCGAGGTTCGCGACTTCGGCGGGCCAGTAGTTCATCTCGAGGTTGATGTTGGTCGTGTATTTGCTGCCCCAGGCCGGATTCATCGTATCATTCCAGAGACCCTGGAGGTTGGCCGGAACCCCGCCCGGGCGAGAGCTCGAAATGAGAAGATAGCGGCCGAATTGAAAATAGAGCGCGGCCAACGCCGGGTCATCGCCCCGGGCCTGGAACCGCCGCAGGCGCTCGTCGGTGGGAAGGCCCGACGCATCAGTGCGCGGCAGGACCAGTGCGGCCCGGCGGAAGAGCCGCCGGTGTCCGGCGACATGATCTTCCCTGAGTTTTTCATAGGACTTCGTGACGGCGGCCGCGAGACTGCTTTCGGCCAGGGGGGCCGGGTCGCCACCAAGGTCCTTAAAACTCAGGAAGTTCGTGGCCGCCGTGACCAGGATGGTTGCGGCATCGGCGCAGCTAACGGTCGCTACATCGCCGTCGAGTTGGACACGGCCGCCTTCGGGGATGACCTTGGCCATGGCCTCGTACTCGACGCGGCCCTTGATCCCGAGGTATGTGGCCGTCCTTCCCCGCAACCGGAGGCAGTCCGAACCGAGACCGTTGCTCTCCCAATGTTCGTCGCCCGGAGATTCCACGGATCTGCCGTCGAGCTCCGTGATCCGAGCGTACGTATCGTCCATGGTGAGCCCGTTCGTCCGTCCCGTCAAGCGAACGCTGAAGGACAAGTTGCCGGGCTTGGAGGCCGCGAAACGCACTACAATGACCTCGTCGGCTGGGCTCGCAAAGACTTCACGTGTGTAAGTCACGCCGCCAATTGTGTAGCGTACGGCGGCGACGGCCGTGTCCAAGTCGAGTTCCCGCCTATAGCCCGTGAGTTGCTTGTTTTGGTCGGTCGGACGCCCCAGTCCGGCGTAACTAATCTGGAGGTCCGCCAGAGGCTGATATTTCTGCTGGTTGGGCGGACGGGCCATCATTTTCCGGCCGAAGAGTTCCTGCGCCTCACGGAATTTCCCGGCGAAAACGAGCCGCCGAACCTCCGGCAAGGCCTTCAGGGCCTCCGGGTTCGAGGGGTCATAGGGGCCGCCGGTCCAAACGGTGGATTCGTTAAGCTGAACGCACTCTTCGTTGACGCCGCCGTAGATCATAGCCCCGAGGCGCCCATTTCCGACCGGAAGCGCTTCATTCCAGACCGCGGCCGGACGCCGGTACCAGAGTTTAAGATAGCCCCACTCGGCGTCCTCTGAGCTCTGGGCCATTGAACCCGGCGCCTGGACGGCAATAGCGGACCGAACGGTGTCGTTCGACGCGGGTGCCGACACAACCGCGGCCCAGGCAGCTAACGATGCAAGCCCCGGCAGGAGGATTCGAAAAGTTGTTCGTTTCATTCCATTTCCGTATCAAACACTCTGCGCCGGCAGATTGCCGTTGTTACAGCTCATTCGCGCGCCGCCGTGTTTATATCCATCTATTCTCGCACCCCGTACCCTACATCGCCTTGATGTTCTTTGGTGGGGTCAGGGCCTGGATATTATGGCAGGGCGCCAGGATCTAGCCCTCGTCGCGGCCTAACGTGTGGAGACCCGGTGCGAGTGCAAACCCAGCATAGCGCGGCTCGAGCTTGACGACAAAGTCGACATGCAGTTTCTCGAGGGCCGCCCGCTGACTCGCGTGCCCCGTCTGTTTCATGAGGCTGGCGACAGCCTCGTCTGTCCCCCAGAAGTCCATGAGGACCCTATCGGGCTTTTCCCGTTTGAAAACGGCCTGACAGCTCTCACGGGACGATAGGGTTTCCCTGGACATGCCCTTCCCCCTCCTAGAGGGACCGGAGGGGAAAGGGCCGCATGGCCCCTCCCCCTTGTCCCGATCAGAATGCCGTGTTTAGAACCTGTAGAGCAGAGAGAACTTGAACATGCGGGATCCGACAAATCCACGCAGGCCTGTCGAGCCGGGGGTGTAGCTGCCGGTCGTCGAGTTGTTGTCGTCCGGCCTCCATGTCCCGCCGGGGTTATCGGCGACGGTCAACGTGTAAGCGCCGAGAACGTTGAAAGCGTCGACGAACGCGGCGAGCTTGCCGGGGCCCAGCCTGAAGTCCTTCTCGAGTCTGAAGTCGAGGCTGTCCGTGGCCTCGGTCCGCCGGGTGCCGGGCGGTTCTACGTAGATACTGTAAGGCGTCGACGAGACGTTATTGGCCGCCGCCCAGTCCGCCGGGGGCTGGACATTGACCGTCCGTCCCCAGGGGGTGCCGTCGGCATGCATGTAGTTGAACGAGAACATCAACTTGTAAGGCAGGTTGAACGTGCCGTAAAGCTTGATCAGGATGGGCCGGCTGTAGGGCAGCTGGCCATAGGTGTTGACGAACGAGTTGGGGCTGGTGAAGTTGGCGAACGAAGCCCAAGAGGCGTAGCCCACGGGATAGTTTCCGGTGCTCCTGGTGAAACTGACGGAGCCGCCGAGCTGCCAGCCGTTGGACAGTCTCTTGTCGAGGCTGACCTCCACGGAATGGTATTTCATGACGCCTTCAGGGACGTTGGTCAGGCGGTAGTATTGGGCGGGGGCGTCATTGGAGAGGAAGTACATGGTGACCTGCCTGGCCGGGAAGGAGCCGTACGCGGGGACCGTCGTGGTGAACGGGATCCACCACTGGGGGGCCTGGTCATGCGTGTACCAGTAGTCGCCGGTCGATTGGTCCCAGAGGACACTGGCCAGGACTTCCTTGCGTTCCTTGTGAATATAGCGGACTCCGACGTTGATGTCCTTGACGAGCTCGTGTTCAATGCCGGCCGTGACCTCATCGATGTGAGGCATCTTGACGTTGGGGTCGATGGAGTCCAGATAGCCCGTGGAGATCATGTTCAGGGGAGTCTCTCCGTAGAGGACCGCGTAGTGGTCGCCGCCCGGGCCCGGGAGATCGGGCACGCCGTTGTGGTTGTCATCCCACCAGGAAAAGTCATAGCCGTACCAGTTCAGGGGAGGGAGGATTGTTCCGGTGGGGAAGCCCTCCTGCTGGCGGGACCACGAGGCCTTCAGAGCCGTCTTCCCGTTGCCGAAGAGGTCGTAGGTCACCCCGATGCGCGGGGATGGGATGGTCCCATAGGGGAAGGCGTTGTTCCAGGCCGGGTACGAGACCGCGGCATAA
>JBEKBS010000008.1:0-98224 GCA_050015275.1 Candidatus Aminicenantales bacterium | reverse complement strand
GAGGACGCCGAAGACGTCCTCCAGGAGGCGTTTTGCCGCCTGGCAAGGTACTCCGTGCGCTGGGCGCTCGTCAGGAATCCGAAGGCGTTTGTCTTTAGGGTCCTGAGGAACGAGGCCAACCGTCACCTTGCGCGGCGCATCAAGCAGCGCACGGACGAACAGAAAAATCCCGGCCTATTCAATAGCCCGGGATCCGTCATCGAAGGACCGGGCGAAAATTCGGCGGCCATCGTGGCAAAGGCGCTCGCCGAGCTCCCGGACGATCAGAAGGAAATCATCATCCTGAAAATCTTCCAGGACTTCACATTCAAGGAAATCGCCTCGGTCTGCGGGCTGTCGATCAACACGGCGGCCAGCCGGTACCGTTACGGGATCGAGAAGCTCCGCTCGTCCCTGGAGGGGAAGGCATGAAGAACCGAGAAATGCAGGACGTCGAAAATCTGATCAAATCCATCAAGCTGAGCCCGGCGCCCGAAGGACTGCGGGAGAGAATATTGGATAGAGCACGGGCGCGGGGGCGTTCCAACGCGGGGATGACTCCCCTGCTTTGGAAGACCCTCGTCGGATGCGCGGCCGCCCTGGCGTTCATCCTCATCGCGGACGGCCTCCTTTCCCGGACGCAGCAGAGCCGCCTCCAGGCGCTTCTTGATGGATCGGGCCGGACTGAAAGCCGGGCGGACGAGGAAGGCCCATTGCTGGCCGAGGCCTTGGGGGATCCCATCAGCTCAAAGATGCTCGCCCGGGAAAAAACGCTGATCGCTGACCGGACAAGCACCCGTCAGGCCCGCCTGGGCCATCTTCGAGCCGAACTCTTAGGGGAGGATTTTGAAGACAATGAAAATATTTACTAAGGTCCTTGTGATCCTGCTTGTCGTCGTGACGGCCGTCCTGCTCGTCCGGGCGGTATTCAATTACGCAATGGGAAAAAAGCTGGAAAACTATCTTGCCGAGGCTAAGGCGGAAGGCATCCCCCTGGCGCTAAAAGACATCGCTCCGAGCTGCCCCGATCCTGACAATGCGGCGCCCTTATGGAAAGCGGCCGAAGCTCTGTTCATTCTTCCGGACGAGAAAGACCGAAAACTCGCCTTTGATACCGTCGGAGCTTTTTTCGACGGGAAACCCTTTGATGAGGCGGCCCGGCAGACCCTGGCCCGGCTGTGTGGAAAAAACCGGAGGGTTTTCGAGCTCATCGCCGAGGCCGCGGCCCGGCCTTGCCTGAGGTTCGGGGATTGGACGAAGGCCCCTTGGGCCATCGAACAGGTCAAGGCGATGAAAACGATCCAGGTCACGCGGCTCCTCGGGATAGATGCGGTTCTCCAAGCGGATGCCGGGCAGGTCCGGGAGGGACTCGAGGAGTGCCGCAACGGCATGCACTTCGTTCGAAAATTGATGGACGAGCCCTGGCTGCTCAACAACCTCGTCGCTCTGTCCGAAATGAAGGTCCTTCTCATCTGCTTCGACCGGATCGCCCGTGGAAGAGGGATCGACTCGGCGACCCTGGCCGCCTGGATGAATGAAATGAATTTTGATTTCTGGCGTCATCAATCCGTCCGCTGGATCCCCACGGAAAGGTTGATCGGACTCGAGTGGGGACTTAAAGTGATCGGCGGCAAGCCGGGAGATGCTTCCGCGGCGCTCAGCTTATTAGGCGATGAGAAGGGAATTGACAGATTCTTCTATTGGCTCGTCCGGCCGGTCCTTAAATCTCAATTCATCTGGGTTCATAAAAGATATGGGGATCTGGAGAAGATCGCCCCTGAACCGTATTACAAGCAGAACGAATTCCTGAACAAGCGGAACCTCGAGCGCGTCCCATGGTATTACAGGCCGACGGGCGTTCTGTTTGCCGACTTCCGCGGGGTCTTTCTTAAAGAAGCGGCCCTTGAGGCGATGATGCTCACGACCAAGGCCGGCTTGGCCTGCAAGATCTACAAGAACAAGACGGGGCGCTATCCCGAGAGCCTCGGCGCGTTGGTGCCAGATCTGCTGCCTGAGGTCCCCATCGACCCGTTCACCGGAAAGCCGCTCATCTACAAGATCCAGAGCGGTGAGTTGCTGATTTACAGCCTGGGCTCGAACCAGAAGGACGACGGCGGCCGCATGACGTATCAAATCACAAAGCTCATCATGGACAAGGACGATGACTGGACGTGGCGCGAAAAGATCAATCCTTGAAGAGTTTTTAGGGAGCAGGCAGCAAGGGGCGGCCTTTATCCCTGCCCTTCAGACAAAAGGCGCGCTGAGGCCTTTCGTCAGTTGCCGCTCCAGGCCGTGCTCGTTGAATTCCTTCTCGTATTTTTCGACGAGCGGCCGTTCCTTGTCCATGCCCTTGTCCGTGGTCAGGTCGTCGAAGGCCTCTTCGCCGTATTTCCGGACGTAGTCGCGGTCGGCCATGCGGTAGATGAGCTGGTCCCAGAAGGTGTTGTCGTTGTAGAAATCGACGGTCTCGGTCAGTTTCTCCTCGAGCTCATGGGACGGGAGGGCTTTTTTCTCCTCCTCGTCGAACTCCACGTAATCCTCGAAGCCGTGCTTCGCGGCTTCCGCCAGGACGAGGCTCTCGACCTCATCGTACTCCTCGATGACGTCCTCGTTGCGCCAGCTGTTGGCCAGCCAATTGCCGAGAAAGACGAGCTTGGTCAGGCTCCCCAGTTGTTCTTTCGTCAGTTCAATCTTCATGGCATCCTCGAATCCGTTTCCGCTCAACTATATCACGTTCTTTCCGCTCCGCCAAACCGTCCCGGACGCATTCCATTTTCCGGACGGTCCTGTATAATGGGGGAAGTCAGAGGAGGACCATGAAGATCCCTTCGTTGCTCACCCTCTTCGTGCTTCTTTCGGCCGCTGCCCCGTTCCTCGCGGCCGCCGAGAAAGTCCACTCCATCAAATTCAAGGGGATGGAGCGGATCTTTCGGGTCTTCGTCCCCGAGGCCACAGCCGTCGCCGGCCCGCCCCCTCCCGTCGTCCTGGCCCTTCATGGCGG
Organism: Candidatus Aminicenantales bacterium; assembly: GCA_050015275.1. Classification (GTDB taxonomy): domain Bacteria; phylum Acidobacteriota; class Aminicenantia; order Aminicenantales; family Saccharicenantaceae; genus DATKJS01. The sequence goes on along the minus strand of JBEKBS010000008.1, from coordinate 95,244 downwards.
AGCGTCGGACGGCGAAATGATGGCCCGTTTCTCCGGGCTCAACGAGAAGGCCGCCAAAGCCGGGTTCATCGTCGTCTACCCCGACGGGTCGGGGCGTCTGCCGCGCGTCCTGACCTGGAACTCGGGCGCCTGCTGCGGATACGCCCAGGCCCTGGGGATCGACGACATCGGCTTCCTCCGCGAGGTCATCGCCTTCGTCCTCAAGACGTGCAACGGGGACCCGGCCCGCGTTTATGCGACCGGCATTTCGAACGGCGCCATGATGGCCTACCGGATGGCCGTCGAAGCGCCCGACCTCATCGCCGCGGTCGCGGCCGTGGCGGGCACTCTCGACATCGACCCCGCCCTCGTCAAGACCCCTAAGCCGGTCCTCCATTTCCACGGGACCGAGGACGAATTCGTGCCGTGGAACGGCGGGAAGGGCCCGAAAACCTCCCCCGGCAACGAGCACCGGTCCGTGCCTGAAACGATCGCGGCCTGGGTCCGCGTCGACGGGGCCGGCCCTCAGCCGGAAACCGTCGCGCTCCCCGACAAGGCGAAGGACGGGACCGTGGTCATCCGGCACCGTTACGCCCCGAAGCCGGGCGGATCCGAGGTCGTCCTCTACGAGATCCGGGGCGGCGGCCACACCTGGCCGGGACGGGGCCGGGCGGAGCGCCTCCTCGGCAAAGCAACGGCGAACATCGACGCCAACGATATCATCTGGGAGTTCTTCTCCCGTCATGCATTGAATAAAGGATGAGCGCCATGAGAAAAAAAGGATCCCTGCTTCTGGCCCTGGTCATGGGTTGGGCCCTCTCCGCGTGCGCCGACACTCCGGACAGACAGACCCGGCCGGATCCCCCCCGGGGGCAACCAGCGAATGTCACGGACGAAGCCCGGCAGCAATTGCAGCCACAGCCGGGATCGGCCCAGCCGGCGATGTCATCGTCCCAGGCCCAGCGGCCGTCGCCGAAGGCCCTCACCGAGGACGAGCAGAACACGATCGACATCGTCAAGAAGACCCGGAACTCCGTCGTGTTCATCACCAACATGCAGTACGTCCAGGACTTCTTTTTCACCTCGGACCAGCCCGTGGCCCGCGGCAGCGGCTCGGGCTTCGTCTGGGACGACAGGGGGCACATCGTGACCAACTTCCACGTCATCGAGGACGGGGTCAAGTTCATGGTCAGCCTGCCCAACCAGAAGCAAGTCGAGGCCAAGCTCATCGGCCGGGAGCCGGCCAAGGACATCGCCGTTCTCCAGCTCCAGGAGAATGTGCCGGACCTGCAGCCCGTCCAGATCGGGACCTCCAAAGACCTGCAGGTGGGACAGAAGGTCATCGCCATCGGCAACCCGTTCGGCTTCGACCACACGGTGACCAAGGGGATCGTCAGCGCCATCGGGCGGAACATGCCCGGGGCAGGCGGCGTCACCATCCGCGACATGATCCAGACGGACGCCTCGATCAACCCCGGGAACTCGGGCGGGCCGCTCCTCGATTCGTCGGGCGCGCTCGTCGGCATGAACACGTTGATCATCAGCCCTTCGGGGACCTCGAGCGGCCTCGGCTTCGCCGTCCCCGTGGACTTGATCAAGAAGATCGTGCCGGAGATCATCCAGTTCGGGAAGGTCACGCGGCCGGGGGTCGGAGGGATCACGTTCGTGCCGGACGAATATGCGAGCCGGGCGGGTACCGAGGGCGCCATCATCCGGGACGTGCCGCGGGACACCCAGGCCTACGGACTCGGGCTCCGCGGCCTCGGCCGAGACAGCTACGGGCGCCTCTACATCCGCGACGTGATCACGGCCATCGAGGGGACGAAGGTTAAATCGTACGACGACTTCTTCAGCGCGCTCGACAACTTCAAGATCGGGGAAACGGTGACCTTGACCGTGGAGCGTGACGGAAAATCGCGCAAGGTCCAGATCCGGCTCGTCGGGACCGATTGAGCCCCGCCTTTACAAGAAGGGGTCGGGTCTGCTTTCTGTTAAGAAAACTGGAAAGAAGTAGATCTGTCCCGTTTTTCTTGTAAGAAGGACAGCCTCCTACGGTTTCTTGATCGGCAGGATGCCGGCCATCTCGCCGATGACGTTGACGATGTCCTTATCGGACGGCACGATGATCTTCGCGTTGTTCTGGAGGGCCGTTTCGAGCGCCTGAAGGCGGCGCAGGACCTGGGCGTTCCCCACGAAATACTTCTCGGCCGCTTCGTTGACCAGGCGGATGGCCTCGGCCTCGCCCTGGGCCTCGAGGATCTTGGCCTGCCGGATGCCGTCGGCCTTCTTGATCTCCGCCCGGCGCTCGCCGTCGGCGACCGTCTCGCGGGCCGTGGCAAAATCGACGGCCGCGACCTTCTCGTTCTCGGCCTTGACGACTTTGTTCATGGTCTCCTGGACGTCCTTGGGCGGGTCGATCTCCTTGAGCTCGGTCCGGACGATGTCGATCCCCCAGCGGGCCGTCTCGGTGGACAGGGTCTTGAGCAGCTCCTCGTTGATCTTGCCGCGCTCGCTGTTGGCCGACTTGAGGGTCAGGGTGCCGATGATGTTGCGGAGGGTCGTCCGGGCCAGGTTGACGATCTGCCACTGGTAGTTGTTGACGTTGTATTGGGAGGCCTTGACTCTTTCCTCGTCGTCCTTGACCTTGAAATAGACCTGGGCGTCGACACGGGCGTTGAGGTTGTCGTAGGTGATGATCTCCTGGGGCGCCGCGTCCACCATCTGCTCCGTGATGTTGACGCTGTGCAGGGTTTCGATGGCCGGGATGATCCACTGGAAGCCGGCCTTGACGAACCGGTTGTACCGGCCGAGGCGCTCGACCAGGCCGCGGTGCGTGGGACGGATGATCCGGATGCCCGAGAGAAAAATAACGATAACGGCGATGGCGATCCAAAACAGAACAGTCATATGAACCCTCCTTGGGACGATTCTCGATTTCCTCAATGTTAGCGCGGGCCCCCGGGGAAGTCAACGAACCCGCCGGGACGAAGCTCCCCTTTCTCCCCGGCGGAGCGCCCCCCTTCAGGGGCGGCTCACATTTTCCAGGTGCCGGCGACGATGAGGTTGGCGCCCGTGATGGAGGCGGCCCTGTCGGAGGCCAGGAAAGCCACGGCCTCGGCCACGTCCGCGAAAGTGCCCAGCTGGGACTCGGAGAGGTCCCGGGCCTGGGGAAGGACGCCGCCCTTGATCAGCCCGGGCGAAACCATGTTGACCGTGATCCTGTTCGGGGCCTCGGAAACGGCGGCCGTCCGGGTCAGGATGAGAAGGCCCGTCTTGGCGGCGGCGTAGGGCGCGATCGTCGGGAAGGAGGTCAACTGCTCGGCCCGGCTGTACCCGATATTGATGATCCTCCCCCACTGGCGCTTCCTCATCCCCGCCAGGGCTGCCTTGATGCAGAAGTAGGAGCCGAGAAGGTTGCCACGCAGGACGCGCTCCCAGTCGGAGACCTCGAGCTGGTCCCAGGGCTTGACGAGGAAGGGCCCGACGTTGTTGACCAGGATATCGATCCGGGCGAACTTCTCCTCGACCTTCTTGATGAGGCCGGCGGCCTGGGCCTTCTTGGTGAGGTCGGCCCGGAAGACAGCGCCGAGCTTGCCCTTTTCCCGGATGGCGGCGGCCAGCGCCTGGGCCTCGTCCCGCCGACTGAAGTAGTGGACGGCGACTCCGGAGACATCGTCGGCCAGACGGAGGGCGATCTCGCGGCCCATGCCCCGGCTGGCTCCGGTCACGAGGGCGATGCGCAGGCTCATTTAGCTCAGCGTCCCGACCGCCGCCTCGACCGCCTCGAGGATCTCGCCGGATTGGACGACCTCCTTCAGCCTGTTGATGTCGTCGAAGAGCGGCCTGTCCTCCTCGAGGAACGCGACGTGCTTGCGGATGACCTCGTAGGCGGCCTGAACGCCCTTCCCGGGCTTGGCGGGCTTGCGGAAATCGACGGCCTGGGCGCCGGCGATGAGCTCGATGGCCAGGACGGCCTGGGCGTTGTCGATGATCTGGCGCGTCTTGAGGGCGGTGGTCATGCCCATGCTGACGAAGTCCTCCTGGTCGGCCGCGGCCGGGATGGAGCCCGTCGCCGCCGGGTGGCAGAGGACGCGGTTCTCGCAGATGAGGGCTCCGGCGGTGTACTGGGTCAGCATGAGTCCCGAGAACATCCCGGCGCCCTTGGTGAGGAAGGCGGGAAGGCCGGCGTTGAGGTGGGGATTCATGAGGCGGTTGTGGCGCCGCTCGGAAAGGACCGCGACCGTGGTCACGGCCGTGCCCAGGAGCTCGAGGGCGAAGGCCATGGGCACCCCTTGGAAGTTCGCGCCGGTCAGGACGAGCTGTTCATCGGGGAAAAAGACGGGGTTGTCGGCGGCCCCGTTGAGCTCGATCTCGATCATGTAGCGGGCCCATTTGAGGGCGTCGCGGGCCGCTCCGACGACCTGGGGCGTGCTCCGGAGGCTATAGGCGTCCTGGACCTTCTTGCCGGGCTGGGCGAGAAGAACGCTCCCTTCAGTGACCCGGCGGACGTTCTCGGCCGATTCGAGGGCGCCCGGATAGCCGCGTGTCTTATGCAGGCGCTCGTCATAGGCCTTCATGTTGGCGTTGAGCACTTCGAGGGTCATGGCCGCGGCGATCTCGGACATCTTGAGCCAGCGGTGGACGTCCTGGACGACGAGGGCCGACATGCCGGTGATGACGTTCGAGCCGTTGATCATGGCCAGCCCGTCCCGGGCGTGGAGGACGATAGGCTTGATGCCGGCCCGCCGGAGGGCCTCGGCGCCGGGGAGGCGCTCGCCGCGATAGAAGGCTTCGCCTTCGCCCATGGGGACGAGGGCCATCTGGGCCATGGGCGAGAGGTCGCCGCAGGCGCCGACCGACCCCTTCTCGCACATGACGGGCGTCACGCCCTTATTGAGGAGGTCGACGAGGGTCTCGACGACGGCGAGGCGGAGTCCGGAGTGGCCATGGCAATGGCAGTTGATCCGGCTGAGGACGGAGGCCCGGACGACCTCCTCGGGCATGGGCTTTCCGTAGCCGGCGGCGTGGCTGTAAACGAGGTAACGCTGGTATTTTTCGACCTGTTCCTGGGTGAGAACGACGTTGGCCAGCTCGCCGATGCCGGTGTTGACCCCGTACATGATCTCCCGCTTCTGGATCTTGTCCTCGAGCAGGGCCCGGCATTTCTCGATCCGCTTTTTGGCCTCAGGGGCGAGGGCGATGGGTTCACCGCCGCGGGCGATCTGGACGACTTTTTCGATGGTCAGTCCCTCTCCGTTGAGGACGATGGGCATGGTCATGTCTCCTCTGGGTTGATCTTCGGCTTCGTCATGACTGAGGCTTATCACTTTAGCGGAAGACGCCGCGCAAGGCAAGAGGGTTGAGACAAGGTCATGTTGAGCAAAATAGAGAGGGGGAATGTCAGACTGTAGGTTTGACCCCGCTTGCGGCCTGTGCTATAAGGTACGCTTTGCGGGACGGATGGTCCCGCGAACGGAGAACGTTCCATGGCGAAAGAGATGAAACGGGTCTTGATGACGGGCGCGGCCGGCCAGATCGGCTCGGAGCTGGCCAACGCTCTCCGGTCGAAATACGGCGCCGGGAACGTCCTCGTCACGGACGTCGTCAGGCCCGAGGGGCCGCTCGTGGAATCCGGGCCCTTCGAGCTGCTCAACGTCATGGACCGGCCGGCCCTCGAGGGGCTCATCCGGAAATACAGGATCGACACCGTCTACCACCTGGCCGCTCTCCTTTCGGCCACGGGGGAAAAGAACCCCCAGAAGGCCTGGGAGGTCAATCTCAACGGGCTGTACAACGTGCTCGAGGCTGCCCGCGGGCTGGGCCTCGTCCGGGTCTTCTCGCCGAGCTCGATCGCCGTCTTCGGCCCGGCGACGCCCCGGCAGGATACTCCCCAAGACACCGTCCTCGACCCGAAGACGATTTATGGAGTGACCAAGGTCGCGGGCGAGCTCCTCTGCGATTACTATGTCCAGAAATACGGGCTCGACGTCCGGGGGTGCCGCTATCCGGGGATCATCAGCCACCAGACCCTGCCCGGCGGCGGCACGACCGATTATGCGGTCGCCATCTTTTTCGAGGCCGTGAAACGCGGCCGCTACACCTGTTTTCTCCGGGAGGACACGCGCCTGCCCATGATGTACATGCCCGACTGCCTGAAGTGCACGATCGACCTGATGGAAGCGGACTTCGCCAAGCTCCGGCACCACTCCAACTTCAACGTCTCCGCTATGAGCTTCACGGCGGGAGAGCTGGCCGCCGAGATCATCAAGCGGATCCCCACTTTTGTCTGTGACTATGAGCCCGACTTCCGGCAGGCCATCGCCGATTCATGGCCCGCCTCGATCGACGATTCCGCGGCCCGCCGCGAGTGGGGCTGGCGTCCTGATTACGACCTGGCCCGGATGACAGACGACATGCTCACCGCGCTCGGCAAGCGCTTCGCCGCCTAGAGCTTCTCTTTGAGGAAATTCGGCAGGGCGAAGGACGCCCGGAGCACGTCCCCGTTGATGTACCTGAGTCCCTTCGGGAAGCGCAGCTTCCTGACGGCCCGCGGGTCGATCCTGTCCGAGAGGAAATTGTAGCACCACATTCCGACCGGGTAGGTGGGGACGGGGCCGAGATAGAGATCCGAATGGCGGAAGATCCGCCTGAGGAAAGCGCTCTTTCGGACGTGCGAATCCTGATGGAGCATGAGGGAGCCGGCCTGGGCGGCGATGACACCGCCGGCCTTGAGCCTGGATTTGAGCTTCCGGTAAAAACTCTCTTCGTGGAGGACCGTCGACGGCCCGACGGGGTCCGACGAATCGACGATGATGACGTCGAATTTCTGGACCGTCCTGTCGACGAAAACGTTCCCGTCGGCGACGACGAGCTCCGCCCTCTCATCCCGGAAGGCGCGCCTCAGCCACGGGAAATGCTCGCGGCAGGCCTCGACGACCTGGCCGTCGATCTCCACCACCCAGGCCTGTTTCACCCCGTATTTGAGGACCTCGCGGAGGGCCCCGCCGTCCCCGCCGCCGATGATCAGGACGTGCTCGGGCCCCGGGTGGGAGGCCATCGCCGGGTGGACGAGCATCTCGTGGTAATAGAACTCGTCCCGCTCGGTCGTCTGGACCAGGCCGTCGAGGAGCAGGACCCGGCCGTAATCCTCGTTGCGGATGATCTCGATCGTCTGGAAGCGCGATTTCCCGCTGTACAGGACGTCCTTGACGGAGAAGAAAATCCCCGAGGCCGGGGTCTGATACTCTCTGGCTTCGGTCCTCGCGGCGTTGAGGGCCCTCGTCGTCTTCATGGTCACCCCAGCTTATCGATCTTGATCCCGACGTAATACTTCTTCAGGATCTCCGTGTATCTCGCGCCCGCCAGGGCCATCCCATACGCCCCCACCTGACAGAGGCCGACACCGTGCCCCCAGCCGCGGCCGGAGAACGTGTAGCCGCTCACGCGGCCCGCTTCGTCGTAAGACTTGTCGATGACGAAGAGGGTGTCCCGGAGCCCCAGCACCTCACGGATCTGGAAGCCGCGCACGGTCACCTTGCTGTCCGTGCCCGTGATGAGGAGCTCGGTCACGCGTCCCGAGGCCCCCCGGGCCTTGACGGCCATGTCGACGACACGCCCGACGGGGAAAGACGGTCCGATCATGGCGTCGAGCTCGTTCGCCGACTTCTGGACCTGCCAGCGGTTGAACCGCGAGGACCGGTCGAGGACGTTGGAGTTCGGCGGGTAGAGGACCTCGAGCCAGGTGATTTCGCCCTCGCGCTCGATCCACTGGACCTTCTCTCCTCCGAGGAGCGTCAGGTGGGAGGCGAAGGAATCCGGCTCCGTATCATTCAGCTTCCGGAGCAGGAAGAAGTGTGGGCAGAGGCGAAGGGTCTTGCGCTCGAAGTCCTGGCCCACTTCGATGGTGTTCTTCCCGGCCGAACGGAAGATCCCCGATTGGTAGAAATTCTTCTCGGCCGCGAGGATCCTGCCCAGGGCCATGGCCAGCTCGGCCCGGCTGACGGGGCGGCGCGGGTCCCCCGCTCTCAGGGAAGCCGGGAAGATCTGCGATTGAAGGCAATAGGCCAGCGGTCCCCGGTCCTTTCCCTGGATCTGCGGCAGGTCCTTCAGCTGGAAATCGGCCTCGGACGGGACCATGAGACGGGCAACCCTCTCCTCCCAGCCGAACGCCTGGACCAGGATCCTGGACAGGTTGGCGTAATCGAGAGGCGCGGGCTCAGGGGCGAAATCCCTGGGCATGACGCCCAGGAGACGTCGCGTGGAGCCGATCCATTCCATCGCCTCCTCGAAGGATCCATCCTGCCGGAAATCCAAGGGCTCGACGCCCAGCGGAATGATGCCCAGGCCGGCCAGAAAAGCGGCATCCAAGCTCGCGTTATGCCCGGCGACCATGACGGGGATGACGGGGTTCTTGACTTCGAGGTGCCACTCCGGCTGCTTCTCGTACGTGCATTCGACGCTCCTGAGGTACGGGGACGGAGTGCCGGGAAACACGTTCTCGACGTTCTCCGTCCTGCCCCCGCAGGTGCTCATGTAGAGGGCGTTGATGAGATCGCCCTTGTAACGCATGACCTCGCCCCGCGTCTCATCGACGGCCCGCGTGCTCAGCGGACGCTCGGAATCCATCCCGGAATAGAACTGGGAGCGGGGCGTATCGATCAGGTCGTAACCGTAATCCTTGTACAGGCCCATGTTCTTGATGGCATAGGTCCGCGCGGCCACAGCCTGGGCCTTGAGGGCCTCGATGGCGTTGAACTGGTCGGGGTTGAGCTCGCCGGCGACCACGCTCTTCAGGTAATCCTCGAGGTTCAGGACGTTGACGAGAACGACCCCCTTGGCCGTTCCCTTCAGGATGAAGAATCCCCGGTAGCTCCGGCCGTTGAAGGACAGGAAGCTCTGCGGATTGGCCGGGATGAAGTAGAGGACGGATTCGCGGTCGAGGGGCAGGAGGTGGTTGTCGAGGAGCATCCAGGTCGGTTTGGATTCCCGTTCGGTGATGTCCTCGCGGAGGATCCAGACGTCCTTCCGGCCCAGTCCGTTCAGGACCTTGATCGCCGCCAGGGCGTCGCCGCGGGTCAAAAAGTCCCCGACCTTGACCTCAAAGACGCCGCCGGCCGTGTTCTCCCGGTTCTCTTCGACATAGATCTTGCCGGAGATCTTCCGTTGAAGGCCGGCCACCAGGAGGTCAGCCTCCTTCCGTTCCTTGGCGTGGGCCACGAGGAGGACGAATTTTTCGGTGATCTTCTGGCTGTCGCCCTTGACCTGGGCCTCGACGGCGTCATCCGAGATGAGCTTGTAGCCCGTACCGACCTGGTAGATCTTCATCCCCGAAGACGAGCGGATCTGGAGGTCCTTGAGGTTCGTGCCGAGGCCGATGCTGATCACAGGCTTGGGGATCATGAACCCGTGGAAGAACGCCCCCTCGTTCCCGAATTCGACGGGGATGCCCCCGAAGAACGAGAACCCGAGGAATAAAATAATAACGTAGTTTATCTTGCGAAAACGCATGGGTCTTTGTGCTGACTATTGGGACGGATTTATTCTAGACGAGTCTCCCGGGACTTGTCAAGTTGATATTCAATATATGCTATCATTTTTCTATTTCTCCACTAGCCCTTGTATTCCCGCCTTCCTGAGGCGCCCGCTTACCTCCCAACCTACAGGAAATCGCCCCCCCTGTCAAATGCCGGCCGGGCGCCGGAGGCAAACGAGAGAGTTAACTTATTGATAAAAATATTTTTAGATAGGCCTGACGGCTTGACGGCTAGGATCAGTTCCCGTCCCTTGTCCGGGGGTCACCGGCTTCTGAATCTCGCCGTCCAGCCGATCTCCCCGCTCTCCGCCGCCGGTCACGTGCCGGCTCGTCGAAAGGACCTGCGGACGCGGCTTGCGTTTCCAGATGATGCGGGCCTGGGATCTGAAGACAGGGTCCAGCGGCCCCGGTCCGCACCCCCCAGTGAAGCTCCCGAGGAGCCAGCCTCCGCGGACGGCCGGGCTATCCCTTCCTGGCGGGGCGCGATCAGGCGCTCTCGCTTTGCTCGAACGTCCAGGCCCCTAGAAAAACCATGAGGACGGAGATCGCGCCCATGATCAGGAGGTCGATGGCGACCCCCCTGACCGAAACACCGATCAGGGCGCCTCTGAGCCCGTCCACCCCGTAGGTCAGCGGATCGAAATAGGACAAGGCCCGGAGCCAGGCCGGCAGGTTGTCGAGCGGATAGAGGGCCCCCGAAAGGAAAAACAGCGGGAAAACGACGAAGTTCATAATGACGCTGTAGCCCTGCATGTCCTTGATCTTGGAGGCGAAGACGAGGCCGAGACCGATGAACGAGGTCGAGATAAGGATCATGAAAAGCAGAGCTATCAGGAGCTCCGGGACGCCCTTGATCCGGAATCCCACAAGAAGGGAGACCGCCATCACGAGCAGCCCCTGGACAAGGGCCGTGGTCATGCCGCCGGCGATCCGCCCGAGGACGATCGAGACCCGGCTGACCGGGGCGACCATGATCTCCTTGAGGAAGCCGAACTCGCGGTCCCAGAGGACGGACAGCCCGGCGAAGATGCTCTGGAACAGGAGGCTCATGCCGATGATGCCCGGGACGAGATAGCGGATGTAATTGACGCCCCCCGTGACCCCGGGCACGGCCATCCGGCTGAAGCCCAGGCCGAGGAAGGCCATGAAGAAAAAAGGGATGGCCAGGGAGCCCAGGATCCTTGACTTGGCCCGGAAATACCGCTTCATCTCCCGCAGCCAGAGAACGTAGACGGCGGTCAGGTCGATCACCTTCCCCCCCTCGGGCGGTGGGCCATCATGACGGCCCTGTTGCGGTCGGCCTGGCTCGCCTCGGCCTCGCGGATGGTCTTGCCCGTGAAATAGAGGAAGACGTCCTCGAGGCTCGGCTTTCGGAGCTCCACGCAGTTGACCGCTACGCCGGCCTTCTGGGCAAGCCCGATGAGCTCCGGGATCCGGCGCTCGCCCTTCTCCATGGTCAAGCTGAAAACGTTATCGTGGACCTTGATCTTCCTGATCCAGTCGAGGGCCAGGAATTCCGTTTCCAAAGCTTCGCCGTTGCCCTCGAGTTCCAGGGAGATGACGTCTCCGCCCAGCCCGTCCTTCAGCTTTTCCGGCACGTCCAGGGCGGCGAAGGTGCCGTGGTCCATGATGGCCACGCGGCCGCAGAGAAAGTCGGCTTCCTCCATGTAATGGGTCGTCAGGATGATGGTCACGCCCCGTTCCCGGTTGAGCTTCTTGATGTAGTCCCAGATATGGCGACGAGTCTGGGTATCGAGGCCGAGGGTCGGCTCGTCCAGGAACAGGATCCTGGGGTGATGGATCAGCCCGCGGGCGATCTCAAGACGCCGCTTCATCCCGCCCGAATAGTTCCGGACCTGGACGCGGGCCTTCTCGGTGAGCTCCACCAGGTCCAGGACCTCGTCGATCTTCCTGCGGCGCTCCTCACGGCCCATGCCGTACATCATCGCGTGGAAGTCGAGGTTCTCCCGGCCGGTCAGCTGGCTGTCCAGGGCGGGCTCCTGGAACACGATGCCGATGTTTCGCCGGACCTGGTCCCGGTTCCGGATGACATCGAAGCCCGCGACCTCGGCCAGCCCGGAGGTCGGCCGGAGGAGCGTGGAGAGCATGTTGATGGTCGTCGTCTTCCCGGCGCCGTTCGGCCCGAGCAGCCCGAAGAGCTCACCGGCCGGGACCGCGAAAGAAATGCGGTCCACGGCCGTGAAATCGTCGAATTTCCGCGTCAGCTGTTCCACCCGGATGTCGTCCATCATGACTCCATGAGGGGGTTATTGTACGGCCCCGGCGCGGGAAAGACAACTGCGCAAACCGGCTCAGCTGATCGCCCGGCCGACTTGAGCCGTCAGGAACTCGGCCACCTCCGACAAGGGGAAAGGCCAAGCGTAGACAAAGGTTTCCTTGGGATGGCGCTGGCGGGCCCGCTCGACGGCCTCGGGGATGTCCTGTTCGGCGTGCTCGCCGCCCCGGGTCATCATGGCCGTCACGATGATGATCTTCTCCGCGCTCTGCCCGGCGGCCTGGTCGAGGGCCTCGTCCAGACTCGGCCCGCAGAACTCGTTGAACCCCAGGACGACCTTGCGGCCGCTGGCCCGCCGGAGCTGGACCGCCAGGTCCAGGGAGCCCGCGTAGAAGGGGTCGTTCCGCGAGGTGCGGGGCCAGGTCCGGAGCTTTGCCTCGAGCTCGGCGCAGCGGCGGTGGGCCGCCGTCTCACTGGTCCCGAACGTGTGGGCCAGCCGGGCCCGGAGGTTGGTGAATTCGGCAAGCTCCTGCTCCGGGAAATCCAGGGGCGGGGCGCCGTGCATGGCCAGGACGATCACCGTTTTCATGGGGACTCCTTTGCCCGGACGATCGGAAGGCCTCTCGAATATAATGCACATCGGGCGGGAATTCAATAAGGGATTTTGGGCTAAAATGCAGGGGATTCCTTTTTATCGGGGAGAAAGGGCCATGAAAAAGCTCCCCCTCTGTCCTCGGCCCGCCCGCCGAGGTCAAGAAGCAGAAAGGATAAACCGGTTGTCAAAGGCCGGCAAAATTGTTAAGATAAGGGGCGCCAAGGGAAGGGCCGAAACGGGATGGACGCGCAGACCAACCTCCTGATCATTTCCGACGATTTCGCCCTCTACGAGACCATCAAGAGGGCTTCCGTGACCGGCGACTTCAACCTCTTTTTCTCCCAGACCAACGACGACTATCTGGCCATCGCCCGGGGGAACGGCATCCGGGTCGCCCTCGTCGACTCGGGCGATTCGATCGCCGACGCCCTCGTGGCTCTCAAGAAGCTCAAGAAGTTCGACGCCCTGATCGACGTCCTCATCGGGGGCGAGCCGCTCGACCGGGACGCCATCCTGGACGTCATCCACGCGGGCGCGACCGACTTCATCCCCCGGCCTTACCGGAACGACATCCTCCAGGAGATCCTCCGGAAGATCTCGGTGAAGCGGGAACTCCGCCGCGAGACGTTCCAGCTCGAAAGGAAGCTCGAGAGGAAATACGCGTTCCAGGGCCTGGCCAGCCGGAACCCCTATATGCTCGAGATCTTCGGGCTCATCGAGAACATCGCCAAGTACTTCACGAGCGTCCTCATCACCGGCGAAACCGGGACGGGGAAGGAGGTCGTGGCGCGGGCCATCCACGGCCTGAGCCCTTACCGAGCGAAACCCCTCGTCATCTGCGACTGCGCCTCGATCCCGGAGAACCTCTTTGAATCCGAGCTTTTCGGCTACAAAAAGGGGGCTTTCACGGGCGCCGACAAGGATAAGCGCGGCCTCTTCGAGGAGGCCGATGGAGGCATCATCTTCCTCGATGAGATCGCCGAGATCCCGGTCGCCGTCCAGGCCAAGCTGCTCCGGGTCCTCGAAAGCCACCAATTCCGGCCGCTCGGCGCCAACGAAAACACCCAGGTCGAGGTCCGGGTCATCGCCGCCACGAACCGCAACCTCCCCGAGAGGGTCCGGTCCGGGGCTTTCCGGGAGGACCTGTTCCACCGGTTGAATAAGGTCGTCATCGAGCTCCCCCCTCTCCGCGAGCGGCTGGAGGACATCGTGCTCCTCGTTCGGCACTTCCTCCAGGGATCCAACAAGAAATTCTCCAAGGACTTGAAGGGCGTCTCCCGCGAGGTCCAGAAGCTTTTCCTCAAGTACGGCTGGCCGGGCAACATCCGGGAGCTCGAGAACGTCCTGGAGAGCGCGGCCATGCTCTGCAAGAAGGATTTCATCGAGCTCGCCAATCTGCCGAAGTACCTCCGCGATTTCATCCCTCCCCAGGGAGCGATGGCTTTCGTCGGCCGCGAGCACCTGTCCTCCCTCGACGACCTGGAGAAGGACTACATCACGTACCTCCTGAAGGTGACGAAGAGGAACCTCCGCCAAACGGCCAAGATCCTGGGGATCTCGCGGACGACCCTCTACAACAAGCTCGCCAGATACAAGATCGAGGACTGATGCCCGGCGCCGGCTCCCGGACTCCCCGGTCTCATGAAGGCTTCGGGAAGGACAGGCCCGTCCGGGCGACGGAAACGTCAAGCCGGCCGGCCTTCTTGGCGATCTTCTCGTCGTACATCCTCTTGTCGGCCTGGTTGACGAGGTCCAGAACGGAGCAGGGATCCCCGGGGTCGTAGCAGGCGATCCCCTGGCTGATCGACAGGACGAACTTCCCGTGGCCGGCCGCGTTCCGGGCGTCGAATTTTTCCTGGACCCGCCAGATCAGGGAATCCGGTTTCACGTCCCCGATATCGATGGTCAGGACGACGAATTCATCGCCGCCGATCCGGGCGATGATGTCGGACTCGCGGAAGGCGTCGCGGAGGAGAGCGGCCGTTTCGACCAGGGCCCGGTCTCCCAGATCATGCCCGAAGGTGTCGTTGATGATCTTGAGGCCGTCGAGGTCGGCGTAGAGAAGGGACATTGTTTTCTTGGAGCGGTTGGCGATCTTCAACTGCTGGTCGGCCAGGGTGAAGAAGCCGCGACGGTTATGGAGCCCGGTCAGCTCGTCGGTCAAGGACATCTCCCGGAGCTCGTCTTCCTTTCTTTTCCGGTCGACGGCGATGGCATAGAGGGCCGCCATTTGTTCCACGGCCTCGAGGTCCCTCTCGGAATAGAGGTTCTCGGAATTGGCCACGATGATGAGGCCGACGAGGTGGCCGTCCATGAGGGCGGGAACCGCCAGCAGCTGGGCGACCGGGAAGTGCCATTTCGGCAGGTCCGTGTACCGCGGGTCGAGGGTGGGCAAGTTCGCCAGGATGGCCTTCTTGTCGTTGATGACCGAGCGCCAGATGCCCGAAGACTCGTGGGCCGCCGCGTTGGCTTCCGGGTGCCTGGCGGCCATCTCCTGGGCATCCTCCGTCATGGCCGCGGGGACGAGCTTCGCCGACTGGCGTTCGACGTAGCCGACGAAGCAGGTCCGGCTGGAGGTCAACCGGCGGGCGTGTTCGAGGATCAGGCCGGACATCTCTTCGATCGGCGTCGGCAGGAGCAGTTGTCGCGAAACGTTGGCCAGGGAGGTCTTGATCTGCAAGTTCCAGGCGGCTGCCTTGTCCGCTTGTTTCTGCCGGCTGATGTCTTCGATGGAGCCATCATAAAAGAGGACCTGCCCACGCCGGTCCTTGACCGCCCGGACCGAATCCCGGACCCAGATGATCGTCCCGTCGCGCTGCCGGAGCTGGGTCTCGAAGTTCCCGACGAAATTGCTCGCCTCGAGGAGGGACTGCCAGTTCTCGCGGTCGCTCTGGTTGAGGTGAAGGTCCCAGGCGTTGACTTTCCTGAGGGAGGCCGTGTCCGCATAGCCGAGGATGCGGGCCATGGCCGCGTTGGCGTCGAGGATCTGACCCGAAGGGGTGGTCCGATAAAGTCCCACGGGGACGCCTTCGAACGACCTGATCTTCTCTTCGTTGTCCATCATCAGGGCCTGGGCGGCCCGGGCCTTTTCCTGTTCATCCTTCATGGCCTGCTGAGCGCCGGCCTTGACGAACGCCAGGGCCGCGATCTTGGCCAGGGTCAGGGCCAGGTTCAGATCGTGGTCCCTCCTTTCGGGAAAGGCCAGCCCTTCGAGCTCGAGGATGCCCAGGATCTCCCCGCCGCTGGCGATCTTGAGAAGGAGCCCGCCGCGTCCTTCGGTCCAGGCGTAATCGGCGTTGAGGGACATGATCCGGTCCTGGGGCGTATCTTCGGCCGGCGTTCCCTGAGAGAGGGACCGGACGGGATGATATGCGATCTTTTGCGGAGAGAGAAGAACGCGGAAGATCTCGAGGATGTCGTTCCGGGTTTCCTCCTCAGTTTGAGTCCTCGTCAAGGTCCCGAGGAGATGGCCGATCCGGCTGTAGTCGGAGATCTGCTGCCGCAGCGCCGCCACCCGGTCCTCGAGGCCCTCCCGCTCTTTCTCCGACTGCCAGGAATGCAGGGCCCGGACGAGGCTCATCCTGAAGTGACCCAGCCCCGCGAAATAGATTTCGGAGGGCAGGCGCAGGAACCGGGCGAAGGCCCTGAGGTCGTTCTCGATCTTGGGGTACACGCCCGTGTCGAGGAGGACGATCCTTTTCGCCGATTCCCGGAAGAACTCCTGGGCCTTCTTCCGGTCCGAGGGCCAGAGCCGCCCGACATGGTGCTCCCAGCTCTTCAGCCATCCGGGGAGGAGAAGGAGGGCCTCGCCCTGGAGGAAGCGGTCCAGGACGTCCTTGTCCGCGATCCATTCAAAGCACTGACTTTTCTGGTCGACCTGGCAGGCGTTCTTGAAACCGGGCTGTCCCTTCGCCTGGGTGAGGCAAAAGCTCCCGACCAGCAAAACAGGATGTCCGTCCGTCGCGCGGGAGCGGACCGCTTCGTCGAGGCCCTCCCACCGGGCTTCGGCCTCATCGCATTCCACCTGAAGGGGCAGGAAATCGACATCCCTGAACTCAGGGAGTCCGGACATGGCCCTCACCTCGCGCTCAAGGTTGGAACAGATGATCAGGCTAAGCCGATGAGCCATTTCACTCCGTCCGTCCGGCGTTCATTCCGGTCTTCCTGATTTCGATAAATGTGTCCTATATTAGGACATATAGATTATAACTAAAATATTTGTCGAAAATCAAGATAAATATTAAAATGAAGATATTCGAATGTTCATATTACTTACATATATTTAAGAGACCTTATGTCTAACCTATTTATTTATATATAAGTTATAATAATGTTGTTCTTTATAGAAAAAAACTAATTTTTTGGCTTCTTGTGCCGGCTTGGAGCTAGGTAGCCCCCTTCGGTTATCGCCAGCCGATCCGCCGCCTCCGGGTTTGGAGTTCTTCGGTCTTTCGAAGACGTTGCCGGCAACGTCTCTCCGCCCATTTTTTTTAGGTTGGCAAAACCCGGACTTTCCTCTAGAATATCTAGGTCATGATTTATTTCGAAGGCATGACCCCTCACGGTAAATCTTTAAGGAGGCTTTCATGAAGAAACTCTTCTCTTGGACCATGGCGGCCTTGATCCTGGTTTCTGTCGCCGCGCTGCCGGGATACGGGCAGAACGCCCAGGATGTCCTGAAAAAGATGATCGACGCCCAGGGCGGACGCAAGTACCTGGAAACGGTCAAGGACACCACGAGCTCGGGAACTATGGAGCTCGTATCGATGGGCATGAACGGGACTTTCACGCTCTACCAGAAAGAGCCGAACAAGTACCGGATGGACATGGACATCATGAACATGGCCATCACCCAGGCCTATGACGGCCAGAAAGCCTGGTTCACCAACCCCCAGACGGGGGCGACCGAGGAGATGCCGGAAGCCCAGGCCAAGGAATTCGCCCGTCAAGCCATGGGCAACGATTACCTTCTCAATCCGCAGAAATACGGCATCACCTATGCCGTCAAGCCGAAAGCCAAGATCGAGAACAAGGAGTACCTGGTCCTCGAGCAGAAGACCGCCGACGCCCACGTGACCACGATCTACATCGATCCGGCGACATACCTCCCTTATAAGACGGAAACCATGGGACTCGGCCAGGGGGGGGTGGATGTCAAAACGGAGGCGTATCCGTCCGACTACCAGAAGGTCGGCCAATCCCTCGTGCCGCACACGGTCAAGATTCTCCAGGACGGCGCTGAGTTCGTGAAAATGACCATTACCAAGGTCACGTACAACAACAACCTCGAGGATTCCCTCTTCTCGATGAACAAGTGATCTTCGCTCTCTCCGGATGACGACCGGCTGGGCCGGAAGCCGGAGGGCTCTTTTTTGAAAGATCGGGACCCTCATTGAGGGGACGGACCCGGTTCGCCGGGCCTTGGGGAAGGAGACCGGGCCGGGCCAGCGACGAAGGGCGGGCCGGTCAGGATCCCGCGGCAGGGGAAGGCCGGGACGACGCGTTCCCCTTTTTCTTGTCCGCCAACTCTTCGATGTCCAGGACCGTGGCCAGCATCTCCCCCTCGGCGGCGACCTCGCCCTCGACGAGGGCTTTCCCCTTCATCTGAAAGATCCGCCCTTTCCGCCGGATCCACTGGACCTCGATCCGGATCTGGTCTCCGGGGGTGACCATCCTCTTGAACTTGGCCTTGTCGAGCTTGCTCAGGAGAATGAACTTGCGGTCGGGGTCCGGGATCGAGTTGAAGAAAAGGACGGCCCCGGCCTGGGCGATGGCCTCGATGATCAGGACGCCCGGCATGATCTTCCAGTCGGGGAAATGCCCTTGGAAGAACTGCTCGTTGCAGGTCACGTTCTTCAGGGCCACGATGGACTTTTCCGGGGTGAAATCGATGACCCTGTCGATGAGCAAGAAAGGGAACCGGTGCGGAAGAAGCCTGGAGATGTCTTCGACCGAAATCATGACGCGACCTCCCATGATGCCTTGTCCGGCCTCCGGGCCGCTAAAACGTCGTGCCGACGGCGAAACGGAAGGCGAAGTTCGAATTGCTGTTGATGGTTGTGCGGTTGTTGTACGCGAAGATCAGCCTGAAGGGGACCCGGAGCGCCGGGATGAAGATCCGGGCTTCGACGCCGGTCGACGTGTACATGTCCGACAAGCTGAAGTTTTGGGCCGGCGCGAGCGAGTTCCCGACATCATAGAATAAGATCGCATACAGGGGCCCGCCGACGGGGATGATGTACTCCGCGTTGATGACGATGGACTTGTTGCCGCCCATGTTGTAGCCGTTCACGTCCCGGGGGCCGATCGTGTAGACTTCGTAGCCCCGGATGGAGCGTTCCCCGCCGAGGAATGACTTTTCCCAGTAGGGCACCAGGGAGTTGTCGTAGGCCCTGATGTAAACGTATTCGACATGGAAGCCGATCGTGTGCTTGGCGATGAACGGCTGGTAGTGGGCGAACTCGAGCTGGGGCTTGATGATGTTGATATCGCCGCCGAGGAACGACCCGGCGAACTTGACCGAGGCCGAGTACATGGTCCCCCGGGTGGGCGTCAGGGGGCTGTCGATCGTCGACCGGTAGATCATCGGGGTGATGGAGCTCTCATAATACTCGCCGGAGCCGTAGATCGACGACATCAGCGAGTCCGCAGGATAGGAAACGTTGACCCTCTGGATCGTGTACGTCGCGTTCGCCCGCCAGTAGCCGAGGAGCCGGGCCCCCAGGGTCAGGTCAACGCCGATCGATTTCTGGGTGTAGAGACCGAGGGAGCTGTAGTCGGCATACCGATCGTAGAGATTGACGCCGGCCGTCATCGGCTGGTCGAACAGGTAGGGCTCGGAGAACCCCACCGAGTAGTTCTTGACCCGCTTGCCCTGCTGGAGCTGGAGGTCCACGTTCTCTCCGGACCCCAGGAAGTTGACCGTGGAGTAGCCAAAGGCCACGAAGGTCCCGTCGTACCCGCTGTAGCCGGCCGAGAACTGGATGTTGTTCCGCTGGAGCTCCTTGACCGGCACGACAACGTCCATCTTGGTCGGGTCGTCGGGGTTCGGCTTCATGTCGGGGTCCTTCTCGAGGTCCACGAGACCGAGCTGCTTGATGCGGAGCAGGCTGTCCTTGAACATCGCCAGGCTGAACCGGTCGCCTTCCCGGACCAGCATCTCCCGGCGGATGACCTTGTCCTTGGTGTAATTATTGCCCTTGAACTCCAGGCGGTTGAGATAGACGATCTCGCCCTCGTAGACGGAAAAGGTGACGTTGACGACCTTTCTCTTGGGGTCGAGGTTCTCCACGGGCGCGACCTGGATGTAGAGGTGCCCGAAGTTACGGTAAAGCTCCGCGATGTCCTCGACCGTTTTCTCCCGGAGCTTGATGTTGTAGACCTCGCCCGGCTGGAGCTTGACCAGGTTCCGGAGCCCCTTGGCGGCGAAGGCCTTGTTCCCCTCGATCCTGATCTCGCCGGTCCGGTAGAGGTAGCCGGGGTTGACGGGGATGATGACGCGCATCATCTTCTGCTTCTTGAAGAAAACATTCTGTTTTTCGTATTCCTCGACCCGGGGCTCCCCGACCGTGGCCTCCATGTACCCGTTCTCCTGATACATCTTCTTGATCTGGTCGGTGCCTTCCTTGAGCTTGTTCTGCTTGTACACGTCTTTGCCGGCGGCCCAGTTGAAAAGGGTGTGGGGCCGGTTTTCACTCATGGCCCAGCGGAGGGCGCTGGCGGGCATCTTCGTGTCGCCCACGAAGACGACGTCGCCGACCCGGACCTTGGGACCCTCGTCGATCTTGATCAGGACCTCGACCTCGTTCTTGCCCTGCTTCCTGGCCTCGATGTCGATCTTGGCCGCCAGGAGGCCCTTTTCGCTGAGAAGGTCCATGATCGTCTGCTTCACCTTCTGGACCTTGGCGGGGCTGTAATAGGAATAAGGAAGAATGAACTGGTCTTTTTCCTTGAGCTTGCTGACGATGTCGCTTTCCTTGAGCTTTTTCCCGGTCTTGAAGGTCAAGGCCTTGATGATGGGGTTCTCCTCGACCGTGATCCGGATGATCTTTCCCCGCGTCCCGGGGAGGTCCTCGATCCTGAGATTGGCGAAAAAGCCGGTGGACCAGAGGACCCGGAAGTCCCTTTTGACCTGGTCTTCGCTGAAGTAATCGCCTTCCCTCACCGAGATATAATAGAGGATGGTCTCCCGTGTCACCCGGTCGTTCCCGGCGACCTCGATCTTCTCCAGGATCTCTTGGGCGGAGAGCAGTCCGGGGAGGACGGCCAGGAACAGCGCCAGGATGATCTTTCTCATTGAGCAATCCTTATACCATATTCTCCCCGTTTTATCAAAAATCGGCCGGGGGCCCGGCCCTTCCTGGAGCGCTGTCCGCACCGGGGATGACGAGGCATAGATGGACGGGCCGGCCTGCCTGTCACATTGTCCTTAACTCAGGGGTTCGGATAAAAGTTTCAGCTCCCCGGCCTCCATGAGGTAGAGCTTATGGCAATACCGGGCGATCTTCTCGTTGTGGGTGACGATGATCGAGGACAGGTCTTTCCTCGCGTGGAGGTCGAGGATCAGGCGGAGGATCATCTCGCCCGATTTCCAGTCGAGGTTTCCCGTGGGCTCGTCGGCCAGGAGCAGCCGGGGTTCGCTGACCAGGGCCCGGGCGATGGCCACCCGCTGCTGCTCGCCGCCCGAGAGCCGGCCCGGACGGGCATCGGCCTTCTCCTCGAGCGAGACATCTACGAGCAGGGCGCGGGCCCGGTCGAAGGCCTCTTTCCTCCCGAGCCCCTGGATCATCAGGGGGAAGCTGACGTTCTCCAGGGCCGAAAATTCGGGGAGGAGATGAAAGAACTGGAAAACGAAGCCGATCTTCCGGTTCCTGACGGCGGCGACGTCCCGTTCTGTTCCGGCGAACAGGTCCTCGCCGTCGAGGATTACCCGGCCCTCCGAGGGCCGGTCCAGGGCGCCGAGGAGGTTGAGGAGCGTCGTCTTCCCGACCCCGGAGGCTCCCATGATGGCCGCCAGGTCCCCCCTTTGGAGCTCGAAGTCCAGGCCCTCGAAGACGCGGAGGACCCCCTTGGGAAGGGGATAGAATTTCCCCAGGTTTTCGGCCTTCAACAGGATGTCATTCATATTTCAAAGCCACGACCGGGTCGACCTTGGAGGCGCGCCAGGCCGGGAAGAGGGTCGAGACGAAGCTGATGGCGAGGGTGACGCCGACGATGGCCAGGAGGTCGACGGTGCTGAGCCGGAACGGGACGTAGGAGATCTGGTAGACGTCCACGGGGACCCGGATGAGCTGGAACGTGTTGGCCAGCCAGCACCAGGCGAGCCCGAGGAGGACGCCGAGGCCCGTTCCCAGGACGCCGATAAGGGCGCCCTGGTAAAAGAACACCCGCCTGATGTTCAGGGGCGTCGCCCCCATGGCCATGAGGATCCCGATGTCCCTCGTTTTCTCCATGACCATCAGGATCAGGGTTGCGATGATGTTAAGGGCGGCCACGATGACGATCAGCGCGATGGTCAGGAACATGATGTTCTTCTCGAGCTTCAGGGCCGAGAAAAGGTTCCGGTTGAGTTCCATCCAGGTCGTCACATAAACCGTGGGCGGCAGCCCCGCCTTGATCCGCCCGGCGATGGCCGGCGCCTCGAAGATGTTCCGGATCTTGACCTGGAGGAAGCTCACCCGCCCTTCGAGGTTGAAAAGCTTCTGGGCCGTGGGCAGGGAGACCAGGGCCGTCGTGGCGTCGAACTCGTACAGGCCCGTGTTGAAGATCCCCGTGACCAGGAACCTCTTGCGCTTCGGCAGGAGCCCCATCGGCGACAGGTTCGAGGAGGCCGTGACGACGTCCACGATGTCCCCCGGCTGGGCACCGATCTCGAAGGCGAGCTGCCGGCCGAGGAGGATGCCTTCGCGCTCGCCGCCCGGCGCCGGGACCTTGCCGGCCTCGAGCTTCTGGAGCCAGGCGGCGCCGGGGAGCTCCCGGCCGAAATCAAGCCCTTTGAGCAGGGCCCCCTTGGTCTTGGCCAGCCCGGTGATGATGACCTCGTTATAAACGACCGGCGTCACGGACAGCACCCCCTTCTCTGCCTGGACCTTGTCCGCGACTTCGAGGTAGCGCGGCAGGCCCTCGCTCGAGAGGTCCTGGACCATGATGTGCGACGTGGCCCCCAGGATCTTGGCCTGGACGTCCTCCTGGAAGCCCGTGATGAGGGCGATGGCGATGACCAGGGCCGCGACCCCGATCATGATCCCGAGGATGGAGATCAAGGTGATGACGGAGATGAAGGCCTGCTTTCTCCGGGCCGTCAGGTAACGGCGCGCGACGAACAGCTCGAATGTCATCGGCGTCTCAACTCCGGCCCCGCGACCCCGCCGCCGTGCGTTCGCTCATCTCGGCCTGAGGAGCGGGAACAGGATGACCTCCCGGATGGACCTCCGGTTGGCCAGGATCATGGTCAGCCGGTCGATGCCTATGCCCTCCCCTCCCGTCGGCGGCAGTCCGTACTCGAGGGCCTCCACGTAGTCCATGTCCACGGCGTGGGACTCCTCGTCCCCCTTCTTCTTCTCCTCCGCCTGCTCCTCGAAGCGGGCCCGCTGTTCGGCGGGGTCGGTGAGCTCGGAAAACGCGTTGGCGATCTCCATCCCCCCCGCGAGGAGCTCGAACCTCTCGGCCTCCTCGGGATCGTCCCGAGAGGTCTTGGCCAGCGGCGAGATCTCCTTGGGCGGGTTCATGATGAACGTCGGCTGGACGATGTTGTCCTTGACGAACCGGTCAAAGATGATGTCGAGGGCCTTCCCGTAGGTCAGGGGCTTTTTGTCCGGGGCCAGGGTCGCCGCGAACTCCACGAGGTCCTTTCGGTCGGAGAACCGGCTGGGGGCCAGGCCGCTGTATCGGACGCAGGCGTCCATGAACTTCAATCTCGGATACGGCCTTTTGAAAGAGATCGTCTGCTCGCCAAAGGGGACCTCGTCGGTCCCGAGGAGGCTGAGGGCCATCCCGGTCAGGAGCTCTTCGGTGAGGTCCATCATGTCGTAATAGTCCTTGTACGCTTCATAGAACTCGAGCATGGTGAACTCCGGGTTGTGCTGGGCGTCGATCCCTTCGTTCCGGAAGCTCCTGTTGATCTCGTAGACCTTGTCGAGCCCGCCGACGACGAGCCTTTTCAGGTAGAGCTCGGGCGCGATCCGGAGGTAGAGGTCCAGGCCGAGGGCGTTGTGGGACGTCCTGAAGGGCCGAGCCAGGGCGCCGCCGGGGATGGTGTGCATCATGGGCGTCTCGACCTCAATGTAGCCCCGGGCGTCGAAGAAGCGGCGGATGTAGGCCACGATGGAGCTCCGGAGGCGGAAGACGTCGCCCACCTCGGGGTTCATGACGAGGTCGAGGTACCGCCTCCGGTAGCGGAGTTCGATGTCCTGGAGGCCGTGCCACTTCTCCGGGAGCGGGTGGAGGGCCTTGGCCAGGAACGTGAAGGACTCGCAGAGGACGGTCAGCTCGCCCGTCCGCGTCTTGAACAGGGTCCCGCGGACCGAAAGGACGTCGCCGATGTCGAGCAGGGAAAAGAGCTCGTAGGTCCGGGCCCCCGCGACGTCCTCCCGGATATAGGCCTGGAGCCGGGCCCGGCCGTCCGAGATGTGGAAGAACGTCGCCCGGCCCATTTTCCGGATCGAGAGGATCCGCCCCGGGACCTCGACGGGCATCTTCTTCTCCTCGAGCTCCTCCTTGGTGAGCGAGGCGAAGGCGCCGACGATCTCGTGGACGGAGTGGGTCCTGCCGGCCTTGTACGGGAAAAGATCGACCCCCTCCTCGGCGAGGCGGCGGAGCTTCTCCCGGCGGGCGAGTTCCTGGTCAGTGTCCCGCTCGTCGGGCCGGGGCGGTTCCTGTCCTTTTTCCTGGATGTCCTCTCTCTTGCTCATGGTGTCCTTCTTGGCCCGCTCCGGCCGGGGGGGGCGGGGCGCGGCTTGAGCCGCTTCTTGATGGCGTCGAGGATCCCGTTGACGAACGTCGCGGACTCCTGTCCGCTGTATCGCTTGGCGATCTCGATCGCTTCGTTGATGACGATGGCCGGGGCCAGGGCCGGCGCATAGAGGAGCTCGCAGACGGCGATCCTCAGGATGTTCCTGTCGACGACGCCCATGCGCGCCAGGCGCCAGTTCTTCGAGGCCGACTGGATGGAAAGGTCGATCTCGTCGCGGCGGTCCATGATCCTGTCGACGAGCCAGCCGCCGTATTCCCGGACGTCGCCCGTCGTTTTTTGGTATTCCCAGTACTGGCGGATGAGGGTCCGCGGGTCGGCCGTATTGAACTCGAGCTGGAAGAGGATCTGGAGCGCGCACTCCCGCGCTTTCCGTCGTTTCCCCATGGCGGGCCCCTCAGGATCCGGTCAGCGGAGCCCCGACTCCTTGAGCAGATTCAGCGTCTCGACCAGGGAGAAGGCGGAATCGTAGCCCTTGTTCCCGGCCTTGGTGCCGGCCCGCTCGATCCCCTGCTCGACCGTGTCCACGGTCAGGATCCCGAAGGCGATCGGGACGCCCTCCTCCATTGCGATCTGGGCGAGGCCCTTGGTGACCTCGGCGCCGAGGAAATCGAAATGGGGCGTGTCGCCGCGGATGAGGGCCCCGATGCAGAGGATGCCGTCGGCCTTCCCGGCCTTGGCGATCTTCTTCGCGACCAAGGGGACCTCGAACGACCCCGGAACCTTGTAAACCGTGAGGTCGGCGTCCTGGGCGCCCATTTTTTCCAGAGCCTCTAGCGCCCCTTCGAGCAGCCGCTCGGAAATGAAGCTGTTGAACCGGCTGACAACGATCCCGATCTTGAATCCTTTGGCCTGAAGCTTTCCTTGGTAGGTTTTCATCTCCTTCATGCTCCTCCCGGTGTGATCCGTTTTTCATAGATGCGGTACTTGCGATAGGGCGCCGCCCCGATCGAGGCCGCGAAGCGGTTGATGGCCTCGTTATCCTCGAGCTGCCAGGACAGTTCGCACCATCCGTAGCCCTTGGCGATGATCGCCTTTTCGAACTCGTCGTAGAGGAGATAGGCCAGGCCCGTGTGCATGTACTCGGGGATGACTCCGAAGACGAGCGCCCGGACGCCCGTGATCTTGCGCCGCCCGGCCAGGAACTTGAAGATCCCGAAGGGCACCAACCGGCCGTTCATCTTGATGAAGACCTGGTTGAAATCGGGGAGGGCGCAGGCGAAACCGACCGTCCGCCCCCGATGCTCGGCGAAGAGGACGAGGTCCAGGTCGGCCAACTGGGCCAGGTTCTTGGCCATGTGCTTCATCTCGTTTTCCGTCCAGGGGACGAAGCCCCAGTTGTTCCGCCAGCCGTCGTTGTAGATCCTGGCGATGTCCATGGCGTCCTGCTGGAGCCGGGCTTTGGTCACGGTCCGGAAGGTGAACTGTTGCAAGCTCCGGAGCCGCTCCATGAGCTCTTCGGCCTTGGCTGAGCGCTGGCGGTCCCGGGTCATATGGAACGCGTGGAGGTCCTTGGCCTTGGCCAGGCCGCACGCAGCCATGAGCTCGAGGTAGTACCGCGGGTTGTAGGGCATCATGACGACCGGCGGGGCCTCGAAGCCCTCGAGGAGGAAGGCGCACTCGTCGTTCAGCGATAGGTTCACCGGACCGCGGAGGATGTCCATGCCCCGGTCCCGGCCCCAGGCCGCTGCGGCGTCGATGAGCTCCCGGGCCGTCTCGGGGTCGTCGAAACTCTCATAGAGCCCGAAAAAGGCGACCCTCTCGTGGTGGCACTCGTTGTGGTTCCGGTCGAGGATCGCGGCGATGCGGCCGACGACATCGGGCCCGCGATAGGCCAGGAAATAATCGGCCTCCGCGTGCTCGAAAAAGGGATGCTTCCGGCGGTCGAGCCTGTCCTTCATCTCCATGAGGAGCGGCGGGACCCAAAAAGGATCGCCCTTGTAGACTTTCCAGGGAAAACGGATGAACTTCTTCAGGTCGAGCTTCGTGTGGACCTTCCTGACTTCAATCCCGTTCATGACCTCTCCTTCCCGGGTCCGGACGGGCCTTATTCTAGCAGATGTCGGCGCGTTTTGCACCAAAAAGAAGGCCCGCCGAAAGGCCTTGATGATGGGGACGAAGGACGGACGGTCGCGCCGAGAGCCGCGGCTTGAGCAACGGAAGGGTTTATGATAACTTGGCCCTATTCGGAGCGCCGCCAATCCCCGACGAGGAGAGGATCATGAAAACGAAGACGCGATTCGAGGAGCTCCCTCCCGACCGCCTGCGCTGGACCTGCTGCCCTGAAGGCATCCCCTTCTCTTCAAGCGACGAGGCCCCGGCGTGCGAGGACATCATCGGGCAGGAGAGGGCCCTCAAGGCCATTCAGACGGGCCTGGACATCAAGAGCCTCGGCTACAACATCTTCATTACGGGCCTGGTCGGCACGGGCCGGACGACGACGATCAAGCAGCTTCTGGAACGGCTCGAGGAGGGCGATAAGACGCCGGACGACATCCTTTACGTCAACAACTTCAAGTCCCCCGACGAGCCCCTCCTCATCACCCTCCCGGCGGGCCAGGGCAAGGTCTTCAGTGAGGCCATGGGAAAGCTGATCGACATGCTCCGCAAGAGCATCCCGAACCTCCTCAAGAGCCCGTATTATACCGACAAACGGGACGCCCTGGTCGAGGCCCAGCAGAAGAAGCAGCGGGAGATCCTCCAGCGCTTCGAAGAGCAAGTGGCCCAGGAAGGCTTCTCCGTGATCCAGGTCCAGATGGGCCTCTTCACCCGGCCGGACCTCATCCCGGTCATCGAGGGGCAGGCCATCCCGTTCAATAAAATCGAGGAGCTGGTCAAGGAGAAGAAGATCCCGAAGGAGACCCTGGAGCGGCTCAAGGCGAAGTACGAAGAGCTGACGGCTGAGCTCGAGGCCCTTTTTGAGAAGCTCAAGGAGATCGACGAGGAGACCCGGACCCTCCTCAAGAGCTGGGACGAGGAGAGCATCTCGCCGCTCATCAAGGGCGGCATCGACGAGATGCGGGCCAAGTTCCCCTCGCCGAAGATCGTGGCTTACCTGGCCGACGTCGAGCAGAATCTCGTCAAGACGATCGACCTTTTCAAGAACCAGAAGAAGGACGACAGGGACAAGGACCAGGCGGACGAATTCCACGACTACCAAGTCAACCTCCTCGTCGACAACGCGGACCAGAAGGGGGCCCCGGTCATCATGGAGACCAACCCGACCTACACGAACCTGTTCGGCTCGATCGAGCTCACCTATTCCCGGATGGGCCCCGGCCAGACCGATTTCACGATGATCAAGGCCGGCTCCTTCCTCAAGGCCAACGGAGGGTACCTCGTCATCAACGCCCTGGACGCCTTGGTCGAGCCGGGCGTCTGGATGACCCTCAAGAGGACCCTCCGCAACCAGATCTTCGAGATCCAGAACTATCTCTCGATGTACTTCTTCTCGACCTCCCGGATCAAGCCGGAGCCCGTGAAGTGCGACGTCAAGGTCGTGATGATAGGCGACACGTACATCTTCAACCTCCTCTACTTCCAGGACGAGGACTTCAAAAAGATCTTCAAGATCAAGGCCGAGTTCGACTCGGAGATGACCAAGGACGGGAAGGCCATCGGCGACTACATCCGGTTCATCAAGAAGATCTGCCACGAGGACGGGCTCCTCTCCTTCGACAGGGAGGGGATCGCGGCCCTCGTCGAATACGCCACCCGGATCGCCGGGCGCCAGCGGAAGCTCTCGACCCGCTTCCACGTCATCGCCGACGTCATCCGCGAGTCGAGCTACTGGGCCCGGAAGAACGGCCGGCCCGCCGTCGCCGGCGCGGACGTGGACCAGGCCATCCGGGAGCGGTTCGAGCGGGTCAGCCTGTACGAGGACAAGGTCCAGGAGATGATCGAGGAAGGGACGATCATGATCGATACCGAGGGGAGCGTTGTCGGACAGGTCAACGGCCTTTCGGTCTACGACATGGGCCAGTTCATGTTCGGGAAGCCGACGCGCATCACGGCCCGGACGGCCATGGGCAGGGCCGGGGTCATCAACATCGAGCGGGAGGCCGACCTCAGCGGACCGACCCATAACAAAGGCGTCCTCATCCTCGGCGGCTATCTCCGGGGGAAATACGCGACCCGGAAGCCCTTCGCCCTCTCGGCCTCTCTCGCCTTCGAACAATCCTACGGCGGCGTCGACGGCGACAGCGCATCATCGACCGAGGTCTATGCCATCCTGTCCAGCCTGTCCGGGCTCCCGCTCCGTCAAGATCTCGCGGTCACCGGGTCCCTCAACCAGAAGGGCGAGATCCAAGCCATCGGCGGCGTCAACGAGAAGATCGAGGGCTTTTTCGAGGTCTGCCGGGCCAAGGGAGTGACCGGGACCCAGGGGGTCATCATCCCCCACCAGAACGTCCAGAATCTGATGCTCCGGGCCGAGGTCGTCCAGGCCGTCAAAGAGGGAAAATTCCACATCTACCCGGTCAAGACGATCGATGAGGGCATCGAGATCCTGACCGGCGTCGAGGCCGGCCAAGCCCGGGAAGACGGGACGTTTGAGGACGGGACAGTCCACTTCCTCGTGGACCGAGAACTCCAGAGGCTGGCCAAGGGCTGGAAGGCCTTCTCCGAGGCCGAGGAAAAAGGCCGGGAGGGCGAAGCTCCGGATTCTTAACCGGGGATGGCCAGGCCTGCCGCCTTCCGCAGGCTCGCCACTTCGGTTTTTTTCAGATAACGCCACTCTCCCGGCCGGAGCCCGTCGAGCGTCAGGCCGGCGAATTGAACGCGCAGAAGCCCTTTGACGGGATATCCCAGGGCTTCGAACATCTTCCGGATCTCCCGCTTCCGTCCCTCGTGAATCTCGACCCGGAGGAGGGTTTTCCGCAAGCTCCGCCGCAGGACCTGGATCCGGGCCAGCGCCGTCCGCCGTCCCTCAAGAAAGACGCCCCGCCGGAGGTTCTCCAGGTCGTCCTCGGGCGGCTCCCCCTCAACCCTGACCTCGTAGACCTTGCCGGCCCCGTGCTTGGGATGGGTAAGACGGTGGGCCATCTCCCCGTCATTGGTGAGGAGGAGGGCCCCCTCGCTCTCCGCGTCCAGGCGGCCGACCGGATAGACCCGGACCGGGAGCTTCGGCAGGAGGTCCATCACCGTGGGCCGGCCGAAGGGATCCTTGACCGTGACAACGCGGCCGGAGGGCTTGAAGAGGAGGATGTAGACGGGCCGCTCGTCCCCTCCCCTGACCGCCCGGCCGCCGACGTCGACCCGGTCCCGGGCGGGGTCAATCTTCTGGCCGAGCTCATCGACGACCCGGCCGTTGACCCTGACCCGGCCGGCCTCGATGAAGCGGTCCGCTTCCCGCCGCGAGCAAACGCCCGAGTGGGCCAGGAACTTGTTCAAGCGGACGAACATGCGGGACGGCGTCTCCTCGGGGACCATTATGTTTTTCCCCCCCGGGCCATGTCAAGGCGGCCCCTTCCATTAGGGATGAAGCGGCACTTACGGAAAGACAGGAGGCTCGGGGGGAAAGAATCGGAACGTCATGCGAGCCCAACCAACTAAGAAGCGGAGGCCAACACCGAAGCCTGATAGGAGCGACCGCCCGCCCATAAGAACCGCTCACAGGAAAATCGGTCCTTTTGTTGCGACGCCGAATTGTTCTTATTAATTTGATCTGCCCCGCCCTGAATATACCACTTCTGGATCGTATCGTATGCCCGATGAAAATAGACCGCGAAAACAGCAGGGTTTGAACAGCGAACCCTGCGCTACATTACTTCGATTTAACTACCCTGGCCGCGCCCCCCGCCGCGAGCTGGCTTCTGTTTCTGCTGCAGCTGCTTCGTCTGCTGCGTGTGTTTTTGGTGCAATTGCTGCGTCTGTTGCTGGTGTCGCTGCTCCAGCTGCTGCGTTTTCGCTGCATTTGAATGCTGTTTCGCCAACCGCTGATGCTCCATTTCCTGCTGCTGCTGGAGTTTCTGCCGCTCTTGGTTCTGCCTCGTGACTAACTGTTCCTGCTGCCTCTGGTATTGCTGGTCCACCTTCGGGTTCCCCGTCTTAGGAACAGCGGGCCGTTCGACGGGCGGCAAGTCCTTAGGATGGGCGGCAAGGTTGGGGCGAGAGGTCGCAGCAACTGCCGGCGTGCCGCGGTTCGCAGAATACTTTTGTTGCGGATTATTGCGGGCAGCCCACGCATGTTGAGTCTGAGCGCCTACAGGCCCCATATGTGTCCCACGAGCGGCGGCCTCTTCTTGAGCGGAGGCGCGGGCGTTGATTCCGCCGTTACCGCCGTTGTAGCTGACGTGGTTCATCCTGCCCTCGTTCACCCTTGTATTGTAGACGTTGCGGATGTTGCGGGCGTCGACGTTGTTGAACGACCTGTTGTAGAAAAAATGCCCGTTTTCCCAGCGTCCGCCTTCATAACCATGACCGAAGTAACCGAAGCCATAGTTGATCCCGCCATAGAAACCTATGGACGGACCCCAGTAGCCTTCATTGAAAAGAAATCCTTCGCCGTCCCAACCCCAATAGCCCGGAGTCCAGAGGTATCCGAGTTCCGGAGCCATCACCCATGTGCCCTGGACCCAATAGTATTCGGCGCCGTCCCAGGCCCAGTATCCCGGCGTCCAGATATAGCCGTCGCCCGGGCACATCGGTTGGGCATAATCGGGCAGCGGCGGCGGAGCTAGGCCGACCCTTATCCCAACGGAGATTTGCGCGAAAGACGCCGTCGACAGGAACACCAGGGCCACGATCAATAGAAGCGAACCGATGACACGGATACGCCCACTGACCGCCTTCTCCTCGATCGCTCCCTGCTTGCTGTGCCACTTTGCCTTTTCTGCCGTTTGTCCAAACATCATGCCTTCTCCTTTCGCCTTTTCGCAGGCGATCCCTGCGTATCGGCTGGTTTAGATTTCAACTAGCCAAGAACACCTGCAAACTTCGTGCCAATTCATTATCGTTATTTCCTCTCCGTTTTCATGAATTCGACTTTCCCACCGAGCCCTGATAGCCATGACAATTTTGGCGAAAAAGGTGGCCCGGTCCTGGATCATCATTTCGGGATTGCTTGGCGGGCAACATTCTCTTTCTTCGGAATTGTCCTTTTTTTCAGGATAGAGGGCCGCCATAAAGGCCATGTCAGGATCTTGGTATCCAGAGGGTGTCCAGCTCAAACTCGAACCTTTTCTTTCCGGCCCCGTATGAATCGTGTAGAATAGAGAATCGACCATGGCCAAGCTGCAAGTCCGGGAATCCCTGTCCATGGCCTGGCTGTCCCTCCGGGCCAACAAGCTGCGCTCTTTCCTGACCCTTCTCGGCATCATCATCGGCGTCCTGACGGTCATCGCCGTCGTCTCCATCATCCAGGGACTGAACAACTACGTCTACACGAAGATGTCCTTCTACGGGGCCAACGATTTTTCCGTCCAGAAGTTCTCGATGGTCGGCACCTCCCTCAAGGATTTCCGCGAACAGATGAAGCGAAAGGACCTGACCCTGACCGAAGTCCAGCTCCTCCGCGACCGGTGCCGGTCCTGCGATCTCATCGGGGCGACCACGAGCACCCAGCAGACCGTCAAGTTCGGCAGCCAGTCCCTGAAGAACACGGAGATCCGGGGCGTCACCCATCTGGACCATGAGATCGGATCGACCCTCGAGCTCGAGAGCGGCCGCCACATCCAGGCTCAGGACGAAACCAATTCCCGGAGCGTCTGCATCATCGGGTCCGATGTCGTGGAGAAGCTCTACCCCACGGTCGACCCCCTCGGCCGGTGGATCAAGGTCGGGACCCAGAATTTCCAGATCATCGGGACCGGCAAAAAGGTCGGAAAGCTCCTGGGGTTCAGCCAGGACAATTACGTCCGGATCCCCATCACCACGTTCATGAAAGTCTACGGCTCCCGCCGGTCCGTCGGCATCAACATCCATACCCAATCCCAGGAGCAGATGGCCCGGGCCCAGGAAGAGGTCCGGACGATCCTCCGGTCGTGGCGGAAGCGGTCATACAAGGACCCTGACGATTTCGCGATCGCCACGTCCGAGACCTTCATCCAGTTCTATAAAACGGCCACGTCCGGCATTTATTTCGCCATGATCGCCATCTCCTCCATCGCCCTGATCGTCGGCGGGATCGTCATCATGAACATCATGTTCGTCTCCGTCTCGGAACGGACCAAGGAGATCGGGATCCGGATGGCCGTCGGGGCCCGCCGCCGGGACATCCTGTTCCAGTTCCTGATCGAGTCGTCCGTGATCTCGGCCCTCGGCGGGATCATCGGCATCCTCCTCGGCTTCACGGTAGCGAAGATCGTCACGGCGACGACCTCCATGCCCTCGAGCGTCGAGCCCTCATCGATCGCCCTGGCGATCTTCATGTCCTGGTCCCTGGGCCTGTTCTTCGGCATCTACCCCGCCAACCGGGCGGCCAAGCTCGACCCGACGGAGGCGCTGAGGTCCGAACAATGAGATTCCAGATCGTCCGCGAGATCTTCGGGATGGCCCTCGATTCGCTCCGGTCCCACAAGCTCCGCTCGTTCCTGACCATGCTCGGGATCATCATCGGGGTCATGACCGTCATCGGCATGGTCTCGGTCATCCAGGGCCTCAACAAGTCGTTCACCCGGGAGCTCCAGTCGGTCGGGTCCGACATGATCGGCGTCATGAAGTACGAGCCGGCCCAGATGGGCCGCATGGACGAGGAGATGCGGACCCGCAAGGACCTGACCCTGGACGATGCCAAGGCCCTCGAAAAAGATGCCACCCTTGTCAAGGCGGTCGCTGTCAGCGTCAGCGTCAGCGTGTTCGAGCAGGTCGAGATCAAGTTCAGGAACACCAAGGTTGACAGCGCCATGGTCATCGGCATGAACGAGAAGTGGCCGACGGTCATGTCATTGTACCTTCCGAGGTTGGGCCGCTTCATCACCGAGGCCGAGGTGACCCACAGCGCCAGAGTCTGTCTCCTCGGCTCCGAGCTCGCCGACAGCCTCTTCCCCAACCTCAACCCCATCGGCAAGGAGATCCGGGTCGGCAACGAGGGCTTCACCGTCGTCGGCGTCCTCAACAAGCGCGGCCAGATGTTCGGCCAGAGCCGGGACAACTTCGTCGGCCTGCCCCTGACGACGCTGATGAAATACTTCGCCTACGAGAAGGACCGGCTGGAGATCATCACCGTCCCCAAGACGGCGGGGACGATGGACGAGACCATCCAGCAGATCAGCGAGGTCCTGCGCGCGCACCGCAAGGTCCCCTACGGCAAGCCCGACGATTTCGCGATCATGACGACCGACACGCTGATCAGCCTCTACAAGCAGATCACGGGCGCCGCCTTTCTCGTCATGATCGTCGTCTCCTCGATCGGCCTCTTGGTCGGCGGGATCGGGGTCATGAACATCATGCTGGTCTCCGTCAAGGAGCGGACGCGCGAGATCGGGATCCGCAAGGCCATCGGGGCCAGGTCCGGCGACATCCTCAAGCAGTTCCTGATTGAGGCCATCGTCCTGACGGGCGTCGGCGGGCTGATTGGGGTCCTGATCGGGTTCGGCATCGCTCTCATCGTCCGGGTCGCGACCCCGCTTCCGGCAGCGGTCTCCCTCTGGACGGTCGCCGTCGGGCTGGCCGTGTCGGTCGGCATCGGCCTTTTCTTCGGTGTCTTCCCGGCCCAGAAGGCCGCGAGAATGGATCCCATCGTCGCACTCCGTTACGAATAAACTCCCCTCGTAACCAAAAAAGGATTCTTCAAGAAAAGGTGGACGTTTCTATATTCCCGGGATAAGGAACCTCGAGCGAGATCCGGGATCGAGGAGGGGAAAATGGAAGCTTCCCGTTTTCCTAAAATCAGCCCCGGGAGTTAAGCGCCAGAAAGCCCTCGATTTCCTGCCGAGTAGGAGCAGAAGGCTGGGCGCCGAGTTTCATGACGGACAAGGCCGCGGCGGCAGAGGCAAACCGGAGGGCGGCGGCGAGCGGCGTTTTTTCGGCCAGGGCGACAGCCAAGGCGCCGTTGAAGATATCTCCGGCGGCCGTCGTATCGACCGGCGTCACTTGAAAGGCCGGGACCATGGTTATAAATCCATCTCCAGCGACGAAACAACCCCGATCCCCCATCGTGATGATGACGAGGCGCGGTCCGCGGGCGCGGAGAGAGGCCGCTGCCTGGTCGGCGCCGGCGGCCGTCCCGGCCTTGATTCCCGTCAGGATCTCGACCTCGGATTCGTTCGGCGTGATGACGCTTACGGATCTCAGTAAATCGTCCTCCAGCGGCTGGGCCGGCGCGGGGTTCAGGATGACGGGGATGCCGCGGAGCCGGGCTATCCTGGCGGCGGCCCGGACTGTTTCCATGGGAGTCTCCAGCGGCATCAGGACGATATCCGCTCCCTCGAAAGCTCTCTCCGCTCCCTGCATGTCTTCGGGGGCGAGAAGGGCGTTGGCCCCGGAGGCCACGGAAATGCTGTTCTCGCCGCTCGCGGCCACGTTGATGAGGGCGACGCCCGACGGGGCCCGGCCGTCCCTCATGATGAACCGGACGTCGATCCCGTCGGCCTCGAAGTTCGCGATGGCCCGGGCCCCGAAAACATCCTCCCCGACGCGGGCCAGGAACGTCACCCGGCCGCCGGCCCGGGCCGCGGCCACAGCCTGGTTCGCGCCCTTCCCTCCGGGAGCCATGGAGAACTCGCCGCCGAGGATCGTCTCGCCCGGCCGGGGAATGCGCGGGACCCTGATGATCATGTCGGTATTGGAGCTGCCGACGACGAGGATCCGTTTCATCTCTTTGGCCTTTCCGCTTTACCGCCCGTCCCGGGGTCCACGGGTCAGGGCGTCTTTGGTTTCCCCTCGCCCGCCTCGAGCCAGGCCCGGGCCGCTTCGACGGCTGAGCCCAGCTTGTCTTTCTCCGGTGTCACGAGCTCCACCAGGGAGGGGCCTCCCCCGCCCTTGACCAGGACCAGCGCCCCGACGATGGGGAGCAGTCCCCGAAGGTCTGTCGCGAGCGAATCGGAGCGGGCGACGATGAGGTGTCCCTGGTTCTCCCCGGCCGCGCCGTAGACGACGGCAAATTCGCCGCTCCTGATGATGTTCAGGGCCAGGGAACGCGCCTCCTCGGGGGTCCTGTCCTCGAGCACGCCGGAGATGATCCTGCCCGAGGTCCCGCCGATGATCTCCCGCGCCTCGAAGAAGGCCAGGCGCTCCTCGAGCCTACGTCCCCGCTTTTTCAAGGCCTTAAAGTCCGCCGCGAGCTTCTCCACCTGTCCGCCCGTGTCCCCGGGCAGCGAGGAAAAGAAACCCGCAATTTTCCGGACGTTCCGGTCTTTCATCCTATAATCGCGGAGGGCCCGGGAGCCGCAGAGGAAATCGAACCGGAGATTTCCCCGGATCTTTTCCGTCCCCAGGACCTTGATCAAGCCGACCTCGCCCGACCGGCGACAGTGCGTCCCGCCGCAGGCGGAATAGTCGTAGCCCGCGACCTCGACGACCCGGAGAAGGCCCTGCTTTTTCGGCGGACGCCTGAGCGGGACAGTGTCGATCTCCTCTTCAGGAACAAAATATGTTTTGACCTCCCGGTCTTCCCAGACGACGGAGTTCGCCCGGTCCTCGACCCTGTCCAGCGCCTCATCGCTGATAGCCCGGAGACCGATCTCCAGGGTCGAGATGTCCGCCCCAAGATGGAAGGACTGCGTCTCTCCCTTGACGACCTCGAAAAAAGCCTGCGACAGGATGTGCTGTCCCGTGTGCTGCTGCATGTGGTCGAAGCGGGTCGGCCAGTCGATCCGGCCGCGGACCGATCCGGCCGGCACGTCTTCCTTGAGCACGTGGAGGATGACGCCGCCGAGGTCGATGACCTTGAGGACCTCGATGCCGCCGAGCGTGCCCTTGTCCCACGGCTGGCCGCCTGATTCCGGATAGAAGCAGGTCTGATCGAGGAGGACGGCCGGAAACCCCTCGTGGGTCCTCTTCTCCAGGACTCCGGCCTCGAACTCTCGGACATAGGCGTCTTCGAAATAGAGCCGCCGGGTCACGGCCGTTCTGGTCGCTTCATCGGGCCCGTGCTCGGACATCTTTCTCACCTCCCCTCAAACGAGCTTGGCGGCACCCGCCAGGCCGAGGACCTTGGCAGTCGTCTTGAAGTGCGTCTTGGCCACCTTGTCGAGGATCCCCGGTCCTTTCGCCCGGACAAGCTTCACGGCCGCCTCCTCCACCTGGGCCGAGGCGCCCTTGGGAAGGTCGGCGCCGATCTCACGGGAAAGAGAATGGAGGCGCGTCAGGAATTCGGCCCGGGCCAGGATCGAGGCCGCCGCGACGGCCGGGTCTTCCTCGGCTCGCGGCATCTGGACGAGCTCGATCGCCCGGCCCTTTTTGAGGAGGGCGTTCCGGACGAACTTCTCGTCACCGAACTGGTCCGTGACCGCCTTCCCGGCGGGCACCCGCTCCAGGATGTTCTCGATGGCCCGGGCGTGGGCCCAGGCCAGAAGCCGGTTGAGGTTCCGGAGCTTCCCATAAAGCTCGTTGTATTTCTCCGGCCCGACGGCGACGATGGAATGGACGTAACCTTTCTTCAGGGCGTCCGCGATCTCCCGGCACCGGGCGTCGGACGTCCGCTTGGAATCCTTGACCCCGAGCTCGCGGAGGACGCCCTCCGCGCCTTCGGGCATGAAAAAGGCGGCCACGACGAGGGGTCCGAAAAAATCTCCCTTGCCCGACTCGTCCGTGCCGATCCGGCCCGGCTCGGATGGAAAAAGTCCCTGTTCCGTCATGAATTCGGTTCCCGGCCCCGCGCCCGTCCCCCTACTCTTTCCGGTGGACGACCTTCCCGTCGAAGACGGTCATCATGGCCTCGACATCTCTGATCTCCTCGGGCGGGATCTTGAAGATGTCGCGGCTGAGGACGACGAGGTCGGCGAGCTTGCCGTCCTCGATCGAGCCCTTGTCATTTTCGGCGAACTCCGTGTACGCGCCGTTGACGGTATATGCCTTGACGGCCTCTTCGACGGAGATCTTCTGCTCGGGGACCCACCCCCCGGGCCTTTTCCCGTCCAGGGTCCGGCGGGTCACGGCGGCGCAGATCCCCGCCAGGGGATCGAGGGGGGCCACGGTCCAGTCCGACCCGAAGGCCAGGACGGCCCCCGCCTCAAGGAGGGAGTGGAACGCGTATGTGGTCTTGGCCCGCTCATGGCCGATCTTTTTCTCGGCCCATCGCCCGTCATCGATCAGATGGTACGGCTGGACGGAGGCGATGAGTCCGAGACGCCCGAACCGGGCGATATCGCCGGGCCTGAGATGCTGGGCATGCTCGACCCGCCAGCGCCGGTCCCGCGGGCCGTCCGCGGCGATCACTCTCTCGAAGATATCCAAGAGGAGGCCGTTGGCCCGGTCGCCGATGGCGTGGATCGCCACCTGGAGCCCGGCCCGTCCGGCCTCGAGGATCCTTTTCTCCATGATCCCCTCCGGATACATCTGTTCGTGGAGGAGGCCGAAGGCCTTCGGGTCGTCGGAGTAGGGCCCGAAAAAACAGGCCGTTCCGGAACCGAGCGAGCCGTCGACGAAACCCTTGAGCCCGGCGAGTTTCAGGCGCAGATTCCCGAAGGGCGACTTGATCTTCAGACGGCTGAGGAGGTCGACCTGGGTGATGGGGATGTAGACATGGATCCGCGCCGTCAGCCGGCCCTGCCGGTCCAGCTCCTCGAAAACCTCGAAGCTCGAGGCGTCGGCCATCTCGTGGACGGAGGTCACCCCGTGCCGGGCGGCTTCGCCCAAGGAGGCCTCGGCGGCCCGGAGCTTTTCCCCGAACGATGGCTCCGGAATTTTTGCGGACACGAGGTCCATGGCTGCGTCCTTGAGGATCCCCGTCGGCTCGCCCGTCTTCGGGTCCTTGACGATCTCCCCGCCGGGAGGGACCGGTGTCGTCCGGGCGATCCCCGCAAGCTTCAGGGCCAGGCTGTTGGCAAGGACCATGTGCCCGTCGTAGCGGTTGACGCAGACGGGATTTGCCGGCGTCACCGCGTCGATCCACTCTTTGCGGGGAAGCTCCGGCGGGCTGAACTGCTCGTGGTCCCAATCCCCGAGGACGACCCACTCCCCCTCCCCGAGGGCGAGGGCCTTGGCCGCGATCCTGGCGGCGAGATCCTCGCGGCTCTTGGCGTCGCGGAGCTGGACGCTGTTCAGGGTGAAGCCGCCGGCCAGGAAGTGGGTGTGGCTGTCGATGAACCCCGGGAGGACGAGCCCGCCCTGGAGATCGGCGACGGTCGCGCCCTCGCCCGAGAGCAGACGGATCTCGGGGGTCGTTCCGACCTTGAAGATCCTGTCCCCCCGGACGGCCACGGCCTGCGCCCACGGCTGCCGGGGATTTCCCGTCCAGACTGAACCGTTGATCAAAACGAGGTCGACCATTTTCCTGCCGTCGAAAACCATATATAAAGGAATTCCCTCCTGAAATCAATCGACCCGGCCGGCGCCTGAACGGGGACGGAAGAAACCGGGCCCAGCAGCCGGTTGGCGGCCCGCTGCGGATATGGTAAAATAAGCGGCTTGACGGACGCTCCGGCGTCCACTCCAGGAGGGACCATGATCGACGCGACCCAGATCCGCAAAGGAATGATCATCATCATGGACGGCACGCTATGGCGCGTCATGGAGATGCAGCTCATCACGCCCGGCCGGTGGAAGGCCATGGTCCAGACCAAGCTCCGCAATATCCAGGTCGGATCCCAGACCGAGCATCGCTTCCGCTCCGAGGAACGCCTCGAACAGGCGTATCTCGAGGAAGTCGAGATGGAATTCCTCTACAAGCAAGGCGACGAATACTTTTTTATGAACCTCGGGAACTACGAGCAAGTCACCCTGACCGCCGAGGCCATCGGCGACGGCGTCAAGTACCTCCTGCCGAACATGGTCATCAAGATCGAGATGTTCGAGGGCCGGCCGGTTGGCGTCGACCTGCCGAACGCCGTGGACCTCAAGGTCGTGAGCACCGAGCCGCGGCTCAAGGGGGCGACCCAGACTTCCATGTACAAGCCAGCGACGCTCGAGACCGGCGCGGTCATCCAGGTCCCCGAGTTCATCAAGGAAGGGGACGTCATCCGGGTCGACACCCGGGACGACAAATACCTCGAGCGGGCGAAGACGAAATAATCCCGTCTCATAACGGCGGGATCATGATCGTGAAATCCCCGACTTTAATAATTCTGGCGATAGACCCCAATGTTCCCGTAGCTGTCCTTGACCCGGACGGTGATGAGGTTTTCGGCGCCCGCCGGGATCCTCACCGAGAACTTGAAGGTCTCGCTCCGGGAATCCGAGATCCCGTCGACGGGGAAGACGACCCGCCAGTCGCCCGGCCGGACCAGCCACTTGACCTCCTCGATGGTCGAGTACGCGTCTTCGGCCTGGAAGGCCACCTCGAGCGTCGCCCCGTTCCTCACGGCCGTGAAATTCTTAATGACCGGCAGCGAGTTGTCGATGACAAGGGGCCGGCTGACCTTCTCGGACTTGAGATCGAGGCCCGCGGGATTGGAGGGCGAATCGGACGCCGTGATCTTGATGAAGTAGGTCCCGTCCGGATACGAGAGCGTGTCGAAGGCGAAGATCGTATCGGCCCAGCCGTCCTGGATGACCCGCCACTCCGTCTCCCCTTCCTTCCGCAGGGAGATCGTATAGCTGAGCGTGTCGCCATTCTCGTCCGAGGCGTCCCAGACGACGGTCTGGAAACCCTTGCGCTCGGCCTTCTTGGCCGGGAAGGTGATCTTAAGATCGTCTTTCTTCGGCGCCTGTTCGGGAAGGCGCTTTTCGAGGCCCATGACGACGTCTTCCTGGTCGGGGGGCTTGAGGAAGACCTCGTTCGGTTTCAGGAGTTCCAGGCGCGTGAGGGTGGGAGCGATGTTGGTCTGGAGGTAGAACAGGGTCAGCGTGTCGAGGACCGGAGAAACATTGCCGGCCTGGGTCTTCAGGAGCGCCCGGACCTGGATGTATCTGGCTTTGGGGCTCAGGACCTGCTCCTCTTTTTTCTGGTAGGGAGGAGACCATTCGCTCCAGGTCGAGTTCGGCTCATAGGTGTTGCCGCTCCGAGTCTGGAGCTGGAGGCTCGCCCCGCCATCCGCGCTCCCGTCCCACGCGATCCGCCCCCAGGAGGCGAGGGTCCGGGCATCCAGGACCTGACTCACGTATTCCCCGGAAAACCGCTGTTCAGGCAGGAGCTGCCCCAGGTAGCAGGGGTTGTTGGAGAGCACGTAGATCTTCGTCTCGAGCGGGACGAGCTCGTAGACCTGTTCTGAGTTCTCCTGGAGGAGGAGCGACACCTTCTCGTCCTTGTCCAGAGAATAGATCCGGCCCTTCGGGCCCGTGCCGAAAATGACCTTCTGGTCGCCCGCCCGCCAGAGAAGCGTGTAGATCATCTCGTCGTCGGAGCTCCAGAGCATCCTGGCCATCCCGTCGCCCGATATCCGGTAAAGCGCGCCCGAATCCTTCTGGAAGGGTGATAGCGCCGGGGCGGGATCGGCCACGGACGATCCCGGGACACCGGGAGCGCTGACGGAGCTGACCGTGACGCTGACGGCCGCGTCGGAGCGGCGCTGGACCGTTGGGACATCCTCCTTCCTGGACTTGGAGGGGGCCCCGGACGCGGCGGCATAGATCAGTCCGTCGCGGTCGACGGCCAGGCCGCGGACCTCCTCGTAGGGGGTCTCAAAGACGACGGAAGCCCGGCCTTCCGGCGAGATCCGGTAGACGACCCCGTTGCCGCCGCTCCCGGCGAGGACGCCGCCACGGCCGTCCTTCCGCAGACAGAGGATGTGGTTCTCCTCGGCCTTGAAAATGATCCGCCCCTCGCCCTGGGGGCTGATCTCGTAGATGCCGCCGGTCTCGCCGACAGCCGCCCAGAGCCGGCCGGAATCCATGAAGACGAGGTCCCAGATGTATTTTTCCGCGGGGTCGAAAAAGGTCTCGCCTTTCGACTTCTCCGTGATCTTGTAGATCTTCCCGTTGGGCGATGTCCCGGCGTAGAGCGCGCCCTTCTGGTCCAGGGCGAGGCAGGTCACGTCCATCTCGGGGGCCTGGAAATAGAGGTCCGCCTTCCCGTCCTTCGCGATCCGATAAACCTTCCCGCCGTGGCCGGTGCCGAGATAGGTGACGCCCTCGGGCGCCAGGAGCACGGAAAGATAGAATTCCTCGATCGGCGAGGCGATCTTTTCTTCCTTGGGCGCCAGGGCCAGGACGCCTTCGTCGGAGACCGAAACGCCGCCGAGCTTGCCCTTCAGAAAATCCTCTTTTGTCTGGAGCTCCCACTTCTGGGGAACGACGGCCTGAAGGGTGAGGCACAGGGCGACGGCCCAAAGGATTCCGAACAGGGACATCTTTCTCATGCGATCGGTCTCCTATTTTCGGATTTTGACGGTGATCACGGCCCCGCCCCGGAAGACATAGGGGACCGGGAGTTGGTACTCACCCAGCGTGGAGCGGGTCAGGTCCATCGGGGCGGACGCCGAAGCGCGCGCCGAGGTGAACATGGACTTGAGGCTCGGCGGCAGGTTCGGCATCTCCTCGCCCTTGAGGAAGATCCCCGGCTTGGGCGCGAGGATCTTGAAATAGATCCGGTTGTTCTTCCGGAGGCTGCTCAAGATGCGGATGAGCTGGCTGAGGCTTCGGGGCACGAAGTCCTGGACGCGGTACTGCGACCTCTCGGTCTGCTGCATCGTCGCCGCGTCGCCGACGACGATCTGGAACTCGGTGCCGGCCGGAAGGGCCGGGGCGACGAACGCCACGTTCTCGACCAACGTCTCTTCCTTGAAGGTCCGGTAATAGACCTTGATCTCGATCTTCTCGCCGGGAGAGACTTCGTACTTGTCCAGGAGGACTTTCTCGAGGGCGCAGAGCCGGGCTTCTTCGGCCGCCCGGACATTGAGGTCGATCCGGAAGATCCCGACGTCCCGGAACTCGTTGTTGCCCAGGTAATAGACAACGGCCGCCAGGAGCCCGGAGAGGTTGGTGGCGGACGTGTCGTAGTTCCCCGAAAAAAGGTCTTCCAGGTGGATGCTCGCGCCCCTGTCCAGATAGATGTCGCCGTCGAAGTCGAGGGAAAGATAGCCGTAGGCCCGCTCCTCCCCGGTGATGAGCGATGAAACCGCCAGGTTCACGAGCGCCGGCGTCAGGAACTTATCATCCGCCAGCTTGAGCTTGAACTCCTTCCGGTCCTGCGGGCCGTCCGTCAAAGAGATGTTGAGGGGGATGAGCGCGGGCAGCTTGCCGATCTCCCCGAACGCCCCGGACGGGCGGTCCTGGGAGATCCGGCCGATGACGGGACCGGAAGTGGCCATCTTGAAGGAGCTCTCGAGGCTCGGGACGACCGTCAGGACGTTCGCCCGGGTCATGGCGTAATCCACGGCCCCAAGG
This sequence comes from Candidatus Aminicenantales bacterium, assembly GCA_050015275.1. Taxonomy (GTDB): domain Bacteria; phylum Acidobacteriota; class Aminicenantia; order Aminicenantales; family Saccharicenantaceae; genus DATKJS01. The sequence goes on along the minus strand of JBEKBS010000008.1, from coordinate 52,571 downwards.
TTGTAGAAGGGATGCCCGAAGGCCAGGATCTTGGACCCGTCCACATAGGTCACGGTCCCGACGGCGGAGAGGTCCAGGTCACCGCCGATGAGCTGGACGCCGATGGCGTCGCCTTCCCTGATGGAGTCCGCTGCAGGCGCATTGTCCTGCGCCTGCGGACCGCCCATTCCGGACTGGATCGGCCGAAAGCCCATATCTGCAAAAAACGACTTGGCTCTTTCGAAAGCCCCCGGCGAAAAGCCGCTGAAGACCAGGGGAAGGCTGAGGGGAACGACCGGCTGGCCGTCCGCCGACGAGGTCTTCTGGGCGGCGAACGTCGCCCGGTAGAGAGCCGACAGGTCCTCGAGGGACATGCTGCTGCGGATCGGGGCCTGGCCGGAGAGATTCGGCCGGGGCACCTGGGACGCCTTGTTCAGGGCGAGCATCTCCTCGATCGGCGTGATCCCGGCGATGGCCTCCTTGGCGTAGGAGAAACTGAAGGCCACCGCGCCGATGAGCTTGCCGTCGATGTAGACGGGGCTGCCGCTCATGCCGCTGATGACGCCCGTCGATTCGAGGCCCCGTCCGGTGAGCCGGGCGAGGATGACGCTCCGCTTGGGCTGGAAGTTGGCCAGGACGCCGATGATCTCGGCGTCGAACTCCTCGATTTTCGTCCCGGCGAAGACCGTTTTCCCCTTCCCCTTCATGCCGGCCTTGACCTGGGCCAAAGGCATGATCGGGGAGGCGGCCTCGGAAGCGAGGGACAAAACGAAGAGCCCGACGAGGAGAAGGGAGATCTTTTGGACTGTCTTGATCATGGATGGTGTGTCCTCTTGGGGATGGCCGGGGGCTTCCATGGACCTGGCTGGGCCGGCGTCATATGATGCCCAGTGCCTTGCCGCATTTCTCGAAAGCGGCCAGGATCGCGTCCAGCTCCTCGTCCGTGTGGCCGGCGCCGTAGCTCGTCCGGATCAAGGCCTGCCCTTGGGGAACGGCGGGATAGATCACGGGCGTCGTGAAAATGCCCTCCTCACGGAGAAGTTTCCAAAGCATGAATCCCTTTTCGTCGTCGCCGACGAGGATGGGGATGATGGGCGTCTGGGAAGGGCCCGTGTTGTAGCCCATGGCCTGGTAGTTCGTGCGCATCTTCGTCGTGATCTCCCAGAGCCGCTTGCGGAGCTCGGGCTGGGTTTCGAGGATTTCCAGGACGGCCAGAACGGAGGCGACCGAGGCGGGAGTCGCCGCGGCGCTGAAGATCAGGGACCGGGCGTGGTGCTTGATATAGGAGATCACCTTCTTGTCGCCGACGACGACGCCGCCGATCGAGGCGAAGGTTTTGCTGAACGTGCCCATAATGAGGTCGACGTCGCCTTCGAGGCCGAAATGCTCGGCCGTGCCGCGGCCGTTGGCGCCGAGGACGCCGATGCCGTGGGCGTCATCGATCATGACCCGGGCGTGGTATTTTTTCGCCAGGGGGATGATGCCGGGAAGGTCGGCGATGTCCCCTTCCATGCTGAAGACGCCGTCGACGACGATGAGCTTCCCGATATCGGGATTCAGCGAGGCCAGAAGCCGTTCGAGGTCCGCCATGTCGTTGTGTCTGAATTTATAAACGTCCGCGAACGACAGCCGGCAGGCGTCGATGATGGAAGCGTGGACCATCCGGTCGGCGATGATTGCGTCGCCCTTGCCGGTGATCGTGGGAATGATGCCCAGGTTGGTCTGCATCCCCGTGCTGAAGGTCAGCGCGGCTTCCCTCCTCATGAACTTGGCCAGCCGGTCCTCGAGCTCCTCGTGGAGGTCGATTGTGCCGGTCAGGAACCGGGAACCGCAGGTCCCGACCCCGTAGCGGTCGATGGCCTTCTCAGCGGCTTCTTTGACCTTGGGATGGTCGGCCAACCCCAGGTAGTTGTTCGAACCGACCATGATCATGGGCCGGCCCTTGACCTTGATGCGGTTCCCCTTGGCTTCCTGGATGGGAGTAAAATAAGGATACAGATCTGCCGCCTGGTATTCCTCGGCCCGCGTGAACTCCTGGCATTTATCAAAAAGATCCATTCCGTCCTCCATGGTCCTCTTGTTCAGAGTTTATCGGGGCTGGCCTCCGGGATTCCCTGGAGGGGACGCCGATATCGTTGACCGCCGTGGTCAAATCTCATACAATTCCCGTCATGAAAGTCCTCGTCACCGGAGGAACGGGCTTCCTGGGGAGCCATCTCCTCGACCGGCTGCTCGAGAACCCGGACACCGAGGTTTACGCCCTGGTCCGTAATCCGGCGAAGGCCCACCGCATCGAAGGAAGGGATCGCCTGCGGCTCCTCAGGGGCGACCTTTCGAGCGTCCCGAAGCTGCCGTCGGGCCTATCCGTGGTCTTCCACCTGGCCGGCCTGACCAAGGCCTGCAAACCAAGCGAATATTATACTGTAAACCAGGCCGGTACGGCAAGTCTTTTTCGCGCTCTGGCCATGGAAGGCGGGTCACCCCGAGTCATTCACCTCAGCAGTCTGTCGGCCGCGGGACCTTCCTCTCCGGGAAGGCCCGTCCGGGAGGACGATAAACCCCGGCCCGTGTCTCACTACGGGCGCAGCAAGTTGGCCGGCGAGCGCGAGGCCCTCGCCTTCAAGGACCGCTTCCCGCTCGTCATCCTCAGGGTGGGCGCCATTTACGGGCCGCGCGACGAGGATTTTCTGGAGTTTTTCCGCTGGATCCGGAAGGGCATCCTCCCCGCCTACGGACGGCGGAAGAAGACGCTCAGTCTCTGCGCCGCCCGGGACGTCGTCCAGGCGATCACAATGGCCGCGGCGGCCGGAGTCCGGAGCGGCGAGATTTTCAACGTCGCCGCCCCCAGGCCGGCGACATGGAATGAGATGGGCGAAACGGCGGCCCGCATCCTCGGGCGCAAATTCCTCCGCGTCCATGTCCCGGCCTGGGCGATCTTCGCCGTCTCGGCCGCGTCCACGGGGGTCGGCCGGGTGCGAGGCGAACCGGCGGCCCTCAACCTCAGCAAATTCAATGACATGCGGCCGGACTACTGGGAGGCGGACGTCCGGAAAGCCCGGGAGCTCCTGGGCTTCGAAGCCCGGACATCCCTCGAGGAAGGTCTTCGGGAGACGATCGACTGGTATGTCAGGAACGGGCTCCTCTGAGGGGACGGTTCAGGAATCCCTTTATTTTTCGAATCCCATCATTTATAATTGTCGTCGCCCATGGACAGAAGAACCGTCATCACGGGTACGGGTCATTACGTCCCCCCCAGGGTCGTCACCAACCAGGACCTCGAAAAGCGGATGGACACATCGGACGACTGGATCCGCCAGAGAAGCGGGATCGTCACGCGCCACCACGTCGAGCCGGGGGTCAACACCTCGGACCTGGCCTGCGAGGCCGCCCGGATGGCCATCCAAAACGCCGGGATCGACCTGGGCACCATCGATTTCATCGTCGCCGCCACCCTCTCCCCCGACCATTATTTTCCCGGAATCGGGGTTCTCGTTCAGGCGAAGCTCGGCCTCGGCACTATCGGCGCCCTGGATGTGCGAGACCAGTGCAGCGGCTTCATCTACGCCCTGGCCGCGGCCGACCAGTTCATCCGGGTCGGCACCTATAAAAGGATCCTCCTCGTCGCCGCCGAGGTCCAGTCCGCGAACCTGGATTACTCGGACGAGGGACGCGACATGGCCGTGCTCTTCGGCGACGGCGCCGGGGCCGCGATCCTCGAGCCCAACGGCGCGGATGACGGACGGGGCATCCTCTCGACACACCTGTTCGCGGACGGCCATTTCGCCTCCCAGCTCTGGATGGAAAAGCCCTGCCCCGGGGATAATCCGACCTTCCAGAAGGAGTTTTTCGACCAGGGGAAATTCTATCCGCGGATGGACGGCCGGCACGTGTTCGTCAATGCCTGCGAACGGATGCCCGAATCCGTCCGGACCGGCCTCCAGCACAATGGCCTGACCGTCGACGACATCGACGCGCTCATTCCTCACCAAGCCAACGACCGGATCTCCCTGATGGTCGCCAAGGGCCTCAAGATCCCCGCAGAAAAGGTCATCCGCAACATCGACCGGTACGGGAACACGACCGCGGCCTCTATCCCCATCGCCCTCGACGAGGCGGTCCGGGAGGGCCGGATCCGGCGGGGGCACCTCGTCGTCCTGACGGCTTTCGGTTCTGGATACACCTGGGCTTCGGCCCTCATCCGCTGGTGACAACGGTCTTTTTTCATATACATCGAGGCTGACGAAAGGGATTGTCAGGGGAGTGAGAATTATGCTAGGATGTGCGACAACGATCGCCATTGCAGGCAGGAGGTGCGAATGAAAAAGACGGTTTTGACACTGACAGTGGTGGCGTTCCTCGCCTTCACGGCCGGAAACGTTCTGGCCCAGACCGCCGAAGACGCCAAGTTCAACAAATTCCAGGACACGTTCTGGGACGCCTACTTCAAGCTCTTCCCGACCGCCGGGACCCTCCAGGGCTACACCAAGTACAACGATAAGCTCGAGGACCTGAGCCAGGCGACCATCGAGAAATTCCTGGAAAGCGTGGACGGTTTCAACCAGGAGCTCGTGGCCAAGATCGACAAGTTCAAGCTCTCCCCGGAGAAGCAGATCGAGCAGGAGATCATGCGCGATTTCCTGGACCTCCAGGTCCTGAGGCTCGAGAATTCCCTTTTCCTGATCGACAACCCCCTCTATTACAACGGCCTCTTCGTCAACAGCGTCCGGTCCCTGATCATCAGGAACCCCGGCGCTCCGACGGCCGCGGCCCGGGCCAGGCTCCTTCCCGGGCTGATCAAGAAGGCCAAGGACAACCTGAAGAACCCGCCCCAGGAATACACCGAGGCGGCCATCAAGCAGCTGCCGGGCATCATGGACTTCTACAAGACCGATATCGCCAAGCTGGGCGGCTCGGCCAACGGCCTTCTGGCGGAGACGCCCAAGGTCGTAGCCGCGCTCGAGGACTACCAGCGATTCCTCCAGAACGAGCTCCTGCCCCGGTCGAACGGCAACTTCCGGGGCGGCGAGACGCATGTCAAGCTTCTCCGCTACCTGACCCAGGGCAACCTCTCGATCACGGCGGACATCGTGGCCCGTTCCAAGGCCGACTTCAACAATATCCGCCGCGACATGTTTTTCGTCTGCATGCCCTTTTATAAGATCATGTATCCGGGAGTGAATATGGACCAGATCGGGACGAACATTGCTGACAGGCCCACTCGCGAGGAGCAAATCCGCAGGGTCGTCATCCAGGGCGTGCTCGACAAGATCAAGACGGACCACCCAGGCCGGGACGAGTTTGTCGGCCGGATCAGCCAATCGGCGGCCACGATCAAGAACTTCATCGAGCAGACCAAGCTCCTCGATCTCCCCGAGGAAAGCCTCCAGATCGAGCCCATGCCGGCCTACATGGTCGGGGGGGGATGGTTCCAGTTGGCCGGGCCGGGCGCCTTCGAGTCTTCCGGCCCCAGCACGCTCTATGTCCAAGCCATCCCGTCGGACTGGTCGGCTGACCAGACCTCGTCCTTCCTCGAGGAGCACAACAACTACTACGTCGACTTCATGACCGTCCAGAGGGTCTACCCGGGCAGCTACGCGCCCGCCTATTTCACCCGGAAAGACCCCTCCGTCATCAAGCGGATGGCCGCCAACCAGGCCCTCCTCAAAGGTTGGCCGGTCTATATTGAGGACATGCTTGTCCAGTCCGGGTTCGGCAACTTCGACCTCCGGATGAGGCTCAACCAGCTCAAGCTCATGCTCAAGAACGTCATCGACTTCCAGATGGACATGAACGTCCACGAGGGTACCTATGCCAAGGAAAAGGTCGTTGACTACATGATGCATGGCGGGTTCATGACCCAAGCGGAAGCCGAGGCGCGCTGGAACCACATTGTCCTTGACCCCGGAGAAGCGACCCTGGCCTACATCGGCTACCAGGAGATTATGGAGCTCGCGGGAGACTACGCCAAGCTCAAGGGAGCCGCGTTCTCCCAGAAAGACTTCCTCCAGAAGCTGACGAGCTTCGGGGCAATCCCGCTCCGGACCCTGAAGACCAAGCTCGCCCAGTGATCTGGGCGGCCGACGAGCATCGATCCTTTCGGATCAGGCCCTCCGCGACCCGGGGCGGCGGCCGAGAGCGGGTCCTTAGGAGTGAGAGACCTTTCTGACCATCTCTCAAGGAGGTAGAGGCGGGGATGCAAACGACCGCCCATCCTCCCCGGCTCGTGGATTCCCACGCCCATCTCGACATGCCCGAGTTCGACCCGGACCGGGAGGACGTCGTCCGGCGGGCCTTCGCCTCGGGCCTCGTCGCCATCCTTTGCCCGGCGGACCTGGTCCAGCCCCGCAGCCTGCCCGCGATCCTTGATCTGGGTGAGCTTTTCCCGTCGGTCCTGGCCGCGGCCGGAGTCCACGCCCATCAAGCCAAGGACATGACCGACGATCACCTCCGGGCGCTCAGCGATCTCGGGGCGAAAGGCGCGATCCGGGCCGTCGGCGAGATCGGGCTCGATTACCACTATAACCTCTCTCCCCCTGAACGCCAGCGGGACGTCCTCCGGATGCAGCTCGAGATCGCCCGGGAACTCGGCCTCCCGGCGATTCTCCACAGCCGTCTGTCTGGGTCGGACATCATCGCCGCAGTCGACGCCGGGCGCCTCACGGCCGGCGGGATCCTTCACTGCTTCACCGAGGACTGGGAGACGGCCCGGGCGATGATCGACCGGGGCTTCCTCATCTCATTCTCGGGGATCCTGACCTTCCCCAAGGCTGGCGATCTCCGGGAGGTGGCGAAGAAGATCCCCATGGACCGGCTCCTGGTCGAGACCGACTCCCCCTACCTCGCACCAGTCCCCTTCCGGGGGAAAGTCAAGAGGAACGAGCCGGCGTTCGTCGCTGAGACGGCCAGGCTCCTGGCCGGGCTGCGCGGTATCCCCTTCCCGGAGCTGGCCGAGGCCACGACCCGTAATTTCGCCGGCCTCTTCCCGTTTGAAAAAACCGGCGGTCAATGCTAAGATAGGGCCGCCATGGCCCAGGACCATTCCTTCGACATCGTCTCCCGGATCGACTTCCAGGAGGTGGCCAACGCCGTCCAGATCACCCTGAAGGAGATCCGGAACCGCTTCGACTTCAAGAACAGCCGCGCGGACATCTCCCTCGAGAAAGACAAGCTGACCCTCGGCGCCGAGGACGACTTCAAAGTTAAGGCCCTGCGGACGGCGCTCGAGGAGAAGCTCGTCAAGAGGAAAGTCCCCCTCCGGGCGCTCACCTACGGGAAGATCGAGGACGGGCCGAACAGGAGCGTCAAGCAGGACGTCAGCTTTCAGGTCGGCATCCCGATCGAAAAAGCCCGGGAGATCGTCAAGCTCGTCAAGGGGACAAAGCTCAAGGCGCAGGTCGCCATTCAGGGAGATGAGGTCCGCGTCTCCTCGCCCAAGATCGACGTCCTCCAGGAGGTCATCACCTTCCTCAAGGGCAAGGACTTGGGTATCCACATGCAGTTCATGAACTACCGATGACGTCGCCTTACCCCCTTCCCAGCCGGTGGATGTCCGGATCGATAGGACACGAGATGGCCGCCGTATACAAGGACATCAAGCCCGACCTGGACAGGGTCGAGGAGCAGCTCGAGGGCTGGTCGCACTCCGAAAACCCGCTGACCGCCGAGGTCAGCCGCTACGTCCTCAGGAAGCGGGGGAAGAGGCTGCGCCCCGCCCTCGTCCTCCTCGCCTCCCGCCTGTTCAAGCCCGGGGCCGACGAGGCCATTTTCCTCGCCTCCCTCGTCGAGCTCATCCACACGGCCAGCCTCATCCACGACGACATCATCGACAAGGCCGACCTCCGCCGCGGGACCGAAACCGTCCACGAGAAGTGGGGACCCAACATCACGGTCCTCCTCGGCGATTACCTCTACATCAAATCGATCGGGCTGTCCCTCCGGTCGAAGCACGACCGCATCATTCAGCTTCTGGCCGACGTTTCGGCGCTGATGATCGAAGGGGAGCTCGACGAATACGCCGCCGGAGGCGACCTGGGGATCACCGAGGAGCGCTACCTAGGCATCATCGAGAAGAAGACGGCGGTCCTGTTCGCAGCCTGCTGCCGAATCGGGGCCTTCCTCGGCCAGGCGTCTTCCGACGAAGAGGGCGCCATCGCGGAATTCGGCCGGAACCTCGGCCTGTGCTTCCAGCTTGTCGACGACCTCCTCGATTTCACCGGCGACGAGAAGGCCCTGGGCAAGCCGATCCTGTCGGACCTGGCCGAGGGCCGGGTGACCCTGCCGTTGATCCATGCCCTCCGAAGCGACGGTCGTCCCTACCGTGACCGGATCGCCGGGCTCGTCGGACGCAAGGACATTTCCCGGGACGAAAAGGAAGGCCTCCTTGATCTCCTCTCGGGGAGCGGGGCCCTGGCCTACACGAGCGCCAAGGCCCTCTGGTTTTCAGAGAGGGCCATGGGGATTCTCGGCCGCTTCCCCGATTCCGGCCCTCAGCAGGCCCTGGTCCGGCTCACCCGGTTCGTCCTGGACAGGAACCGTTGATCCCGGCGGGAAAACCCGGGGACGGGATCTTCTCCTGAGGAGACGCAACGATGGTCGAGATTGAAGTCAAGATCCGGGTCCAGGACCCCAAGACGGTCCGGGACAAGCTCCTGGCCCTGGGGGCGGCCGTCACCACGGACCGGGTCCTCGAAGAGAATATCCTATATGATTTCCCGGCCGGGACGCTCAAGTCCGGCCGCCGGGCCCTCCGGCTCCGCAGGGCGGGAAAGAGGGCCTCTCTGACCTTCAAGGGGAGTCCGCGGAAATCTCGCTCGTTCAAGGTCCGGGAGGAATTCGAAACGGGGGTCAGCGATTCGGGCCAGGTCCGGAAGATCCTCAGGGCCCTCGGTCTCCAGCCGGCCTTCTCCTACCGGAAGCACAGGACCATGTTCCGCAAGGGGCGGCTGGCCATCTGCCTCGACGAAACGCCCGTCGGCGCTTTCCTCGAGCTCGAGGGCGAGCGCCATGAGATCACCCGCTTCGCCCGGGCCCTGGGGTTCGGACGTCCGGATTTCATCCAGGCGGACTACATCGAGCTGATGGAGCGGGAAAAGGGAAAGCCAAAGGAAGAGGAGAGCCCCGAGGGCGATTGACCGGGCTGTCCGGCCCTATTCGTCCTTGTCTTCCTTCAGGCCATCCTCGAGTTCCGCGTCGGGTTCCTCTTCGTTCTCTTCGTCCTCGTCCCCGAGGGCTTCTCCGGCGTCCTTCACGGCCTCCTCTTCGACGATCTCCTTGCCGGCGGCGGCTTCGGGTTCGCCGATCTCGTCGCCGCCGATGTCGGCGCCGACGAACACGCGCTCATCCCGGTCCGGGACCTCGTCCTGGCCTGCAGGGATGAACTCGTATGCGATGAGTCCCGATCGGACTTCCGTCTGGGCGATACGGATCAGGTTCCTCGACTTGCCCTTGACCTTGGGCTTGGCGCCCTTGAGCAGCTGCTTGGCGCGTTTGGAGGCCAGGATCACGAACCTGAACTTGCTGTCGATATTTCCGAAATTATCCAATGTCGTTCGACTCCTCGCCGGGGATTCCGGGCAATTTCAGTCAAGGATACCAAAAACGCCGGGAATTTGCAAGCCGCTCCCCCCGCTCCGCCCGCTCACTCCGCGGCTTCCCGGATGATCGACGAGGGGCGTTCGGTGCCGAACTCCTTCTCCCAGCGGGCGATGACGAGCGTCGCAAAGCTGTTCCCCAGGACGTTGAGGGAGGTCCGGGCCATGTCCATGAGCTCGTCGATCCCGAGGATGATGAAGACCGGCTCCGTGGGCAGGTTGAACTGGGCGACCGTGCCGAGCAGGATGACCAGGGAGGCCCGGGGAACGCCGGCGACGCCCTTGCTCGTCAGCATCAGGGTGAAGACGAGGAGCAGCTGCTGGCCGAAGCTCATGGCGACCCCGGCCGACTGGGCGACGAAGATGGCCGCGAGCGAGAGGTAGAGACTGGAGCCGTCGAGGTTGAAGCTGTAGCCCAAAGGCATGACGAAGGCGACGATCTTGCGCGGGACGCCGATGGCCTCCATGGCCTCCATGGCCCGGGGCAGGGCCGCCTCGCTGCTCGTCGTGGCGAAGGCCAAGGTCACGGGTTCGGCGATAGCCGCCAGGAATTTCCTGATCGGAGCCCGGATCAGGATGGCCACGGGCAGGAGGACGACCAGGATGAACACGATGATGGCCGCGTAGAACGTCGCCAGGAGCTTGAAGAGGTTGACCAGGATCCCGAGCCCCATGTGCCCGACCGTATAGGCGATGGCGCAGCCGACCCCGACCGGGGCGAAGAGCATGACGATGTTCGTGAACTTGAACATGAGCTCGGCCAAGCTCTCCGTGAGGGTGAGGAGGGGACGGCGCTTGGCCTCGGAGATGAGGGCCAAGGAAATCCCGAAGACGACGGCGAAGATGACCACTTGGAGGATCTGCCCGTCCGCGACGGCCTTGGCGATATTCTCGGGAAAGATGTGGATGACGGTGTCGGCCGCCGATGGCCTGGCGGCGGCGAGCTGTTCGGTCTTGGCCAGGGCCGGCAGGCTGATCCCCTTGCCGGCCTGGGAAATGTTGATGGCGGCCAGGCCGATGAACAGGGCCAGGGTCGTCACGATCTCGAAATAGATGAGGGCCTTGACCCCCATCCGGCCCACTTGCTTGAGGTTCGAGTGCCCGGCGATGCCGACGACCAGGGTGGCGAACAGGAGCGGCGCGATGATCGTCTTGATCATCCGGAGGAAGATCTGGCTGAAGACCCTCAGGTTGACGGCCACGGCCGGGAGGTCGTATCCGATCCCGGCGCCGATGACCATGCTGACGATGATCCAGGTCGTGAGCGAGCGGCGCTGGATCGCGTGCCCGACGAACAGGACTGTCACGACCCAACGGGCGACGAGGATCAAGGCGGGGGGGACGGCGACGAGGCCCAGGTGGCGCGCGGCCACGAGCAGGGCGATGAACGTGATGCCCGCCATCACGGGAAGGGCGAAGACGCTGCGGCGGGCGGCGCTCTTCGTGGATCCCCTGGCTTTCTCGTCCATCGTCGGAGGCACGCATTCTAAAAGAAAAGCGCCCGCGAAGTCAATTTGAAATGCGGGGACGAGTGTGCTAAGGTAATCCTTACGCTAAGGACATGGATACAAGGATCTGGGCCGTCGGTGGAGGAAAAGGCGGGACGGGGAAAAGCTTCGTTTCGAGCAGCCTCGGTCTCCACCTGGCCTCCCTCGAGCGCGACGTCCTTCTCATCGACGCCGACCTCGGCGGGCCCAACCTCCACACCCTCCTGGGGATGAGGAACGGGCACCCGGATCTGGGCGATTTTCTGACGAACAAGCTCCCGACCCTGGAGGAAGCGGCTGTCGAGACGCCTTTCCGGGGGCTCCGGATCATCCGCGGGACGGAGAACATCCTCTTCATCGCCAACCTGAACCACTACAAGAAGCTCCGGCTCTTGCGCCAGATCCGGCAGCTCGGAGCCCAGGACATCATCCTCGACCTCGGGACGGGGAGCTCGTTCAATACCCTCGATTTCTTCCTGAGCGCCAACCCCGGCATCGTCGTGGCCACGCCCGAGCCGACGGCGATCGAGAACTCCTACCTGTTCCTGAAGTCCTGCATCATGCGGGTCCTCAAGCTCTACATGGACCATTACCGGATCCCGGACCTCCACCAGAAGATGCTCGACCAGATCGAGAAAAACTCCCAGTCCCTGTACAGTTTCTTCAAGTCGCTCGTCGACGCCGACCGGTCCTACGGGACGATCCTCTACCGGGCCCTCCGGAACTTCCGGCCCTGCCTGATCATGAACAAGGCCCGGGACGAGCGGGACGTTCTCCTCGGCCGGTCCGTGGCCGACGTCGCCAGGAGGTACCTCCTCATCGACCTCCACTACCTCGGGGCCATCCCCTACGACGAGAGGGTCCATTCATCCCTGAGATCGCTCCGTCCTTTCTACCTTGATCACAAGGATTCGGCCGCCGCCAAGGCCGTCCGCGAGGCCGCCGAAGAGCTGGCCTATTCGGTCGAATTCTCCCACCGGACGCCGCCGGAGATCCGCTTCCCGGAGGGCCGATGATCAAGAGGATCGAGGACTGGAACTGCTACGAACTCCTGAACGTGGAAAGGACGGCCTCCAAGGAAGAGATCTGGGAAGGCTACCAGCGTGCCCTGGCGACCTACCACGCCGATTCGCTGGCCACGTACAGCCTGGTCACGGAAGAGGAGCGCCGCCTGATCTTAGAGCGGATCCAGGAGGCCTACCAGACCCTCCGGGACCCCGAGAAGAAAAAGGCCTACGACCTCTCCCTCCTCAAGCACTCCTTCTACTACTCGCCCAAGGCCCCGTTCCGCAAGTCGGTCAGGAAAGTGGAGATCGAGGAAGCGGCCCACAAGCCCGGGTTCTGGGAGAAGGTCCGCCGCTTGTTCTCCCGGCGAGAGCCCCCCTCCGATTGATCCGGGATCAATAATCCTTCACGATGTCATCGGGCGTGTCGAAAACGCCGTCGGGCCCGGCCGACCGGAGGCGGAACTCGGTGTCGGAGAGTCTCTCGTACTTGACCGCCGTGCCCCAGGCATCCACGAGCCCCATCCCGAGGGACGGCCGCCACCTTTGGAGCTGCTTGAGGTCCTCCGGAAGGCCCTGGTCGCCCGTCGCGAAGGAAAGGATTTCCCGGGCCAGGGAGTCGAGGTTGACCTGGGTCAGCTTGATCTTCGTCTTGGCGTACTGGTCGATCTCCGTCTGGAGCCCGCCCTTCCCGTTCTCGACCTTGGCGAAATAGATGAAATAAGCGACCACAGCCGTCAGCAGGGCGATGATCAGCAATCCCCTGAATTTCATAAGAGCGCCCTCCCTCCATGGATCCCGCAATGACCGGGAGCGTCGATCATCCGCCAGCGATCTCCCCCGGGCGGGCCAAAAGGCCTTCGCGGACGTACGAGGCGATCCGGGAGGCGATTTTCCGGACCACGGCGTCCGGCACACCGTCCGGGTGCCGTGACCTGAGCCTCATGTCGCAGATCTCGTTGACATAGTCGACGGCAACGAACCTCCCCCGGACGTCCCGGACGATCTCCGTCGAGAAGAACCTCAGCCCGGAGATCCGGGCGATCGTCCGGACGATCTCCTCGAGCGGTCCAAGCGCGTAGCGCTCGGCCTCGCCGTCGGCGAGTTCATCGTAAACGTGGGTCCGGTCGTCCCACCACGTGGAGTGGACCTCGCCCAGGATGTAGAACCCGCGGAACCAGAACCGGCGGCCGTCCCGGTCTTCGGGGATGATCTTCTCCTGGAGAAGGTACTTGTCCAGCGGATAGGCCTGGCGCGCCGTCAGAGCGTCCTCGAGGCTTGAAGCGGCCTCCAGGACCCCCAGGCTCCCGCCCGTCGTGTTGGCCGGTTTGATGACGAACGGCAGCCCGAGCGGGAGGAGCTCGTCGGGACGGAGCGGCGGGACCCGCGTCGATTCATAGGAGGGGAGGATCAGGGTGTGCGGCGTGTGGACGCCGTGGGTGATGAACTCGAGATGCATGGTCGCCTTGTCGGAGGCCCAGCGGAGCTTGCCGACGGGTTCGATGACGTCCAGCCCCCGCTCGATGGCGACCGTCTGGAAAGCCAGGAAGTCCGCCGAGGACGCCGCAGCGCGGTCGAGGAGGACGCGGAACTCGAGCCGGCCCGACCGGAGTTCCTCCAGGCATCCGGCGACGTTGGCCGGAGAGACGGTCACCGTCTTCAGATCCAGGGCGCGCGCTTCCTCTTCGACGAGACGGATGAAGTCCCAGTCGTATTCCCAATCCAGGGAGACTGCCAAGTCGTGCGATGAGGTCGATTCCATATCCAAGACCCCAGGCCACGCCATTCGGGTCATGAACTCCTCGGGCGGCCCGCGGTCCAGACCGATTGTCATACATTTCCGCGGGTCTGTCAACGCCGCGCGAACGGCGCCATCCTCCCTCGGGGTCCCATCGGCCGCCCCCGGGGCGCCCGGGATGCCCCTTCGTTCGGACGCGGGTCAGGATCAGGGGCCGGTCCCGGGTTTGACGGCCCATTCCCCGTATGGTATAAGCCTCGAAGAAAAGGAAAACCCATGAAGAGCTGGCTGCTGCGAACGAAACCCATGACCCGGATCATGGCCGACACCGAAGTCGAAGGTCACAAGCTCCGGCGGGCCCTGACGGCCTGGGACCTGACGGCCATCGGCATCGGCTGCATCATCGGCGTCGGGATCTTCGTCCTGCCCGGCGTCCAGGCGGCCAAGAACGCCGGGCCGGGCATCATCCTCTCCTTTGCCATCGCGTCCTTCGCGTGCGCCTGCAGCGCCCTGTGTTATGCGGAGCTCGCGGCGATGATCCCCGTCTCAGGGAGCGCTTACACCTACGGCTACGCCACGCTCGGCGAGATCTTCGCCTGGATCATCGGCTGGGACCTGATCCTTGAATACATGGTGGCGGCCGTTCTGGTCTCGACGGGGTGGTCCGCCTATTTCGTAAACCTCCTCAAGAACGGCTTCGGCATCCATATCCCCCAGGCCGTTTCCGCCTCACCGTTCGACAAGAACCCCGGTGTGCTGAACCTGCCGGCGGTGGCCATCGTCATGCTCATCTCCTGGCTGCTCGCGCGGGGCATCAAGGAGAGCTCCCGCGTCAACCTGACCATCGTCATCATCAAGCTGGCCGTCATCCTGTTCTTTATCGTGGCGACGGTCGGACATGTGGACCCCGCAAAATGGCATCCTTTCCTGCCCTTCGGCTTCAAAGGGGTGATGACGGCCGCCGCCATCGTCTTCCTGGCCTATGTCGGGTTCGACGCCGTTTCGACGACGGCCGAGGAAGCGAAGAACCCGCAAAAAGACCTGCCCGTCGGGATCATGGCCTCGCTCATCGTCGCGACGATCCTCTACATGGCCGTGGCCGCCATCATGACGGGGATCGTGCCCTACAAGGAGCTCGGCGTCGCCGACCCGATCGCCCTGGTGCTCAACACCCTGAAGATGCCCTGGGCATCCGCCCTGATCAGCGTCGGAGCGATCGCCGGGATCACGAGCGTCCTGCTCGTTCTGATCATGGGGCAGCCCCGGATTCTGTTCGCCATGTCGCGCGACGGCCTGCTTCCCCCGCTCCTGTCGCGAGTCCACTCCCGGTTCAAGACGCCCCACATCGCCACCTGGATGACGGGAAGCATCGTGGCCGTAGCGGCGGCGCTCACCCCCATTGACGTTTCCGCCGAACTTTGCTCGATCGGGACTCTTTTTGCCTATATCATCGTGGCTGCCGGGGTCATCGCTCTCCGTTACTCCCGGCCCGACATCCATAGGCCCTTCCGGACGCCCCTCAGCCCGGTCCTGCCCGCGATCGGGATCCTCCTCTGCGGCTACCTCATGATGAGCCTGCCTCTCGTGACCTGGCTCAGGTTCCTGATCTGGCTGGCCCTCGGCCTGATCATCTACTTCGCCTACGGCGCCCGGGGTAGCGCCCTCGACAAGGCGGAAAAATCCGGCCGGTAGGCGGCGGACCGAAAGATGGACGGCGGAGGCTTGGCTTGAGGCCGGACAAGATCGACAGGCGGGTCGTCCTGGTCTTCACCCTCGCCCTTTGGATCATCACGGCCTGGTTCCTCTATCCCCTCATCAACCTTGATCAGGTCGACATGTCCAACGCCAAGCCCTTTCTCTATCGGTCGGTCCTGGGGCTGACGCTCCTGATCATCTTCTTTGGAAAGACCATGTTCGACCTGATCTACCCATGGGTGGTGGGGCGGAAGCTCCCGGTCATGAATGTCGTTTTCCTGATCCTTTACGCCCTGGCCCTCTCGGGGGGGATCATCTTTCTGCTCATCCGTCTCGTCTTTCTCTTCCTAAGGAACCGCCAGGGGAGCGGGCTGATTTTCTGAGCCCCCGCGGACCGGCGGGCGCCCCGTGGAATCCCCCGCGAAGGAGCAGCCAATCACCTCGTGAATCACCCCCAGAGGCGATTGACCCTCCCCGGGCGCCGGCCGAAACTGGGCGGGTTCGGGAGCTTAATGGAGTAAGGAGGCTGCGATGGCCAACAAGCGCAAGGAAGACCGGATCGTCGAACGGAACAACGCCTCGATCAAGCCTACCCTCCAGGCAAGAAACGGAATCGGGATCAACGCGCATACCGGCGACATCTCTCTCGGGGGGGCGAGGATCTTCACCAAGGAGCTGTTCGACGTCGGCTCGCACATCAAGATCCAGATCGAGCTCGCCGGGGCCAACGAGCTCATCACCCTCGAGGGGGAAGTCAAGTGGCTCAACGTCAAGAAAGATGAGGACCTCTTCGAGCTGGGCGTCGAGTTCAGGCACAGGATCTCGAACAGCATCCTTAGCCTGATCAAGCACATCTATCAACAGGATTCGAGGATCCCATCCTCGGTCGCCTGAGAGCGGCCTCTCCCCTGCTTCCGCCCGCACCTGAGGGCCGCTCTCCCGGGAGCGCGATCCCCACCGCCCTTTACATCACGCCCCTTTTTTTCTCCGGCCGGATGTCGAGCTTATAGGTCTTCTCGGCAAAACAGCGCGGGCACTGGACCTCGAAGCCCGCGGCGGACCAGTTCCGAATATCATATTCCTGCGCTTCGTCCTGGGCCGGGGCGTCATTGTAGATCCGGATGGCGTGGTGGAAGGCCGTGCGGCAGGCCGCGCACTCGAACTCAAGATAATCGGACGTTCGATCGACAGGCTTGATCATCTCTTGTCTCCGCTCCGATCATCTTATCAATTCTCCCGCCCGCATGGCAATGGCTTCCGATCAGCCCAAAATCACGGGACAGGAACGGCATTCCTAAGATCCGAAGGATCGAAAATGGGCGGGGAGAAAAAAAACAGCCGCGGGCCCGGCGCCCGCGGCTGTCGGTGATCCGATCCGAGCTGTCAGCTGACGATCTGGAACGCCATCACCGTATAGGCGTGCCAAGTGAAGGTGCCGTCGCTCCCTTTGACCGGCCGGACCCAGATTCTCACAGCGAAGAGGCTGGGCGTCAGGAGGGATGGCCAATCGGCGGGAAGGACGGGGACGGTGAACGTGAGGATCTTGGTAGTGGAGTTCCAGCGCAGGGATTCGACGACCGTCTGAAGATCTCCGGTCGCATCCAGGAAGACGGTCATGACCGTGGGGAGCGTTCCATTGTTCCAATCGAACGTCGAAACTCCCATGGACCCGCTGGCCGCCGTGTACGCGGTGGTGATCCCGGCGGGATCGGGCAGCTTTTCGGGGGCGAGGACGACGGTTTCAGCGACCCACTGGCTATTGGACACGTCCCAATAGAGATTGGCCCTGGCGAAGACCCTGAGGTGGGCGGCCAAGGCCTGGCTGACCGTGTCCATGAAGTCCTGGATGCTCGTGGAGCTGCTGGACGGCAAGCCGAAGTACCACCAGGAGAAGAGATGGTCGGTGACGGTGCTGTAGAGCCACTCATGAGAGTAGGATTGCCCGCCATCGGAAGGGACGGGATATTCCCACCCTTGGCAGTAACCGCCGCCGCCGAAGGTGAAACCCGTGGCCGAGACGGACCGGATAGGGCCTTCGTCATGGGCGCTCTGGACGTTGATCGTCTTAGCCACCTTGGGAGTGGCCGTCGCGTCCACATAGTCCACGGAAACGCGGAAACCCCGCCGGATGTCCTGGAGCACGACCGTGCCGGTCCCCATCGAGATGTCGGTCTGGAAGGTCCAGACCGTGTTCGCATCCACGAAGATCGTATCCGCATCCCAACGGCAGGAATGGCTGTTGCCGCCGGTGTCTTGGATGTCCTTGTTGAGGACCTTGATCCAGTTGCTCCCCACCCGGCGCACGAGCCCTTCGGGGGTGAACACGGGGAGCTTCGTTTCGTCGGCGGAATACCAGACCCGCCGCGCGTAGAGGGTCCCGTCGGCGTTCATGTTGGACGCCACGAGGGCGTAATGGCCGGCCCCCACGGGCATGTTGGCGAGACTGCCCGCCGCGTTATTGTCGACGTCGACGAAGATCGTGTTGGAGTCCGCTCCGAAGACGACGTCCGAGCCTTGGTCCGTCGTAACGGTGAAGCCCGTGTCGCTCTTCTCTTTCGCCAGGCCGATGGTCCGGGCGAACTGGATGTCGCGGAGGTTGCGCGGCACGGCTTTGTGACGGACCTGGAGGTTGATGACGACCTTCCCGTTCTCGACGATGATGGACAGCGGATGGGCCAGGTCGAAATCGATCTGCAGGATATTGTTGGTCCCGTCGGCCACGGTGATCGCGGGGCTGATGTCCACCTTGATCTGACCGTTCCCGCTCGGGTCGACGACCGTGATGTTGGCCGGGTCGATCGTGTTCCCGTTATCGTCCACAAGCGTCATGGACGTCGGATCTGTGTTGATGGCGAGCTGCAGGCGGTCATAGGTTCCGGCGGGAATCGTCGCGCTGGCCAGGAGCTGGGCCACCCCGGACAGGTCGATGAGGTTCAGCTTGCCTGAATCCGGGTTCGCGGAATCGGCGGTCCAGACAGAGTTCCAGGACTGGTCGCTGGCATTGCGGAGACTGACGGACTTGACATGGACGGTCACTTCCTGCCAGTCGTCAGAGGGCGCGTCCGTCACCAGCAAGCGCACAGAGCCCGTGCCACCGGCCGAGGACGAAGTGCTGCTGCACGCTGAGAGAAAGATGAGGCCCGCTACGCCCACAGCGGCCAGGGCGCAGGTAGCCAGAAGTCGGATGAATCGGCTCATGGATCCTCCTTTTTTGCCGAGTTCGGAAAAATGCCCCTTCCCATTTTTATCATATGCTCTGCTCGAGCCATATGTCAAATCAGGGTCCCTATCAAGAAACTTGGCCTTGTTCATTCCTGCCTTCCTTGACACATTAGACACCCCGAACAGCCAGACCTTTGCGGATCGAGGCGATCTTTAGAAAAACGTGGGGTCTCCTCAATACAATAACTGTCAATATAGTCGCAGATCGAGGCCGATAATTGTCAACGTGGAGGAGGCCAGGTTGCGGGAGGCTTCAACAGCTCCTAGCGCGTCCCACCCTCTTTCTTTTTTTCATCGATCTTGTTCCAGTCCGGCGGTTCCACCCCGAGGAGGTTATGGACGAAGAAATCGCGCCTCACCCGCTCTCCGTAATCGCCGCCGCCGGTGTGGTTCTGGCCGGGAAGGACGAGCAGCCCGAAGCTCTTGTTGGCCTTGATCAGAGCGTTCACGACCTGCATCGTTGACGAGGGGTCGACGTTCGTGTCGAGCTCGCCCACGAAGAGGAGGAGCTTGCCCCGGAGCCGCCAGGCGTTGTCCACATTGGACGAGGCGGCGTAATCGGGGCCCAGGGGCCAGCCCATCCACTGCTCGTTCCACCAGATCTTGTCCATCCTGTTGTCGTGGCAGCCGCAGGAAGCCACCGAGACCTTATAGAAGTCCGGGTGGAAGAGGACAGCGCCCATGGCGCTCTGGCCGCCGGCCGATGTCCCGTAGATGCCAACCCGGCTGATGTCATAAGAAGGATACTTCGCGGCCACGGCCTTGTGCCAGAGGATCCGGTCCGGGAAGCCGGCATCGCCCAGGTCCTTCCAACAGACGTCGTGGAAGGCCTTGGAACGATTGGACGTCCCCATGCCGTCGATCTGGACAACGATGAAACCGAGCTCGGCGAGGGACATCATCCCGTTATATGGCATGAACGATTTCGGGACGAAGGAGTCCTGCGGCCCGGCGTAGATATTTTCGATGACCGGGTACTTCTTGGACTTGTCGAAATTCATCGGCCTGAAGATGATCCCCCAGATGTCCGTCCGGCCGTCCCGGCCCTTGGCCGTGAACACTTCCGGGGGCCGCCAGCCGGCCTTGACGAGGCCGGCGATATCCGCTTTCTCGACCTCCAGGAGAGCCTTCCCGTCCGAAGCCCGACGCAGAACGCAGACCGGGGGGATGTCGACGCGCGAAAAGGTGTCGACGAAAAACTTCGCGTCGGCGGAGTAAATGACCGCGTGGTTGGCCCCTCCGTTGGCCAGGGGCGTGAGGCCCGTGCCGTCGAAGTTGATGCGGTACGGATAGGCGAAGTAGGGATCCTCCCCGGGGACCATGCCGCTCGCGCGGAAATAGATCTGTCGTTTCTCCTCGTCCACTTTGTCCACGCCGCGGACGACCCAGGGGCCCTTGGTGATCTGGTTCTTGACCGCGCCGGTCGCGCCGTCGTAGAGGTAGAGGTGGTTCCAGCCGTCCCGCTCGGACATCCAGACGATCTCCCTGCCGTCGGCGGCATCGTAGCGGTATTTCTTGCCCGAATAGCAGAAGAACGTCTTCGGCTCCTCGCTCACGAGGGCCCGGGCCTTCCCCGACACAGGGTCGACCTCGATGATCCGGTAGACCTGGTGGCCGCGCTGGTTGTACTCAAAGGTCAGCCCGCGCCCGTCCTTCCACCAGGCGATATCCGACAGCTCGAAGGCGTTGGGGAAAAGGTCGTTGTCGACGTCGACGCGGGTCTTCGCGACGGCGTCGAAGACGACCGGCTGCGCGACGTCCAGCGCGTCGCCCGGCTTGGCATAGACGATCGTGAAGGCCTTGGGCTGAACCTGGTCCTCAGGCGAGGACTCGACATACTGGACGGTCCGCTTGTAGCCCGGACGGACGCGGTAGGCAGCGAGCTTCCTGGAATCGGGCGCCCAGCGGATGGAGCCCAGGGCGTAGGCGTTCCCCTCGCTTCCGTCCAGGCTCAAGGCGATCTCGTCCTTCTTGTCCTTATCCTTGGAGCGCACCCAGACATTATAGTTTCTGATGAAGGCTTCCCGCTTGCCGTCGGGCGAGACCTTGGGCTCCTTGGATTCCGGCGCCTCGTCCACGGGCCACGGCCGGCGGCCTTCGACCGGGCCGAGCTTGGTCACGGCGTAGGTCGCGAGGTCGCAGGTCCATTTGAATCCGGCAGCCTCGAACTCGATGGCCTTTTCGCCGTCCGTGAAACGGATCACGCCGAAGGGGAGCTTCGCGGCCGTGGACTTCTCCCCCGTCGCGGCGTTGAGAGCGGCCGTGAGCTTTTCGTGATCGAAGGCCGGCCTTTTGGCCAGCGTATCAGCGTCAACGAGCTCGAACTCGAAACCGTCCTTGACCGTTTTCCGATACCAGAACCTGTGCGTTTTTTCGATCCAGGCCGCCCGGCCCGGAATATCGAGGGCCTGACTCTGGAAGTTGTCCCTCAAGCTGTTGGCCCGCTCATAATCCGCCTGCCGGCCCTGGGCCGACAGTCCGAGCGGCGATATAAGGAAAACCAGCACGACGGCTATCGAGGCCAGGGATGATGTGCGTTTCATAAGACCTCCAATCCAGGACTTATTTTTGGGATTATAGGCCAGCCGGCGAGGGGAAACAACCGTGGGAATTTCCATTTTTCTGCGAGTGGGGGTATGATTGTTCAACAAGGAGAGAACACGATGCGCATGTTCGCCCATCGGCTTCGTCCCCCAAAATCGCCGTCCGCCACCGGGATTCCTCTTCTTCGGGCCCTGGTGATTTTGTCCAGCCTCGTACTGATCCTATCGGCCGGCTCCTGCGGCTCCAAAAGCAGCACAGTGAACCCTCCCCCACCCACTTCAACGGTCACCATCACGCCAAAAACCGTGACCTTGTCGATAGGCGCATCTCGGCAGTTCTCGGCCACGATCTCGGGAGCGACGGACCAGACGGTCTACTGGGAAGTGAACGGCACGCCGGGTGGCAGCACCAGCCAGGGGTTGATCTCCCAGGGAGGCGTGTACATCGCGCCCCTGACGGTCCCGAACCCGGCCTCGGTTTACGTGAAGGCCATTTCCTTCGCGGACCCGACCCAGTCCGCCACGGCGACGGTCACGATCCAAGCGGGTTCCGCGGTCAGCGTGGCGATCACGGGAAGCGGCGCGCCGGTCACCATTCCGACCTATGGATCGCACGCTTTCATGGCCACGGTCTCGGGGACGACGAATATGGCCCTGACCTGGCAGGTCAACGGGGCCACCGGGGGTTCCGCGACGACGGGAACAATCAGCTCCCAGGGTATCTACTACGCCCCGCACTCCGTTCCGGTCTCCACGGCTCCGAACAACGACGGCCAGACGACCGACGTGATCGTCACCGCGATCTCCCAGGCGGATCCGACCGCCTCCGATTCCGCCGTCGTTCTGATCACGCCTCCCCAACAGGGCCATTTCAATACGCCGATCCCTCTCGGTACCACGGGGGGGAACGGGAACGACACGTCAAAGGTCGGCAGCCAGACCTTTTGTTGCGGCGGGACCCTGGGGTCGCTCGTGTCCCGCGGCGGCAACCTCTACATCCTGAGCAATAATCATGTCCTGGCCCGGAGCGACGCCGCTTCCCTCGGAGACCCGATTGTCCAGCCCGGCCTCGACCAAAACAACTGCGCCACGAGCGGCACAATCACGGTCGCGAACCTCTCCCAGTTCTTCAATCTGGAAACGGGCCCCCTGCCGAACGTCGATGCCGGGATCGCCGAGATCGTCGCGGGCGCCGTCGATCCCGAGGGGACCATCCTTCAGCTGGGCGGCGTGAACAACGGGGATCAGCCGACGGACGGGACGCCGAATCCCGGGCCGGGAGTCGCTCCCACCGTCGGGCGGAACGTCGTCAAGAGCGGCAGCGCCACTGGCCTGACTTGCGCCGCGATCACGGCCATCAACTTGACGGTCAGCATTGAATACCAGAAAGGGTGCAATTCAGGCACGACATTCACGATCCAGTACGTGAACCAGGTGGATATCGAGGGGGTGGGCTTCAGTGGCGCCGGGGATTCCGGCTCTCTCATCGTCACTCAAGATACGGTCGACCCCGTGGGACTGCTGTACGGCGGGTCGGACACGGACACGGTGGCAAACCCGGTGGCGGACGTCCTCGCCCAGCTCGCCGACCCGAACACAGGTGAAAAGCCGGTTTTCGTGGGCAACGGGACCGTCGGCCCGCATTCCGTCGCGGCCTGCACGTTGCCCCAGCCGCAGGCGGCGGCCCGGGCCCTGATCCTGGGGAGTTCGGCCGTGGCCACGGAGGCTCTGCAAACGGCGGCATCCGCTCGCGACAGCGTCGCCGCGGAGCTGCTGGCACGGCCCGAGGTCCTGGCGGTGGGCGTCGGGGCAAGCTTCGACAGTCCTGGCGAGGCCGCCCTTCTCGTTTTCGTGAGCAAGGGCCAGCCGCTCTCGAAGATCCCCGCCCAAGTCAACGGCGTCCGGACGCGGATCGTCGCCCTGGATCCGGCTGAAAAGCTCGGGTCGCTCTCACCCGCCGCAAGCGCGGCCGTCGAGGCGACCGCCACCCCGCCGCAGGTCGTTTATGCCATTCCTGAGTCCGAAGCCGATCGCGCGAGGGCCGTGCACGCGGTTCACGCCGCCGATTGGATGAAGCGCCGGGGCGTCCAAGGGGTCGGCGTGACTTCGAGCCTCGATTCCCCGGGCGAGGCGGCCCTCATGATCTTCGTCATCAGGGGAGAACCCCACGATCAGGTCCCTCCGGTGATCGACGGCCTGCGCACGCGGGTCCGGGAAACCAGCCGGTTCCGCGCGCGATAGATCCGGGCGACCCGATCAAAAAAGGCAGGATCAACGCCTGGGCTTGGACGGTGGACGATCCGGAGGCCGGGGTGGTTCAGCGCTTCAGGAGGTCGATGTTCACGACCGGATTGACTTCATTCCAGCCGCGGCCGGGTTGGGAATCATAGCGGGCCATCCCGTAGACGCGCACGTGGCTGCCTTCCCGGGGAATGGTCATTCCGCCGGGACTCGGAATCTCGCAGATCACAAAGGGCTCCGCTTTCTGCTGGACGTCCACCAATTTGATATGGAGGGTTTTTTCCTCTCGATCGAAATACACGTCGCGCACGAAGCCTTCCGTGACGACGGGGGACTTGGTGTTCGATGAGAAATCCGTGATGCGGAGGGGAGTGAAGTCGCGGTATTCCCTGGCCTTCGACGGCATCGCGGCCCTGCCGTTGGCCCTCCACAGAGTGATCCGGTTGGAGTGCAGGAGGAGAAAGGATAGAGCCAGAGCCAGCGCAAAGAGGGCTCGGACGGCGAAGGAGGTTGTCAGCGCATGGAGGAAGGTCCCTCCGGTCCGGACCGGGACGCCGCGCCGGTTGAGCGTCTTCCCGATATCCGCCTGGAGCTCCTCAAAATCCGGCGGGCGCCGACCGATCTCCGGGCCGACCCGGCCGAACTGCCGCCCGGCCTGATGTCCGGCGCGAAGCCTCGTGAAAAATTCTCCGCACTCCCGGCAGTCGGCCAAGTGTTGCTCGAGGCGCTCCGCTTGGCGCGATGAAATTCCGCCCTCAAGATAGGGAACGAATTTCCTCCGCAGGAACAGACACCGGCAGTTCATCTCCGCAACTCCAAGATCTCCCGGCCTCTCATAAGATCCCCCGGAAGGGTCGCAACCGCGCTTCGAGTTCGGCCAGGGCCCGGTTCAGCCTCGAGGCCACCGTTCCGGGCGGACAACCCAGGATGCGGCTCATCTCCTTGTAGGACAGGTCTTCCACGTACTTGAGGACGATCACTTCCCGCATCTTGAGGGGCAGCTCCATCACCACATCCCGGAGCACGGCCTTGCGCGCCTCCGATGGATCTGAGATGCGGGTTCTGTCGATCTCGTCCCGGCTCCCGAGGATGGCCTCCAGAGGGATCACGGGGACGCTCCGCTTCCGGAGGTGATTCCGGCACTCGTTGTGGGCGATCCGGTAGATCCAGGTGAGCAGGCAAGACTGGAACCGGAAGCCCCCGAGACCCCGGAAGGCCTTGAAAAAAACGTTTTGGAGGACATCCTGAGCCTGGAGGGAGTCTCCGATCAGCGAGTTGATCATGATCCAGATCGGGTCGCGATACGCCTGATAGAGTTCTCTGAACGCCTCCTCATCGCCGCACTGCGCGGCCAGCACCATTCTCCGCTCCCCCTCGTTGGCGAGAGCCCTCAGCGCCACGGTCTGGTCGGGAGAAACGTTCAAAGCCACGACCGCAATGTACCGCCGTCCAAAAAAGATGTCAAGCGGTCTCAAGTCCCGGGGCGAGAGCAGCCCGGCCCCATGGAAGAATGCGGTCTTTTCGCGTGTCTATTATTAGTAAAGGAGAAATTTATGCATCAACCATTCTCGAAAGCCCGTTGGATATCGTTGGCCATCGTTTTTTCGTTCATTTTCCTGGCCGGACCGTCCCTAACCCTGTCCTTCCCACAGAAGAATACGGACTCGGGGAAGGCGGCGGCCGAGGAGAAATCCAAGCAGCAAGCCAAGGAAGAAGAAAAGGCCCGGACCGGAACGAACGTCGAGATCACGGTCACGGCCCCGCGCGCCGAGATCCCGCTCAAGCAGAATCCGGCCGCGACGACGGTCGTTGAAACCCCCATCCTCCGGAACGCGCCGCGGACAGTCTCCATCGACGAAGTCCTGAAGCTCGTCCCCGGCGTCAAGGTCGACAACCAGGCCGACGACGAGCGCGTCCACATCTCGATCCGCGGCGAGGGCATCCTGACCGAGCGCGGCACGCGCGGCATCGAGGCCCTCGTGGACGGCATCCCGCTCAACGACCCGTCCGGCTACATTTACGATTTCTACGACCTCGATTGGGTGAACGTCCGGAGGATCGAGATCCTGCGCGGACCGGCCGCCGCCTTCTACGGGAGCGGCTCGGAAGGCGGGATCCTCAACATCCTGACGCGCAGCGGCGGGCCGGACCCCGTCTCCGGAGACGTCGAGCTCACGCGCGGATCGTTCGGCCTTAAAAAAGGCTATGGCGAGGTCGGCGGGACGATCGGCCTCATGAATTACGACGTCACCGGTTCGATGCTCTCCGGTGACGGCTACCGCCAGCACTCGGCCTTCAGCGACGACAACGCCCACGGCAAGTTCACGTTCACCCTCAACCCCAGGGTCAAAATCACGGCCATCTTCAACTACACGAACTATTTCGACCAGAACCCGGAAGGCCTCAACCTCGACTGGTTCAGCGCCGACCCCGCGGTCCTGCGCCGTCTGCCCAACCCGGATTCGCTCACGTACAACGAGTACTACAAGACCCAGCGCGCGACCGGAGGCGTGACGTCGACGATCGGTCTGGCCAGGAACCTCGATCTGGCCGTGACGGCCTATTACCGTCACACCAAGTACACGGAAGCCGTTCCGGACTCCGTCGACCATCGCAACATCGGCAATCCCGGGTTCAATCTCCAGATCAACCACAATGCCGGCGAGGGATGGTTCAAAAACCACTTGAGCGCCGGAGTGGATGCGTCCTGGCAGGCGTTCGACGAGTTCAAGCATCCAAACCTCGGCAACGCCGTCGAGGGGCCCGAGCTCCTGGCCGACCAGCGGGTGTCGCAGACAGGCGCGGGCGTTTTCGTCCTCGACCGCGTCGAGCTCGGCCGTTACTGGGGCGTTTCGGGAAGCGTCCGGTACGACCGCGTCACGGACAAGCTCGCGGATTATCTCCAGGCTGGCGGGGTCAATCTCTCCAGCAATGTCGCCTATGACAGAGTCACTGGCCGGATCGGCGTCACCTGGAACCCGCTCTCCGACTTCGGGCTCTACGCCAGCGCGGGGACGGGGTTCCTGCCGCCCGGGACCGAAGAGCTCATCGAGAATCCCTATGCGCAAGGCGGCTTCAACACCCACCTCGTCGCCGCCACTTCGACCGGCGAGGAGGTTGGGGCGCGGGGCTCGATCACCAAGACCTTCACTTACGACGTCGCCCTTTTCCACCTGAATACGCAGAACGATTTCGGTCGATACCGGATGGTCGACCGGCCCCTCGAGACCTTCTACGGCAACGTCGGCTCGACCCGGCGGTACGGCATCGAGACCTCCCTGGGCTGGTTCCCCATCGAACCTCTGGCCTTGAGAGTTGCCTATACCTATTCCCATTACAAGTACGCGAGCGTGGAAACGCTGGCCGGAGAAACGTTCAACGGAACGTGGCTCCCCAACATCCCCCAGCACCAGCTCTACGCCGACGCCGAATACCATATCACGAAGAACATCGTCGTAGGGGCGGCCCTTGAATACCTGAGCGCCTGGTACATCGATTCGACGAACGAGATCCTGCCGAACGGCTACGGCCGGACAGACCCCTACGCCCTCGTCCACGTCCGCCTCGGGTACCAGTTCCAGTTCCACGGGATGCCCATGGAGTTGTTCCTCTCGGGCCATAATATTTTCAACGTCCTCTACTACGGGTTCACGGAGCCCGACCCGGACGGCAACTCCTATCAGCCGGCGCCGACGGCGGAATGGTCCCTGACCGTGCGCATGGGATTCAACTAACGGAGAAGGCCGGTTTGACCTGCCCCCCCTTAAATCGAGCTGAGAGTATATAAAAAAAGCCCCGCCTGACCGGCGGGGCAGCAGGCACGGACGGAACGACGCGGACGCCGATCCTTGTCACGAGGACGGGCAAGAGTCCGGACCGGGCCCGGACCTATACCAGCGCGCCTTTCCTGATGATGTTCTCCCTGATCGTCGCCATAGGGTTTTTCTCTGCCCAACAATATCCAGGAAGTCAGCCGGACGGGTCACGGCTGGCCGCGATCCTGAAAAAGGCGGAAGGCTATTGCCGAAGGCTGGAAAATGCCGCGCTCGATTTCGTATGCCTGGAAGAAGTCACGGAGCGGACACGCCATTTCACGCCGACGACCGATGTCTATCTTTACGACTACCAGTACGTCAGGAAAAACCAGGAGATGAAAGAAGAGCGGAAGCTCGTCTCGGTCAACGGAAAAAAAGAGGATATCCGCGACTCCCCTCTGCAGACGGTCGAGTTCCGATACGAAAACGTCCTCTTCGGACCGGTCGGCCTCCTGAGCCAATCATGGCAGGCTTATCATGACTTTCGACTCGTCGGAGAAGACACTCTCGGCAAAGAAAAGACGGTCGTGATCGAAGCGATACCGAAACCCGAGTTCCATAAGCCCCATTGTTACGGGAGGATCTGGGTCCGCGAAAAGGACGACACCGTCCTGAAGATCGTCTGGGACCAAAAATCGATAGAGAATTTTCGGAGCGTCGAAGAATGGGCCAAGGCCCACGAGGCCGAACCCCGGATCACGGCATTCTCAGAATACGGCCTGGAAAAGAACGGGCTTCGCTTTCCGACCCGGAACTATACGGAAAACGCGTTCGTCGGGAAAGACGGGCACAAGACCGTCTTCGCCGAGGTCGATACCCTTTATCGAGGTTATAAGTTTTTCACGGTCGAAACGGAAATTGTATTAAAATAAGCGCGAGCCACGGTTCATCGAACCTGAGGAGGGTCGGACATGAAGGCGCTCGTCCTATTCAGAAGCTACTTCGGCAACACGAAACGGGTCGCGGAAGTCATCGCCCGAGAGGTCACGGCGCTCGGGCACGAAGCCATCGTCCAAGATCTTCGGACGAAGCTTCCGGACTTGACGGGCATGGACTTCATTTTCATCGGCGCCCCGACAAGAATGGCCAGGGTCAACCGGAGAGCTCTCCGGGCGCTGAAGCGGCTGGCAAAAAAGGGCGCTGCGCAAAAACCCATCGCGGTGTTCGATACCCACGGGCCCGTGCCGGCGGGGCCCGAAGAAAGGGAGAAGGCCAAAAAATGGCTGGACCCTGGGGCCTCCGGCAAGATGCAGAAGGTCGCTAAAGAGCTGGGGTTGAATGTCTACCCAACGACTCTTCGGTGTGAGGTCCAGGGAATGAAGGGCCCGCTGGGGAACGATGGACAAGAAAAAGCGGCCTCTTTCACAAGAGAATTTGTGGTTTCGATTGAGAAGAAACCGACGGCCTGAGGGCAGCCCCTAAATACGACAGGGCAAAATGCTCCCTTTTCTCTTTCACGGCGCCTGGCGGACCACGTAATCCTTGAAATAGCTCGTGCTGTCGGTCTTTGACCAGAGGCCGATCCGGCCCGACACCGGCTCCTTCAGGGTGTATTCGAGTCCGAGCGTGCCGTCGATCCAGCCCTTGAAGTCCGTGCCCTGAACCGTCATTTTCAACTCGTGCCACAAGCTCCTGTCGAGCACGAACGCGTTCCGGCCCCCGAATTTCATGATCCTGCGGACGCCGTCATGGAAGCTCCAAAGGGCGATGTTGTTCTCGGTATCGTTGTACCGGACGGCCAGCCAGTCGCCGTTCGGCTTGACGTTGAAGAGGATCCCGGAGCAGCGATCGTTGGTCCCACCGACCGTCTTGAACTTGAGGCTGATCGTGCCGTTCGTGAAGTCGTCGAGACCCTTGAGGATCGCGATAGGGAAGTACGCGAACTGTTTGACGTTGTCCATGAACCCCTCGTTCGAAGCGCCATAGAATTTGCGCGCGCTCTCGAGCAGGAGTTTCGTGGGATTGCTCTGCCGGACGACCCACGGCCGGCCGTCGACCATGATCACGGTGTCTCCTCCGTCCTTGGTCACGACCCACGTGCCGACGATCGGCTGAAAAACCTTTGGTTCCTTGCCGGCCTGCTCTTTGCTGAGATCGACCTTGAGCTCCGCTGCGCCCAGCGAAACAACCGCCAGGGCCGCAGCGGCCGCGATGAACGAACGTTGACTGGCCTTCATGTTTTTCTCCTGAGGACCAAGAATCCGAAGCCCGCCACGAACGCGGGCCACAATCCATAGAGGATCACGGCGGCACCCCTCGGGGCCGCGACGAGCGGATGGCCGGCGAACGGCGTTCCGGTCTCTTGCGGAGGCGTCATGCCGGCCAAGCCGTAGATCGTCTCGAGCACGGCTTCCTCTGTCGTGAGCCGGTTCATCGTTCTCTTGCCACCAAGCTCGTACCAGACCTCGCCATATCCGGTGTTCGCCTGCTCAAAGAGGCCGATCGACGTGGCCGAGACATAGCGGACCCTGACCGACGGCATCACGCGGCGAAGCTTCGAGAGAGCCTTATTTTCGAGATCGGAGCGGCGCGGATCCTCTGGCGCCAGGTGCGCCTCGATGTTGAGCGGGCCCTTGATCTGCGCGAGGGCTTCTTGATCGGCCTCGGGGAACGAATGGCGCCGGTTCTCCGAAAGATCCCAGCTCAGGTGAAAGAACGCGCAGGCCACGACCAGGGCGGCGCCGACCGCGACGAGGGCGGCCGATTCGAACGCGCGACGCCGAGCGGAGACGCCAAGCCGGATCCAGAGCGCGGCCACCCCCAGGCCAGTGGCGATCAAGACCAGCGCGGCGAGGGCCGTGCCGAGCTGAACGAGTCCGTGCTGGAACATGTCCAACATCGCCTCGGGGGTGAACCTGGCGACCTGCTCCGCCAGTCCGCCGCGCATGGAGGCGATGAAACCCAGGATCCAGGTGCCGACCGTGAAGGAAAGCACCAGGATGGCCGCGGTCGACGGATTCTCCGCGATCGACGCGACCGCGGCCGCTAGCGCGATCGTCAGCCCGGCGCTCAGGAGGTGGCCGACGACGACGCTCGCAAGCTCCGGCGGATAGGTGCTCCCGCCGTACATCTTCCACAGGATTCCCGCCATGAGCGCCGGAAGGCCGGCCAGGCACCATCCCGCGAAGAGAACGAGGGCCTTTGCCGAAATGCGGGAAAGCGGCGACATCGGGTGCTGGAGCTCGAGCTTCAACGCCCCGCTCTGGCGGTCGCCGGCGACCAGGCGGATCGCCACGAACGGGAGGAGGAAAGTGGCCGCGATTTCATAGGCCACGAACGTGGGCACCCAAATGCCGTCGAGCGGCGAGAAGGCTCCTCCCACGCCCGCCGACGTCCCTCCGAGGCCGCTGGCCTCGGCATACTTCCGGACCGCGCCGATGAAGGACACGCCGACGAGCGGTCCAACGAGGAACATCATCACCCACCAAGCGCGCGAAGCGAGAAGATCACGCCATTCCTTTCCGACAAGCTGGATCCACGGGCGCCTAAGTGAGGGCAAGGAAGACCTCCTCGAAATCGGCCGGCGCCGTGACGCCGGGCCGGCCCCTGGCAAGCTCGGCCAGTTCGGCGGCCGTGCCCTCCCCGCGGGCCCGCCCTCCGCTCAAGAGCACAAACCGGTCGCAAAAGCGCCCGGCATCCATAGTCTGGTGGATCGAAAGGAACAGCGTTCGCCCGAGCGACGCGTGCCAGCGAAGCGTCTTCGCGGTTTCACGGCTCTGGCGCAGATCAAGCCCCTCGAACGGTTCATCAATGAGCAGCACCGGTTGCGGCGTGAGGAGACCCATCGCCAGCAAGGCCCGCTTGCGCTGGCCTTGGGAGAGCGCTCCGATCCGCTTGCTCCCTAACGGCGCGATATCGAGGCGGTCGACGATCTCGTCATACAGGTCGCGCCTCCCGCAGAAAAAATTCAGGAAGAACTGCAAGGCCCATTCCACCGGCTGATGAGGCCACGGCGCAATGCCGTCAGGCAGATAGAAGAGAACGTCGCCGCGACGGGCCGTCTCATATCCGTCACCGAACGTCACTTCTCCCCTGTCAGCCGGCTGGACTCCCGCCAAGCACTCGAAAAGCGTGGTCTTCCCGGCGCCGTTGGGGCCAATCAGACCCAGGATCTCCCCCCGGCGGATCGAGAAAGCGACGTCGTCAAGGGCGACAACGCTCCCGTACGTCTTCGCCAAGCCGGCGACGGTGACGATCACGGGGCGCCATGGATGGTCGAGCCGGTCACTGATATCGCGCATGGTGTCGGATCAAATTTTTTAAGAGAAGCACGGACGAATTATGTCAGCATTGACCATCATCGTCAATATTCGTATCTGGCTCCGGCCGCTCTCGGGATGGGCCGGCTTGGTTCGTGGGAGAGGCACGCTTCCACGCTCAGCATCCAGCGCAACCTGGGGCGTGCGGCCTCGGCAGGGGCTCAGAACACGCCCGGGATCATGCGCCACCGGACGCTTTGCTTGTACTGGCGATACTCTTCGGGGAACTTTCTGAGCAAGAACTCTTCTTCCTGAAGAGCCGACATGACGATACGCACTTTTATTAATACTGCAAGAATGAACGTCCAGATGATGCCGAAGGCGAGTCCGATCCCCAGGTTCACGAATATCATGCTCAGGTAGAGGGGATGGCGGATCTTCGAGTAGGCTCCGGCTTTGATGATGCGCGTGATATCATCTGATTGATGATGGGCTTGCCGGTGGACTCGCTCACAATAATGATGAAATGCCACCCCGCCGAGAAACAACACCCCGCCGATCACATTCAACGCAGGGAACAGCGGCATCTTAGGCCAGGAAAACACCCATCCCAGGATCCCGGTGCCAATGAGCAGGGCTCCTTCAACTCCGCTGAGAGAGATGGGATTTGCAAGAAGGATCCTATCCGCCACGTTTCTTTTTGTCATCGGTCTCAACTCGACTTGCCCCCATCAGGGTACCACCCCTGAACTGAGATTTTCAAGCTGGAGATCTGTTTTGGCGACGTCGAGTGACGCGTCTTCCGGGTCGGGTCCGATTGACAAGGCTCCCGTTTGAGAGTAGGTTCTTCCTGAGAGATCGGGGGTAGCTTTCGTGCTCAATAGGAGAGATCTTTACAGATTTCCCTGGTCCAAACCGGACAACCCGGGCGGCTGGGTCGAGGTGACGGACGAGTGCACTCTTTCCTGCCGGGGCTGCTACAGGCACAAGATCGAGGGACACCGGCCCTTGGACGAGGTCCGGCAGGACATCCGGGATTGCCGAAGGATCACGAACTGCGACGGAATGGCGATCGCGGGCGGCGAGCCGTTGATCTATCCTCATATCGTCGATGTCGTCGAGTTCATGGCCAGGCTGAAGATCAAGCCGACCATTCTCTCCAACGGGGAGAAGCTGACTCCCGCCCTGGCGAAGGAATTGAAAAAAGCCGGCCTGGCCAAGATCCACCTGCACATCGACAGCATTCAGAACAGGCCGGGCTGGGAGGGGAAAAACGAGGCCGAACTGAACGAGCTCCGCCAGTATTTCGCCGACCTGCTCTATGAGACGAAGGGGATCCAATGCGGGTATCATGTGACGGTCTTCCGGAACACCCTGCCCTATCTCCCGGCGATCACGGAATGGTGCAAGAGGAATATCCATAAGGTCCAACACATTTCGTTCATCGCTTTCCGCACCCTTCCCAACACTCCTGATGTTGAATATTTCGCGGGCGGGCGCCGGATCGACCTCCGGACCCTTGGCGACGTCCCGCACGACCCGAGCGAAACGAACATCACGGCCGAGGAGATGTTCGAGGAGATCGCGGACCGCCATCGGGACTTCGAGCCGGCGGCCTTCCTCAACGGCTCGGCCCAAGTTGAGACGACCAAGTACCTCATCGCGATCTATGTCGGCAGCAGGAACGGGATCTACGGCGTGCTGGGGGCCAAGACCGTGGAACTCGTTCAGGTCGTCCACCATCTCCTCAAGGGCCGATACCTGTCGTTCCTGAGAAGTCCGGTCGTCGGGAGGAAGGTCTTCATCCTCGCCCTCGTCGACCCGCAGCTTCGACGCGCGTTCGCTGATCACCTTCGCGCCTGTTTCCGGGATCCCCGTCATCTCGTCTCCAGGATTTATTCGCAGTCCATTCACCTTCATCAGCCGAATGAACTCTTGGACGGCCAGGTCAATCTCTGCGACAGCTGCCTCAACATGATGGTCTATCGGGGAAAGCTGATCAACTCCTGCCGCCTGGACGAATATCGCGTGTTCGGAACAGCCATCGTTCCGGCCATCGCCCGCTGATCATCGACCTTCGAGGAGGCGAGACAGAAGCCATGCCCATCGATAGAAAAAGAATGTACAAATTCCCTTGGTCCAAAGCCGACAATCCGGGAGCGTGGGTGGAGGTGACGGACGAATGCGACCTGTCCTGCCCGGGGTGCTACCGTCACCGGCTTGAAGGACACCGGTCCCTTGAGGGGGTGAAAAACGATATCCTCCTCTGCCAAAGGTCGACCAACTGTGGCCGGATATCGATCGCCGGAGGCGAACCCCTCATCTATCCCGGGATCGTCGAGGTCGTCGATTTCATCCGCCGGAACCGGATGCAGCCGGTGATCTTCTCCAACGGGCAAAATCTCAGCCGGGAGCTGGCCGCCGAGCTCCGGAAGGCCGGGCTCCATCAGATCTTCTTTCATGTCGACAGCGGACAGGACAGACCGGGCTGGGAGGGAAGGTCAGAATCCGGATTGAACGATCTCAGGCAATTTTACGCCGACATGATCTGGGACCTGGGCGAAGTCCAGTGCGGTTTCAATGTAACCGTCTCCCGGAAGACCTTGCCCGAGGTCCCCTCGATCTTGGAATGGGTCAGGAGGAACATCCCCAAGGTCCAGAACGTCTCGCTCATCGCCTTGCGGGGACTGGACTTTTCCGAAGGCAAGAGATATATGGCCGGCGGGAAATTCATCGACACCTCCCATTGGCAGAGCGGCTCATCGGATAGCCGCGAGATCTCCATCACGAGCGAGGAGATCTACGAGGTCGTCGAAAGATCCTTCGCCGAAACCCGCCCTTCCGCTTACTTGAGCGGCACGGCAAGGCCGGAAACGCACAAATTCCTCATCATCCTCTATCTGGGTTCCGCCCGCAAAATCTATGGAACGGTCGGGGCAAGAACGGTCGAGTTCAACGAGGCCTGGACGCATCTCCGGAAGGGTCGATATATGGCCGGGTTCTCCCAGCCCAGGATCGGGAAGAAGATTTTCCTTCTTGCCGGGCTCGACCGGGAGATCAGGAAGGCGCTCTTCCGGTATCTCGGAACGGCCCTGAGGAGCCCGGCCAGGCTCTTCGATCCGGTCTATATCCAATGCATCAATATTCAACAGCCGAACGAAATCCTCGACGGCGAAGTCAATCTCTGTGACGGCTGCCTGAACCAGATGGCATACAAAGGGAACCTCATCCCCTCCTGCCAACTGGACGAATTCCGCCTGTACGGGGGTCCCATCATGGAGATGACGGAAAAATCCGGGGAAGGACCTGGTGACGGCCCCTCCATCAGGGGGCCAGGGAACGATTGATGGACTTCCTCACGGCGGGAGCGACCCACCAGCAAATCAACCCCGCCAACAGCCCCATCACGCTGTCCGAGAGATAATGGAACCGGCAATAGAACGTCGCCAGGATGACCGAAAATCCGACAGGGGCGAGGGCATAGAAGGACCGACGGTCATCACGGAAAACGGTCAAGAGCATGACCAGCGTCGCCGCGACGTGCCCGCTGGGCATCCCTCCGCCGGCAGACATCAGGTGGGCCCGCAAATACTCGCCCGCGGCCGTGAAAACGTAGCCCTTCAAGGGCACGGTGTAAAGATGCCCCAGCGTGGACATGGGATTGTCCACAGGGAAGAAAAGATATAAGGCATTGCAGAAAATATTATTGAAGCAGAGGAGGAAAAGGAACTTTTCCATGACGTCTTCGCCCCGTCTGAAATAGAGAACGGCGCTCACGGTCGGATAAAGGGCAAAATAGCTGAGATAGGAGAACATCATCCATTCCGTCAGCCCCGGAAAGATGAATGCCTGAAGCCAAATCGTGGGCTGGACGCCGAAAATCACCCGCTCCAGGTTGATGAGGGCCTGGTCCTTCCAGGTCGGCCAGATGATGAACATCAGCCGGAGGGCGGCCTCGTACGTGTAGATCAACACGATCGAAACCGACAAAACCCTGAAGAAAAACCTGCCGAACCGGCGAGTCATACGCTGCTGGAGGTGATTAAAACCCACGAATAGGAAGGCCATCCCGATGCATGTCAGAGTCAGGAGGGTCCAGTTCTTCACCCTGGAATGGAAGACCGCCCCCAAGAGTGAATAGAGGAAAAGGACCAGGACGAGGAAGACATCGACCGCCCGCAGGTTTGAAATGAAATCACGGAGCTTTGTGTTTTCCATCTCGCTCTGGATGGGGATCATTATTGTCGTTTTCACCCTCAAAAATCAAATTCTTGGCCGAAGGCAACTCCGCCAGTCAACCATCCCCTCGAACAGGGATATCCTAAGCTCAATTTATATATATGACGGAATTGTGACCATAATCCAGTTAGAAACGGCTTAAAAGAGGTGAAAGCGGCTGAGCCGGCAGGATCCGGCAAGGAGCCGATCTTCATTCGTTTATAAGGGGAAAATGGGAAATGACCCGTGTAGGACTCGAACCTACAACCCGCGGATTAAGAGTCCGCTGCTCTACCGATTGAGCTAACGGGCCAAAAAATCCTCTCTAGTTTAGATGACTCGACCCGTCTTGTCAAACTCTTGAGATCGTTCTTCCGGGGCTTCCCCGATCAAGCCGCCGGACCCGAAAACGTGCTAAAATGAGGCAATGGAGGTTTCACCACCGAGGTCCGGCGACAAGCCCGTGGAGATCCCGATCGACGGCGTCCTCGACCTCCACACCTTCAGCCCGAAGGACGTCAGGGACCTGGTTCCCGAGTACCTCGAGGAATGCCTGCGGCGCGGGATCACCGAGCTCCGCATTGTCCACGGCAAGGGGACCGGGACGCTCAAGGGGATCGTTCTCGGCTTGCTCAAGAAGAATCCGCGCGTCGCAGGATTTGAGGACGCCGAGCCGACAGCCGGTGGATGGGGGGCAACCCTGGTCCGGCTCCGGCGGTAGCCCGCTATCTTTTATAGTGGATGGCGACGCCGACGATCTGTCTCTCGTAAGCAGGCATTCTCCCGCCCCAATAATTATAGACGACGCCTTCGCGGAAATACTTGTCGGCGACGATCACCAGGGCGTCGGCCCCCATGAGGGCGGCCTTTTCCCGGAGAATTCCCTCGACATATCCGCGACTCATCCCGGGGTCGGGACGGATCCAGACCTCGCCCAGCCGGATGTGGGCTCTCCGCGTCTCGTGCCTCAGAAGCTCGACGGCCCCCGGATCGGTCGGGGCGAAACGCGGCACGTCCGGGTAGAAACTGTATCCGTAAGGACGGTAGCAGGACACGATCCCCAGCGTGAGAGCGGCCAAGAATATGATTGTCAGCCACTTTGCTTTCATCGTTTCTCCTCCTTGATATCAATTCATTTAGTCGTCCAAATGGACCATAAAGCAAGAACCATACCAAGAAAACGTTCCGGAGGTTGATAGGCCGCTTTGGGAGTCCCGGAAATGCGCATAAATTATTTAATTTCAGGTTATTAAGCGCCCTCCTGCCTGTGGCTTTCAGGCCGGCGGGAGGGGAGGGACTTTCGAACATTGAGACCGGCCCTCTGTCCTTTTCCGAGGACAGCTTCTCTTCTGATTCGGAAGGTTTTGTTGAGGCCCCAGGATGCGCTCATAGAACGGCCCACGGCCTTGCGGAAAAGAAGCTCCCCCAAAAACTTTCCGCCGGAGTGGACGAGTTCAGATTCTTGACAGGACCGCGCCTCAGGGAATATAATTTTGTCTTTGTGTAGGCAGGCCGGATTCGATTAAGACGGGTGGCCATAGTCCAAATAAGCATATGAGGCAAAGCGCCCGGGCCGCTCCCGGGTTTCGCTCGGAGGCACGATCAATGAACTCCCAAAAGAACAATTCCCCAGGCGACAGTCCATCGAACTCTTTGATGGACGTCAACGAAGCCGAACCGCAAGCGCCCAGACGCCGCCGCTGGCCGTGGGTCCTGGGGTTGGTCGCGATCGTTCTCGTAGGATCCTTCCTATGGAGGCGATCGCTTTCCGGCCAGTCCTCGAAAAACCTCGGGGCCGGACGCGACGCGGCGGCGCGCGCGGTCCCGGTGACCGGGGCCGTCGCCAAGATCGCGGACCTCGGGGTCTACATCAACAATTGCGTCGGCACGGTCATGCCCCTCAAGACCGTCACCGTCCGGACCCGGGTGGACGGCCAGCTCATCAACGTGGCCTATCGTGAAGGGCAACTCGTCCGGGAGGGAGACCTTCTGGCGATGCTCGATCCGCGCCCCTTCGAAGTCCAGCTTCACCAGGCCCAGGGACAGCTGGCCAAAGATCAAGCGGCTCTGGCCAACGCCAGGCTCGACCTGAAGCGCTACGGAGTCTTGATCCAAGACAACTCCATCCCTCGCCAGCAACTCGACACCCAGGCGGCCTTGGTCGATCAGTACGAGGCGAACCTGAAGAGTGACCAAGCCCAGGTCGACAGCGCCAATCTCAACCTCATCTACTGCCGCATCACGGCGCCCATCTCGGGCAATGTCGGCCTCCGGCTGGTTGACCCCGGGAATATCGTCCATGCCGCCGACGCCGGCGGGCTCGTGGTCATCACCCAGCAGCAGCCGATCAGCGCCGTCTTCACCATCCCCGCCCCCGCTCTGCCGCAGGTCCTGCAGCGGCTCCGGGCCGGGAACAAGCTCCCCGTCGAGGCCTGGGACCAGGATATCACTCGCCAGCTCGCCGTCGGTTCCGTGCTGGCGGTCGACAACCAGGTCGATCTGAGCACGAACACGGTCCGGATCAAGGCCCTCTTCCCCAATGAGGACTACGCGCTCTACCCGAACCAGGCGATCGATGTCAAGCTCCTCGTCGACACTCTCCACGGCACGGTGATTGTGCCGACCGCCGCGCTCCAGCGCGGCCCTTCCCAGTCCACGTACGTCTACGTCGTCAAGTCGGACCAGACCGTCGAGATCCGCAACGTCGACGTGCAGCGCACGGAGGGCGATGACACCTCGATCCGTTCCGGGATTTCGGCCGGGGAAACGGTCGTCATCGACGGCGTCGACAAGCTCCAGTCAGGAACCCGGGTCGCGATGGCCGGTGCCGAAAGCGGCGCCGCCCCCAGGAAACGTTCCTCATGAACCCCTCCCGGCCTTTTATCCAACGGCCGATCGCGACCTCTCTCCTGATGGTGGGGTTGCTCATCGCCGGAGCCATCGGCTTCCGGCAGCTCCCGGTCTCGGCGCTGCCCCAAGTGGACTATCCCACG
Organism: Candidatus Aminicenantales bacterium; assembly: GCA_050015275.1. GTDB lineage: Bacteria > Acidobacteriota > Aminicenantia > Aminicenantales > Saccharicenantaceae > DATKJS01. The sequence goes on along the minus strand of JBEKBS010000008.1, from coordinate 13,847 downwards.
ATCCAGGTCGTGACATTCTACCCGGGGGCGAGCCCCGACGTCATGGCCTCGGCCGTGACGGCGCCCCTTGAACGCCAGTTCGGGCAGATGCCCGGTCTGAACCAGATGACGTCGACGAGCTCCTCCGGGAGCTCGCTCATCACGCTCCAATTCGTCCTGGACTTGAACATCGATGTCGCGGAGCAGGAGGTTCAGGCCGCGATCAATGCGGCCGGGACCTACCTCCCGGACGACTTGCCGAACCCGCCGATCTACAGCAAGATCAACCCTGCCGACGCGCCGATCCTGACCCTGGCGCTCACGTCAGACACCCTGGCCCTCTCCAAGGTTGAGGATTACGCGGACACGCGGTTCGCCCAGAAAATCGCGCAGCTGCCCGGAGTCGGTCTCGTCAGCATCAGCGGCGGCCAGAAGCCCGCCGTCCGCGTCCAGGTCAATCCCGTCGCGCTCTCGTCGCTCGGGCTCACCATGGAGGATGTCCGGAGCGCCATCGCTAAGGCGAACGTCAACCAGGCCAAGGGCTCCTTCGACGGTCAGCTGCAGGCGTATACGATCTGGGCGAATGACCAACTCCTCACGAGCGCGGACTATCGCCCGCTCGTCATCGCCTACCGCAACGGGGCGCCGGTCCGGCTCTCCGATGTGGCCAAGGTCATCGACGCCGCCGAGAACGTGAAGCAGGCCGCCTGGATGAACCGGGTGCCGGCGGTCATCGTCAACATCCAGCGCCAGCCCGGCGCCAACATCATTTCCGTCGCCGACCGCATCAAGCGGCTGCTGCCGCAGCTCCGGGCCTCGCTGCCCTCCTCGGTGAAGGTTTCGATCCTGACCGACCGCACGACGACGATCCGGGCCTCGGTCCGCGATGTCGAATTCGAGCTCCTGCTGACGATCGCCCTCGTCGTCACGGTCATCTTCCTTTTCCTGCGCACGGCCGCAGGGACGGTGATCCCGAGCGTCGCCGTGCCGCTCTCTCTCGTCGGCACGTTCGGAGTCATCTATCTTCTCGGCTTCAGCCTGAACAACCTGACCTTGATGGCCCTGACGATCGCGACCGGTTTCGTCGTCGACGATGCCATCGTAATGATCGAAAACATCTCCCGCTACATCGAACAGGGCGTCCCCCCGCTCAAGGCGGCCCTCCAGGGTTCGGAACAGATCGGCTTCACCATCATGTCCCTGACGGTCTCGCTGATCGCCGTGCTCATCCCGCTCCTGTTCATGGGCGATGTCGTCGGCCGTCTCTTCCGCGAGTTCGCCGTCACTCTGTCGGTGACCATTCTCATCTCCATGGCCGTCTCCCTGACCCTGACGCCGATGATGTGCAGCAAGCTCTTGCGGACCAAGCCGGAGTCGGAACGGAGCCGTTTCTACCGGACCTCCCAGCATGCGTTCGACCAGGTCATCAAATTCTATGACCGGACGCTGACCTGGGTGCTCCGGCACCGGAGGGAGACGCTCGTCGTGGCCGTGGGGACGCTCGTGCTGACCGTCGTGCTCTATTTCGTGATCCCCAAAGGGTTCTTCCCCGTGCAGGATACGGGAGTCATCCTGGGCATCTCCGAGGCGCCGCAGACGGTCTCCTTCGCAGCCATGGCCGAGCGGCAGCAGGCCCTGGCCCAGATGATCCTCAAGGACCCGGCGATCGAAAGTCTCTCCTCGTTCATCGGCATCGACGGCACCAATACCACGGTCAATAGCGGGCGCATCCAGATCAACCTCGTCCCTCTAGGGAGGAGGAAGGCGAGCTCAAGCGAGATCATCCGGCGCCTGCAACCGCGGCTGGCGGAGGTCGCAGGCATCACGCTTTTCATGCAGCCGGTCCAGGAGCTGACCGTGGAAGACCGCGTCAGCCGCACACAATTCCAATATAGCCTCGAGGACCCCGATGCCCGGGAACTCGCCGCCTGGGCGCCCCGCTTTGTCACGCGCCTGCGGACCCTCCCGGAGCTCCGCGACGTGGCCAGCGACCAGCAGACCGAAGGGCTCGAAGCCCATCTGACGCTCGACCGCACGACCGCCTCGCGGCTCGGCATCACGCCTCAGATGCTCGACGACGCGCTCTACGATTCCTACGGGCAGCGGCAAGTCTCCATCATGTTCACGGAGCTCAACCAATACCGCGTCGTCCTCGAGACCCAGCCGGAATTTCAAAAGCAGCCGGAGGACCTCGAACGCGTCCGTCTGAGGTCCGGCGGCGGCGGATCCGTCCCGCTGGGCTCGTTCGCCGACGTTCGGGTCTCCAACGTCCCGCTGGCCGTGAACCACCAGGGGCAGTTCCCGGTGGTCACCGTCTCCTTCAACCTTGCCCCCAACGCCTCGCTGGGCGAAGCCGTGCGGGCCGTCGATAAAGCGGCCCTCGAGGTCGGCCTCCCGTTGAGCATTCAGCGGGGTTTCCAGGGCACGGCCCAGGCCTTCCGGGCCTCGATGGTGAACACGCCGTTCCTGCTCCTCGCCGCCATCATCACCGTCTACATCCTCCTCGGCGTGCTCTATGAGAGCTATATCCATCCGGTGACGATCCTCTCCACTCTGCCCTCGGCCGGGATCGGGGCGCTGCTGTCCCTGATGCTTTTCCGCACGGACTTTTCCGTCATCTCCCTCATCGGGATCATCCTCCTCATCGGCATCGTCGCGAAGAATGCCATCATGATGATCGACTTCGCCCTTGACGCCCAGCGCCAGGAAGGCAAGCCCGCCCTCGCCGCCATCCACCAGGCCGCGCTCCTGCGGTTCCGGCCGATCCTGATGACGACGATGGCGGCGCTGCTGGCCGGCGTTCCCCTGGCCGTGGGTTCGGGAATCGGGTCGGAGCTCCGGCATCCTCTGGGTATCGCCATCGTCGGCGGCCTGATCTTTAGCCAGATGTTGACCTTGTACACGACGCCGGTGATCTACCTCGCCTTTGACCGCCTGTCCCAGCGCGTCACGGGAGCGGGGAAGCGCAATTCAGCCGGGCATCCGCGGGGGGACGGGGCGTGAATATCTCCGCGCCGTTCATCCGCCGCCCGGTGGCGACGACCTTGATGCTCATCGCCATCGCCTTGGCCGGCGCGGTCGGGTATAAGTTCCTGCCGGTCTCGCCGCTCCCCCTAGTCGACTTTCCGACGATCAGCATTTTTGCGGGACTTCCGGGGGCCAGCCCCGAGACGATGGCCTCGTCCGTCGCAACGCCTCTCGAGCGACAATTCGGCCGGATAGCCGGGATCACGGAGATGACCTCGTCGAGCGGTCTCGGCTCGACCAGTATCACCCTCCAATTCGACCTCAACCGCAATATCGACGCCGCCGCCAGGGATGTCCAGGCCGCCATCAACGCCGCCCGGGGCCAGCTTCCGAAGAACCTCCCCAGCAACCCCGGCTACCGCAAAGTCAACCCGGCGGACGCGCCGATCATGCTCCTGTCGCTCTCCTCCGAAGTGGTCGAACGCGCGCGGATGTACGATATCGCCTCGTCCGTCCTGCAACAGAAGCTGGCCCAGGTCCCCGGAGTGGGACAGGTCACGGTCGGCGGCGGCGCCCTCCCGGCGGTCCGTGTCGACATCAACCCGGTGGCCTTGAACAGCACCGGGCTCGGGCTTGAGGACATCCGGGCGTCGCTCGCGTCGGCCAATGCCAACCGGCCCAAGGGCGAGGTCGCCGGCATCAATCAGGTCTGGTCCCTGTCGACGACGGACCAGCTCCGGCTCGCGGCCGAGTACCGGCCGCTCATCGTCAGCTTCCGCGACGGCGCCGCGGTCCGGCTGGCGGATGTCGCTAACGTCACCGATTCCGTCGAGGACATTCGCACGGCCGGTCTGGCGAACGGCAAGCCCGCCATTATCATGATCATTTCCCGCCAGCCGGGCGCCAATATCATCGCCACCGTGGAGGGCGTCCGGGCCGTCCTGCCACAGCTCCGGGCCATGATCCCGCCGACCATCGACCTGTCGGTTCTCATCGACGCCACGCGGACGATCCGGGCCTCGGTCCGGGACGTCAAGATCACGCTCCTCATCGCCCTCAGCCTGGTCATCCTGGTCGTCTTCCTTTTCCTCCGGAGCGTGCGTTCGACGTTCATCCCGAGCATCGCCGTGCCGATCTCCCTGATCGGGACTCTCGGCGTGATGTATCTCCTGCGGTACAGCATCGACAACCTGTCGCTCATGGCCATGACGATCGCGACCGGGTTCGTGGTCGACGACGCCATCGTCGTCATCGAGAATATCACCAGGCACCTCGAGGCCGGCATGTCGCCGATGGCCGCCGCTTTGAAGGGCGCCGAGGAGATCGGGTTCACGGTCCTTTCGATCAGCCTGTCGCTCATCGCCGTCTTCATTCCCATCCTGCTCATGGGCGGCATCGTCGGGCGCCTTTTCCGGGAGTTCGCCGTCACTCTGTCGATCGCCATCGGCGTCTCCCTCGTCGTATCGCTGACGGCGACGCCGATGATGTGCGCCAAGCTCCTCAAGCCGCATAGCCAGGACCGCGGCGGGCGGCTGTTCCGGGCGAGCGAGCGTTGGTTCGCCGCGATTCTCCGCGGCTATGAACGGGCGCTCGGCTGGGTCCTCCGCCACCAACCCCTGACTCTGGCCGTGACCCTGATCACAATGGCTGCAACAATCTTCCTGTACGTCAAGATCCCGAAGGGTTTCTTCCCCCAGCAGGACACAAGCCGTTTAACGGGTTCGATCATCGCGGACCAGGACACGTCGTTCCAAGCTCAGCGGAGGCGGCTCACCGAGTTCGTCGATACGGTGACCAGTGACCCCGCCGTCGAGAATGTCGCTGGATTCCTCGGCGGCGGCACCGTCAATTCGGGCCGGACGTTCATGAGCCTGAAACCCAAGGAGGAGCGCGACGTGACGGCCGACCAGGTCATCGCACGCCTGCGCGGGAAACTCTCTCATGTCCCCGGAGCCACGCTCTACTTGCAGTCGAACCAGGACCTGCGCGTCGGCGGCCGTTTCGGTGCGGCCCAGTATCAATACACACTCCGGGGCGATAACCCGGACGAGCTGTTCAGGTGGGCGCCCCGTGTCTATGAGAAGCTGCGCCTCCTCAAAGAACTCACCGACGTCAACAGCGACCAACAGAACAAAGGGCTCGAGGCCGAGCTGACTATCGACCGCACCACGGCCTCCCGGCTCGGCATCACGCCGCAGATGATGGACGACTATCTTTATGACGCCTTCGGCCAGCGTCAGGTCTCGACCATCTATACGGCGCTGAACCAGTATCATGTGGTCATGGAGGTCGAGCCGAAGTACTGGCAGAACCCTGAAGGCCTCAAACTCATCTACGTCCCGACCTCGAATTCCGGCCTCGTGCCGCTCGCGGCCTTCACCCGTTTCGAGCCCAGGACGGCCCCCTTGACGGTCAACCACCAGGGGCAGTTCCCCTCGGTGACGATTTCTTTCAACTTGCCCGTCGGCATGGCGCTCGGGACGGCCATGGACGCGATCACGCGCACCGAAGCGGATCTCCGTCTGCCGGCCAGCATCCGCGGCAGTTTCCAGGGGACGGCCCAGGCGTTTCAGTCGTCGCTCGCCAACGAAAATCTCCTGATCCTCGCGGCGCTCCTAGCCGTTTACATCGTGCTCGGCATCCTTTACGAAAGCCTGATCCACCCGGTGACGATCCTCTCGACGCTGCCCTCGGCCGGAGTCGGCGCGCTCCTGGCGCTGCTTTTATTCCGGACCGAGCTTTCGGTCATCGCCCTAATCGGCATCATCCTGCTCATCGGCATCGTCAAGAAAAACGCGATCCTGATGATCGATTTCGCCATCGACGCCGAGCGGGCTGAGAAGAAGAAACCCGAGGAAGCGATCTTCCAGGCGTGCCTGCTCCGGTTCCGCCCGATCACCATGACGACCATGGCCGCCCTCCTGGGCGGGCTGCCGCTCGCGATTGGCGGCGGCACGGGGTCGGAGCTGCGCCGGCCGCTGGGCATTGCGATCGTCGGCGGGCTCATCTTCAGCCAGATGCTGACGCTGTTCACAACGCCCGTAGTCTATCTCTATCTTGACCGCTTCCGGCTACGTCTGGCGGCGGCCCGGCGGAGGCTTGTCCGCCGCTTCGCTTCTCACAGGGAGGGAGCATGAGGTTGAGACGCGTTCTAATGGTCATGCCGATCCTATTCGTCGGGGCCTGCCTGGTCGGCCCCACATACCGGAAACCCTCAGCGCCCGTTCCGCAGGGATATAAGGAAATGCCCAAGGAGGGGACGGCGGCCGCCGTGACCTGGAAGGCCGCGCAGCCGAACGACGAGGCCCGGCGCGGGAAATGGTGGGAGATCTTTCGCGACCCCGAGCTCAACTCATTGGAGGAAGAGATCAGCGTCTCGAACCAGGCCATCGCCGTGGCGGAGGCCCAGTACCGGGGCGCCCGGGCGCTCGTCGGCAATGTCCGTTCCGCGCTTTTCCCCGCCGTCGGCGTGGGACCCTCGGTCACGCGCTCGAGCGGGGGGACGGTCACTCAATCGCCAGGGTCCGGGCAAGCCGCGCCGGCCGTCACCGTCTACGAGGTGCCTGTCGACCTGAGCTGGCAGCTCGACCTCTTCGGCCGGATACGCCGCAGCGTTCAGGCCAGCCTGGCGAGTGCCCAAGCCAGCGCGGCTGACCTCGAGGGCGTGCGGCTGGCGATGCACGCAGAATTGGCGCTGGACTATTTCCTGCTCCACGGGCTGGACGCGGAGATCGAGCTCCTGAACAAGACCGCGGCCGGCTATCGGACGACGGTGGAGATCACGGAAAGCCGTTTCAAGCAGGGCGTCGTGTCGGGCGTCGATGTGGCGCAGGCCAAGACACAGCTCAACGCGACGTTGGCCCAGGCCACCGACTTGGGCATCTCACGGGCCCAGCTCGAGCATGCCCTGGCGGTCCTCGTCGGCAAACCGCCGGCGGAGTTTTCGGTCCCTCCGGCCCCGATCCAGGTCGTGTTGCCTGAGATCCCCATCGGACTGCCTTCAGAACTCCTCGAGCGGCGCCCGGATATCGCCGCCTCGGAGCGGCAGATGGCCGCGGCCAACGCTCAGATCGGCGTCGCCATGGCGGGATACTTCCCCACCTTGAGCCTTTCGGGAGATGCCGGATACGCGGGTTCGAAGCTGGCCGGCCTGTTCTCGCTGCCGAACCGGCTCTGGTCTTTGGGGGCGTCCCTATTCGAGACCATCTTCGACGGCGGTCAACGCAGCGCCGTGAAACGTCAGGCGGTCGCGGCGTACGACGCCACCGTCGCGGGATATCGGGAAACGGTCCTGACCGCCTTCGGGCAGGTCGAAGACAACCTCGCCGCCCTTAAGATCCTGGCTGGAGAGACTCAGTACCAGGGCGAGGCCGTGGCCCAAGCCGAACTTGCGCTCAAGCTGGCCAATAACCGGTACATGAACGGGGTCACCTCATACCTCGAAGTTGTGACGGCCCAGACGACGGCGCTCGCCAACGAGCTGCTGGCCGTCCAGCTGCTCACCCGCCAGATGACGGCCAGCGTCGGCCTGATCGAGGCGTTAGGCGGCGGATGGCGCAGCTCGGACCCCGTCGCGTCCGGACCGTCCCCGTCGCGGTGATCCCCATCCGCGCCACGGACCGGGCGAGGCCCGGGCTACGAAAAAAAACGGCCGATGCGTTTGATCCCTTCTTCGATCATCTCCGGCCCGGGGGCGAACGATAGGCGGAGATAGCCCTCACCGTTCCGGCCAAAGGCGCTTCCCGGAATCGTGACGACCTTCTCCCCGCGCAGGAGTTTCAAGGCCACCTCGAGGGAATTTCCATATTTCGCCGTTTTCGCGGAAATGTCCAGGAACAGATAAAACGTCCCCGCCGGCTTGACATAGGGCAGGCCCAGGTACCGATCAACGCAGCTCATCGCGAAGTCCCGCCTTTTTTCCAACTCGGCCACATTGCGCCCTTTTTCGTCGTCCGCGAATCCCCTCAGGGCATGGATCGCGGCGTATTGGGAAAGGGACGTGGCGCACATCACGGCCAGCTGATGAAAAGTCCTGATCGCCTTGGCCACGTCCGGCGGTGCGGCGCACCAGCCGATCCGCCAGCCGGTCATGGCGAAACTTTTCGAAAGGCTATTGACCGTGATGCAACGGTCCAGATAAGGGGCCGGCGAAGCCGCCGGCTCTTCGAAGACAATATCCCGGTAGACCTCGTCGGAAATGACCATCACGGCGGAGGATCTTAAGGCCGAAGCCATTTTTTCGATCTCTTCAGAGGAATGCACAGTCCCCGTCGGATTGTGTGGGCTATTGATGATGATCGCCTTGGTCTTTGGGGTGATCCGGCTGAGGACGTTCTCGGCCCTGAATTGGAAACCATCCTTGGAAAGGAGGGGATAGAATCTGGGCTCAGCTCCGGCCAGACGGACAAGCGATGGATACGCGGGAAAGCCGGGGTCAGGGATCAGGATTTCATCCCCGGCGCCAGCAAGGACCATGAGGACGTCCATCAGCGCTTCCTCAGCGCCCACAGTGACACAAACTTGCTCCGGGGAAAGCGGATATCCCGCCCGGCCCGCGATGAGCTCCCGGAGCTCGGGAAAGCCTTCGTTCGGCGAATAGCCGAGAGGCCAGGCGTCCAGGTTTTCGCGGACGTGGGACAGGATGGCTTTCGGCGTCGGGAATTGGAGTTCGCCGAGCCCGAGATTGATGCAGGACGGGTCGGCAAGATTATTGATCTGCCGGATCATGGTCTTTTCCATGCCCCGCATGCGGAGGCTCAGGATCGCGTCCACGTCTCTCATTCGTTGAGCAGCCTTCGGACCAGTCCTTGATAAATGGCGACGGCCTCCTCCAGTTGTTTTTTCTCCACCTTTTCATGATCCGCGTGGGCGTCGAGGACGGATCCCGGGCCGAGAAGCAGGGGTTTGCCGAACGCTTTGAGGTAGGGGATGTCCGTCCCAAACGGCATGACTTCCTGTTCAATGCCCGGGACCGTGAACAACACCTGCGGCTCGGACCTTGCTGAAACGGAGATCCGGACGCGGCCGGCGGCGGCGGCTTCGATCTTGGACAGCACGAGGTCCGGTGATTCGCCGGTGCGGCAGGAGATGACCGCGCTGGCCGACCCAGGGATGACATTCGGGGCGGAACCGCCCTCGATCCGGCCTACGTTCATGTGCGTCGGACCCAGGACCGGGTCGATACCGAATTTCAAGCGGCGGATATCCTGCAGGACGTCCAGGAGCTTCAGGACGGCCGATTCCCCAAGTTCAGGATACGCGGAGTGGGCCGATTTGCCGGCCGCTTCCAGGGTGAGAGTCAAAACTCCCTTGTGGGCCGTGGCCAGCTTGTTCCCGGTCGGCTCTCCGACAATGATGAACCGGGATCTCGGCGCCCGCATGTTCGCCTCCCGGGCCCCGAGGCTGTCTGTTTCCTCGCCCGCGACGAAGAGGAGCCCGATTTTTTTCAGGCCCTCGTCCCGCAGCCCCGCTGCGGCCACGATCATGGCCGCCATGATCCCTTTGGCGTCGCAGGCGCCGCGGCCGTAAATGTGGAGGTCGTCCTCCGCGGCGCCGAACCACGGAGGCACGGTATCGAGGTGGGTGCAGAGGATGACGGCCGGTGTTTCCCCGAGCCCGGCGATGACGTTTTTCCGTCCCGCCCCGACGTCCTGGGATCGGACGTCGAACGACTCTTCGCCGAGGAGATGGATAAGGAAATCAGCGAGGGGCCCCTCGGACCCCGTGACGGACGGGATGTTGATGAGCGATTTGGCGAGGTCAAAAAGTCGCAACCGAAGCCTCTCCTTCACGACGGCGCCCCCTCAAGACACGTCCTCCGGGGGATTATCGGTGATGTCCCCGCAGGCTGGGGAGGATCGCGATCTTGTCCTTCGAGGCGATGTCCTGGACCCTCTTCATGACCGCCGCCGGGACCCCCGCCACGACGACGCCCGGACGGACGTTCTTCGTCACGACGGCTCCCGCTGCCACGACGCTTCCCCGGCCGACTTTCACCCCTTCGAGGACCACGGCGTTGGCGCCGACGAGGACATTATCGCCGATGATGACGGGGCGCGCGCTCGGAGGTTCGAGGATCCCGGCGATGACCGCGCCGGCGCCGATGTGACAGTTTTTCCCGATGAGCGCCCGGGCGCCGATCACGGCGTTCATGTCGATCATCGTCCGGGCCCCGACCCTGGCCCCGATGTTGATGACCGCGCCCATCATGATCACGCAATCCCTGCCGATCTGCGCGCCGGTCCGGATGATGGCCCCGGGTTCGACCCGGGCCTGGACCCGGCGCAGGTCGAGAAGAGGCAGCGCCGAGTAGCGGCTTGAGACCTCGATATGGGTGGCCGAGATCTTTCTCCGGTGGCGCTTCAGCCATCGCTCGATGGGCCGGTCGTCGCCGATCAGGACCCAGAAGTCCCCGGCCCCGAACGCCTTGAACTCGGCGCTCTCGAAATCCTTCAGGGTCAAGCGGCCCTGAACAAAGACCTTGGCGTGGGTCGTTTTCTTGCTGTTGGCGATGAGCGCGGCGATTTGCTTATAGTCCATGGACTTCCATGACCCCCTGATTGGATGATCGCGTAATGATCACTTCGGGCTCGGCCTCTCCGGGGCCGCGAAGGCTTCGCATGGCCTCCGCCACCGCTTCGGTCCCGTCCGCCGCGCAGATCGCGAAGACCGACGACCCGCCGCCGCTGACGTTGCATCCGTACGCACCCGCCTCAAGGGCTCTCCGTTTGAGCTCGTCATAATCGGGGATGGAGCGCGAGCGGACGGGCTCGGAGATATGGTCCCGGTTGACGGCTTCGCCGATCTTCTTCACGTCCCCCCCGAGCAACGCATGGATCAGCGTGGCGCAACCGGCCATCTGTTCTTTCATCAGGGGCAGAGCGAATTGGCCCGGGATCAGGGCGCGGGTCGTCGTTTGGGATTTTTTCCTGACGCGGATGACGACAGGGATCGGGGGGACGTCGATCTTTTCAATGCGGAGCGGGCTGGTGTTCTTGATGAAGGCGAAGCCGCCGAGCCCGCAGGCGGCGACGTTATCGGCATGCGGAGTGCCGCCCGAGGCGGCTTCCCCGAGGCTGGCGAGCCCGATGACCTCGACCGCCTCGAGCCCCGTCTGAAAGATCTCGTTGAGGCCATGAACGGCGGCGACCGCCGAGGCCGCCGACGAGCCCAGCCCGGCGCCGGTCGGCATCCTCTTGATGATCTCGATGGAGGCCCCCCCTCCCCTCCCCGTCTTTTTGAAAAAATGGATGGCCGCGAGGCCGGCCGTGTTCTCTTCGGGCTTGGTCGGCAGGCTAGAACGTCCGTCGGTGATGCGGATCCGGATCCCTGCCGCGGGGGTCGCCCGGATCCTCAGAAGGTCGAAGGGCTTTTCCAGGGCCAGGGCGAAGATATCGAAACCGGGGCCGAAATTGGCGACGGTCGCCGGAGCCCGGACGAGGATTTCCTTTTTCAAATCAGATGCCGTTCTTCGAGCAGCCTCTTGAGGAGACCGCGGCTCGCCTCCCCCAATCTCGTCAGGGGCGGGCGCAGGGGGCCTCCGGGCAAACCCATGAGGGCGAGCGCTTCCTTGACGGCCATGGGGTTGGTTTCGAGACGCAAGGCCTCAAAGAGCTCGTAGTACCGGACATGCAGCTCCAGGGCCTTGTCGGCCTCCCCCCGGAGGCCAAAGTCCACGAGGTCGCGCATGACCGCGGGGATGATGTTCCCGGCGACCGTAAAGACCCCGCTGCCGCCGAAGGACATCAGCGGCCAGCACGTCGTGTCCTTTCCCGTGAGGACGCTGAAGGAGGTCCCGCGGGCCAGATAGAGGACTTTGGCCAGGTGGTCCATTTGCATATTGCCGTCTTTGGTCGCGATGATATTCCCGTGGCCGATGAGCTTGGCATAGGTCTTGGGCTCGACGTTGATGCCGACCCTCTCGGGGGCGTTGTGCAGGATCACCGGGATCCTTGAAGCGTCGGCCACCTTCAGATAGAAATCGACGACCCCGGCCTGCGCGGGCTTGACGAGGAAGGGGGCGAAGACGACAGCGTAGTCGCAGCCCAGGTCCGCATAGAGCTTCGCGCGCGAGATCGTCTGGTCGAGGTTGCAGGAGCAGGTGTCCGGCGCCACCCTGCACTTTCCCCCGGCTTCCCCGACGACGATCTCCACCAGCCGGGCGATCTCCTTCTCGGTCATGGCCGGGCTCTCGCCCGTCACGCCGAGCGGAGCGATCCCGTGGATGCCGCCCTCCACCTGGGCCCGGACAAGCGTCCTCAGTCCCTTCTCATCCAGAGACAGATCGTTGTGGAAGGGAGTCATCAGCAGCGTATAGGCTCCAGATAGCATGTCTCCGTCTCCTTTTTTCTAAGGCCTCAACAAAACCGGAATCGGAAGCTCCATGGATGTCGATAACGCGCTCTTACGGAACGAATTTATAACATAGAGGTTGGGCCAAGTCAAAATGGCGGATCTGTCCGCCCGCCTTGACATCTCTTCTCGTCATGATTTAGCATTCCGTCCCGGGCGGCCTTGAGCAATGCCGCGCCGAGTGACCGTCCCGGCCAGACCGGAAGGAGGACCCGCATGAGACACGCCGCGATCGAACGGATCCTGAAAAACGTGCTGTTCCTTCTGATCAGTACGGGGCTTGCCTTTTCGCCGGTTTCAGGGGCCGCCCGGGGAGGCGCCCTCGGCGATCCGCCCCCTGACGTCCAAAATGCAGCGGCGCTCACCCTCCTCAGGCCGGCGCGGGTGTTCGACGCCGAGGACGGCAAGATCCATGAAGGTTGGGTCGTGCTTGTGAAAGGAGACAGGATCGCCGCCGTCGGGCCCAAGGCGCAGGTCTCTTTCCCTGGAGGGACAAAGACGATCGAACTGCCCGGGATGACCCTCCTGCCGGGTCTGATGGACATCCATTCGCACATTTTCCTCCACCCCTATAACGAGACGCTCTGGAACGACCAGGTTTTGAAAGAGCCACTCGCCTATCGGACCATTGAGGCCGTGATCCACTGCGAGCGCACCCTCATGGGCGGGTTCACCCTTCTCCGGGACCTCGGGACCGAAGGCGCAGGCTACGCGGATATCTCCGTACAGCGGGCCATCCGCGAGGGGCTCGTCCCCGGGCCGCGCCTGCTCGTGGCGACGCTGGCGATCGTCGCCACCGCGAGCTATGGGCCTGGGCCGGCCGGTTTTGCTCCCGACCTCATCCTGCCGAAAGGCGGTCAGGAAGTGAGCGGGCAGGCCGAGATCATAAAGGCGGTCCGCGAGCAGGTCGGGCACGGCGCCGATTGGGTCAAGGTATATGCGGACTATCGGCATGGGGTGAGCGGGACGGTCCCGACCTTCAGCGAAGAGGAGTTGCGGACGCTGGTCGCAGAAGCTCACTCCGCCGGCCGTCCGGTATCCGCCCACGCCACGACTGCGGAGGGGATGCGCCGGGCGACCGTTGCCGGCGTGGATACGATCGAACACGGCTATGGCGGCACCGAAGACATTTTCCGCCTCATGCTCCAGCACGGAGTGGCCTATTTGCCCACGCTGACAGCCGAGGAGGCTTACGCGGAGTACTTCGAGGGGTATAAGCAGGGGCAACCCCCGACGCCGGGAATGCAGCAGGCGTTGCGGGCCTTCAAGACGGCCCTCGCGGTCGGCGTCACGATAGGGCTGGGCAGCGACGTCGGCGTCTTCGCTCACGGCACGAACTACCGCGAGCTCGAGTGGATGGTGCGCGGAGGCATGACCCCGACGCAGGCCCTCTTGGCGGCTACCGCGGTCAACGCCCAGATCATCCGCATGCAGGATCAGCTTGGCCGGATCCGGGCCAATTTCCTGGCGGACCTGGTGGCCGTGGACGGCGATCCGACACAGAACATCCAGGCCGTCCGGGACGTGCGTTTCGTCATGAAGGGCGGCGT